>CAZOFD010000010.1:0-53636 GCA_964579135.1 uncultured Ruminococcus sp. | reverse complement strand
CTCAAAATCCACCGCTGGCGACAGCGTGCCGGTTCGAGTCCGGCCACCGGCACCACAAACGGGCACCGATTTTGCAATGTTCGCATTATGATCGGCGCCCGTTTTTTACAGCGTTCGAAATTTGTTGCGGCGTTTTTTGCGGCAACGACGAAGAAATATTATTAAAAATCAAACCAACGGAGGAAAACAATGAAAAAGATCAAAGCCTTGGCTTTGGCGCTTGCGTTGATCATACTTGCGCCGGTATTTGTCGCCTGCGCTCCGGCAAACACGACCGGCGAAGAAACAACCGGAAACGGTACCGATCCGGATTTTATACCCGTATTTCAAAACGGCGAGATTTTCGCTTCCGTCGTCGCGAATAAAACAGAAGTCGCGTATTATATAGACGTCAGAGCGGCAATAGAATCTGCCGTAGGCAAGATCCCGACGATATATAACGACGTTTTGAAGGTCGATACCGCCGCTCCCGCTATCGTTTTGGGCGAGTCCGGCCTCGACGAGTCCAAGAAGGTCTACGACGAGCTCGGCGATGCGGTTGCGATGGCGAAGATCGTCGGCAACAAGTACGTTCTCGCTTACAAAACGCCCAGAGCTGCGGCGAAACTCGTAGAGACGGTCGTTCAGCTCGTATCGCAAAAGGTTTCGAACGGCGAGCTCGTTATCGACTCGAGCTGGAATATCACTCTCTCGGCAAGCGACGTACCCTCGTTCGACGAGACGAAGCTCAGCGGCGCTTTGGATCTTCCCCTTTACAACGGTAAAGAGTTCGAGCAGAGCATAGAGATCGGCGACGGCTCCGTTTTGAAAACGGTCAACAAGGTCAGCCGTGAAAAGTTCGAAAAATACGTAAAGACGTATAAGACCTCGGGCTTTACTTATTATACCGAAAACGTTATCGGCGAAAACAAATATTACACCTACGTTACCAAAGATCAGATAGTCAATCTTATGTATTTCGCAGCCAATGCGGAAATGAGAATAACGGTAGACAGCCGCGAAAAGTTCGATCTTCCCGCACTTGCGGAAGACAACGTGTACGAGGCGACCTCCAAGCCCTCGTTTACTATGGTATCCAACGGTCAGACCGGTTACCCCGGAGGTATGGGCTTTATCTTTAAGCTTTCCGACGGCTCGTTCTTTATAATCGACGGCGGTATCTCGAACGAGGGTAGCAGCAACAAAGGTATTTGGAAGTGGATGTACCAAACGCTCAGAGAGCTTGCCGACGACCCCGACAATATGGTAATATCCGGCTGGCTCATTACCCATATCCACAACGACCACCTCGGCGCGTTTATGGATATGTCCGAGCAGGTCACGTGCCGTAACCATATCACCGTAAAGCAGGTTATATACAGCCAGCCCACCGACGAATGGATGATCACGGCGGGTATCAAGCACCGAATAAACTGGATGTCGAACTCTATCGCACGTTGGCAGCCCGAAAGCGTCGTTAAGGCGCACCCCGGTCAGCAGTTCACTTATGCGGATATCACGATTACCGTGCTCGGCGGTCAGGATATCGTTTTGCCCGAGTCCATCAAATCGCATAACAACTCGAGCGTCGTAACCAAGGTTAACTTCCAAGGCAAGAGTATGCTCTTCCTCGCCGACTCCGAGGGCAACCAAAACCGTGCGCTTTACAGCATCTACGGCAAGGAACTCGACACCGACGTTATTCAGGTTGCGCACCACGGTTACAACAACACCTCGCCCGAAAACATCTACGGTATAAACAATGCGACGCTGATCCTTTGGCCCGTAAGTACGCACGACTACGATACGGCGGGCAAAGCAAACGTTTCCGCTCTCAATATAAACAAAAAATTCTTCCAAAGCAACAAGACCAACCTCGTTGCACGCGAGAGCAATATCACGATAAAGAACTTTGATACCTGGGTAGCTGAGCCGAGATGGGAGCCCAAAGTATAAAAAAGGTATAGAACCGAACGGCGGCGCACGTGCGCTCCCGTCATCTCGGCGCGGCGGCACCTAAGGGGTGTCGCCGCGCCGAAGTTTTTGAAATACGCCCGAGGCGGCAAAAACGAAAGCGAAAATCAAGTCCAAAAGCCTTTTGGAGGCTCGGATAATACGGAGATAAAGGAGCAAGATTATGAATACCACAAAAGAAAATGCAATCGAGTTTGCCGGCGAATTCGTGCCGGTATGCCGCGTCGGCGAGGGGCAGGCGGAGTTGTTTGATGCTGGCGATGGGTGCGTGCTCTGCCTTACCTCGGGCGCAACGCTCGACGTATTCGAAAAGTACGTGACTGAACTCGGTGAGGCGGGTTTTGCCTGCCACGCGACGAATGCGATCGGCGAAAACAGATTCGCCACCTGTGTTTCAAACAAGTCAATCGTAAACGTTATGTTTTTTCCGTGTCGCCGAGAGATAAGGACTGCGGTCGACAGTCGTGAAAAGTTTGCTCTCCCGACGTACGATGAAAAAACGCAGGGCAACGCGTGCACGTCGCGTTCTTTTACGATGATCGGAAACGGGCAAACGGGCTATCCCGGCGGTATGGGCTTTGTATTTAAGCTCGCAGACGGTACTTTTTACGTTGTGGACGGCGGTATTTCCGACGAGGGATCCGAAGGGCGCGGTGTTTGGAGATGGATGTATCAAACGCTCAGAGAACTTGCCGACGATCCCGATAATATCGTTATTTCGGGCTGGCTTCTTACGCATATTCACAACGACCATATGGGTGCGTTTATGGATATGTCGGAATGCGAGGAGTGCCGCGCGCATATTACGGTAAAGCAGGTCATATACAACCAGCCCTCGGATGATTGGATGATAGCGGCGGGTCCCGTTCAGGCGAAACGCCTTAGTTGGATGAGCGATTCGATAGAAAGATGGAAACCCGAGAGTGTCGTTAAGGCGCACCCCGGGCAAAAATTCCGTTTTGCAGATCTCGATACGACAGTGCTCGGCTCTCAGGATATCGTTTTGCCCGAGTCGCTCCAATCGCACAACAACTCGAGCGTCGTTACAAAGGTTTGGTTTGCCGGCAAAACGCTCCTTTTGCTTGCCGATTCCGAGGGGAATCAAAACCGTTACCTTTCCGCGGCATACGGCAAGGAGCTCGACAGCGACGTTCTTCAGGTAACTCACCACGGTTACGACAATACGGAGCCGCAAAGCGTGTATGCGCTGAACAACGCAAGCATTATTTTGTGGCCAGTTTCCTCGAGACATTACGACAACCCCGAAAAGGCTTACGTGTCGTCGCTTGAGATAAACAAAAAGTTTTTCGAAGAGGGCAAGACCGATCTTGTCGCAAGAGAAACGAATATCGTCATTACCGATCTCGAAACTTGGGGTAATGCCGAGCGCACGGTCCCGCAAATGGGAGAGAACGCACAATAAGTGCGTTTGCGCCGCCGTTTTGCGGCGCGTGAGAATAAAATCATTTATGCCGCGATTGGCGGCGGAACGGAGAAAAATATGGATATAAGAAACTCGGGGTGCGTTGTGGTTACCGATTACGTTAAGGCAAATTCGTGCTGTGACGTTGCGGCGGAACTGCAAAAACTCATAAACGAAAACCCGAACAAAACGCTTTATTTTCCCGACGGAGAGTATCTTATTTCGCAGCCGCTCAAAACGTCGGCAAATCCCGTACGTTCGGTGCATCTCGAGCTTGCCAATTATGCGGTGATCAAGGCTTGCGACGATTGGCAGAGCGACGACGCGATGATAATGTTCGGCGCGGCGGAGCCTTTTAACGACATCGATACGAACGGCAGCAACTACGGTATAAACGGCGGTATCGTCGACGGTAACGGCAAAGCAAGCGGAATCTCGATCGACAGCGGCAGAGAGACGCGGATAAGCAACGTTTCTTTGAAGCACGTAAAGGTCGGTATACGCATTAAGTACGGCGCAAACAACTGCTCGTCCGACGCAGACGTGCGCGACGTTAATATCGTCGGCACGGGCAAGAAGGATTCGGTCGGAGTTATAGTCGAGGGCGCGGACAACACCTTTACGAATATGCGTATCGCTTCCGTTTACGTCGGCGTTGAGGTACATTTCGGCGGAAACTTTTTCAGATGTATACACCCGCTTTACATCTTTACCCCCGAACTTGAGGGCAAATACGACGACAGCGTAGGTTTTTGGGATCACGCGAGCGGAAACTGGTACGATACTTGTTACAGCGATCAGTTTGCCACCGGCTTCCGTATGGAGGCGAAAACCGTCAGCAATTATATCAACTGCTACTGCTTCTGGTATAACAACGACGTAAGGTTGCACCGCGGGTTCCACGCAGTTGACAAATTCAATTCGCTTATGAGCGGTTGCAAAGTCGAATTTTGCTCGTCCAAACCCGAAAATTCTTATATTACCGTTGCGAACAAAGGCGGTGCGGGTATAATTTCACACCCCATAATGAAAGATAAATACGCCACCGACAAAACGTACGAGGATTACCTCGAGGGCGGAGTTATCCACTTGCTTTGATCGAGCGTACGGGCATATAAAGCAGGCGCGCCAAAGGCGCGCCTGCTTTTGTATTTTGCCGCTTTCGCCGATTTCTATTGACAAAACACGGCGGTTTATTGTATAATTCAAATATAAATATCAAGGAGATCTTTTATGAATATCAAAGATACCGTAGTGATAAAAAAAGGCGACTGGGAGGTCGGCGTTTGCGCTCGTTTGGGCGGAAACGCGATATTTTTCCGTCATTGCGGCAAGGACGTTTTTCGACCGCTCGAGGACGAAGCGCAACTTGCCGCCGACCCGTATCTCCAGGGTTCGCCGATACTGTTGCCGGCAAACAGGATCTATCGCGGCAAGTTTTCTTTCGAGGGCGTCGAATATTCGTTGCCGATAACCGAGCCGCGCACGAATTCTCATCTGCACGGCACCGTTCACCGTCAACCTTTTGCGATAGTAAGTCAAAGCGATACGTCGGTAACGCTGAAGTTTTCGAATACGGGTGCGGTATATCCGTTTGATTTCGATATGACGGTTACCTACTCCGTTGACGACGAGGGCTTCTCGCAAAAATACGAGATAGTTAACACCGGCAGCGGCAATATGCCGTATACTTTTTGCCTGCATTCGACTTTCGTCGAGCCGGAATCATTTTCGCTTCCCATATCAAAGCGTCAGGAGCACGACGCGATCGATATACCTACGGGAAGATACTTGGACCTTACCGAGCAAGAGCGAAGATATTTGACCGGTTCCCCGTCAAAGGGCTTGGAGATCGTCGGATATTACGAGTCGGCGGGCAACGTTGCGCGCATAGGCGACGTTTTGTACGAGGTGTCCGATAATTTCGATTATTGGATTATGTATAACGGCAGGGGCGAATCGGGCTTCCTGTGCGTCGAGCCGCAGGCGGGCAAGGTAAACGGCCTTAATATCGAGGACGGATACAAGTTGCTTTCGCCGGGGCAGGGCGTTGTTTATACAACGAGATATTCTTCCGCACAAGTCAAATAATTTATTTTTTGCAAATAATCTGTTTTTATAAGGAGAGATCGAAATGACAGAAGCAAGAGCTATGGGTTACCTTATCATAACCGACTACGTTCCCGCAAATTCCGGGGTGGACGTGTCGGACGCAATTCAAAAGGTTATAAACGAAAATCCCAACAGAACCATCTATTTCCCCGACGGAGAGTATCTGCTCTCAAAGCCGATAATGACTCCCGCCAACCCCGTACATAGCGTTTCGCTTGAGCTTTCCTGCTATGCGGTGCTGCGTGCAACCGATGATTGGAGCGAAAAAGAGGCGCTCGTTCGTCTCGGCGCGGCGGAGCCTTTTAACGAGATCGGTATTCCCGGCAGCAACTATTACTTCCGCGGCGGTATAATCGACGGCAAGGGAAAGGCGAACGGTATATCCATCGACAGCGGCAGAGAGACCGCTATCCGCGAAGTCTCCATCAAAAACACGGTAGTCGGCATCCACATCAAATGGGGTGCGAATAACCGCTCTTCGGATGCGGACGTACGCGACGTAAATATCGTCGGTTGCGCGTCCCTCGATTCGATCGGCGTGCTTGTCGACGGGCATGACAACACGCTTACGAATATGCGTATAGCAAGCGTGCACAAGGGCATCGTGCTTCTCAGCGGCGGCAACCTTTTGCGCAATCTGCACCCGCTTTATATATTCGAAAAGGAACTTGCAAGCATAGATAATTATCTTACCAGCGTCGGATTCGTAGACCAAAAGAACGATAACTTCTACGACAACTGTTACAGCGACCAGTTTTGCACCGGCTTCTCCCTCGAGGGCAGTTGCAACAATATCTATAACGACTCCTACGTTATGTGGTACACCGACAAGGGCGGCGAATGTTGCGGTTTCCGCTCTAACGGGCAATTTAACTCTATCGTAAGAAGTCCGCGCGTCAACTTCCTCAAAACGACGAAAAATTCGCTTTTGATCGTTGCCGAGGAAGGCGGCGTCGGTATGCTCGAGAATCCGATGACCAACCCGAATCTCATACAAAACAAGCAGTATGAGGACTATCTCGTCGGCAGAGTTGTCGAAAGAAAAAAATAATTTTTCACGATTTGCGTTCCGTGCGCCGCAAATCGTGCGGCGTTGACGGAAGTATATCACTTATTACGAAAGGAAGCGCGTCCGCCCAAGGTAGGTCGGACCGAAAGGCAAAAATGAATTCATACGGAAATTTTGTGGCGGAAAAGGAGTTTAGGATCACGAATCCCCGTACTCCCCGTCCCCAACTCAACTATATTTGGAATGCTCGCGTGCTCTCCGGCGTTAATCAAAACGGCGGCGGCGTCGGCGCTTACGGTCAACGCGCATTGGCGTATATCGACCCCGACGGAAAGGGCAGATGCTCCGTTATTCGCGACGGAAACAGATATTTTTACGTAAAGAACAAGGCGACCGGTACTGTCTTTAACCCGGGACTTTATCCCACTCTTACCCCGATAGAAAATTATTATTGCACGCACGGTCTCGGATACAGCGAGATCCACGGCGAGTGCGAGGGCGTTGCCGCGACGGCAAGAGTATACGTAAACGACTGCGACCCCTGCGAGATCTGGAAGATCACTCTCGAGAACAAGACAACCGAGGGAAAAAGCGTTTCGCTTTATTCGTTTGTCGATTTCGAGCTCGTCGGATACCAGAGATACAGCGACTACAACTCTTACGTTCACGCCGAGTACGACGAGGAGCATAACCTCGTTATGTGTTTCAACAAGGCTATGGAGCGTCCGCACGAGTGGTTTAACGGATTCATCGCTTCGAGCGTTAAGCCGACGGCGTTTGAAACTTCGCGCAAAGGCTTCCTCGGAGTGTACGGTTCTATCGTTGCGCCCGAGGCGATCGCGCTTGACAAATTGGCAAACAATTTCTCTGCTTGCGAGCAGATGTGCGGTGCGCTTCAGCACGACGTCGAGCTTGCGGCGGGAGAGAGCGTCAGCCTTTACGTTTTGATAGGCGACGCTTCGGAGATGAGCATTGCCGCGGATATTTGTCAAAAACTCTTTGCCGAGGGCAAGATAGAGGAGGATTATCGCGCACTCCTCGCTCTCAAGCAGGAGGTATCCTCGGGGATCTACGTTTCCACCCCCAACGAAAAGATTAACTGCCTGACGAATTATTGGCTCAAGCAGCAGGTTCAGCTTTGCGCCGAGGTCGGACGCGATACCGGCAAGGGATTCCGCGACCAGCTTCAGGACGCGTGGGCAGTCGCTTCGTTTAACCCCGCACTTGCCAAGGAAAAGATACTCGAAACGCTGACTTATATGTACTCCGACGGGCGTTGCGTTCGCGGGTGGCTCCCTCTCGACCACCACGTGTATTCCGACGGACCCACTTGGGTTACGCCTACCGTTAACGCGTATATCAAGGAGACCGGAGACGTCGACTTCCTAAATCACCCCGTAAAATATCTTGACGAGGGCGAGGATACCGTTTGGGGTCATATCCTGACCGCTATGCGTTTCGCTTCCGACGATATCGGCGAGCACGGTCTCGTTCACTCGCGCGACGGAGACTGGAACGACTCCCTTAATATGACCGGACTTAAAGGCAAAGGCGAGTCGGTTTGGACGTCTATCGCACTTTGCTACGCGCTTAAGAACGCCGCAGAGATAGCGGAATCCTTGCTCGGAGACGTTGCCGTCAGAGACGAGATGCTTGCGCGCCGCGAAAAGATGATTGCGGCGGTCAACAAAGAGGCTTGGGACGGAGAGTGGTATCTCGCCGCTATAAACGACTATAACGAAAAGGTCGGCAGCCACGAAGAAGAAGAGGGGCGTATATATCTCAACTCGCAAACTTGGGCGATCCTCGCAGAGGTCGCAGAGGGCGAGAGAGCGGAGAAATGCATAGCCTCCGTAGATAAGTATCTCGACAGCGATTACGGTCCGCTGACGCTTTACCCCACTTACACCAAGTTTAACAATCGCATAGGCAGACTTACGAGCTTTATCCCCGGCATTTGGGAGAACGGTACGCCGTATTGCCACGGCGGCACGTTCAAGGTCGTTGCCGACTGCCTGCTCGGAAGAGGAGACGAGGCTTATCGCACGATCCTTAAAATAATGCCCAACAGCGAGACCAATCCGTCCGCACATTCCGGTTGCGAGCCGTATGCTTTGACGAATATGTATTTCGGTCCCGATAACCCCCAAAAGGGCAAAACGCTCTTTGCGTGGGTAACGGGTACCGCGGGTTGGATGTTCCGTGCAGTCGTGCAGTATATGCTCGGATTCCATCCGGAATACGACGGGTTTACCCTTGCTCCGTGCATTCCCTCCGAGTGGGACGGCGTTGAGCTTACGCGCAAATTCCGCGGAGATACGTATCGTATCGTTATCAACAATCCCGACAAAAAGCAATCGGGCGTTTCATCCGTGACCGTTGACGGGCAAGCGAGCGGCGCACGCGTAAAGCTTGCGGGCGACGGCAAAGATCACGTCGTTGTAGTCAATATGTAAATATATAAAAAGCAACTCGGGGAGCCCAAGGCTCCCCGAGTTGCTTTTCGTTATATTCGCCGTTATTTTACGTCGGTAACGGTGTATCCCGCGTTTTCCACAGCTGCGCGGAGCGAGGCGTCGTCAACGTTCGATGTAAGCGTTACTTCGGCGGTTCCGCTTACGTGGCTTGCCTCGGCGGCGGAAACTCCGCTTATTGCCTCAAGAGCTTTTTTTACGTGTCCCTCGCAATGCGAGCACATCATACCCTCAACGTAAAGTGTTTTTTTCATCGTTTTTATCTCCTTGTTATTATTATTCGACGTGTCAAGTCGTTTACCGTCTGCGGTGTCGGTCGCATCGGGGGCGCTTGCCGACGAGGCGAGCGGCGAGTCGTTCGCCTCGTCGCGCTCTTTTTCGTTTTTGCATTTTGTGCCGTCGCAAATCTTTGCGCCGTCGTTTTTTTCTTGATTTTCGAGAGGTTTGGCAGAGTTTTCGGGCTTTTTGCTTGCTTTTTTGCCGTTAATTTTAACAAAATTCAACCGCAACGCGTTTGATACCACGCAAAAACTCGAAAGACTCATCGCCGCGGCGCCGAACATAGGGTTCAGTTCCCAACCGAGGGCGGAGGTGAATATACCCATAGCAAGCGGAATCCCGACGGCGTTGTATATAAACGCCCAAAACAGATTTTCTCGAATGATCCTAAGCGTTGCGTGGCTGAGTCTCACGGTTGCGGGCAGATCCGAAAGACGACTGTGCATAAGAACTACGTCCGCCGCGTCGATTGCGATATCCGTGCCCGCGCCGATGGCTATTCCGACGTCCGCCACGGTCAACGCGGGGGCGTCGTTTATTCCGTCGCCGACCATAGCGACTTTTCCCTCTGCTTTAAGGCGCGTAATACAGTCGGCTTTTTCGTTCGGCAGAACGCCCGCGACTATCTCGTCAACGCCCGCGCGCGCACCTACGGAGCGCGCCGTTTTTTCGTTGTCACCGGTAAGCATAACGGTGCGAAGCCCGAGCGCACGAAGTTCCGCAACGGCGTCGGCACTGTCGCTTTTCAGTTCGTCCGCAACGGCTATCATTCCGACAAGGCGACCTTTGAGGGCAAAAAACAACGGAGTTTTTCCGTTCGCGGCGAGGTCGTCCGCGTGAGAGGCAAATTCGCTCGGGATCTCGGCGAATGACGAGACGTATTTTGCGTTTCCTCCTACTGCTTCGAAGCCGCCTATCACGCCGCGCAAGCCGTTACCCGTTACGGAGGCGAAATTTTTGACCTCGTCAAGCGCGATGCCGTCGCTCTCGGCGCGTGCGAGTACGGCGCGTGCCAGAGGATGCTCGCTTTTTGCCTCGAGCGAGGCGGCGATGCCGATAAGTTCGGCTTGCGTTGTGTCGCCGTTGCATATTACGTCCGTGACAGACGGCTCGCCTACGGTCAGCGTTCCGGTCTTGTCCATAACGATCGTGTCTACTTTGCCCATAATCTCAAGCGAGGCGGCGCTTTTGAACAATATTCCCTGTTTTGCGCCCTTTCCGTTGCCGACCATAACTGCGACGGGGGTTGCAAGTCCGAGTGCGCACGGGCACGAGATAACGAGCACGGATATGCCGCGCGCAAGGGCGTGCCCGATCTCGCTTCCGGCGATAAGCCAGCCTATCACGGTCAATACGGAAACGGATATTACCGCGGGAACGAATATCCCGGAAACCTTGTCCGCGATCTTTGCGATCGGCGCTTTCGTTGCCGCGGCGTCGCTTACGAGCGCGATTATTTTTGAGAGGGTGGTGTCCTCGCCGACGTCTGTCGCCCGACATTTCAGGAATCCCGAAGTGTTGACGGTTGCGGCGTATACGCGATCTCCCGTCGCTTTGTCCGAGGGCAAGCTTTCTCCGGTCAACGCAGCTTCGTTAACTGCGCTTTCGCCGTCGGTTACGACCCCGTCGACGGGGATGGTTTCGCCCGGGCGAACGATGAATATATCACCGCATACGACGTCGCGGGCGGCGATCTTTATTTCCGTGCCGTTGCGAATAACGGTCGCGCTGTCGGGGGATAGCTTTATAAGTCCGCGCAATGCGTCGGTGGTCTTGCCTTTTGCTCTTGCTTCGAGAAGTTTGCCCACGGTGATGAGCGTCAGTATCATTGCCGCGGACTCGAAATAGAATTCGTGCAGGCAGTGCTCTGCAAGAGACGTGTTGCCGAGCGCTTGCGCGTCGGTCAGTACGAAAAGCATACTCGTGCTGTAAACGAAAGCCGCTGCGGAGCCGAGCGCGACAAGCGTGTCCATATTCGGGGCGCGGTGTCGAATTCCCTTTGCGCCGTTGACGAAGAACTTTTTGTTTATAACCATTACGGCAATGCACAGCAAAAGCTGTGACAGACCTATGGCTGCGGGATTTGCCTCGAGCCGCACGGGCAAACGCCACCCCCACATAGTGTGACCCATCGATAGGTACATAAGCGGCAAAAGGAAAACTATCGAGGCGATGAGCCTGCGTTTTAAAACGGGTGTTTCTTTGTCGGCTAACGGGTCGTCCGCTCCGGCGGCGGGAGCCCCCGTTTGACGTTCGCCGCTTTTTACTGCGGCTCCGTATCCCGCGGCTTCCACCGCCGCTATTACTTCGGCGTTTTCGACGTTGCCCTCGACCGCCATCGAATTTGTCAAAAGGCTGACGGTGCACGCGGTCACGCCGTCGAGTTCCGAAACGGCTTTTTCAACTCGTGCGGAGCATGCCGCGCAACTCATTCCGCTTACCGTATAGTGCTTCATTTGCGTTGTTTCTCCCCCTTTTATTTCATAAGTTTGGATATTGTCTCGAGAAGTTCGTCGATCACCTCGTCGTGCCCGTTGCGAAGATCTCGCGCCACGCAACCCTTAACGTGCGCTCCGAGCAATTCGCGCTCGAAAGCCGCAAGAGCTGCGCTTGCCGCCGCGGATTGGATAAGGACGTCGTTGCAGTAGGCGTCTTTTTCTATCATTCCGCGAATACCGCGTATCTGCCCCTCGAGGCGAGAGAGCCGATTTGTCAACTTTTTCTTTTCGCTGTCGGAGCGCAAAGTCTTTTTGCCCGAAGACGCTGCGGTGCCGCTGCCGCACGGCACCTCGGCGTCGACACAAACGCAAGAGTTGCCAAAGGTGCTTGTATTCGCGCTTTTTGGCGATATTTCCGCGGCGTCTCGCGCGGGAACGCCGCGGTTTTGGTGCGTGACGGCGGTATCCGCTTCGGTGTCGCGCAAGGAAAAGGTGGCTTTTTCCATAGTATTACCCTGTTTCTGCATATTCGATTTGTCGCTTTAGGCGACGAAATGCCGTTTTAATCGTTTTTATATACCCCCGAGGGGTATTTATATTATAAAACGTTCTCGCCGTTTTGTCAATAAAAAATATGCCTCGGATACAAAAATCGTATCCGAGGCGATCGTGTCGCGGCAGAGAGCCGAACGTCTGCGCTTGCGGCGCCGCCGTTTAACGTCGGCGCGGTCAGGGCGATTCGGTTTTTGCCACGCGGCGCAGACAGCGCTCGTGCAGATAGCGCAAAGGCTGCGTGTTGTATCGCAGTATCGCTATCGGCAGGAGAGACAAAACGAAATTTACGATAATAACGGGCAGCCCTATGCCGAGGCGTTTGCAAAAAGGCAAGCAAAGGATAAGACCGCCGCACAGCGCGTTTACAAGGTGGATTATAACGCCGTAGTTTGACTCGAGCAAAAATCTTTCGAGATATTTAATATCGTTCGTGCTTTGCAATTTGTCTTTGTGAAACCCGGAAAACCCGCCGAGTTCGGGAACGTAGTCTTTCCAAGAGTTGATCTTCAGCTTTCGGTAAAGTTTTTGTTCCCACTTTGAAACTTTGAAAAATTTACCGTTTGCTTTAAAAAGCTTTGCGGGCAAACGCCGTATGATAAACGCGGTGACCCCGTCGATCGCTATTACGGCGATCGTGCCGAAAACGGAGCAAAAAGCGATGTATGCGATCTGAGACGGCGTTGCCGAGGTAAAGATCGCGTTTGCCGCAACGCTCAACACGTTCGTTGCTAAGATGATGATAACGTAAGCAAGCATCTTACACGGCTCCCTCGTCGTTTGAATATCTGAGTTCCGTTTTGTAAAAGTCTTCGTACGTCGCTTTCATAAATTCAAATACGGCGGCGCTCATCGTTTGCGTGTTGTCGCGCAAAGAACGCTCTGCGGCGGGGAATACGGGCGCGCCGAAGTGAACGGTGTACGCCTGTATCGGAAAGCCGTCGCCGCCGATACGATCCGTGTCCTCCATCGTTATAAAGCAGGGAACTACCGGAACTGAGGCGCTTACGGCAAAGTGAAAGGCTCCGGCTTTGAGCGGGCGGGGCTTGCGGTAGTTCCACCACATCCCCTGCTCGGGATATATAAGTATTTTTTCGCCGCGGGAGAGCAGCTCCTTTACCGCCGTCATCATCTCTTTCATTACGGAATGGTTTGAGGCGAGCGGCAGGGTGTTGCAATGGCGGAAAAAGTAGCCGTAGAGCCCGGGAAACGAGGTGTAGTTACCCTCGCGTATGATCTTGTATAGCCTTTTTTTCCCCAGATGCGGCTCTATCGCTTTGTAAACGGCATAGTTATCGAAAGCGTTAAAGTGATTGCAGGTTATAACGGCGCCGCCGTCGGCGACGGATAGGTAGTTTTCGATGCCGCGCACGTCTTTGATAACAAGGTCGCCGTTTTTGATAAGATTGTCAAAATAACGTTTCGCAACGACGTTCGCGACGTAGGTGGTGATCTTAGAGGACAACTTTTTGCCGATATAATCGCATTCGCCCGCACGGAGCGCTCGCGTCGGTGGGTCGTCTTCCACGTCGCAGTCGAATTTGCCGAGGCGCTCGTATTCTGCTATCTTCGCAAGCACCGCCAAGCGGTCGGGGGATATCTCCGAGGTTGTCGTCGATTGCTCTGCGTGTTCGTTCATTATGAAAAAAGTCCTTTCGGCGGGATATAATCCGTGCCCTTTACCGAAGCAACCTCGTCAAGCGCAAGCTTAACAAGGCTGTCGAATTGGCGCGCGTCCTCTTCGCGATCCGCTTTTGAAAAATTTGCGAGCGTGTCTTTCAGATCCGCAAGGTACTCGGTACGAGAGGCGTAATCCCAAAAATAATTTTCAAAAGTTATTCCGCTGTAATGCCAAGGCTTCCAGTTGATCTTGAAATGGATTAGGTTTTCGTTGCCCGTTTCGCTGACGTCGCCGAAAGCGGTAACGTTCCAAGTCGATGGGAGCAGGAGAACCTTGCCGTAGCAGAGTACGTTGAGGTAGTCTTGATCCTGAGTTACGGGGAATTTTTTGTAGTTCAAAAGCTCGACGAATCTGTCCGCTATGCGCAGGCGGCGCATTTGCGCGAGATCCATAAGCATAACTCCGGCGCTGAAATACGTTTCGTACGGCATACCGAGAAGCACTTCGACGTATCTGCCGAAGCAACGGAATTTTGCCATAACTTCTTCGGGGGCGGCGGCGACGATGTTGTCACCGAGGTCCGTGCGGCAGAGTTTTGCGACGTCGGTCTGCAGGATTATATCGCAGTCAAGGTAAACGCCGCGATCATATTGCGGAAAGAGCTCGGGGATAAAAAATCTGTAATACGTTGCCCGCGTGTAATAATCGCGCAAAAGCAGCATACTTTTGAGTGCGTCGAGTTGTTTTGCGACGTTGACGAATTCGATCGAAAGATTGCTCTTTATATCCGCCATACGCGAAAGTCTTTGTCTGTGCAGGTCGGACAGCGAATCTATTAAAACGTAGATCTTGTAATCGTATTCGGGGGATATATGTTCCGCAAGCGATCGGATCGCCACCGCAAGGTAGGGGGCGTATTTGTCGTCAACGGCGAAAAAGATCGGCAAGATCTCTCGCTTTTCGCTTTTTGCATCGTATGTCATTGTGTGGGACCCTTTCGAGATTTTGATTTCGGTCTTTCGGTGCGGGCGATTTTGCTGCGAACGTCACGTCGTCTGCTTAAAACGCAAACGTAAAGGCGGCAAAAACGGAATTCAGTTTTTCTTTTTGCCCTTTTAGAGAATAAATGCCGACCGATAAGGCGATGATTCGAATCCTTTGACAATTTTGCGTGCGGTTGCAAATTTGATTTCGGAATCGTGTATATTATATCGTATTCGTGTCTAAAAATCAAGTAAAAGGTTAAAAAGTGCGATATACCGTCTACGGTAGAGGCGTAACCGACGGTTTAGAGTGCTCTACCGTCGGTAGAGTCTTGTTCTCGGCGTGCTTGAAGTCGAAAAACGACTGTAATTTGCTTGCGGCGAGCGCAAGATAAACGGGCAAGGCGTATATTTCGGGACGACGATACCGAGATCGGCGTCGGCGGCATATGGAGAGATGGCAATGAAAAGCAAACTTAGCGATAAAGCGCAAAACGCGCTGCATCTTGCCTTGACCGAGGCAAGGAAAATGGGGCACGGATACGTCGGTACGGAGCATCTGTTGCTCGGACTGGCTGAGGTACGGGACACCGCAGCATCCAAACTTTTGTATGCACGGGGAGCCGAGGCGGCACTCTTGCGCGACGCTGTGCGGCGCGTTTGCGGGGTAGGTACGGAGGGGGCGATATTGCCGTCGGATATGACTCCGCGGGTGAAAAGGATATTGGAGAGCGCGGCGAGCGCGAGCGCAAGGCAAGGGGACGGGTGCGTCGGTACGGAACGTCTGTTGCTCGCTATGCTCGAGGAGCCGGGGGGCGCCGCCGTACGCGTCTTGGCGGAGTGCGGTGTTAACGTCGTCGACGTGCGGGCGGATATCGGGGCTTTTTTTGATTCCGCGGGTTCGTTTACCTCGACGGCGCGAGAAAAACGAACGTATTCACGCAAAAACTCGGATAGCGGAGCGACGTATTTGAAATACGGGCGCGACCTTACCGCGGCGGCGCTTGCCGACGAGCTCGACCCCGTTATAGGCAGGGAGACGGAGACCGAACAAGCGATACGCGTACTTTGCCGCAGGAGCAAAAACAACCCATGCCTTGTCGGCGAGCCTGGAGTCGGCAAAACGGCTGTGGCAGAGGGGCTTGCGCGTCGTATCGTCGAGGGAAACGTGCCGGATATGCTGGTCGGGAAAAGGATAATATCGCTCGATATTTGCGCTATGATAGCGGGAGCGAAATATCGCGGAGAGTTTGAGGATAGGCTGAAAACCGTTATGCGTGAGGTAGCCGCCGACGAGGACGTGATACTATTTATAGACGAACTGCACACCTTGGTAGGTGCGGGCGCGGCGGAGGGGGCGGTGGACGCCGCGAACATTTTAAAACCCGCGCTCGCACGCGGCGAGGCAAGAGTGATAGGGGCGACTACGTTCGACGAATATCGCCGTTATATAGAGCGTGACGCGGCGCTTGCGCGCCGATTCCGAGCTATAACGGTAAACGAGCCCGGTGAGACGGAGACGACAGCAATACTGCGCGGCTTGCGCGATAGGTACGAATCGCACCACAAAGTCGTTATCGAGGACGAAGCGCTTGAGGCGGCGGTCGATCTTTCCGTCAGATATATGCCCGAGAGATATCTGCCCGACAAGGCGATAGATCTTATCGACGAGGCAGCGGCGGGCAAGCGTGCCGCTGCGGATGGGCAAGTCGGCGGTACCCGTCGATTTGAGGAGGAGCTGAGCGAGGTAACGAGGCGCAAAGAGGCTGCTATATACGAGCGGGATTTTGAGTCGGCTGCCTGCTTGCGCGACGAGGAAAAATTGCTTCGCATAAAGCTGTCGCAACTTTACGAAGAAAAAAGTAACCGTTCTTTCGTTGCGCCGCACGTTTGTAAAGACGACGTCGCGAGGGTTGTCGAAACGCATACGGGGATACCCGTGTGCCGCCTGAGGGCGGACGAGGACGAAGTGCTGCAAGGGCTCGGAGATCGCCTGCGTGCGGCGGTCATCGGGCAGGATGCAGCCGTTTCCGCGGTTTGCCGCGCGATCGTTCGACGTAGGTCGGGGCTTTCCGACGGAAAAAGACCGATAGGCTCGTTTATATTTGCCGGGCAGCCCGGAGTAGGAAAAACGGAAACGTGCCGCGCGATAAGCAGGGAACTGTTCGGCACGGAAAGGGCGCTCGTTCGGATCGATATGTCGGAATATCGGGAAAAAAACAGCGTCTCGAGGCTTGTCGGCTCGCCGCCGGGCTACGTCGGGTATGATGACGGCGGTCAACTGACGGAGGCGGTCAGACGCCGACCGTATTGCGTCGTATTGCTGGACGAAATAGAAAAAGCGCATTCGGACGTTTGCAATTTGCTTTTGCAGATACTTGACGACGGCGTATTGACGGATTCGCGCGGCAGAAAGGCGGATTTCAAAAACGCGCTGGTTATAATGACGACGAATCTCGGCTGCGGCGGGCAAGCGAACGACGAAACGATCGGATTTGCGAGCACGAACGGAGACGCCTGCGACTATGCGAGCAAACGTAGGCTCGAGCGTGTTTTGCGCAAAACGTTTCGCCCGGAACTTGTCGATCGTATCGACGAGGCGGTGTTTTTCCCCCCTCTCGACGGCGTCGGTATTGAAAAGATATGCCGAAAAATGCTTGACGAACTTGTGCGGCGTGCTTGCCGTGTCGGGAAAAAACTCGAGTTTGACGACAGTGCGGTGCGGCTTTTGTGCCAAAAGGGAGGAGCGTACGGGAGTGCACGCGGTCTCGGGCGCGCGATCGACAATTATATAGCGGACCCGTTGGCGACGCTTTTTATGGAGCTCGGGCAACAAAACGAGCGGATATTCGTTCGCGCAAGCGACGGTGCCCCACCGCGTGCGGACGGCGCGACGCTATGCGACGCGGCAGCGTGCGAACAGACGTTTGAGTTTTTGTGCGAAGGCAAGGTGTGCTTTTCAAAATCGTTGCCGTACCGGCGCTCCGCCGTGTGAGGCGCTTGCTTTTGCGAGGCACGTGCGCGGTCGTCTGTCGCAGTCGGCGTGCCGTTGCGCTGCGAGACGTGCGCAAATTGCCTCGTGTGCGCGGGGAAGACCAAAGGGCGCCAAACGGTTTTTCGGTAAAAGAACGTGCCGTCGGCTACAACGAAAAACGCGGCGAAAGCAAAGAAAAGCGGCGGACAACGCAGATTTTTGCGTTGTCCGCCGTTTTGTTATCCGCTCGGAGCTCGCGCCCCGCCTCGGTTACGTGAGAGAGCGTCGGTCGAATTTTCTGTCGTAAAGAAGTGCCGCTATGAGTATAACGAAAAACGAGCCGAGATTGTGCACGAGCGCGCCCGTGGTCGGCGTAAGAACTCCCGCGACCGAAAGAGCGACTGCGACGACGTTGATGACCATCGAAAGCGTGATGCTCAGTTTGATAGTGCCGAGCGTTGCGCGGGAAAGGCGCTTCAGATACGGCAGGCGGGAGACGTCGTCGCTCATCAGCGCGATATCCGCAGCTTCTACGGCAACGTCGCTTCCGATATCGCCCATAGCAATGCCGACGTCGGCTGTCTTGAGCGCGGGGGCGTCGTTTATGCCGTCTCCTATCATACACACCGTTTTTCCGCGGCTTTGCAGCTCGGATATATGCTCGAGCTTTTGCTCGGGCAATAGTTCGGCGTGCACGTCGTCGATACCGACGTCGTCGGCAACGCGTTTTGCCGCGCCGAGGTTATCTCCCGTAAGCAGGACGGTTTTCATACCGAGTTTTGCGAGTTCATCTACCGTTTGTCGCGCTTCTCGGCGAACAACGTCGGAAAATCCGATCGCGCCGATGACCTTGCCGTTGTGAGCGACGCAGATCGAGCCTTTTCCCGCTCCACGCAGGCTGTCGAGCGCGTTCTTTAATGCCGTGCAAATTTCTATACCGTTTTCGCTAAGGTGTTTTTCGTTTCCGCAAACGATTACGTCTTCGCCGACGGTTGCGCAAACGCCCTTTCCCGCGCTCATTCGAAAGTTTTCGCACGTTGCGGGCTTTATACCGTGCTTTTGTGCGCTGTCGGCGATTGCAACGGCAAGCGGATGCTCGCTTTTGGCTTCCGCGGACGCCGCAACAAGGAGCAACAGATTTTCGTCGACTTCACGTGCGAGCGGAACGACGTCGCAAACCTCAAGCTTGCCGTGCGTAACGGTGCCGGTCTTGTCGAATGCTACGACGTCGGTTTTTCCCATTTTTTCAAGCGCTTCGCCGGATTTGATTATGACTCCGTGCTTCGTTGCTTGCCCGATGGCTGCCATTATTGCCGTCGGCGTTGCCAAAACGAGCGCACAGGGGCAGAATACGACGAGCACGGTGACCGCGCGCACAACGTCCTTCGTTATAATGCCCGTCGCAACGGCAATTACGAGCGCCGCGGGTACGAGCCAACTTGCGGCGGCATCCGCTACCCTTGCGGCAGGGGCTTTTTTGTCTTCCGCTTCGCGTACCATACGTATCAGTTTTTGCAGCGAGCTGTCCGCACCGACCTCTGTGGCACGAACGTCTATCGCGCCGAAGCGGTTTATCGTTCCGCAATAAACGGAGTCACCGACGGCTTTGTCAACGGGCAGGGATTCGCCCGTCAGGATCGACTGATCGACCGACGTTTCGCCGGATATAACGACGCCGTCCGCGGGTATACTCTCTCCCGGCAGGATTCGCAAAACGTCGCCTTTTTTTATCGTGTCTGCGGACACGAGCGTCAAACTGCCGTCGGCATTTATCACTCTCGCCTGCGAGGGCGCGAGAGAGATGAGTTTTTTCAGTCCTCGTTTGGCTCTGTCTGTCGTAAGATCCTCGAGAATCTCTCCTATCGCCATAATGAAAGCGACCTCGCCTGCGGCGAAGAGATCGCCGGTGGCTATTGCGGCTATCATAGCGACGCTTATAAGATGCGCGGAGGATATTTTCGCGATTCCGCGGTTGTTTATCGTGCGTTTTATCGCAAGATAAACGAGAGGGAGACCGCTTATTATAACCGTTATCCACGCCGGGTCGACGAGGGGGGCGTGCCCCGTCTTCGAAAGAACGAAACTCAGTATCAAAAACGCTCCGCCGACAAGTGTTGCCGGAATACTCGTGAGGAGCGCGTTTGCCTTTTGCGCGGCGTTAAGCATCTTTTCTTTCATTTTGATAATTCACCTGCTTTCTGTTGACTTTTGAGCGAAAACCAAGTATAATGTGTTCGACACGAAACAATGTGTTCTGTTTTTCTGTACAGATTATATACGTTTTGCGAGGCAAAATCAACGGTCAAATATGGGCTCGTGTTCATTATCGAACAAAATCTCGGATTTATTCGGAGGGTAAAGTGGACAGACGACAATTAAAAACGAGAGAGGCGATATTCGCGGCTTTTACCGAGCTTCTTTCGGAAAAAAGATATAACGCAATATCCGTACAGGATATAATAGATCGCGCAAACGTCGGCAGAACGACGTTTTACTCTCACTTCGAAACGAAAGATTATCTGCTGAGAGATCTTTGCGAGGAACTGTTCGGTCACATAATAGATACCGCGATGGGGCTTCCGCACGGGCATTATCACTGCTCGTGCGGAAGCGAGGAGGATTCCGTTTTTTTGCATCTTTTGCGACATCTGCGAGAAAACGATCGCAACATCCTCGAGCTGCTTTCTTCGCAAAACAACGAAATATTTTTAAAGTATTTCAAATGCAATCTGAAGAAACTTATAATCTCGCAATATGCGGACACCGGTATGCTTAAGAATTCGCACTTGCCCGAGGATTATTTGGTTGGGCATATCGCCTCTTCGTTCGTCGAGACCGTCGACTGGTGGCTTTCGCGTAAGATGACGGAGAGCCCCGAGACGATAGCGGAGTATTATCTTTCCGTTGTAGAGCCGGTGCTCGGGCGAGATTTGTGATACGCCTTTTTCGGACGATCGAAAGGCTCGGCTTTTAAAGCCGAGCCTTTTTGTCCTCTTCGCGCCGTTTTGCGGTGTCGCAAAATTTTTTGCGGCATATTATTGGAATAGCGCGTCACAGCCCGCGTGCGCTGCGGCGCTGCTTTATTAAACGGAGAGGAGCTTTTTCGTTGTGGCGCTTGGCGACGGGCAGTCGGCAAAAGGTGTGAGTGCGACGCGAAAGTTAAGGTGATTTTAAGTGGGAGAGGAACTGAAATTCGAGGGCAGCGGGCGGCTCGGTGTCGTTGTACGAACGGCGAGCGGCGCCTTGCCGCTTGAAAACGCGCTTGTTACGGTGCGTTCTGCTGGGCAGAGCACGGGTGACGGTATTGCGAGCGCGATTACCGACAGAAGCGGAGCGGTGCCGTATATCAGTTTGCCGGCGCCGTCGCGATATTTGTCGGAGAGTCCGAGTGCGTCGAAGCCGTATGCGACTTACAATATCGAGGTCACGTTGGCGGGGTATTATGCGAACGTTTATCAAAACGTTCCCGTTTTTGACGGAATAACGTCGGTTCAAACCGCGCAACTCGTTCCGTTGCCGGAGGATATCGTGACCGAGACGCCGCTTGACGGACCGTTTGTGTTTAACGAGGATTCTTACGCGAATCTCGAGGGGGGCAAGGGGTGAGCGGCGCGGTACTGCCGGTTATACCCGAGAGGATAACCGTGCACCTCGGACCGCCGCGCTCTCAGGCGCGCAACGTAACCGTGCCGTTTGTCGAGTACGTTGCCAACGTCGCTTCGAGTGAGATATATCCGACGTGGCCCGAAAACGCTCTGCGCGCGAACATATTGGCACAGGTGAGTTTTGCGCTTAATCGCGTTTATACGGAATATTATCGCACTCGCGGTTACGATTTCGATATAACGAACTCAACGGCTTCGGATCAGTCGTTCGTCGACGGGCGCGAGATATTCGAAAACGTATATGCGCTTGCCGCGGAGCTGTTTAACTCGTATATCGTTCGTCGCGGCAGCGTCGAGCCGCTGTTCGCGCAGTATTGCGACGGGATAGAGGTGAGCTGCTCGGGGCTCGAGCAATGGGGCACCGTAGGACTTGCGGAGCGCGGAGAATCGCCTTATCGCATACTGCAATATTATTACGGCGACGATATAGACGTAGTCGGCGACGCGCCGATAGAGAACGTATCGCCCTCGGCGCCCGACGTACCGCTGCGTACGGGCACTACGAACAATTACGTTCGCACGCTTCAGATAAGGCTGAACCGTATCTCGCAAAATTACCCCGCGATCCCGAAAACGGCAGTCGTCGACGGGATATTTTCTTTCGATACCGAGGCTGCGGTGCGCGAATTTCAGCGCGTGGCGGGGCTTGCCGAAGACGGCGTCGTCGGCAAAGCGACGTGGTATGCCGTGCAGTTTTATTACAGTGCGGTAAAAAGGTTGAACGAACTGGATTCGGAGGGAGTGACGTTGTTTGAGGTCTCGCAGGAGTTCCCCGAAGTTTTGCGCCTCGGAGACGAGGGCAATCCCGTCGAAAATCTGCAGTATTATATAAATTATATTTCCGATTTTTATTCGACGGTGCCGCCTGTCGTGCGCGACGGAATATTCGGCAGCGCCACCGAGGCGGCGGTGCGCGCCGTGCAGACGACGTTCGGTATCGTCTCTGACGGCGTGGTCGGCGAGCGAACGTGGCAAAAGCTTTACGACGCGTATCTCGGGATCGTGTCGCGAATTCCGCTTGAATACAGGGAAAGTGCCGGCGTGCCGTTCGGCGGAGTGACTTTGCGTGTCGGAGTCGAGGGCGAGAGCGTTGCGATCCTGCAAAGATACCTCAATCGTATAGGCGAGGTCTACGGCGAGATACCGCCCACCCGCGTTACCGGTTATTTCGGCGAGATGACGGAGGCTGCGGTAAGCGCGTTCCAGCGCACGTTCGGCACAACTCTCGCCAACGGCGTGGTGGACGCGGTCACTTGGAACGAGATACGAAGCGTGTTTGACGACGTAACGTCCGCGGATACGGTGGCGAGCGGGCAGTACCCCGGGTTTCCGGTGGGGTGATGGGAGGAGCGCTGCGATGGCGATAGAACTTTTGAGTGAAAGCGAAGCCATACGGAATCTGCAAACGTATTTGCGGTATTTGTCGTATGTCGACACAGACTTGCCGATGCCGCCTGTCGACGGTATATCGGGCGAGGTGACGACGGAGGCGATACGTCGCTTTCAGGAAGAAAACGGGCTTGAGGCGACGGGTGTTGCCGACCGCGAAACTTGGGACGCCGTATACGGCGCATACTTGGCTACCCTGCGCGAATATGCGCCGCCGCTCGGGTTTTCGCCTTTTCCGCGCACGCCGATAGGTTATGCCGCCCGTATCGGAGACGTCGGTTTCCTTGTAAATTGCGTTCAGTATCTTGTCAACGAGATAAGCATACTTTATCCCGCCTCGGGTGTGCTCGAGGTGAGCGGAAGATACGACGAGGCGACTGCCGAGTCGGTCAAAAATATCCAAAGGCGAACGGGTATCGCGCAAACCGGCAACGTCGACAAAACCACGTGGGATATGCTCGTGCGGATATATAACGAGCTTTGGCTCTACTCGGATCCGTAAAAGCAAAACGATCGGCGCACCGTGGCAGGTGCGCCGATCGTTCCTCTCAGGCGGGAAAGCCTCCGTCGACCGAAAGGACCGCGCCCGTTATAAACGCCGCCTCGTCCGAAGCGAGAAAGCGTATGGCGGCGGCAACGTCGCTCGGCTCCCCGAGACGGCAAAGGGGCGTGGCGTCTACAAGTTCGGCTATATCGTCTTTGGAAAAACAAGCGTTCATATCCGTATTTATCACCCCGGGTTCGACGCAGTTGACCGTTATTCCCGAGGGTCCGACCTCTTTTGCCAAAGCCCGCGTGAGCCCGCGCAGCCCCGCCTTTGCGGCGGAATACGCAACCTCGCACGAAGCGCCGTAGGCTCCCCATACCGACCCGACGTTTATTATCCTGCCGTACTTTTGGGGTATCATAGTACGCAACGCTTCGCGTGACAGGCGAAATGCCGCGCCGAGATCCGTTTGTATTATTTTATCCCATTCGCCGTCGCTCGTGTCCGTGATAAGTCCGACGGCGGAGATGCCCGCGGAGTTAACGAGCACGTCTATCCCGCCAAGCGATTCTCGAGCCTCGGCGCAGATACGTTCCGCCTCGCCCGGGAGCGATACGTCGGCTTTAATAGCCACAGCCCCCGTTTCTTGCGTTATTTTTTCGGCTGCGGGATCGTTGGCTTTGTAAACGAAAGCCACAAGGTCTCCGTCGGCGACAAAGGCACGCACGCAGGCGGCGCCTATGCCGCGTGAGCCGCCCGTTATCAGTATTTTTTTTGCCATATCGTGTTCATATCCTTGTGTGGGGTAAATCTTCTGCGTTGCCGCGCCGACGGTTTGGCGTCGCACCGCCGAGTTACATCCGCCTGCCGCTGCCGCCGAAAGAACTGCCCCTGTTGCCGTCGTGATCGCTCGGCTTCGGTCGAGGCACGCGCGTAACGGTGCTGTAGAGATAAAAGTCGTGGGCTCGCTTGACGTTGAACGAGCCGGGGCGAACGTAATCGGCGGCACCGCTGCGATATTCGACGCTTTTCAGTTTTCGGCGCATAAAGGTGACGACCGTAAGAGATACGATCGCCCCCACGATAAACGAAATAACGGTATATTTGCGCCAGTCGAAAGGTGCGCGGTACGGCTCTCCCGCGTTATATGCGTTAACGATAGCTTCGGTCTTGTCGGCGAACAGGGTAACGGCTTTTACGTAGTCTTTTTGGCGAGCCGCGCTCTCTATTGTATCTATGACGTGTTCACGCGCCGCTTGGTTAAAGACGTTCGAGGCTTCGCCGTTTGTATAAATGTAGATATAGTCCTCGAATATTACGAGCAGTACTGCGTTTGCCCCCGACCCTTTTGAGTGAGACAAAAAGTACGAGCGCGCCCAATCTTCGTATGCTCCGTCATCGTCGTCGTAAAGCCCCGCGGTTATTACGGCGGAAACGTCGACCCCGCTTTGATTCGAGAGGGCGGTCAAACGCTCGGACAGTCGAGCGGCTTGCTCGTTGTCGACGTAGCTGCCGGTGTTGTCGGCAAATTGCGTGGTAAGCGCAAACGCTTGCGGCGGTCTTATCAGCGCGAGCGCTGCGACGATACAACAGATCGCGCAAACGAGCCGCCAGAGCAGCGTTGCGACGTGCGTGTTTGTTTTTTCTTTCATAACGATCAAAGTCACGACGTAGTCGTTTTCCGTTTTTATTATTTCGCGTTTCGCGCCGTTAAAGCGAGAGCGGAGCGTTTTATCGGTCGTAATATCAGTTATATGCCCATATCACGTAACAGATCGCGAGCAGCAATGCGCCGACAGCCGCGCCGATCCCGAAAAACCATTTGAGCCAAGCCTTGATATCGAGCGGCAGGTCCCCGGCGATCTTTCCGGTCTGACCGTTAACCGCGAACGTATATTTTTTGTCTTTCCAACTCGTGTTGAGGATCCAAATGGGGTACAGTGCGTATTTTGCGTCGGAGTTCAAAAGCCTTATGCTGCTGTGCTCGAGGGCAACGGTCGCATATCCGTGCACCGTTTTTTTGAATTCGCGCTCGGTGGATCGCTTCATCCTTTCGGCGGCGCGAGGCATACTGTCTTGTGCGGAAACGTCGTATTTGTCTGCCGCAAAACCGGCAAGATATCCGGCGGAAAAGTCGACGGCATCTCCGACGTTAAACGGCTCTACGGATTCGGTAAGGTCGTTCGGCATTTTTTTCGATCCGTCGACGGGAACGTTTGCAAACCCGAGTGCTCCCTCGCGAACAACGGAGTAAAATTCGGTTTTCGTATAATCGAAGTCGGAGTCGGACCAAGTGAAAACGCGCGTTGCCCGATAGCGCAGCTTTGCGTCGGCATCGGCGCTGAAAAGCCAAAACGGCACGTATATTCCCTTGATCTCGTCTATGCGATTTTCTTCTTTGAATTTGCGCGGCAAAAGAGGTTTGCCCTTAAAGTGCGCGTGCATCGCGGATTTTGCGTCGTCTTTTGTGAGACGAAACGGGATAACGACGTCGGGCTTGAGCTCGCCGCCGAGGTTGGCGGCGAAAACGACGTTGTTGTCGCAGTACGGGCACGTCGTTGCCGCCGTCGTTTCGTCGCATATGATCTCTCCGCCGCAAGAAGTGCAGACGTATATGCGCATATTCGAGCCGTCCTCGTCGTTCCAATGCGATTCGGGGGGCGAAAAAAGCTCGGCGGAATCATCCTCGTCGCCCGCAAGCAATTCGTCGTATTGCCTCAGCGTTTCGGAGTCGAAAGTCGTATCGCAAAATCGGCACTTCGGTTTTTGTTCAGCCGAGTCGAATTCTATCGCGCCGCCGCAGTTCGGGCACTTATACTGTAATGAAGCAGCCATTTTTATCGTTTGTGTAACGTTATTTCGCAGACGACGTTCCGTTAAAATTTATTGCCGCATTCGGGGCAGAATTTCGGAGTTTTTCCGTCGCTCGGGGTCCAGCCGCACCCGGGGCAGGAGAGGGGGCGGGGCGTTCCGCATTCGGAGCAGAATTTTCCTGCGTTTTCTTTACCGCAAGAGCATTTCCAAGCGGTAGCGGAAAGGCTCGGCTTTTCGGAGCCGCATTCGGAACAAAATCTGCCGTTCGCCGTATTGCCGCAGTCGGGGCATTTCCACCGAGCGGAGGCGTTATCCGAGTTTTGAGGTGTGCTTTTTTGCCCCATAGCGAAAAGATCCTGCGCACCGTTGCCGCCCGCGTTCATCGCCATACCCATACCCATAAAACCGGTCATCGTGCCGTTTTTGTTGGCGGCGGCGGCTTTCATTGCGTCTGCCTGTGCGCCGACAAGCGTTGCGGCAGCCATAGTCGGGTCGCGCATAATAGCCGTGCGCTGAGCTTGCTTTATCATTTCGGCGTCGTCTTCGGGCAAGGTAACGGAGCCGAGAGCAACGTTTACTATGCGTATACCGCGGAGCTCGCTCCATTTTTCCGAGAGGACGGTGTTCATCGCCTTTTCAAGCTCCGCGGTGTGAGTCACGATCTGATTCGGGCGCAATTCAAGCTCGGAGAGCTTGCCGAACGCGGGCTGAAGAGCGCTGATAAACTCCGTTTTTAGTTGCGAATCGAGCTCTTGGCGGGTAAATTCCGAGCCGACGTTGCCGCAAACGTTCGTATAAAACAGCAGCGGATCCGTTATACGGTACGAATAAACGCCGGAGCAGCGAAGCGAAACGTCCGCGTCGAGCCCTATTTTGGAATCGACCACGCGGAAAGGTATGGGGTTCGGCGTGCCGAATTTGTTGTCGAGAAGCTCCTTGGTGTTTACGTAGTAAACGCGTTGCTCCTTGCCGGTGTCGCCGCCGTACGTAAATCTTTTGCCCAAGACTTTAAAGGTGGCTGCGATACTTGCCCCGAGGTTACCCGAAAAAACGGAGGGCTCGGTGGAGGCGTCGTAAACGAACTCGCCCGGCTCGGCGCAGATCTCGGCTACTTTGCCCTGGTCGACGATCAGCATACATTGACCGTCCGCAACGGCGATAACGGAGCCGCTCGTTATAATATTGTCGTTTCCCCGAGTGTTGGAGGAACGCTTGCCCGTTTGTTTGCGTCCGCGGCAAACGAGCACCTCTTTGGGCATAGATTCACAGTAGAAAAATTCTTTCCATTGATCGGCGAGCGTTCCGCGCACGGAGCTCGCGGCAGCTTTGATAAGTCCCATTTTCTCCTCTTTTCCGTAGTGCGCCGTCTCGGCGCGTATATATTTCGATACGGACCGCCGTTGTTTATATGCTCGGGTCCGACTCATACGTGCGGCGACTAAAACTTTCGCTCGTTTGCCGTCAGTTTTATTATAAGCTTTACGTCGTCAGGCTGTTCTTTGGCTTCGTGCGCCGTGCGGCACCTCTTGAGCGCACCGCAAGCCGTACAGCGATGCGTGATTATATACCCTTTTTTTGCGTCGGGCACGGCTTTAACGGGCTCCATCGGCGCACCGCAAGTGCAGGCGCGGTCGCCCGGATTTTCGTCAACGTGCAACGACCAAAGGCAAAAGGGGCAGTGATTGCGTGACGTATATCCGAGCGGTTTTACCGTTTTTCCGCAATGCGCGCAAACAAATCCGCTGTCGTTTTTCGCGAATCTTTTGTTTTCGAGTCCGTTTTCGTTTGTGTTTGCCATATCGTTATACCTGCCGTTATTTCGGATCGATTTGCCGTTTTAAAGGCTGTGCGGCGTCGCGTGACGGCGCTTTATAGGGCACTCGCGCGGCTTGTTGAAGCGCAGGGCACTGTGTGGCGAGAGCAAAGCCGTCGGCGCGGCGCTTTTTCCGCCGCTCTATGATGAAAAATCGCGAGAAGCGGCGAACAAAATCCGAAAAAATCAAAAAAACTCTTTAATCCGAAACACTTTTATTGTATAATAATATCGGATGTGTATATTGTACAATAAAATTTTGTGCAAATCAATAGTTTTTTGACGATTTCGCGCTTTGCAGACAAAAAATGTCAAAACCGATCGCCTCGCGATCGGTCTCGATACTGCGAACGCGCAGGAAAGGAAAAACGTCGCAAAACGACGAACGGGGAAGTCGAATATGAAAAAGAGATACACCGTATCCGTCGCAGGGTACGAAATGAACGTTTTATCGGATAATACGCCCGAGGAGATCGAGGATATAGTGGCGGCGCTCGACAGAAATATCCGAACGCTTTGCGCTCGCAGCCGCAGTTTGCCGCGCAACGAGGCGATCTTGCTCTCCGCTCTCGACGCTATGGCGGAAAAGCAGCGTTTTGCCTCTCTTGCAAAGCAATATGAAAAAGAAGCCGAAAAGCAAAAACAACGCGCGGATATGCTTGCCGCGTATATAGAGAGGCGTGCCCCGGGCAGAACGCGCGAGATACTCGGCGAGGCGGATATCGAGGGCGAAAAAGGGGAGAGGGACTGAGATGGCGGGCGAAAAACTGCCCGAACTTCTTGCCCCCGTCGGCGAGCCGGCCGCGCTTCGCGCCGCACTGGACGGAGGAGCGAACGCCGTGTATCTCGGCACCGAGACCTTTAACGCGCGAGCGTATGCCGGCAACTTTTCCGTCTCTGAGCTGAAGGACGCCGTCGACGCGGCTCATTCGCGCGGCGTGCGGGTATACGTTACGCTGAATACGCAGATATACGACAGGGAGATCGCGAACTTTTTAAAGACGGCGGAGGATATCCGTGCCGTCGGTGCAGACGCCGCAATCGTGGCTGACAGCGGGTGCGCCGCCCTTCTGCGGCGCTATGTGCCCGAGCTTCCGCTCCACGCAAGCACGCAGATGGCGGCGCACAACGTCGACGCCGTGCGTATGCTTGCAGGCGAGGGCTTTTCGCGCGTCGTGCCCGCGCGCGAGCTTTCCTGCGCGGATATTTCGCGCTTGGTCCTTGACGGGAGTGCGGAGATAGAGATATTCGTTCACGGTGCGCTTTGCGTAAGTCATTCGGGGCAATGCCTTTTTTCGTCGATGGTCGGCGGCAGATCGGGCAATCGCGGCGAGTGTGCGCAACCCTGCCGGTTGCCGTACGGCGCGTCCGGGGACAAAAAACGCTATCCGCTGAGTTTAAAGGATATGTGCCTTGCGGAATACGTTCCCGATATAATCGCCTCGGGCGTACATTCGTTAAAGATCGAGGGCAGGATGAAGCCGCCCGAATACGTTTACGCGGTCACGCGCGTTTGGCGTACGTTGCTTGACGAGGGCAGAGCCGCTACGGAGGAGGAGATGCGCTATCTTGCCGCGGTCTTCTCAAGGCAAGGGTTTACGTCAAGCTATTTTGTCGGCAAAACGGGTTCCGATATGCTCGGTGTGCGAACCGAAGCCGACAAAAGCAGGAGCAACGCGGTAAAACGGCGCATATATCCGCCGCTCGCGTCCAAAGAGCCGATCGTGCCCACACGCCTTGTCGCGTTGCCGAACGACGGCGAAGACGCAAGCGAGCCGTATTTGCCCCGAGGCAAGCGAAAAAAAGAAAAAACGGCGTATTTTGCGGAGCCGCGCAACGCGACGTCGCGTGCACGCGAGTATTTCGACAAGATATATTTCCCTCTTGAAAGGTTTTCCGAGGGCGGCGTAAAACCCGACGGAGTGGCGATTCCGCCTGTCGTGTTCGACTCGGATATGCCCGCGGTGCGGCGTATGCTTGCGTCGGCATATCGTGCCGGCATACGGCACGCTTTGGTCGGGAATATCGGTCATATAGATACGTGCCGCGAAGCGGGGATGGAGGTGCACGGCGACCTGCGCCTTAATATATGCAACTCCGCGTCCGCGCGGCAAGCGGAAGAGCGCGGATTTTGCGATTTCGTTCTTTCGCCCGAGCTCACGTTGCCGCGTATTCGCGATATAGGCGGCGACGGCAGAGCGATCGTTTGGGGGCGGATACCGCTTATGGTTACCGAGAAGTGCGTAGGCAAAGAGATCGGCGGTTGCGACGTTTGCCGTCGCGGAAAGTCTGTGCTGATCGACCGCCGAGGTGCGCGTTTTCCCGTTTTGCGAAGTTTTGCGCATCGCTCGGTGATATATAACAGTTTGCCTACCTGTATGTCGGATCGTCGAAGCGCTTTGGCGGCGGCGGGAATACGCGGAATGCATTTTATCTTTACGATCGAATCGCCGAAGACCGTGGATGCCGTTATATCCGCGTTTGAAAAGGGCGCGGCGTGCCCCGTGGGCGAATGTCGCAGAATACCGCAAAAATAATACGTGCCTTTCCGCTATCGGTAAGGCGCGGGGCGCGCGGCGCAGGCGCGAGAATCGGTAGACCTGAGCCGTCGAGCGGCAAATCTTGTTTTTGCGGGAGCGCAGGCGGCGAGCGGCGAAAAAAGTCTCGATCTTCGCTTCGTTTCGCTGACGAAATAACGTCGAAAGGGAGCTTCGCTCGGCGAAGCAATATTCTGTCGATATGAAAACGATGAAAAATTTTACGGACGGCATTGCCGTTTTGCTCGTACTGCTTTTGAGCCTTTGGCTCTTGCTGAATTTCTCTCTGTTTAACACCGCGCAAGACAAGCTCGAAGCCGAGGCGAACAATGCGACGGCGGACGGTGAAGACGCTTTAAACGATGAGACCGAGGAAAAGGGCAGATTCGAGCTTTTTCTCGATCAAAGTGACGAAAACGAGTACGCCTTTAAATTATGTTTGCTGCTTGCGACGTCGGCGTTTGTGGGCTTTGCCACGCGAGGCGTTCCGCTTTTATCCACCGTCGTGACGGTGGCTTGCGCGGCGTATGCATTCGCTTTATACGGCATTTCCGCATTGCCGAAGTATCCGAATGCGGTGCTTATACTGATACTTGTTCACGCGAGCGGTGCCGTGGCTTTCGCGGTGGCGGAGGATCGTCGCCGCCGCACGCATTTTGCGCTTTGGGGCGGGATGCTGTCGGCTGCCGGCGGAGTGGCAACGTGCGTTGCGGCAAACGCTTTTCAGCGGGCGGCGGCAAAGTCTGCCTCCGTCATCGACCTTTTTGCCGAAAAAAACGTAAAGTATAATCCCGTCTTTAAATCGGACGTATCCGTTATGGAGCGCTTGCGAGCGGTTTACGAGAGCGACGGAGCCGCAGGCGTGAGGTCGTTGTCGGAAGAACTTACGGACGACCTTGACTTCGGCGCGCTTAAAACGGAGTTTTTGTCAAACGTCGAGGCTCCCGAAGCGACGACTTATCTTCGCTGTGCCATATTGCTCGGCGCAGTTGCGTTGCTTTGCTTTTTTCTTTGCCGACGCGGCAGGGGCGGCATTGCGGCATTGGCTTCGTTGCTGCCGCCGACGTACGTGTTCTTTTCCGTTTTGCGCGGCGGAATGTCCGCTTTTCCGCTTCCCGTTGCGGTGCTGTTTTCGGCTTTCTCCGTTTATATCGTAAGTATCGCCGCAGGTGCACCTGCGGCGGAAACCGAGGGGGACGATGAGGAGATCTTTTACGAGATAGAAAGCGTTCCCGCGGGCGTGGGCGACGGAGAGGCGGTGCCCGCAAACGAGGCGGATAACGGCGACGAGATATATTACGATTGACCTCTGCCGAATCGCTTTCGAAACTTGATAGTTGCATTGGTAAAAAGTCGGCGATAAATAACGACAAAGCGCGACCGCATATGCGGTCGCGCTTTGTTTATAAACGGCTCGGCGAGGGAAAACGCTTCGTGCCGACGTGAGACACGATCTCTCGTCTTGCTGTTCGGCGATTGGAAACAATGAAAAAACCTCTCTTGTCTCGGTAGACAAAAGAGGTTTTTGTGGCGCGCCGTAAGGGATTCGAACCCCCGGCCTTTTGGTTCGTAGCCAAACACTCTATCCGGCTGAGCTAACGGCGCATACTCGCTTAATCAAGCCTGTATATATTAACATAAAAAAATCGGTTTGTCAAGCGAAAAATCAAAAAAATATAAATAATTTGCAAATTCGGGCATATCTGCCGAAATGAGATCGCGTGCTCTGCGGCTCGTGTGACGTTTGGGGGAGAAACTTACGGAAAATCTCGGCAATCGGCAGCTGCTCGGCAGACGCTCTTCGCCTGTCGCTTGTTTTTAATGCGACAGACGAAGAGACGCGTGGGGAAATTATAATTGAGGCTCGAACGTCTTCTTAAATTCGGTAAGGAGTGCCTCGGCAGCTTCGTAGGACGAGGAGTGTATGCAATAATAGAATTTGCACTTCGGCTCCGTTCCGCTCGGGCGTACCGCTACCCAAGAGCCGTTGTCAAAGATAAATCTGAGCATATTCGAAGCGGGGAAACCGGCTTCGGCGGTCTCGCGCGAGAGGTAGTCCTCGACTTTGATAAGCGAAGCTGTGCCGACTTTTTGCGGGGCTTCGGTTCGCAAATTCGATATCAGCGAAGAGATTTTGTCGGCGCCGTCGAGACCTTTGAAATAAAAGTTCGATTGCGTATCGAGGTAGTATCCGTACTTTTCGTAAACGTCGTTTAAAGCGTCAACGAGGGTCTTGCCCGTTTTTTTGTAGTATGCGGCGGCTTCGCAGAGCATAAGCGAGGCTTGAACGCCGTCCTTGTCGCGTACGAAGTCGGAAATAAGGCAACCGTAACTTTCTTCGTATCCGAAAACGAACGTTGCGTCGTGCGCGGCATTGTGGCGGGCTATCTTTTCTCCGATGAATTTAAAGCCGGTCAGGGTCTTTTCCATTTTTACGCCGTATGCTTCGCATATTTTTTCTCCGACGTCGGAGGTAACGACGGTGGTAACGGCGAGCGGCGACTCGGGCATCGTACCCTCGCGCGTTTTGCGGGCGAGGATGTACTCGAGAAGGATAGCGGCGGATTGATTGCCCGTGAGGAGTACGGGCTCCTTGCCGCCGCATACCGCTACTCCGAGGCGGTCGCAATCGGGGTCGGTCGTGATGACTATGTCGGCTTTGACCTCTTTTGCAAGCTCAAGGGCGCGGTCATATGCCGCAGCGTTTTCGGGGTTGGGCGAAGCGGTCATGGAAAAATCGGGATCGGGGTCGCATTGCGAGAGCACGGGCACCACGTCGTATCCGCATTCGGACAGTACGCGGCGAACGGGAATATTGCCCGTGCCGTGCTGCGGCGAGTAAACGACGCGCAGGTCGGATGCAGCCTCGCGATCGTGGCTGAGAGCGACGTTCATAACGCGCATACAGTATTCGTCGTCGATCTCGGGCGGCAAAGTTACTATAAGTCCGTTGGCATCATTTTCCGAAAGGCAGGGAATGCGCAACGGATCGCTTATTTTTTCGATCTCGCGGATAACCTCGTCGCTGCTCGGGATGTCAAGCTGACAGCCCGCCTCGTCATAGATCTTGTAGCCGTTGTATTCGGGCGGATTGTGGGATGCGGTTATCATAACGCCGCCTATCGCTCCGACGCGACGTACCGCAAAAGAAAGCTCGGGCGTGGGGCGAAGCGAATCGAAAAGATAGGCTTTTATCCCCGCAGCCGCGAACACGCCTGCCGTGGCAACGGCGAATTCGCGCGATTTGCGGCGGTTGTCGTGCGATATTACAACGCCGCGAGTGCACGCCGCGTCTCGATTCTTTTTCAGATATGCGGCAAAACCGGCGCCCGCACGCATAACGGTATAAATATTCATACGGTTTGTGCCGGCTCCGAGCACACCGCGCATACCGCCCGTGCCGAACTCGAGATCGCGGGCAAATCTTTCGGCGATCTCGTCGTCTTTTATTTCTTCGAGTTCGCGGCGCATCTCGCCGTCAAGTTCGGGAAAATTCAACCACTTTTCGTATTCTTCGACGTATTTTTTCATTTATGCACTCCTGTGCGCCGAGCGGCGCTTAATATATCGATAAAATGATATAATATTATAATGTATAATTTTACCGCTGTCAAGTCCGTATGGGATTTTTTGCCCTTGTGTGATAAAATATTCATAATTTGCAAAAAACGCTTTATCTAAATTAAATTTTTTGCGCGAAAAGCAGTCGAAAACGCAAAAAACGATTGTGTTTAGGTTGATATGTCGGCGAAAAAGTTGTATAATTCGTTTTCGTGCGGTCTGTCGCGCGCGTTGCGGTTTGAGCGACTTAAAATCGCGCTTCGCATTGTCGATACTGCGACACCGGCGCACAAAAGGAGTGGGACGACCTTGGAAAACACAAGCGCAAAAATGCCGTTTGCAAAATGCGCGGCAAAATTTTTCAAAAAGAATACGGTTATGATCGTCGCTTTTGCGGCGGCGCTCGCGACCGCATTTATAATTCCGCCCGACGCGGAATACGCAGGATATTTCGACTATAAAACTTTGGCGTGTCTGTTTTGCGTGCTGGCGGCTGTCTGTACGCTGAAAAACGTTGACTTTTTTTATATTCTTGCCGTTAGGATAGTGCGATTGTTTAAGAACGCGCGGACAAGTATTTTGGCACTCGTATACATTACGTTTATCGGATCTATGCTTATAGCGAACGATATGGCGTTGATTACGTTTTTGCCGCTCGGCTCGTTTGTGCTTACGACGACGGGCAAGCAAAAGTATATGGCGTTCACGTTTATTATGCAAAATATTGCGGCAAATCTCGGCGGAATGTTGACCCCGTTCGGCAATCCGCAAAATTTGTATCTGTATTCGAAATACGGTATAACTACCTCGGAGTTTATCGGCATAATGTTGCCGCCTTTCGTTTTTTCCGTAATTCTTATAACGCTTTGTATTATCGTTTTCGTAAAGCCGGAGCCGCTTGTTCCGACGGCGGAGAAAACGGCGGTCGACGTGCCGCGCACGTTGCTCGGGCTCGCGCTGTTTGCACTATCCGTTTTGATGGTATTTAGGTCCGTGCCCTACGGAATAGGGCTTGTGCTGATACCGCTCGTCCTTGTCTTCGCGGATCGCAAAGCCTTGCGCGAGGTCGATTACGGTCTGCTTATGACGTTCGTTTTTTTCTTTGTTTTTGCGGGGAATATGGCGAGGATACCCGTCGTAAGAGAGGCTTTCTCATTTTTAACGCAAAAGAACACGCTCCTTTTCAGCGTTATTTCGTGCCAATGCATAAGCAACGTGCCGACGGCGATATTGCTTTCGCAATTTACGGATAATTATCGCGAACTTTTGGCGGGAGTTAACGTCGGCGGCGTCGGCACGCTTATCTCGTCGCTTGCGAGCCTTATCACGTTTCGCGAGTACGTTCGCTGCAATCCCGGCAAGGGCAAGCGATATCTTGCGTTTTTTTCGCTTATCAATTTTTCTTTTTTGATATTGCTGACGGTGTTCGTAACGTTGACGGGGCGCAGCTGAACGTTACGGTGACTTGATCGCACCCCGCGCGAGCCCGGACAAGCGGTATGCCGAGGGCGAGCGGCGCAGCGATCGCTTTATCGCTCGTGCTGTGACGTTGCCGTCCGAGAGCCTTTCCTTCGACGCAGAAGTTGAGTTGTCAACAAATTCGTGTTGACAAGATTTTGCGAATGTGGTATACTAACCGTATGCCGTAGCGCTATTGTCGGCTTGAACTCTGCGCTTTTTGCAACGGCGAATATTGACAAAATAACTATTTATTTGAGGAAACGATGATAATGAAAGACCAGATCTTGCACGAACGTGTGGAATATCGCAATTTTCGCGAACTTATAGAGGATCTCGGCACAAGATACGAGGGAAGGACCGCATATTCGTTTCGCCGTGCTCCCCACGATAAAGAAGTTAATAAGGTAAGCTACGAGGGGCTGCGCGACGACGTTCGCGCTTTGGCGACGGAATTCATCTCGACGGGTATGAGCGGCAAGCACGTAGCTCTTGTGGGCAGACTTTCGTACGAGTGGATAGTCGTTTATTATGCCTCGCTTGCGTCCGGGGCTGTGCTCGTGCCTCTTGACAGGGATTGGACCGAGGCGGATCTGACGGATACGATGAAAAAAGCCGAGGTTGCCGCCGTTTATTGCGACAAAGACGTAGCCGAATCTATGGCGCGCGCGGCGACCGAGATCGGCGTCTACGCGCCGACAGTGCTTTTCTACAGCGAAAAAAGCGGTACGCTCGCCGAAAAAATAACGTCCGGAGCACAAAAGTTCGAGACGGATCCCGACGTGTATTTTTCCTGCCGCCTTTATCCCGACAAGATGTCTATGCTCGTATTTACTTCGGGGACGACGGGCAAAGGCAAGGGCGTAATGCTCTCGCAACATAATATAATATCGTGTCTTACCGACGCCATACCGTTTATCGATTACGGCGACAGTGCGCTCGGCGTGTTGCCGCCGCACCATACGTACGGCTCGACCGTCGGCATCCTTTCGCTCAATATGATAGGCAACGATATATATATCAGCTCCGGCATAAGATATATATTAAAAGAGATGAAAGAGCAAAAGCCCGAAAATCTCTTTATCGTTCCGCTTTATCTTGAAACGTTTTATCGCAAGATCCGCACGACTCTTAAGGATGGCGGCAAAGAGGCGATCTTCGGCAAGGCGCAAAAAGTCAGCGCGGGGCTTCGCCGTATCGGTGTGGACGCCCGCCGCAAGATATTCTCCTCGGTGCTTGAGGCGTTCGGCGGCAGACTTAAGCTGATCATTTCCGGAGGTGCGCCGAACAATCAGGATATTTTGGATCTTTTTGATTCCATCGGTGTTTCCGTGCTTAACGGTTACGGCATTACCGAATGTGCGCCGCTCGTCGCGGTAAACAGAAGCAAAAATATCATAAGAGGCAGCGTTGGGCAGCCTATCACGACCGATAAGATAAAGATAGCCGATCCCAACAAGGACGGCGAGGGTGAGATTTGCGTTTCGGGTCCCAACGTGATGCTCGGATATTTTAAGGACGACGAGGCGACCGCGGAGGCTTTTGACGCCGACGGATATTTCCGTACCGGGGATTACGGCAAACTCGGCTCTGCGGGCGAGCTTTATATCACCGGCAGGAAAAAGAACCTTATAATTCTTTCCAACGGCAAAAACGTATATCCCGAGGAGATAGAGTCGGAATTCGTTACCGTGCCGGGGCTTGTCGATATAATCGTATACGAGGGCAAAAGCCGCCGCGGTATGATGTACAATACGATAGTTGCCGAGATATATCCCGACTACAAATATATCGAAGAAAATAAAATAACCGACATAAAAAAGTATTTTTCGGCATACGTTAACGAATACAACAGGACCGCCGTGCCGTATAAGAAGATAGGCCTTTTGAAGATACGTACCACGGAATTTCCGAAAAACACCTTGCGTAAGATCCTGAGATTTAAACTTGATCAGGAAATAGATTAAACGGCGTGTACAGCCCGAGCGACAAAACGCTCTCCGTCGCCGCAGGCGCGGCGGAGAGCGTTCGGCTTTTTCGGGCAAATAATTGCCGCCGATTGCGGCATAGTTTCGGAAAGGAGCGAAAAATGAAAAAAATAACGGATTCCGTCCTCTATATAGGGGTAGCCGACAAAGAGATCGATCTTTTCGAGGGGCAATATCGTGTGCCGGACGGAATGGCATACAACTCTTACGTGATAGTTGACGAAAAGATCGCCGTTGTCGACACCGTGGACGCGCATTTTGCGAACGAGTGGCTTGCAAACGTCGAGGAGGCTTGCGGCGGGCGCACCCCCGACTATCTGATAATACACCATATGGAGCCGGACCACTCGGGGAGTCTCGGCGAATTTTTGTCCCGTTACCCCGGGGTAACGCTCGCCGCTTCGGCGAAAGCGTTTGAGATGATAAAAAATTTCTTTTCCCTCGAAGTTTCGGAGCGTGTTGTTTTGTCCGAGGGGAGCGAGCTTTCGCTCGGTTGGCACAATCTTCGCTTTATCACCGCGCCTATGGTGCATTGGCCCGAGGTCGTTATGAGCTTTGACGAGGCGGACGGCATACTTTTTTCCGCCGACGCTTTCGGCAAATTCGGGATGGTCGACGCGGATCTCGACGATTGGGCGTGTGAGGCGAGAAGATATTATTTCGGTATCGTCGGCAAATACGGCGCGCAGGTGGTGTCGCTTCTCAAAAAGGCAGCCGCGTTCGACGTGAAGACTATTTGCCCTTTGCACGGTAACGTCCTATGCGAGAGGCTCGATTATTACCTCGGACTTTACGAGACTTGGGCGTCTTATCGTGCCGAAACGCGCGGCGTTGCCATCGCGTATACCTCGGTTTACGGCAATACCGAAAAAGCCGTTTTTGCCCTTGCGGCGGCACTTGAACGGCGCGGAGTTAAAGTCGCCGTTAGCGACCTTGCTCGTTGCGATATGGCGGAAGCGGTTGAGGACGCTTTCAGATACGACAGGCTCGTGCTTGCGACAACGACTTATAACGGCGGTGTTTTTCCTTTTATGCGCGAATTTATAGCTCACTTGACGGAGCGCGGATACCGCGACCGAACGGTCGCTCTTGTCGAAAACGGCTCGTGGCATCCTATGGCTGCAAAAACGATGAGAAAAATGCTCGAGGAATGTCGAGATCTGCGTTTTGCGCAAAATACGGTAAGTATAACGTCGGCTGTAAAACCCGGCGATCTTGAGAGGATCGAGCTGCTTGCCGACGAGCTGGCGGCAAACGAATAAAGGGGCGGCGCGACGCGTGCGCCGTCGGCGGTGTGTTGACTTGAGGTGTTGTTTGCGATCGCGCGGTTGCGACGCCGACGCCTTTGATCCCTCGGGCAGCGCATAGCCGCTAAACGGTAAAATAAAAGAACGGGCAGTGCCCGTTCTTTTATTTTACGAGGGTGTCGAGATAGTTTACGACGTCCCCGACGGTTACGAAATTGTGAATCTGATCGTCGTCGATGACGATATCGAAAGTTTCCTCACAGCGCATAATCATTTCCGCGAGTTCTATGGAGTTGATCCCGAGGTCGGATGTAAGTTCTGCGTCAAGAGTGATCTTGCTTTCGTCGACCTGCAGTTCGTCAACGAGCATAGCTTTGAATTTTTCGAACATTTAGATAGCCTCCACCGTGGTTTTGCGACGCTTTTGCAATCGCATACATTTAATTATACCGCATTTGTCGGCGTATGTCAACACCCAAAAACGACCGGGTGATTATTGCCTTGTCAGCGATACGTTTTGCGTTTCCTTTTTCGCGAGGAGCGAACGGCGGAGTTGGCTATAAGGTATACGGCGGTAATTATCGCCGCGCTGACGATCGTTGCTCGAAAAACGCGACTTTGCGTAAAATCCCGTATGCGCGACATAGCGTAAGCGAGTTCGTCGCGAGCGGCGGACGTTTTTGTCACAAGTTCGACGGAGGCTATCACCTCGCCGTTGCGCGTTGCCGTTAAGGTTCCGACGACAGTACCCGCGGCGACCGGTGCCTCAAGCTCTTCCACGTCAAGTCGCGAGGTGAGCACCACGTCGCTGCCTATCTCGGTGTCGAGTGGGAGAAAGGTCGAACTTGAGGTGCGGGGAACCACGAGTACAGCCTCGCCGTCTGCCGATACTTTAACGGGGAGCTCGCATATCACGTCCGTTTCGGAGAAAAGAACGACGTACCCCCAAGTGGTTGCCGCGGTATCTATCAGTGCGTTTGCGAGTTTATAGGCGTACCTTTCGCCGTCAGAGCCGGCGTCGCCGCCGAGAACGATGCATACGTAATTCATAGCGCCCGAGCGAGCGAGGGTGATAACGCTTTCGCCCCCCTCGGTGGGGGATGCCGAGGCAAGTCCCGAGCAATTTTTGTTATAGTATTTTGTCGGCGAACGCAAAACGGTAAGCAAAAGATTGCGGTTTGCGCAACCTATGTGCGATGCCAGCCCCTCGGTTCTGTATTCCGAGTTCGAGCCGGCGGAGGTAACGGAGACAAGCAAACTGTTTCCCCTGCAGAAAAGCGCGAGTTTCAGCGTGTCGCCGACTGTCGTGACCATTTCTTCGTCGTAGGTGCCTTGCGCGTTCGTGAAATGCGTTCCCGTCATACCGAGGGTTTGCGCACGCGCGTTCATCATATTCGTCAGCGAGCTTCCGCTCTCTTTTTCGATCACATAAGCGAGTGCCGCGGAGGCGTCGAGGTACCCTCCGCAGTAAGCCAAATATAAAAGGTCGCGAACGGTCGGAGTGTTGCCTGCGACAAGCCCTATGCAAAGTTCGCGGCTTTCCGGCAGCATAGCTTTTTCTATATTTACGGTTTCGTCCAGACGAGACTCAAAGTATTCCGTACAGATAAGGGCTGCGGCAAGACGAGCCGTTGCCGTTGCCGCAACGGGTACGTCGGCGTCTTTTTCGCAGATCACGGTATCGTTTTCAACGTTGTATATACAAAAAGCGCGCGCCTTGTCGGCGTCGTCGACGGTCGCGGCACGTGCCGTCAGCGGCACCGTCGCGCAAAACAAGGCGACGATGCAAAAGATCGCCGCGACAACTCGAGTTTTTATAAAACGTTTATCGTTCATTTTGACCATTTTCAGTTTTTGATCGGATTCCGTTCAAAAAAGCGTTTTGCCGCGTCGATATCCGTGCGTATCTGCGCTTTCAGCTCGTCTTCGCTTGCGAAAAGGAGCTCGTCGCGCAGCCGTGTGAGGAACTCAACGCGTACCGTTTCGCCGTAAAGATCTGCGCTTTTGTCTATAAGGTGCGTTTCAACGTGTATCGGGTCGCTTGCGGCGACGGTCGGCGCCGTTCCGACGTCCGTTATCGACGGATAACGCACGGCGTCGACCTCGGTAATCGTCACGTAAACGCCGTTTTTCGGCAACAGATGCGAGGGGGCGCGGGTCTGATTAAGCGTGGGTATGCCGAGACGCTTGCCGTCGTGTCTGCCGTGCTCGACCGTGTGGGTCAGCGAAAACGGTCTGCCGAGCAGTTCGGCGGCTGCGCGAACTTCGCCGCGGCGCAAAAGGTCGCGGATTCTGCTGGAACTGACCGGCGTGCCGCCGACCGTTGTCGGCGGCACGCAAACGGCATTTTTGCCGAAATACTCGGCAAGCATATCCGGCGTGCCGCGGCGATCTTTGCCGAAACGGTAGTTAAACCCATAACAGCACCCCACGGCGCCGAACTTTTTTACAAGTATTTCGGTGATAAAATCCTCTGCAGGTACGTCGCGCAGCTCGCGAAAATCCGCAAAAGCGGCAAAAGCGAGCCCCGACGAGGCGAAAAGTGCGCTGCGTTCGTCGGTATCGGTTAATAGCACGGGTGTTTCGGGCAGAGCCGCGGGAGGAAACGCGAATGCGACCGCCCCCGGCGCGGCGTTGAGTTCTTTTGCCAATGCGACGGCGGCTTCGGCGACCCGACGGTGACCGATATGCATCCCGTCAAAACTGCCGAGACACACGACGGTGCGCGGCGCTTTGTCGGAGCGAAAAACATCGCAATCGGCAAAACGGCGCAGATCAAAGGTCATTTTTGCCGTTTTTGCCGTAGTAGTAGCGTACGAGAGACTCGAGGATGTCGTCTCTGTCAAAGCGGCGCATAAGCGTGCGCGCATTTTGGTGGTTGGTTATATAAGTGGGGTCGTCGGACAGAATGTATCCCACGATCTGATCGGTCGGATTGTATCCTTTTTCTTCAAGAGCGTCGTATACGGCGGACAAGATTTCTCTTATAGTTGCGTCTTTATCCGTCGCGTTTGTAAAAGTTCTTGTGCTGAAATCCGTGTTTTTCGTATTTTGAATTTTTCCTGACATAGTGATCTCCCGTTATATCGTATCCGTAAATAATGCGTATCCCCGCCCGTTACTTGTTCTCTTTTGCGCGGACTGCGTCGGCAATCAGTCGGGCGGCTCCTTCGATGCCGACGGCGGAGCTGTCTATCATCAAGTGGTAGTTTTCGGGGTCGCCCCATTTTCTGCCCGTGTAAAAATTATAGTAGTTCATCCGTTTTTTGTCGGTGCGTCGCGCAAGATCGACAGCCTTTTTCTCGGTTTCGAGATCGGGGTGGCGACACAGCAGGCGTTTTACGCGTTCTTCTATCGGGGCGTATATAAAAACGCTGAGTCTGTCGGGGTTGCGCCGCAAAATATAGTCCGAGCAACGACCGATTATAACGCAGCCGCTTTCCTCGGCAGCCGAACGTATTATGTCCGATTGTGCGATAAATAATTTGTCGTTTATCGGCACTTGGTTTCGGTACGGCGCGGAGCCGTAGGGCGACGCTCCGATTGCCACGGAATAGAGGAAGCTGTTCGTCGCTTTTTCGTCGGCGTGGGTCAGCACCTCGTTCGACAGACCGCTTTTTTGCGCCGCCATAGTTATAAGTTCGCGGTCATAAAGTTTAAGCCCGAGAAGTTCGGATACGCGCATACCTACCTCACGCCCTCCGCTTCCGTATTGTCTCGCTATCGTTATGCAGGTCTTGATACTCACGACAGTTTGCCTCCTTTTTTATACGTCGAGCGGGTGCACGCCTTTACTGTTGCCGTTCTGCGGTGCACCTTGCCTTTTCCATCACTGATATTTTAACATAAAAATCTTTGATTGTAAATAAAAAAAGAAAAATAAACGCAGATCGGGCGCGAGAGCACGCGTTCAATCTGCGTTTGCGAGGCGTAGGGGCGACTGCGGCGCTTACCCGTTGTCGCGATTGCTTTCGTTATTGTTTTCGTTCGGATTCTCGACATTTTTTGCGAGTTCGTCAAGCTTGGCTTCGAGCTCCGTGAGCCTTGCGGCTATCGGGTCGGGGACGTGAACCTGGTCGAGCTCGACGGACGGTTTTACGCCGTCGCGGATCTTTTGCCCGTCACGGCGAACGACTTGCGCCGGTATGCCGACTGCCGTGCAGTTTGCCGGGATCTCTTTGAGGACGACGGCACCGGCGGCAACCTTGGCATTGTCACCGACGGTAAAAGGCCCGAGCACTTTGGCACCCGCTCCGACGAGCACGTTGTTGCCGAGCGTGGGGTGGCGCTTGCCGCTGTGCTTGCCGGTGCCTCCGAGAGTTACCCCTTGGTACAGCGTGCAGTTATCCCCGATCTCGCAGGTCTCGCCGATAACGACGCCCGCTCCGTGGTCGATAAACAGACCGTGACCGATCTTTGCGCCGGGGTGTATCTCGATCCCCGTAAAAAATCGGGCTATCTGGCTGACGGCGCGTGCCGAAAAATATTTTTTGCCAACGTATAGGCGGTGCGATACGCGATATGCCAAAATGGCGTGCACTCCAGAGTAGAGCAGCAGCACCTCGACGTCGCTTTTTGCCGCGGGGTCTCGCTCACGCACGGACGCAACGTCCTCTTTGATCTCGCGCCGTATCTGCGAGAGCGTATCGCTTGCCTCGCAAACCTTTTCGGCAGCGCTGCGGCACAGTTTTCCGCCTTTTTCGTAAACGTTTTTTGCCGACGTCTTTATTGCACGCTCGATTTTTTGTCGCATTTCGTCGTTCTTGCCGCTCTCCGCTGCGTTCGTATCGCCGCGCTCTGTGCGGCGGTGCCGTTCGCAACCTTTGCGACCGCACGATGCCTTTGCCGGCGGATCGAATTCCAAGTTAAAAAAGAATCTCATTCAATTACCTCGTTATCGGTCTTTGCCTTTTTTGATAGCGGAGACGTCATTTTTGGTCAGATCGTATTCCGAGTTTTTGTAATCGACGGAGTAGATGCAAAGCGAGCCGTAAGCGTCTTTATCGTAGTTTACGTCGTTTATATAATATACGTCAAGGTAAACCTCGCGAACGCCAGCAAGACCTTCGGGCAACCCGTCGAACGTAAGGCGACGGTAGGAATAAAGCGTTTTGTATGCCTCAATCGAACCGGAGGGATATATTCTTTTTATCTCCCCGTCCTCCGTAACGACGCGCAGAGAAAGGTCGAACGATTCGTCTTTTTTGGCGGGCTTTTCGTTAAGATCGTAGTCTTCGGCTACGTGCTCAAGGGTGCTGTTGTTGTATCTGAAGACGATCTGTGCCTGCGAGGCGGTAGGGAAAATCACGCTTTGAGTTATCGCAAAATAACCGTAGTTTCCGCTTGTGCCGGCGGTTTTGTCCGCTTTTTGATCGGTTATTGTGGTATGCCCGCGCTGATATATCGCGAAAGGATAGGATTTGTCGGCGGCGCTCTCGTATTCTTCGTAGGCTTCGGCGAGGATCGTGTTGCCCTCGACGGTTTTTACGGAGGCGGGATCGCCGGAAGAGAACATCCTCCAAAGTATTATTGCGTTTATCGCGAAGATAACGAGCCAAAAGCACCACTTCAGCGTTTTGCCGAGAATGCGAAACGGCAGCGGCGCGGCAGGCTTTTCCACACGATCGTCTTCGGTATAATCGTCTTCGTCTTTAAAAATATCAGGCATTGTATTTCGGATATTTGCGGCTCGCGCCGTGGCGCGGCAATTGCGGGGGAGGGCAGGGCTCAGAGTTTCATATCGCCTTTTTTGATCCACCCCAGTTTTTTCATAGGTTTATAGAAGAAGTAGGAGAGCACGGCGGGAAGCACAAAGCATATCAGAGCAAGACCGAGCCAATCGAACCACGTCGTTTCGCGCCCGAAGCCGCTTGAGGTGTCAAGCCAGCCCATAACTATACCGATAGGACCGAGAAGTCCGCAAGTGCCCATTCCCGAGTTGATAGCCGCGCTGTACATCCGCATTTTGAAAACGCAGGTCGCGAGGGGACCCGTGATTGCGGAGGCGAGCGTAACGGGCAACCAGATAACGGGCTTTTTGATTATATTCGGAACTTGGAGCATACTCGTGCCGATTCCTTGCGAGAGCAGACCGCCGACGCCGTTGTCCGAAAAAGAAATTACGGCAAATCCGACCATTTGCGCACAGCACCCGGCAACGGCGGCGCCGCCCGCGATCGCAAGCCCCTCGTTACCGCCGGCGGAGATAAGCCCCGTCAACGTAAGCCCCGCGCAGATTGCGGCGCTCGATATGGGGAGGGTTAGTATCATTCCCATAACCACCGAAATGATAACGCCCGCCCAGAAAGGCTGCTGCATTGCCGCCCAACCGATAAATTCGCTGACGTAAACGGAGGCGGTTTTTATATACGGCGCGACGAATATCGAAAGCAGACCGCCGGTTAGAAGTGTGACGAAAGGCGTTACGATAATGTCGATTTTCGTCTTTTTGGAGACGAGGCTGCCGATCTCCGCGGCTATCACGGTTATTACGAAAACCGCGAACGGACCGCCGGCGCCGCCGATGGAGTTCGCCGCCCAGCCTACGGCTGCACAGGTAAAGACGACAAGCGGATCGGCTTTCAAAGAGATGGCGATGGCGATCGCCATCGCGGGCCCTGCGACAGCTTGTGCGTACCCTCCGATTTGGGAGAAAAATTCACAATGCGGTATCATTCCTATGGCTTTGAATATCGTGCCTATCAGCAAAGAAGCAAACAGACCCTGAGCCATAGCGCCCATAGCGTCTATAAAATATCTCGAGAGCAGTTTTTTCAGCGTTTTCATTCGTGGAGTCCTTAATCGTATTTTAGATAATATCAAACTTAATTATACCGCATAGTGAAAAAAATGTCAATACCGCCGTTTGAGCGAATAAACGGTTGCCCGAGGGCGAATAATCCGAGCGTAGGGAAAAAGCATATAAGGGGGAAAAAGAATTTGAAAAAAAGCGTTATAGAAAAGGTGACGGCAAGAGAGATACTCGATTCACGCGGCAATCCGACCGTAGAGGCGACGGTAACGCTTGTCTGCGGCGTCTGTGCCCGCGCTTCGGTGCCGTCGGGTGCGTCTACGGGGATATACGAGGCGCACGAGCGGCGCGACGGCGGCGCAAGATACGGCGGGCGCGGCGTTCTCGCAGCGGTTGAGGCAGTGAACGGCGAGATATCGGCGGCGCTTGCGGGGCACGCCGCCTCAAACCTCGGAGAGATCGACGGCGAAATGCGTAAGCTTGACGGTACCTCCGATCTCTCGCGACTCGGCGCCAATGCGGTTCTCGCAGTTTCGGTGGCGGCGTCACGTGCCGCGGGGGCGAGCCTCGGTATGCCGTTTTGGCGCTATATCGGCGGCACGCGGGCAATGCGCCTGCCTGTGCCGATGTTCAATATCTTAAACGGCGGTGCACACGCTTCGAACAACGTCGAGGTGCAGGAGTTTATGGTCGTGCCGAAAGGAGCCGGCAGTTTTGCCGAAGCATTGCGGCAGGGGAGCGAGATATATCACGCTTTGGGAGCGGTGATATCGGCGCGCGGCTTGTCGTCGGCTGTCGGCGACGAGGGCGGCTACGCTCCGAACTTCGATTCCGACGAGGAAGCGCTCGACGTTATTTGCGAGGCGATAGATGCGGCGGGCTACGGCTCCTGCGGCGTTCGCATCGCGCTCGACGCCGCCGCAAGCGAATGGTTCGTGCCCGGCGAGGGCGTGTACCGACGAGGCAAACGAGGTGACGTATATACAGCCGACGAACTTATCGAATATTGGTGCGGACTATGCGAAAAATATCCCGTTTGTTCGATCGAGGACGGGCTCGATCAGCGGGATTTTGCCGCGTGGCAGCGCTTGACGGATCGTCTCGGTAACGATATTATGACGGTAGGCGACGATCTTTTCGTAACGAATCCGTCGAGATTGAAAACGGGCATCGAACTCGGCGCCGCCAACGCCGTTTTGGTAAAGCCCAATCAAATAGGCACGCTTTCCGACACCGTTGCCGTTTGCGAGATGGCGGCGGCATCGAACTACTCGTATATAGTTTCGCACCGCTCCGGAGAAACGGCGGACGACGCGCTTGCCGATATTGCGGTGGGGCTCGGGGCGCAGTATATAAAAGCCGGAGCCCCGTGCCGCGGCGAGCGCACCGCAAAATACAACAGACTGACCGAGATAGAGTCGGAGATCGGCGAATGGGCGAGGTATGGCTCCGCTCGCGTAAAAAAATGCCCGCGGGGCGCGACGCTCGCCTGAGAACGAGGCTTCAAATTGCTCCGGCAGCTCTGCAAGGCGGCGTTTTCGCCAAAACGAGAGCCTTCGGTCGGACTGCGGTGAGATCGGCAAAAAAGCCGAGTTTTTACTCGGCTTTTTTTGCTTCTGCCAACAAGGATACGACCTCGTACACGCTTTTTACGGGGATGAGCTTGATAGACGATTCTATTGGGCGCGTTTCGACGTTTCTATATGGGACTACCGCGCGTGCAAAGCCGAGGCGCTCCGCTTCTTTTACGCGCGTTTCGAGTTGCGAAACGGCACGGCATTCGCCGGCGAGACCTATCTCGCCTATCGCCGTCAGATCGGCGGGAACGATCTTGTCCGTTATCGAGGATATCATCGCAAGCGCGACGGCAAGGTCGGAGGCGGGCTCGTCTATCCTTATGCCACCGATAACGTTCAAATAAATATCGTTTGAGGAGAATCGGAGCCCGAGCCGCTTTTCAAGCACGGCGGTGATAAGGCATATGCGATTGTAATCGAGCCCGTTTACGGTGCGCCGCGGTGCGGGAAACGACGTCGGACAAACGAGCGCCTGAACCTCCGCGATTATGGGGCGCGTCCCCTCGAGCGTGCAAACGGCGCAGTTGCCCGAAACGTTTTTCGGTCTGCCCGCCAAAAGAGACTCGGAGGGGTTCGGTACTTCGCAAAGACCGCGATCCGTCATCTCGAATACGCCGATCTCGTTTGTCGAGCCATATCTGTTTTTTACCGCGCGTATTATCCGGTATGCCTGCTGATGTTCGCCCTCGAAGCGAAGTACGGCGTCGACCATATGTTCGAGCAGCTTGGGACCTGCGATAGATCCCTCTTTGTTAACGTGTCCGACGAGGATAACGGATATCCCGTCGTTTTTTGCTTTTGCGATAAAAGCCAAAGCACATTCGCGCACCTGCGCGATGCTGCCGGGTGACGAGGCGGAAACGGGCGAATAGATCGTTTGTATCGAGTCTACTATCATCACGTCGGGGCGCAATTTTTCGGTTTCTTTGACGATCTTTTCGATGTTGGTCTCTGTCAGGACGAAAAGATTGTCGCCGCAAACGCCGAGCCTTTCGGCACGCAGTTTGAGCTGCCCGCCCGATTCCTCGCCCGATATGTAGAGTACGCGGCGCGTTTCGCCGAGTATACCGCTTATCTGCAGGAGCAGTGTGGATTTGCCTATGCCCGGCTCGCCGGTGAGCAAAACGACGCTGCCGCGAACGAGACCGCCGCCGAGTACGCGGTCAAGTTCGGCAAGACCCGTGTCGGAGCGTATACATTCGTCTCCCGTGAGTTCGGAAAGCGCGCGCGTGCCGTCGGAGCCGAAACTCAGTTGCCGACGCGTATCCGCCGGCTTTGCGGGGGTGGGGTCGACAACGTCCTCGGAAAAAGAGTTCCACGCGCCGCATTTCGGGCACTTTCCGAGCCATTTTGCGCTTTCGTATTCGCAAGAGGTGCAAATGTATACGGTCTTCGGACCTTTCACGGTTTCCTCGTTTCCTGCCGAGATGCAAACGGCATATGCTTTTCTGACTCAATTATATATTAAATCCGCGTCATCGTCAAGATAAAGTTCCCTCGTCGGAAAAAAGCGATTCGCAAAGAGCGAAAAACAGTGTTTGCGCAAGTTTGCGGCGGTAGTTGTCGCTGCACAACAGTTCGCACTCCCGCGGGTTTGAGATAAAGCCGCACTCCACCATAACGGCGGGGCGCTTTATGCGATCAAGCAAAAATATCCTGCCTCCCGACGGTTTTACGTCGCGGCGGTTGTCGGATTGCAAAAGGGCGCGGTTGGTCGCGGCGACGGTCTTGGCGATTTCGAGGCTCTCGGGGGCATTCGGCGAATAGTATACCTGAAGTCCGTAATATTTTGCGTCGGGGAAAGAGTTCATATGTATGCTGACGAGGGCGTCGCACTCGCAGTCTTCGGCGATCTTGAGGCGTGCGGCGAGATCCGACGCCTTTTTTTGCCCGCGTATCGCCGCCTCTTCGTCGTAAAGGGCGACGTCGCCTATACGGGTCGGCACGACGTTTGCACCCGTGAGGGATAAAAGCACGCGAAGATCTTCGGCAAGCGCGAGGTTAAGGTCTTTTTCGTACACTCCGTTTGCGCCTATCGCACCGCCGTCTTCTCCTCCGTGCCCCGCGTCTACAACGACGGTTTTCCTTTTTTCGCTTGCGGCAGACGCGACGCTTGCTTTTGGCGAAAATTTTTGCCCGTAAGCGTCGAGCGCGAGCGAAATTGCGACAAACGTCGCGGCGAACAGCAAAAACGCGAGGACGGTAAGGGCGGTGCGGCGATGGCGGTGCGCTGCCGTTGCCGATTCGCAAGAGCTGTTTGTGCCGGGGGAGTCGTTTTTTGATTTTTTCATATTTGGGTTTGCCATATTTTTATCCTCCGAAATATCGGTATTGTCGATAAAGATCGCTTGCTGCGGGCGTCGGCGATCGTCGCCTTATCCGCTCTTTATATTTTATTTCGTTTTGTCCCGTGTCAGAACGGGCGGGGCGATAACGGCAAACGCCCCGAGGCAAACCGTGCGAGGCTGCAAAACCGTAAGAGACGGCAACGCAAAAGACCGTGCCTTGGGGGCACGGTCTTTAAGCGATTTCGGTTGTATGGCGAAAGTTTTATTTGCTGTCTTTTGCGCGGATCTCCACACGTCTGACTTTTCCGCTTATGGTCTTTGGCAACTCGTCGACAAATTCCACTATGCGCGGGTATTTGTACGGTGCGGTGTGAGTTTTAACGTAAGTTTGGATCTCGCGTTTCAGCTCGTCGGAGCCGGTCGTGCCACGCGTCAGGACTATCGTGGCTTTTACGACCTGACCGCGTATCGGATCGGGGACGCCCGTGATGGCACACTCGAGCACGTACGGCAACTCCATAAGCACGCTTTCTATCTCAAACGGCCCTATGCGGTAGCCGCTGGATTTGATAACGTCGTCTACGCGACCGACGTACCAAAAATATCCGTCCTCGTCTCGCGTTGCGGTGTCGCCCGTGTGATAGAATCCGTCGTGCATAACTTCGTTTGTGCGCGCCTCGTCGCGATAATAACCCATAAACAAGCCGCAAGGTTTGCCGTTTCCGAGATCGATGCATATCTCGCCGGTCTCGCCGGGGGCGCACTCGTTCCCGTCGGCGTCGAGCAATTTAACGTCGTACATAGGGGACGGCGTGCCCATAGAGCCGATCTTCGGGGTGGTACCGACAAGGTTGCCGATGGACAGGGTGGTTTCCGTTTGCCCGAAGCCCTCCATTATGCGCAGACCCGTTGCCGCGTAAAATACGTTCGAGACCTCGGGGTTGAGGGCTTCGCCTGCGGTCGTTGCGTATTTGATGGAGGAGAGATCGTATTTCGAAAGATCTTCTCTGATAAAGAAACGATACATCGTCGGCGGTGCGCAGAACGTGGATATGTTGTATTTTGCGAACATAGGCAAAATATCCTCGGAACTGAAACGGTCGAAATCATACGTAAACGTTGCCGCTTCGCAAAGCCATTGCCCGTAGAATTTGCCCCAAAGCGCTTTGCCCCAGCCCGTGTCGGAAATGGTAAAGTGGAGCCCGTCGGGGTGTACGTTATGCCAATAGCGAGCCGTTATATAGTGACCGAGAGCATATTTGTAGTTGTGCTCCGCAATGCGCGGGTAGCCCGACGTGCCCGAAGTGAACAGCATAAGCATCGGGTCTTCGCCGCAGGGAGAATCCGCGCGACGGGGATACGAATCGGATGCCAACGCCATCTCGCTGTTAAAGTCTCTCCATCCGTCGCATTTTGCGCCGACCATAATCTTTATCATATCGGGGAATTCTTCGCAAGCTCGCGCGGCGTGCAGGTGCGTTTCGCCGTCGGAGGTGCAAACTATGGCTTTTACGCCTGCGGCGCGGTATCTGTAGCTGAAGTCGTGCTCCACAAGCTGGTTTGTCGCGGGGATGACGATCGCGCCGATCTTGTGGAGAGCAAGCATGCAAAACCAGAATTGATAATGCCTTTTCAGTACGAGCATAACTCGATCTCCGCGGCGTATGCCGAGGCTTTCGAAGTAGTTGGCGGTCATATTCGAATATTTTTTCATATCACCGAAAGTAAAGGTGTGCTCGCGTTTGTCGTTCGAGACCCAAAGCATTGCGCGTTTGTCGGGGGTCTTTTCGGCGATTTTGTCTACGCAGTCGTAGGCAAAATTGAATTTGTCCGCGTTTTTGAACTTTATTTCGGAAAGGACGCCGTTTTCGTTAAGTTTGCAGGAGATAAAATCGTCGGCGACGGTGCCCTGATCTTTCGTGGGCTCCGCGTCGTACGATAATTCCTCGCGGGTAAACGAGTCGTCGTCCTCCGTCGGTTTCAGTACTATCGCGTAGATCTTGCAGTCGCCGCCGATGCCGCGAAGAGCGTGGGGCGCGGCGCTGTTATAATATATGGTGTCTCCCGCGGTCAGCAATTCAACGCGATTGTGGATCCTTATCTCGAGCTTGCCCTCGAGGACGATGTCGATCTCCTGACCGTTGTGTCGGCTGTATACCGCTTCGCCGTCGTTTTGGGGGACGGTTACGAGGAACGGCTCGGCGGTCTTATGGCGAAAAGAGGGGGCGAGGTTCATATACGTAAATCCGGTGTTGCGCGCAATCGGCGCGCCTTCGCCGCTTCGCGTAACGGTGTAGAGCGAAAGGCTGGGTGACGTACCCTCCAAAATATCGCGCATCTCAACGCCGAAAGTGCTCGCGGCTTTGTATATAAAGGTAAAAGGGAAGTCGCGCAACCCGGTTTCGAGTTCGCGATATTCCTCCTCCGACACTTCCGTGCGCAAAGCCGCCTCTTTTAGGCTCATACCCGACACCTCGCGCAACGTGCGTATGCGGGATGCGACCTCGAGAATCTCTTTGTTCATCGTTTTGACCGTTGCTTTCTTTTGTAAAAGAAAACTTCCTTTCTTGTGATATTAGGCGCTTTTGTCGCGGCAAAAAACAAAAAACGCCTCAAGATCTTTCTTGAGACGGGAGTATAAAACTTCCGCGGTACCACTCAAATTGCACTTTCGTGCCACTCTCGGACTCAAACAAGCCCTGCGCCGTAACGTCGCGCTCGCGGAAAACGCTTGCACCCGAGGGAACTCACGCTTTCGGCTCGGAAGTGATGGATCTTTGCCGAATTGCCAACGGTTTGCACCGACCACCGTTTCTCTGCGCGCAATATTCGACCGACCGTCTTCGTCACAGCCTTTAAAACTACCGCTATTAAATTGGATATTGGGATTATATCACCGTTTTTTTCATCTGTCAAGAGTTTTTTTGCGTATTCGGATCGAATTTTATCAAAAAAATCTCTTTGTTTTTCTTTTTTGCGTATTCTATGGTGTGGAGAGTTCCGCGTGAGCGCCCGTCCCAAACGACGAGCACCGCGTCGGCAATATCCACCATTTGTTCGTTGCGCTTGAGCGGAGCCGATCTGCGGTATACCGAGTATTGCGGACGCAATACGAGTTTGGAGATCCTGTGTTCGTCGGCAAATCTTTCCGCTGCGGCGTCCACACCGCAAGCGCCGCCGGTTATTATAAGTTCCGTGTCGGCGGGGATATGAGCGGCAAGGTCGAAACTTTTGATGGATCTCGAACCGGCGACCAACAGTTTCATTTTTTCGCTCCCGTTTTTCTTTTTTTCGTGTCGGTGATTTGCGGGGCGGAGGCGTTTGCCGACGCGCCGTTTCGCGCAAGCGGCGGCACACGTCGGCGCGGGCTCCCGCACTTCGTTCGCCTATCGAAACTTTATCACATTTTGCGATATATGTCAATATCTCAATGCGCGATTTTATATAATGTTAACGAAATCGGATGATATGCTTGAATAAAGATGATCGATATCTGTGCTGTTACCGCGCTGTTCCTGCGGAACCGTTTCTTGCAACGTATCCGTAGACAGTTCGGGAAAGGGTGGGAAAAATGCGGATACGCGATCTCAGAGAAGATAGGGACTTGACTCAAAAGCAAGTCGCGGAATATCTTCACATAAAGCAAAACACATATTCGCAATATGAAAACGGTAAAAGGCAACTTCCGATAGACGCGTTGATAGAGCTGGCGCGGCTTTACAATACGTCAACGGACTATCTCCTCGGCATAACGGATGAAAAAAAGCCGTACGATTGAAGACGAGGCATCCGCTTGCGGTCGGGGGAACGGTATCGGAACGGTGCGAGAGTGCGAGGCGGCAAAAAACGCGCCCGACTCGTGGTTTTGCTCTCGCGGCGCGCAAAGCGCGGAGCTGAGGCGTGCTTTGCACCGTGCACAATAACGGCAGGACGTCGGTTTCGTATTTTGCGAGACGCGAGAAAATAAAAACACAATAGGGTGCGACAGTCGTCGCACCCTATTGTGTTTTGTTCGAGCCGCTTGACCGAGGTTTGCGCGGCGGAACACGGATTAACCGAGTTTTGCTTGGTTGATCTTAATGCCGGGGCCCATAGTGGAAGCCACGACGCAGCTCTTGATATACTGACCCTTTGCGGAAGCGGGCTTTGCTTTGATTACCGCGCCGACAAGAGCGTCGAAGTTCTCGCGAATCTTGTCCGCACCGAAAGATACTTTACCGAGAGGGCAGTGGATGATATTGGT
>CAZOFD010000009.1:0-58319 GCA_964579135.1 uncultured Ruminococcus sp. | reverse complement strand
CCTTTATGCTCCCTATCTTTTCCGCATACGTCCGCGCGGCGGTGCAAGCGCGACAACGACGGCAAAACGTATTATACGCTCGCCCGAAAATATACATTTTTCGAAAAAGCGGTTGAAATACGGAACTTTTTTTGTTATAATATGTAGGTAACGAAATAACACGAACGGAGTTATATCATAATGAAAGAAAAGCTGCTTGAAATACTGAACGACATAAATCCCGAAATCGATTTTGCAAGCGAAAACGCGATTATCGACGACGAACTGATAGATTCGTTCGACATCGTCACCCTCGTAGGAGAAATAAACGACGAATTCGACGTCAACGTAACCGTCGTAGACCTCATCCCCGAGAACTTCAACTCCGTCGACGCTATGCTCGACCTTATAAACAAGCTCCAGAACGCATAACCGATGTCCTACGTTTCTCCGACTTTCGCTCTTTTTTTGGCGGCAACGTTATTTTTATATTACGTTCTTCCGAAAAAGGCGCAATGGATCGTCTTGCTTGCGGCAAGTACCGCATTCTATCTTGCTTCGGGATTCGGCGGGATCATATATCTCGGCGTAACGGCGGCGGTCACCTACACGGTCGCGCTGCTCGTTAAAAAGAGCGCAAACGCTTTTAACGCCGCCCTGCCCGAACTGAAAAAATCGCTGTCAAAAAAAGAGATAAAAAAAGCGACGAAAAAGAATTCGCGTCGTCGCGGTCTTATTATGGGTGCGGCTTTGGCTGTCGACTTCGGCATCCTCGTCGTTCTTAAGTATTACAACTTCATCGCGCTTAACCTCAGTTCCCTGTTCGCAAAAGGCGAAAACGGGCTGCCGACGTTTGATTTTTTGATTCCGCTCGGTCTCTCTTACTTTACTTTTGCCGCGGTGGGATACGTCGTTGACGTTAACAGAGGGAAATACGAGCCCGAAAAGAATTTCGCGAAATTCTTCCTTTTCCTTTCTTTCTTTCCCCATATAATACAAGGTCCCGTAGCAAGATTCGACAATATCGCGCACCAATTGACCGAAGAGCACTCCTTTAACTACGATTGCCTCAAAAGAGGTTTTCAGTTAACGCTTTGGGGTGCATTTAAAAAGATGGTGATTGCGGACGCGATCGCGCCGATATCCTCCGCGGTGATCAAAAACGCAGACGGTATGAACGGGCTTTCGCTTTGGCTCGGAATGTTCGTTTGGGGCATCCAGCTGTACACGGACTTCTCCGGCGGCATCGACATTTCGCGCGGCGTTGCCGAAATGTTCGGCATCGAGCTTGACGTAAACTTTCGCCGACCGTATTTTGCCGTCAACCTCACCGACTATTGGAATCGTTGGCACATTACGCTGAGCGATTGGCTTAAGGACTACTTCTTTTATCCGATAGCGCTTTCAAAGAGATTCGCCCGTTTTTCCAAATTCGTAAAGAAGAAATTCGGCAAATTTATCGCACGCACCGTCCCGGTGGGCTTGCTTTCGCTCGCACTTTTCACCATCATCGGCATTTGGCACGGAGCCAATTGGGGCGAGGTGCTTTTCGGTGTGTTCAACGGCGTCGTGATCCTTATCTCGACCCTTTGCGAGCCGCTTTTCGAAAAGATCAGAAAACCGCTCAAAATGGACTCTCTTTTCGTTTGGCGACTTTTCAGAACGATACGTACCTTTATCTTGATAACGATAGCGCGCGTGATATCTCGCGCACCGAGCATTACGGATGCCGCAGGTATGTTTAAAAAGATGTTTTCGTCTTGCGGAATTCGCGGATTTGTCGCCGACCTCGGCACGATCTTCCCGAGCGGCAGTGCCGTTACCTATCTCCCCGCGGCGGTAGGTTGCGTTATCTTGTTTGCGGTAAGCGTTCTCGAAGAGCGCGGCAAAAGCGTCCGCACGATGATAAACGAGCGCCCCGCGGCTTTCACGATAACCGTCGAGGCACTTTGTATCGTTGCAATTGCGGTATTCGGCGCATACGGTCTCGGCTACAATGCCTCGGGATTTATCTACAACCAATATTAAGGAGCACAGGGCAGGAATCGTTATTCCTGCCTGCCTTTTAAAATGAATAATATTATTATGCAAAAATTGCGTGCGGCTGCCGTCGCAACCCCGCAAAAAATCGCTTTTTCCGAATACGGCGGCGAAGCGCTGACTTATTCGGATCTGTATCGCCAATCGCACGCGATATGCGCCGAAATAAAAGAAAAAACGCGAAACTTCTCCTCCCCGATCGCCATACTCTGCCGCCGCACGCCGTACAGCGTCGCGGCAACGTTCGGAGTTATTGCGTCGGGCGCGTGGTACGTGCCGATAGACGCCGAACTACCTCCCGAGCGAATCGCAAAACTCTTGGAGATTTGCACCCCCTCGGTCGCGATCGTCGACGGCGAGGTGCCCGACGTACTTAACGAAAAAGCGCACGACCTGCCTATCGTCGACGCGCGGACGTCGCACGAGCCGAATTTTGCGGACGGCGACGTCGAGTGCGATGCTCCGATGTTCGGGATATTCACATCGGGCTCGACGGGAACGCCCAAACTCGTTGTAAAAAGTTACCGCGCAATGACGTCGTTTATCGAAGTATACTGCCGCACCTTCGCTTTTGCCGAAAACGAAGTTTTCGGCAACCAGATCCCATTTTATTTCGACGCTTCGACAAAAGACGTATTCGCCACGGTATACCTCGGGGCAAGCACGGTCATAATCCCTGCCGTCAACTTCTCTTTCCCCGTAAATCTTGTGAAAATATTGAACGAAGAACGAATAAGCACGATCGTTTGGGTGCCCTCGGCGCTTTCGATCGTGGCAAAATTCGACGCATTCGCCGCCTCGTTGCCGAAATATCTGAAAAACGTACTTTTCGTCGGCGAAATGATGCCCGTAAAATATCTCTCGATATGGCGCTCGGCATTGCCGAACGTAAAATTCACAAATCTTTACGGCTCCACCGAAGTTGCCGGGAACTCCTGCTACTACACCGTGGACAGAGACTTCGCCCCCACGGACATTTTGCCCATCGGTCGCCCGTTTGACGGCACTCGCGTCTTTTTGACAGACCCGGAGAGCGGCAAAGAGAGCGACCGCGGCGAAATTTGCGTTGCCGGAAACGGGCTTGCGCTCGGATACTACGGAGACGAGGCAAAAACGCGCGCGTCTTTCGCCACGGTCACGTCGAAAGACGCACCGCTCGGCGAGCGCGTATATCTCAGCGGAGACATGGGCAAGATCAACGAATACGGCGAACTCGTTTGCGTCTCAAGGCGCGACAATCAGATAAAACATATGGGGCACCGCATAGAACTCGGCGAGATCGAGGCAGCGGCGACGTCGCTCGGATTTGTCGACGAATGTTGCTGCGTTTATTCGCCGAGCGAAGAAAAAATCTACCTTATTTACTCCGCAAAAGAGGAGTCGAAGGCGCTTATTCGCCGATCGCTTGCGGCAATGCTGCCGAAATATTCACTACCGCACAAATACGTTTTTCTTAGCGAATTGCCTCACAATCGCAACGGCAAGATCGATCGCGCAATAATAAAAAAGACTTACGCGCCCGAATAAAATCACGCCGAAATACAAATCGAACGAAAGGCGAGCCGCACGCAAGGCTCGAAAGTAACCGATGGATCGCGACGCACTTTTCGGTATGCCGAAATATCCCCTTTTAACTCTTCCGCCCCTGCTGTTTCCCCTCAAAGAGCGCATAGGCGCCACACGTGTGTGGATAAGGCAGGACGACCGCGCGGATTTTGCTCTCGGCGGCAATAAAGTACGCTTTTACGAGTGCCTGATACCCGATATCCTGCGTGAGCACCCCGATATCATCGTCAGTTCGGGCAGCGAATTTTCAAATCACGTAAGAGTCACCGCCGCCGTCGCCGCACACCTCGGAATACCGTGCCGAATATTTATAACGGCGGAGTCTACGTCCTATGGCGCACCGAACGTGCGCGCCGCCGAAGCGCTCGGAGCACAGATAACGTATATCGGCAACTTCGCCGCGCTCCTCAAGATAAACTCGGCGGTTGACGAATTGCGTGCGCAAGGCAAAAAGGTCTATCTCGTTCCCACGGGCGGAAACACCCCCACGGCAGTTCGCGCCTATGCCAACGTTCTCGCCGAGTCCGTTGTCGAACTCGACGGATACGGCGTGCACGTCGATCGCGTTTTTTCGCCTTGCGCCAGCGGAACAACGCAAAGCGGGCTTATCTGCGGGGCAAAAATGCTCCAATCGCGCAACCTCGCTCCGCAGATCGTATCGTTTGCCGTTGCCAACACTGCGAAAGGCGCCGTCAAGGGCATAAAAAAGCTGTCCGCCAAGGCTGCCGAGATATTACCGAGCTACCCTGCCGACGATACGGCGCCAAACGTGCTCGATTGCGGAAAAAACGATTACGGCACTCCCGACGACGAACTTATCGCGCTAAAACAAAAATTTTTCCTATCGGATGGTCTCGTCCTCGACCCGGTCTATAACGTAAACGCCTTTTACGGAATGTGCCGTTTGCTTGAGCGCGAAAGCGCCCCGTCCGACGTGCTGTATATCAATACCGGCGGTTACTCCGAATAAAACGCCCCACGGATCTCGGCACTCGCCGTGCCGTCGTCGGCGGCAAAAAAGTTGTCCTTTGCGCGAGATCCGCCCGCCTTTTCGTCAAAACGTTTGAAAAAAAGAACCTCGCGCAAGGCACGCCTTGCGCGAGGTTCTTTTTGGCGTCTGCAAACGCAACGATTGACGTTAGCCCCGAGGCAGAGCAAACTCGGGGAGTGACAGACTCCGACCGCCGAAATCTTGCGCCTTATCGCCCGAGAAATCGCACCGCGACCGTTATACCGCCGCCCGAGGCAACGTCCGCGCAACTAATCTCTTGCCGCCGCCCGTTTCCTTGTGAAATAACGCGTAAGCACGCCAAAAGACGCGCCAAACAGCAAAAGCGAAATAAATTGCGAGGTCGAAAGCACGCCGACGTATCCGCGATATTCGTCGCCGCGCAAAAACTCGATAAAAAATCGCGCAACCGAATACGCTCCGAGATAGAGCGGCAAAAACGCGCCTTTCCAATCATCGCGCCGTTTGCGATAAAGCACGGTCAAGACAGCAAACAGCAAAAAATTCACCGCCGCCTCAAGCAGTTGCACCGGGAAGCGCCTGACACCGCACAGCCCCGGCACAATATCGTTGCCGGTGGCAACAAACCCGAATTCGCACTCTATTCCGTAGCAACATCCGCCGAAAAAGCACCCTATCCGAGCGAACCCGTGAAACAGCGGTACGAAAGGGGCTATCGAATCGGCGTAGGTCACGATAGGCAGTTTTGCCGCTTTCAGATAAATGCAGCCCGCCCCCATCGCGCCGAGAAGTCCGCCGTAAAAAACGGATCCGCCGAACGTCGACGCAAGCGCCGCCGCCCATTCTTTAAACGTACGCGCCTCTCCCAAAGCCGAAAGATATCCGAGATTCGTTATACCGTAAAGCAGACTGCCGCCGACAAGCGCACCGACACCGCATATAAGCAAAAATATCACGGCGTCGTTGTCGTCGAGTCCGTGCTTTTTTATTCTTCGACAAAACAGTGCGCCGACTGCTATTGCCGCGGCAACGGCTATAAGCGAGTACGTCGCGTATTTCCTGCCGAACACCGTTATAAACGGGCACATCTCCCTTTACCTCCGAAAAACGACGGGCGACGCACAGCGCGCGCCGCCCGAAAAAACGTTAACTTAAATACTCAGCAGCAGGCAACCCGCGCAGGCAGCAAGGCAAAGTATACCGAGTGCCGCGAAAGCCACGCCTATTACGCCGAGAACGAGCCCCGCCGTTGCCATACCCGAAGCCTTTCCGCAAGCCGCTACCGACTTTTTTCTGCCGATGATACCGAAAACAAGCCCGAGTATCGCGAACACCGTCGTATAGTATTGGATCACCGGTATATTCGAGCCGATGATGCCGAGGATACCGCAAACGAGAGCGATAATCGAAAGCGTCGTACCGTTATCTTGGTTTTGCGGCGGAGTGGGAACGCCGTTCTGCGTGCCGTTGTCGAATTGAGGGTCGTTCATTTTACGTAGTCTCCTTAAAGTGAAATATTGCGGTCGCACCGACGGCGCAAAACCTCTTTTAGATTATAAACCGCCGAAGCGACCGTTGTCAAGTGATTTTGTCGAATTGGGTAAGATATGCGAAAATAATCGGGACACGCGGCTTACTTGCGGGCAAAAAATAATTGACACGGAGCCGATGAGATGATATAATCAGCGTATCAAAAACACAAGTCAAAGAGGGGCAGAAACACAATGAAGATCGCAATATACGGATACGGCAATCTCGGACGCGGCGTTGAGATAGCCGCCGCGGCGGCAAACGACGCGGAACTTGTCGGAGTGTTCACTCGCCGAGATCCCGCTTCGGTGCACACGGCAAAAGGAACGCCTGTTTATCACTCGGCGGAGCTGACGAATTTCAAAGAAAAGGTCGACGTGCTCATAATTTGCGGAGGCAGTGCGACCGACCTGCCCGAAATGACGCCGCGTCTCGCAAGGGATTTCAACGTTATAGACAGTTTTGACACGCACGCGGCAATACCCGAGCATTTCGACGCAGTCAACGCCGCCGCAGGCAACGACCGCATCGCGCTTATATCCGCGGGTTGGGACCCCGGTATGTTCTCGGTAAACAGGCTTTACGCCTCGGCTATCCTGCCAGACGGGCGCGACTACACGTTTTGGGGCAGGGGCGTCAGCCAAGGTCATTCCGACGCAATTCGCCGAATAGACGGAGTCGAGGACGCAAGGCAGTACACGGTACCCGTGCCCGAGGCGCTTGACGCCGTGCGCGCAGGGCAAAATCCCGTTCTTTCTGTGCGCGAAAAGCACACACGCGAATGTTTTGTCGTGGCAAAAGAGGGCGCGGACAAAGCGCGTATCGAACGCGAAATCGTTACGATGCCGAATTATTTTGCCGATTACGACACCACCGTGCACTTTATATCCGCCGAAGAAATGCGCCGTGACCACTCCGGCATCCCCCACGGCGGGTGCGTTATAAGGAGCGGCAAAACGGGTGTTGACGGCGAGCACAAGCACACCGTGGAATACAGCCTCAAACTCGATTCCAACCCCGAGTTTACCGCAAGCGTGATCGTCGCCTACGCTCGCGCAATATCGCGAATGTTCGCACGCGGGGATCGCGGGTGTAAGACGGTTTTCGACGTCGCGCCAGCAGATCTCTCGCCCCTTTCGGGCGACGAGCTGCGCCGCACAATGCTTTAAAACGCACTTTTACACGTTTCCCCGTCACAACGAAAAAGCTCCGAGAGGGTCGGTCGACCTACTCGGAGCTTTTTTGCGTCCGTTTTTACCGTATCGCTTTTCACATCTCGGATTCGACTTCGTTTTTTAGCACCTCGGCGTAAACGTAGTTTTTTGCAAGTCCGAGTTGTCGCGCCGTTTCGCGTATGGCGTCTTTTTGCGACATCCCCGAGCTCATCAGCTTGCTCACAAACTCGCACACGTCCGCCGTCTCGGGTTCGGCCTCCTCGCACCCATCCAAAACAAGCACGTATTCGCCGCGCGGCTCGCCCGCGGAGTAAAGCTCGAGTGCGCCGCCCAGCGTAGTCCTTATAACTTCTTCGTTCAGTTTCGTCAGCTCGCGGCAAAGGGATATGCGGCGCTCTTTGCCGCACGCGCGCGCAAGCTCCTCAAGCGTTCGACGCAAACGGTGCGGCGCCTCGTACAAAACGATCGTGCGCTCCTCTTTTGCGATCGCCGCAAGGCGAAGTTTGCGCTCCCCGTTCGGGTTCGGCAAAAATCCCTCGAAGCAAAAGCGCCTTGTCGGCAAAGCCGAAACCGTTAAAGCCGTTACCGCGGCGCACGCCCCCGGCACCGACACCACCCTCACACCCGACATAGCGCAAAGCGCAACCAAGTCCTCGCCGGGGTCGGAGATGGCAGGCGTGCCGGCATCGCTTATAAGCGCGCAGCTTTGCCCGCCGACAAGCCGCGCTACTATTTCGCTCCCGCGTTCCGCCCGATTGTGATCGTGATACGACAGCATAGGTCTCGATATTCCGAGGCGCGAAAGCAAAAGTCCCGAACGTCTTGTATCCTCCGCGGCTATAAAATCGACTTCGGCAAGCACTTTTGCCGCTCTTTCGGATACGTCGTCCATATTGCCTATGGGGGTTGCGACAAGATAAAGCGTACCGCCCTCGACCTTGTTTTTTTCTCTTTGCTCCGTGCCTTTCATCTCGTTTAATACCGCCTTTCTTCGTCTCTTTTTGTATAATCTTAAGCATCCTTATCGCGTCGCGCGATCTATGCGCCGTCCGTTACTCGATATCGACTGCCCTCAAATGCCGCGCCGTCGGCGCACTGTCGTATTTTTACCGTTTCTCGTTTTTTGCAGTCCGAGCTTGTTCTTTTCGATCTTCGTTATTTTGCTTTTTCGCTCTCTCTTTCGCACTCTTTTCGCGCTTGTCGCGTATTTACGGAAGCGCACGTCGCCAAATCGGCGGTATCGACTTCGCTTTCAAGCGCAACGGTGTCAAGCCGCGCAACGAAAGAATATCATTATAAAAGTACGTACGGCAAGGAGGAGAAAAACGAAAATATGCCGATAAAAATTTATATAGATCAAGGGCACAATCCCGTCAATCCGAATGCGGGAGCGGAGGGCAACGGCTTGCGCGAGCAGGATATCGTTTTTACCATCGGTATCGAACTTGCTCGGCTTTTACGGTCGGACGCGCGATTTGAAGTCAGGCTGTCACGTCCGGCAGCCGACACTATGCTCGGAACCGGCACAGCCTCAAGCCTGCGAGCGAGGGTCGACGACGCCAACTCGTGGGGCGCCGATTATTTTATAAGTTTGCACACCAACGCCGCGGAGTCACCGAGCGTCGGCGGCAGCGAAGCGCTCGTCTATTCGATCCCGTCGCGCGCGGCAAACCTTGCCGAAGATATCCTAAAAGAACTTACCGCGGAAACGGGACTCGGCAATCGCGGAGTAAAGGTACGCAACGGTCTTTACGTTTTAAGGAAAACAACGATGCCCGCCGTGCTTGTGGAGCTCGGGTTTATAACCGACCCTCGTGATGCGGCGCTTATGTCCGAGCGCCCCGAGCTGTTTGCCGAAGGGATCTACCGTGGCATCGTCGAATACGCAAGTTAGACGCAAAACACCTTGCTTGCAAGATGAATATTAAATCATTTTCATACTCATCGTAACACTTTTGAAAAAATTCATTTGATATGCGTCTAACTTGCTGTTTTTAGCCTGCGGACAACAAAGTCCGCAGGCTATGCGTTCGGTTTAAGAGCCTATCAAACGCCGCACATTTTAAGGAACGTCGCCTCGTCTATTATCGTCGTGCCGAGTTCTGCGGCGCGAGCAAGTTTTGACCCGGCGTCGCTTCCCGCGACAACGTAATTCGTCTTTTTGGAAACGGAGCCTGCGCTCTTACCTCCGCGCTCCTTTATCATTGCCGACGCTTCGCTGCGCGAAAGGGTCGGCAACGTACCCGTTAAAACAAACGTCAATCCGGCAAAACTGTCGTCGACGGCTCGCTGGGCGGCTTTCGTAACGACGCCAGCCTCGGCAAGGCGGCGACACAGCTCGCGATTTTTTTCGTGCGAAAAGAATTCGACAACGCAAGCCGCGCTGATCTCGCCTATATCGTCGACGGCACAAAGATCCTCGACGCTTGCGTTCATAACACTTTCGAGATCGCGAAATTTCGCGGCAAGCGACGTTGCGGCAACCTCGCCGATATTGCGAATCCCCAAAGCGTATATCAATCTCTCGAGCCCCGCGCTTTTCGATCTTTCTATCGCGGCAATAAGGTTGGCGGCGGATATTTCGCCCATCCGCTCAAGTCCTGCGATCCGCTCGCTCTTCAGCGAGTAAATATCCGCAGCGTCGCGTATCATCCCCGAAGAGAGCAAAAGCTCAACGATCTGCGGTCCGAGACCGTCTATATTCATAGCGCCCTTGGAGGCGAAATGCTCTATGCTCCGCGAGAGCTGCGCGGGGCACGCCGCGTTGGTGCACCTGTACGCCGCCCCCTCTGCGCCGCCGAGATCGTCGCGGCAAACTTTTTCCCCGCACGAGGGGCAGGTCTTCGGCATCACGAACTTACGCTCTGCGCCGTTCCTTTTTTGCGGCACGGAAGCGACTATCTCGGGGATTATGTCGCCCGCCTTGCGCACAAGCACAACGTCCCCGATCCTGATGTCGCGCTCGCCTATAAAATCGCAATTGTGCAAAGTTGCGCGCGAGACCGCGGTTCCCGCCAAACGCACCGGCTCAAGCACAGCCGTCGGCGTCAGCACACCCGTTCTGCCGACAGCGACTATCACGTCGACAAGTCGCGTCTCCTTGACCTCGGGCGGATATTTATAAGCCACCGCCCACTTTGGTGTACTCGTTCCCTCGCCGAGTACGGCTCGCCCCGCAAGCCGGTCGAGCTTGACTACCGCTCCGTCTATATCGTATGCAAGCGAGTCGCGCCTCTCCCCGAGGTGCTCTATATGCGCACGTATCTCACTCGGGGCGCGAAGCAATTTGCGCTCGCACACGGTTTTAAATCCGAGCTGCGCCAAGCGGTCGAGCGCCTCGCTGTGCGACGCGGGCATATGCCCGTCGGAATACGGAGAGCCGGATTGCAGATTAAACACGAATATATCGAGCCGACGCGCACGCGCTATATTCGGGTCGAGTTGCCGCAGCGAGCCGGCGGCAGCGTTGCGCGGATTCGCCATCGGCGTCTTGCCCGCCGCCTCGCGTGAGGCGTTGATCGCGGCGAATACGGAGCGCGGCATATAGACCTCGCCGCGCACGGTTATATCGAGTTCTTCGGGCAAAGTCAACGGCACGGAAAAAATCGTTTTGATATTTTGCGTTACGTCCTCACCCGTCACTCCGTCTCCGCGCGTTGCGCCGCAAACAAGCACGCCCCTCTCGTAAATAAGCGATACGGAGAGCCCGTCTATCTTCGGCTCGACCGACCACTCGGCGTCCGGCAATACCTCGCAAGACCTTGCGAGAAAAGCGTCGAGCTCCTCAAACGAAAAGACGTCCGAAAGCGAATCCATCCTGACGGCGTGAGTTACCTTTTTGAATTTGTCGAGCGGCTTGCCGCCGACTCTTTGCGTCGGCGAAGAGGGGTCGGCAAACTCCGGATGCGCTTCTTCGAGCTCGATAAGTCGGCGATACATCATATCGTATTCGTAATCGGATATCAAAGGAGCATCGTCAACGTAATATTTTTTTGCGTAATACGTCAGTTTTTCGCGCAGATCGCGAATTTCGCGCACGATCTCTTTCGAGTTATTTTCGTTCACACCCATCACCGTTTCGACCTTTATTTCATTGCTTATAATATACGATAATTATACCATCGGCAAGCGAAAAAGTCAATTCATTCCCTTTTGCCGCCGTATTTCGATTTTTCGCCGTACGACGCGCTTTTTTTCGATTACCGCTTGACTCGGAGTAACTTCAAGGTGTATATTTAACTTAAGCAAACAAATTATACCACATATGCGCAACGAAATCAACGAGGAGAGAAAACTTCGACGTTTTCGACTTTACCCTTTCGGATGACGAAATGAACGACGTCGCAAAGCTCGACAGCGGAAAGAGCGCGTTTTTCTCTCACACGGACCCGGCTATGGTCGAATGGTTCGTTAAAATGACGGAAGAGCGAAAAACCAACGACAGAAGCGAGCGCGAAACGAAAAAACGGTAAAAAGTCGCACGCGCACCACTCGCTTTACGATTGAGTAAGGCGCGACGACACCTCGCCCGCGGTACGCTCGCACAATAAAACAAAAAACAGAAAGGAGGGCGTTTTTGCCCAAGCGACCGCGCGGGTAAAAACGCACAAACACGACTATGAGGAAGAATTTCGGAGCAAAATCTTGGCTGTATCCGCAACCCGTTTTAATTATCGCGTCATACGACGAGAACGGGGTGCCGGACGCTATGAACGCCGCTTGGGGCGGCATAAGCGAGGTAAACGAGATATCCGTATGCCTCAGCCCGGAGCACAAGACAGTAAAAAACATTATAAACAGAAAAGCGTTTACCGTCGCTATGGCGACCGCCGACACGCTCGTCGCCTGCGACTACGTCGGAGTGGTGTCCGCAAACGACGTCCCCGACAAATTTTCGCGTGCGGGATTTCACGCGCAAAAAAGCGATATCGTCGACGCTCCGCTGATAGCGGAACTGCCGATGGCTCTCGAGTGTCGGCTCGTATCGTACGACCCCGAAACCTGCCGTATGATCGGGGAGATAGTAAACGTTTGCGCAGACGAAACCGTGCTCACGGGCGGCACGATCGACGTGTCGAAACTGCGCCCCATCACCTATGACGCCGCAGGACAAGCCTACTACGTTATCGGCGAAAAAGTCGGCTCGGCTTTTTCCGACGGCACAAAACTCAAATAAAGCACGCAACGCCAAAACGACGGCGGAGCGGGACAAAGGGTCCCACTCCGCCGTCGTTTATTGCCGTGCCCCGCGTCGCGACGCGGCTATGACGTCGGCTACGCTTTGCGGCACGTCACCGTCGGAAACGATGCTGTCGATATCGCGCACGCTGCCCATATTGTAAAAATATCTTTTCCCGAATTTCGAGCTGTCGCACAGCAATACCCTCTTGGCGCTTTGCCCGAACATCACGCGGCGCAGATTTGCCTCCTCAATGGCGTTGTCCGTCATCTTTCCGTCGGAATCGAGCCCGCGGCACGAAAAAAACAACACGTCGGCATTTATATTGCGAACAAAGTTCTCCGCCTGCTCGCCCACGTACGAAAAAGAGTGGATTATCATTTGCCCGCCCGTGCAAAAAGTGCGCACGTTTGCCTCAGCCAAAGCCACTGCGGTCTTGGCGCCGCTCGTTATCACCGTCAGATTCGGTATGCGCACAAGGTGCGGCACCATACGGTACGCACTTGTAGAGCCGTCGAGCATAACGACGTCGCCCTCTTTTACCATAGCCGCAGCGCGTTTTGCCATTTCGCTCTTGGGTGTGCTCTGCTCGTTTTCGCGCAGCAAAAACGGTATCTCGCGATATGCCGCCTCGGTATTGAGGATCGCGCCGCCGTATATTTTCGTAATAATTCCCCTGTCCTGCAGCTCCGTGAGGTCGCGGCGCACCGTCGGCTCGCTTACGTATAATTTTCGCGCGAGTTCCTTAACGCTGACGTGCGGATTCCTTTTCAATTCGTCCACAATCCGCACGTGCCTTTCGCTCATCATCATAAAAAATTTCCTCCCGACATTTCGCGCAATTTTACGTGATCGTACGTGATCGTTTTTGATCGTTTTGACCGCAAACCATGATCTTTTATATTATTCCGCGACGATCGTTGACTTTTTGATAAAATTGTGCTTTAATTATATTGGTAGATATCGCATTTGTCAATATGCGAAAAACACACGATCAAAAACCACAAGGAGAAAAGTTTCTATGAAAACAAAAGCGGTAAGACTGTACGGCGCAATGGATATGAGACTCGAAGAATTCGAGCTCCCCACAGTAGGCAACGACGAAGTGCTTATAAAAGTCATAACGGACTCGCTCTGCGCCTCCACCTACAAGGCGGTAAAGCAGGGCACCGCGCATAAGCGCGTTCCCCCGGATATAGCCGAAAAACCCGTTATAATCGGTCACGAGCTTTGCGGCGAGATCGTCGAGGTCGGCAAAGACCTTACCGACAAGTGGAGCGTCGGGCAAAAAATAGTTCTCCAACCGGCGCTGAAGCTCGAAAGCGGCTATGACCCCGGTTATTCGTATCAGTATATCGGCGGAAGCGCAACCTACGCGCTCGTTCCCTCCGTCGTTCTCGAGCGCGGATGCCTTATTCCTTACGAGGGCGAAAACTTCTTCAGCGGCTCGCTTTGCGAATCGCTTGCGTGCGTTATTCGCGGCTTCAAAGGTTTTTATCACACCGATTACACGACCTATACTCGCACCGACGGCGCAAAGCGCGGCGGCAGAGTCGCAATACTCGGCGGCGCAGGTCCTATGGGAATCGGAGCCGTAGAGCTTGCCGTCGGTTATGCCGGAGCATCTCAGGTGGTGGTTACCGACCTGTCCGAGGACAGACTCTCGTGGGCGTCCGCAAGATGCACGCCCGAGCGCGCCGCCAAAAACGGTTGCGAACTCATCTACCTCAACACCTCCGGTATGGAAGACCCCGCAACGGAGCTCAAAAAGATCTCCTGCGGCGGATTTGACGACGTTTTCGTTATGGTACCCGTTCCCGCTCTGTTCTCTATGGCAGAGGAAATCTGCCGCGAGGACGGTTGCATAAACTTCTTTGCGGGACCCGCGATACACAATATGCCCGGTGCTCTCAACCTTTACCGCGTTCATTACGACGGCATACACGTAGTCGGCACGGCGGGCAGCATCCCCGTCGATATGGTCGACGTAATCAAGCTTATCGAAGCCAACAAGATCAACACCGGCGCGATTGTTTCGCACATACTCGGTCTCGGCGCCGTTAAGGACACCATTCTCGCTATGGAAAAGCCGAGCGGAGCGAAAAAAGTATGCTATACCGGTATAGACATCCCGCTCGTTGCCATCGACGACCTCGAAAAGCTCGGCGAAACGAACGAGCTCTACCGCGAGCTTGCCAAGATCGTAAAAGCCAACGGAGGACTGTGGTGTACCGAAGCGGAAAAATATCTGCTTGAGCACGGCCCCAAAGCATAAACGCGAGAGGAAAAAATTATGAAGATAATCACTCTCACGTTGAATCCCGCCTTCGATATGCACTGCCACGTCGATGATTTTAAGCCTTTTCACGAAAATCTCGCATCCATAACCGCGTGGGAGGCGGGCGGCAAGGGCGTCAACATCTCTCGTGCGCTTACAGCATGCGGCGTGGAGAACACCGCGCTCGTAGTGCTCGGCGACGAGAACGGCGAGACTTTCGAAAAGGCGCTCGCCGCAGATTCGCTCGAATATCGCTCGATCGTGACCCACGGGCGTATTCGCGAGAACATCACTCTGCACACAAACACCAATCCCGAAACGAGGATAAGTTTCGCGGGCTTTACAGCAAGCGACGACTTGCTATCCTCGGTGCGCAAAGAACTGTATGCTCTCGACGTTTCGGACGCTATAATAACCGTAACCGGCAGGAATCCCTCGGGCGTTACTATGAACGGTATGCTGGCGCTTATAGCCGAGCTTAAGGAACGCGGAGCCAAGATAGTGATCGACTCGCGCTCTTTCGGCAAAAACGATCTCATCGCCGCCGAGCCTTGGCTCATCAAGCCCAACGAAGAAGAGATCGGCTCCTACACCGACGTCGACGTTAAAGACTTCGCAAGCGCGAAAAGCGCCGCCGAGGCACTTCGCGCACGCGGCATAGAAAACGTTATGATCAGTCTCGGCTCTCGCGGCGCACTGCTCGTATGCGAGGACGGCTGCTTCGTTGCACACGCTCCGAAGATACGCGCCCTTTCGACCATAGGCGCCGGCGACAGTTCGATAGGCGGCTTTTGCGCCGCGGCTGCGGAGGGGCAAGGTTACGACCAAATGCTCAAACGCGCCGTTTGCTACGGAAGTGCCGCTTGTATGACCGAGGGCACGCGCCCTCCGAAGCGTGAGGACGTCGAGCGCCTCGTCGGCGAAGTTACGATCGAAAGATTTTAAGTTTCGCCAAGTCGGAAATGATTTTTTCACGCAAAGTATAAAAAGCACGAGTACCGCCGTTTTTCGGCGGTACTCGTGCTTTGGTTTTTACGTTTTTAAAGCTGCGCGACGCCGTCACGTCGGCACTTGCACCCGCTCGTTTGCGCACCTCGGCTCGGGCGGCACGTCGCGCAAAAAAACGCTTTTCGGCTGTCAGACCCGTCTTACTCTTATCACGCTGTCAAGACCGGCGATCTTGCCGAGAGTCTCGTCGGCAACGTCTCCGTAAACGTCTATCATAGTATATGCGTTGTCGCCTTTGGAGGCGTTTATCATACCGCTGATATTGGCGCCTGCCGAAGCGAGCACCGCGGTTATTCCGCCCACCATATTGGCAACGTTTTTGTGCATAACGGTAACACGAGTTCTACCCGTGCGTCGAAGCGAGCAATCGGGATAATTAACGCTGTTTTTTATATTTCCGTTTTCTATAAAATCGGAAAGCTCGCAAGACGCCATCTCTGCGCAATTATCCTCCGACTCGTTGGTCGAAGCACCCAAATGCGGAAATACGACAACGCCCTTTTTGCCGAGCAATGCGTCGGAGGCGAAATCCGTCGCATATTTATATATTTTCCCGCTTTCGCAGGCGGATATCACGTCTTTCTCGCAAACGAGTCCGCCGCGGGCAAAATTAAGTATAACGACGCCGTTTTTCATTTTCGCTATCGTTTGGGCGTTTATCATCCCTTTGGTGTTTACGTCGGGATCCGAGGACGCTATTTGGGGAACGTGCAGCGTTATGATATCGCTCTTTTTATATATCTCGTCCCTGCTCTCCACGCGCTTTACCGCATCCGAGAGGTGCCACGCCGCCTCTACCGAAACGTACGGATCGTACCCGATAACGTTCATACCGAGAGATACCGCGGCGTTTGCGACAAGCCCGCCTATGGCTCCGAGCCCCAAAACGCCAAGCGTTTTGCCCTTGATCTCGCATCCTACGAAATTGCCTTTACCCTTTTCAGCCGCTTTCGCAACGTCCTCGCCTTTGCCTCGCAACGCTTCGTTCACCCATTCGGATGCCTCGACGGCGTTGCGGCAGGCAAAGATCATCGCGCCGATAACGAGTTCTTTGACGGCGTTTGCGTTTGCGCCGGGCGTGTTGAATACCGCAATTCCTTTTTCGGAGCAGACGTCTATCGGGATATTATTTACGCCGGCACCCGCCCTCGCAACGGCAATCACGCTTTTCGGAAAGTCGTAATCAAGCATATCCGCCGAGCGCACAAGTATGCCCGCGGGGGACTTTGCGCTGTCGGAAACGGAGTATTTATCCTCCGTCAAATTATTTTTTACCACGTCGGATATGGCGTTGAGTTTCAGTATCTCCGTCCTCATTTACGTTCCCTCTCGAATTTATCCATAAACTCCACGAGCTTTTCCACGCCGGCATACGGCATCGCGTTGTATATGGACGCACGCATTCCTCCGGCAAGGCGGTGACCTTTAAGCGAAACGAGCCCGCTCTCCTCCGCCAGCCTTATAAATTCGCCGTCCGTTTCTTTCGACGGAGTTACAAACGGAACGTTCATCAGCGATCTATCCTCTTTTGCGACGTCGCTTGTATAAAAATCCGAAGAATCTATAAAATCGTAAAGCAACGCGGCTTTCTTTTGGTTAAGTTTATATATCTCACCAACGCCGCCCATACTTTTTATCCAGCGAAAAACAAGCATCGAAACGTATATAGAGTAGCAAGGCGGCGTGTTGTAAAGGCTATTTTTGTCCGCCTGAGTCTTCCACTTGAGCATCGTGGGGCAAGAAGCGGAAAACGAGTCAAGCAGATCGTCCCTCACGATAACGACCGTAACTCCGGCGGGGCCGATGTTCTTTTGCGCACCTGCGTATATCACTCCGAATTTCGAAACGTCGACCGGCTCGGATAAAATCATAGACGACATATCGGCTATCAACGGCACGTCTCCGGTTTCGGGCACGTAGGTATATCGGGTGCCGAATATGGTATTGTTAAACGTTACGTGGAGAAAATCGGCGTCTTTGTCGACCATATCCGCAGTTATTTTCGGAATATACGTAAAATTTTTGTCCTCGCTCGAGGCGATAACGCGGGCATTTGTAAATTTCGCTCCCTCTTTCGCCGCAAGAGATGCGAAATTGCCCGTAACGGCATAATCGGCTTTGCCGTTTTTGCAAAGATTCAGCGACGTAGAGGCAAATTGCGTTGACGCACCGCCCTGTACGAAAAGCACTTTATAATTGTCGGGGATGCTCATCAGCTCTCGCAAAAGGCACTCTGCCTCCTTGATAATAGCGTCGTAGCACTTTGAGCGGTGACTCATCTCAAGCACGCTCATTCCAGATCCCTCGTAATCGAGCATATCCTCCGCGGCTTTTTTCAGCACCGTCTCCGGCAACGTCGACGGTCCTGCGCTGAAATTGTAAACTCTCATCTTTTCCCCCTTTTGTATCTTTTGCCGTGGTAAGTCACGTGCGGCAAATAACGAAAAAAAGTTTCTGCCATTATACCACCGTTTGACCGCAAATGCAAGCCGTTTTTGAAATATTTTGAAATGTTTATACAAAAATTTGCCGACCGCAACGCAAAACTCGCATTTTTATGTGCGTTCGCGGTCGGATTGTTGTGTATTTATTCGCCAAATTGATTTGACCGCAACGTTCGTTTATTGAAAAAAGCGACGAAAAACGGACTCTAAGTCCGTTTTTCGTCGCTTTTTGCGTTTTTCGGTCGTTCGCGATTTTCGCGTCGGAAAACCGGATGCGCAAATGGGGCTCACTTCAGCTTTTTTGCGATCTTACGCCTTTTTCGCACCCTTTCCGCGATCTGCGGCATAAAGCACAAAAAGATGCTCGCCGCGGCAAGAAACACTGCCGAAACGGCAGAGCCGACACCGAAGTAGAACAGTCCGCCCATCGGCAACCAAAATATCGCCGTAACGAGCGAAACGACAATCGGCATATTTGCGTTTGCCATAGTCGCCACGGCGGCAAAAAACATCACCGTTGCTCCGAGCACGAGCCAAACGCGCAATCCGTTAATAAACGGCGTATAATTTTTTATTTGCGCCGCGACGAGAAGCACAACGTACACGGCAACGTAGGCAACGCTGATAAAAAATCTTTCGTATACTTGCTCGGCGCCGACGGAAAGCGCAAGAGCTGCCGCCCACACTGCCAAAGCAAGGGCTGAAAAACATATTTGAGCAAAATATCTGCGGGTAAAACGCATCGTTACTTTTTCTTCTTTCGCCTGGTCGGTCGGTTGCCTTTCCGTTTGGTTTAACGATTTCGCGGCGTACGACCGTCGGGTCGGACCATATGGTCCGACCCGTTTAAAGATCATTGGTTTTGTGATTTTTTATATTCGTCGACTATCTTTTGCGCGACGTTTGCGGGCACCGTTGCATATTCCGTTACGGTAAAGTCGAACGAGCCGCGCCCCTGCGTCATTGCGCGAAGCGCTATCGGATAATCCGCTATCTCGGATTTCGGCGCGGTCGCGTGAACGACCGTATAACCCTTTTTCTCGGCGGGATCCATACCCATTATACTGCCGCGGCGTTTGTTAAGGTCGCCCATAACGTCGCCGACCATAGACTCCGGCACCGTTACGTTGAGGTCGCCGACGGGCTCGAGGAGCACGGGCGACGCTTGCTCGAGACACATCTTATACGCCATAGATGCCGCCGTCTTAAACGACATCTCGTCGGAATCCACGGGGTGATACGAGCCGTCGTGCAAATCCGCGGCGAGATTGGTAACGCGATAACCCGCTACGCCTTTTTTCATCGATTCGAGTATTCCCTTTTCGACGGCGGGGTTAAAGTTTTTGGGCACAACGCCGCCGACTACGGAAACGCTGAAAGTAAGCCCCTCGTCCTCGGAGGGCGAAAATCTTATCCATACGTCGCCGAACTGACCCGAGCCGCCGTTTTGCTTTTTATGGCGAGCGTGGATATCCACGGATTTGGTTATCTTTTCGTGATACGGGATCTTCGGCGCTTCGAGATTGATGACGACTCCGTAGCGCGCCTTGAGTTTTGCGCAGAGCACCGCCAGATGCATATCCCCGATACCGGATATCAAAGTTTGCTTGGTCTCGGGCTCGACCTCGTATTTGAGGGTGAGATCCTCATCGAGCATATTCGCCATACTTTGCGATATCTTGCTTTCGTCCTTTGCGCTTGCCGGTATCATAGCCTGAGCCATATAGGGTGTCGGATAAACTATCTTCGCATACTGCACGGAGGACGTGAGCGCAAGGGTGTGATTCGTGCACACCTTGTCGAGTTTCGTAACAACGCCGATATCGCCGCACAAAAGCTCCTCAGCCCTCGTCTGCTCTTTGCCGCGCAAAGTGTATATATGCACGAGTTTAACGTCTTCGTCGTTTGCAAGATCGTGCAGGATCGTGTCGCGCTTGACCGAGCCGTTCATAACCTTAAAGAACGACATTTTGCCGACGAAAGGATCCGCCACCGTTTTGAACACGAAAAGTCGCGTGTCGCCGTTCGGCTCGATAGCCACCGGCTCGCCGGAAACGTCGGTCTCCGTCTTCTTGGCGCTGTGGCGAGGGAAAGACTCGGCGATAGCGTCGAGTATCGCGATAACGCCCCAAAGATTCGTTACGCTTCCGCAGTAAACGGGCGTGATGGTGCCGGCGATTATTCCCTCGTGAAGAGCGAGCGCCGCTTCTTCTTTGGTAAATTCGACGCCGTCGAAATATTTAGTCATAAGCTCGTCGCTCGTACCCGCGATGGCTTCGTTAAAAGCGTCCTTGTAATTTGCGGCGATAGCCTTCATCTCGTCGGTCATCGCAGTCTCGCTCCGCTTGCCCTTCGCGTCGTAAACGTACGCTTTCATATCGACAAGGTCGAGCATCGTTATGTTCTTGCCATCCTTGGCGACGGGGACGAATACGGGGCAAAGCGAATTTCCGAAAGACGAGTGAAGATCCGCGAAAACGCGGTCGAAATCCGCCTCCCTGTCATCGCACTTGTTTATAAAGAAAGCGCGCGGAAGCTTTGCCTCGTTCGCGTTCTCCCAAGCGAGTTCGGTGCCGACTTCAACGCCGGATTTCGCGTCGACGCATATAAGTGCGCTGTCTGCCACGCGGAGCGCCTGAAGCACCTCGCCCGTAAAATCGAGATAACCGGGGGTATCTATTACGTTGAACTTAAGATCTTTCCAAACTATATTTATAAGAGACGAGGATATCGAAAAACCGCGTTTGATCTCCTCGGGATCGTAATCGCAAACCGTGTTGCCGTCGGAGACCTTGCCCATACGATCCGTTGCGCCGCTCAAATAAAGCATTGCCTCTGCGAGCGAGGTCTTTCCGCAACCGCCGTGCCCAAGCAAGGCGACGTTTCTGATGGATTTGATATCGAATGTTGCCATATTAGTTCCTTCCCCGTCTCCGCCGTGGGAGACGCTCGGTTTGATTAGCGAGATACAGCCGTTTTACACTGCCGAAATCACATTTTCAATTATACACCAACGGGGAAAGGTTTGCAATACTTTTTCAACGATTTTTCACAAAAAAAGATCGTTATTTTCTGTTTTTTTGTGCTTTTCTTTCAAATACCGAACAATTTTTCGGCATTTCGGGCGCAAACGTCATACACGTTTTCGACACTTGTGCCGAGGATATCGGCAAGCGCCGCGGCGGAATAGGCGATATTGCCCGAATGGTTAAGCTCGCCTCTGTGCGGCACGGGCGCGAGATACGGGCAATCCGTCTCAAGCAATATGCGATCGATCGGGACGCTTATCGCGACCTCTCGCAAGCGCACGGCGTTTTTGAACGTTATCACGCCGGAAAAAGAAACGTACCATCCGCGACGAACGAGTTCGCGCGCCATTTCCGCGCTTCCGGAATAACTGTGCACTACGCCGCGAACGCGGGGGTGCGCAAGTATCGCGTCGAAAACGTCGCCGTGCGCCTCTCGGTCGTGAACGGATACCGGAAGCGAGTATTCCTCGGCGAGGCGCAACTGAGCGTCGAAATATGCGTTTTGCAATTCTCTGTCGAAGGGTTTGTGATAATAATCGAGTCCGATCTCTCCGACGGCTACTATTTTTTTCTCGCCGGAAACGTCAAGCAAAGCGCGGAGCTCCCCCATATCTTTGTCAAGGGCGGAGGCGTGGTCTATCTCCGTGGGATGTATACCGACGGCTGCGAACATCCCATCGTACGAAGCCGCCTGCGACAGCACTTCGCCGACGTCCGTCAGCGAGGTCGCCATATTTATTATTTTTTCCACGTCGGAGGAAAAAAGAGTTTGAAGAAGGGCGGCTGCGCCGCCCTCGTATTCTTCGAAAAATCTTTTGTCGGCATAGTGAGCGTGGGTATCGACTATCCCTCTCATCTCACACGCTCCCCGAGAGGAGTCTCTCCGTCGAGGAAGACCACGCGGATCTCTTCTTCGCCCGAGGCAAGGAGCATACCGCACGACTCGACGCCGCACAGCGTTGCGGGCTTGAGATTGGCAACGACTATCACTTTTTTGCCGATAAGCGCCTCGGGGGTATAGAATTTCGCAATACCGGAGACGATCGTGCGCTTCTCATACCCGAGGTCCACCTGCAGTTTGAGGAGCTTCTTGGCTTTGGGCACGGGCTCGCAGGCAACGATCCGAGCCGTACGCAGCTCGACTCGCATAAAATCGTCGAAGCCTATAACTGCACACCCCTGCGGCGCTTCTTTGACCGCAGCGGCTTCTTTTGCCTTTTCTTGCTTTTCCGCTATCTTCGCGTATATCTCCTCGAGAGTCTTCGCCTCGTCTATTCTGGCGAAAAGCACTTTCGACGCGCCTACCGACGAGCCGACCTTTATCCCGTCGAATTCGTCGCGCTTGACAAGCGACGAGAGATCGCGTTTTTCCGCGCCGAGCTCGTCGAGTATCTCCCTTGCCGTCTCGGGAACTATCGGCTCGAGCATAACCGCCGCGCGGCGTATTGTCTCAAGCAAAACGTAAAGAACGGTCGCAAGGCGGGTGCGCTTTTCGCCGTCGCGCGCAAGCACCCACGGCTGAGTTTCGTCGATATATTTGTTTGCTCGGCGCAGCAGCGCGGTTACCGAAGCCACGGCGTCCGCTATCCTGTATTCGTCCATCGCCGAACGATATGCCTCCGCGGCGCGATACGCCGCCTCGCGCATCTCGCCGTCGATCTCCTCGGGCGCCGAGGGCGCTTCCACCTTCTTGTCGAAATATTTGCTTTGCATATCCAGCGTGCGTTTGCAAAGGTTGCCGAGGTTGTTAACAAGGTCAGTGTTATAAACCGAAAGCACGCTCTCCCAAGTTACGGAGCCGTCGGTCGCATACGGCATAGCGGAAAGCGCATAGTATCTCACGCCGTCGACTCCGACGTAGTCGGCAAGTTCGTCCGCATATATAACGTTGCCCTTAGATTTCGACATCTTATCCGTGCCGAAATTAAACCACGGGTGACCGAATATCTTTTGCGGCAGCGGCAGATCGAGTGCCATAAGAAATACGGACCAATAGATCGAATGGAAGCGCATAATATCCTTGCCGATCATTTGAACGTTTGCGGGCCAATATTTTTTGAAATTCTCGTTTTGTTCTTCGTACGACTTGTCCGCGTCGTATCCGATGGCGGAAATATAGTTCACAAGCGCATCGAGCCAAACGTAAACGACGTGTTTCGGGTCGGAGGGGACGTTTATGCCCCAAGAGAACGACGTGCGCGAAACGCAAAGATCCTGCAGCCCCGCGGACAAAAAGTTGTTGACCATTTCTTTTTTTCGAGATTCCGGCTCTATAAAATCGGGGTGCGTCTCGATATACTCGGAAAGGCGAGCGGCATATTTTTGCATATTAAAGAAATACGCTTCCTCTCTCGCACGGCGCAGCGGCGCTCCGCAATCGGGGCATTTGCCGTCGGAGACCTGCGTATCGGTAAAAAACGATTCGCACGGGGTGCAATACCAGCCCTCGTAATACCCCTTGTATATATCCCCGTTTCGCAAAAATCTTTCGAATATTTTTTGCACGTTCGCAACGTGATCGGGGTCTGTGGTGCGGATAAATCTGTCGTAACTTACGTTCATCTTATCCCAAACGCCGCGCACCTCGCCCGCGACTCCGTCGACGTAAGCTTGAGGCGTAACGCCTTTCGCCGCTGCTTTTTCCTCTATTTTTTGCCCGTGCTCGTCGGTGCCGGTGCAGAAAAAAACGTCGTATCCCATACCTCTGCGATATCTTGCCACGGCGTCGGCGGCTATCGCCTCGTAAGTATTGCCTATATGAGGTTTCGCCGAGGCATACGCTATCGCCGTCGTGATATAAAACTTTTCGTTATTCATTTGGTTTCCCTTCCGCCGACAAAAACGCGGCAAATATCAATCGTTTTTTTATTCTCGTTAACGTTTGCAAGCAGTACGTCGGCATACGCACCCGCCGCCAAACGGCCGACCTTCCCGGCACATCCTATCGCCGCCGCCGGGGTCTCCGTTGCGCAAAGAATAGCTTCGCAAAGCGGAATATCCGCAAACCGCGCAAGGTTTTCGCACGCGGCGCGCATATCGAGCGTACTCCCGGCAAGCGCGCCGCTCTCGGTCCGCGCTATCCCGTTCTTGACGACAGCAGGCGTGCCCGCAATATCGTATATGCCGTCGGGAGCCCCCGCCGCCGCCATAGAATCCGTTACGAGCACCAATTTCCCGCGAGCTGCGTTTCTGTAAGTAAACGCTACCATCTCGGGCGAAACGTGGAGCCCGTCGCATATAAGTTCCGCATACGCCCGCGAGTCGAACGCCGCGAGCACGGGACCGCCGTCCCTATGGTGCATCGGCGGCATAGCGTTATAAAGGTGCGTAAACGACGCGCCCCCCTCTCTCGCTATTCGCATTGCCTCGTCGTAGGTCGCACACGTGTGCGCCAAAGAAAGCATTATCCCCTTTTCCTTGGCTGCGGCGATAAACGCCCCGCCCTCGTCGAGTTCGAGCGCCGCGCTTATCCTAAAAGGCTTGCCCGCCGCGGCGAGCAAAGGCTCTATTTCCGTCGGGTCGGGCGGGCAAAGCAATTCCGCGGCGTGCGCACCCTTTTTTTGCACGTTAAGGTAGCGCCCCTCGAGATGCACGCCGAGGAACCTCGCGCCGCCGGTCTGTCCGCCGAGCGACGACACCGCCCCCGCCGAGGCGAGCAACGCCTCAAAGGGCGCCGAGGCGAGCGTGGGCATAAGCGACGTGGTGCCCACCGCGGCATACGACTTTGCCATACGCCGCATCCCGTCTTCGTCGGCGAGATTAAAGTCCTCCCCGACGCGCCCGTGCGTATGAATATCCACAAAGCCCGGCAGGGCGCATTTGCCCTCGCCGTCGATCTCGCGTTCGGCGTCGCACGCCGCATCGCCGTCCGCAAGCACCGCCGCTATCTTATCGTTCTCTATAAGCAGACCGCCGTCGAAAAAGCCGCGAGAGCCGCCGTCGTATATCTTGATATTTTTTATAAACGTCTTCATCCGAGCAACTTCCTATCGTTTTATTATAACAAATATATCCGAAAAATACAATAGAAAAAAGAAATTATCTTCTTTTGCCGCCGCGACGCACGTTGCTTGTTGACGCAAAGCGAAAAGAATGATATAATGCTAAAAAACTTGCCTCGGCGCCCGAGCGGCGCAAAACACGAAAGGCAACGACAGGTTAGGAAAGATATGGCAGATATTTTGGTAAAACTCTACGACCTCGCCCCGAGCGACCGCTCCCGCGAGCGGCTTGCCGCGCAAAATATTAAGATACGCCGACCGATAGGCCCCGAAAAAAACGCGATAAAAACGTGGATTCGCGAAAACTTCAGCGAGAGATGGGCGTGTGAATTCGAAAGCGCCTTTTTCGCTTCGCCTAAAACGATGTATATCGCACTCAAAAGCGGCGACGCGCCCGAGATGCTCGGATTTGCCTGCTACGACGCAACCGCAAAAGGCTTTTTCGGTCCCATAGGCGTTGCCGAGAACAGCCGTTGCCACGGCGTGGGCGAAGCGCTTGTGAACGCTTGCCTTTACGCTATGCGCGAGGACGGATACGGATATGCCGTCGTCGGTTCCGCCGCCGAGAGCGCACGCGGATTCTATGAAAAGGTGCTTCCGAAATCGAGTTTTTATATCCCGGACTCAAAGCCCGGAGTGTACAAGGATATGCTTTGAGTGCAGATCGCACGTTTGCCGTTTCGCAAACGTGCGATCTTTTTTGCCCTCGCGTATATCGTTCCGCCTCGGTTCTTTCGCCCTTATTTTCTGTTCGAAAACAGCCACGCCATCGTCGCAGGGTCGGAATACGCGTTTATCCAAGAGTTGTGACCGACCCCCTCGTACACGGAAAGACGCGCGTTGCCGCCCGCGCGAAGCACGGCTTCGACCATTTTTTTCGATTCCTCCGGCAGGACAGTGGTATCCTCGGCTCCGTGGTGCGCCCACGCCGGCACCTCGCGCATACGCGCGGCATTCCAGTACATCCCGCCGCCGCAAATAGGCATAACGGCTGCGAAAACGTCGGGGCGGCTCATAGCCATCTGCCACGTGCAGTATCCGCCCATACTCGCGCCTACCGCATAAAAAGCGTTCTTGTCGCAAAAATCCATCTCGCGCACCTCGTCCGTAAGACGCAAAAGGTCTTCGAAAACGTCAAACCACACGGCGTTCTCGGGGCAAAGCGGAGCAACGGTCACAAACGCCTCGGGCGCACGGGGGACGGCATACGTAAAAAACGGATTTTGTGCCAGCCTGCCCATATCGTCTCCTCTACCGCCCGCACCGTGAAAAAACGTCACCGTGGGGTATTTTTCCCCCTTTGCGTACGTTTCGGGGTAGCGTATCATATAATTTATCTTGCCGATCTTACGTATATCCGTCATTTTTATGCCTCTTTCGCTTTTTTATTTTAGTATACCTCGTCGTTGCGAATTTGTCAATCTCGCGTCCCGCGTCACGCGTCGCCCCGAGGCGGTTTTGCTTGACAGAATCGGCGCCCGATGATATAATAAATCCACAAAGCGCACGGCGCTCGCCGAGCGCCGTACAAAAGCAAGAGAAGCGAGGCACACCGATGAAGATATACGCCAACCCGCCGCAACCGCCGCAAGAACCCGTTCCCGAGCCGACGGTGCTCACACCGCGCGAAAAGCTCTCGAATTTTTGGTTTTATCACAAATGGAAAGTCATAGTCGCGCTGTTCGCGCTTATATTGACGGTCGTTTGCGTATCGCAGTCCTGCAGTGCGCAAAAAGACGATATTATCATTATGTACGCAGGACCCGTGTATATATCGAGCGAGGATCAGGCTGCTATGTCCGACGCCATCTCCACCGTTTTGCCCGACGATTTTAACGGCGACGGCGAAAAACGCGCCGCTCTCGCCGTGCTCTGCATATATTCCCCCGAACAGATAACGGAAAAGAACGCCGCGGCGGAAAACGGCGACGGTATGAAAGTCGACGTTTCGCTTAACAATTCCGAAAAGCAGTCTTTCGACCAACTGATCGTAGCGGGCGAATATTCCCTTTGTCTGCTCGACCCGTGGCTGTATTCCGAAGTATCGAGCGCGGGCGGATTCAGATACCTTGCCGACGTACTCGGCGAAAAGCCGGAGTACGCCGTCGACGATTTTTGCGTGAGATTTAAGGATACGGAGTTTGCCAAAGCAAACGCCGAGATCTTTGCCTCGTTGCCCGACGACACCCTGCTCTGCCTCAGGACAAAAAGCTCGCTCGGCAGCCTGATTGCCGGCAACTCCACCGACAAAAATTACGCCAAAGCCGAAAAAACTTTCGTTGCCGTTATGAACTACGGCTCGTAAACCGCAAACGACGAGATCCCCCGACGCACCGTCTGCGTGCGTCGGGGGATCTTTTATATAAACAGCGGGCGCAGTTGCCTGCCGTCAAGTGCCGCCCTCAAACTCTCCCCCACTTCCGAAAAGTCGCAAACCAACGAATGCGGCTTACCTTTTACGTCATCCTGCTTCAGCGGCACGAAATATACGTTTTTTCTCATCAGCAATGCGGCGACGTTTTTGAGATTGGCACTCAACGCGTCGTTGCTCGCAAGCGCGATAAGCAGCGTTCCGCCCGAGCGCATATGCGCTTTCGCCGCCATCGTAACGGGAGTATCCGTCACACCGCAAGCGAGTTTTGCCAGCGTATTGCCCGTGCACGGGCAAATAACGAGCGCACCCAGCGGGTCGCGCGGACCGAGCGGCTCCGCCTCGGCTATCGTTTTTACGATAGGTCTGCCGCATATCGCCTCCGTTCTGCGGCAAAACGAATCGGCTGTGCCGAATCGCGTATCGGTCGAAGCGACGCTAAAGCTCATAACGGGTACGATCTCGTGCTCCGTCGCCAACAGTCGCATTTGCTCAAGTGCTCTGTCAAGCGTGCAAAACGAGCCGCAAAGTGCAAAACCTATCCTCATCCCACATCCGCCTTTTCGTCCATTTCAAACACTTGCAGTGCCGTCTGCGCTATGATTTTGCCGGCGGAGACGGGCGCGTACTTGCCGGGCAATCCGAGCGCACTTATAACTCGCACGCCGTACGCCGCCCCCGCCGCAGCGTCCGCGCACCCGGGTGCGGACGCAAGATCGATATAAAGCGTACCCCTGTCGGCGCCGACGAAATAGTCCGCACCGAAAAGCGGTGCCGGCACCGTTGCAAATACGACGTCGTTGCCGCTGCGAAGCGGATAAAGGCTCTCGGCGTTGCCGCTCACGACGGCAAGCGTGCCCATACCGAGCAACCTCGCCGCCGCAAGATCGCCCTCGCCCCTTGCCGCAACGGTAACGTGCGCCCCCAACGCGCGAAGCAAAAAAGCGAGCCTTTTGCCGATTCGACCGTAACCTACCACGGCGGCGCGCGCACCTTGCAAAGCCACGCGCAACTCACGCATAGCCGTCTCAATCGCAGCCTCGGCGGTCAACGCCGCGTTATAAACGCGCAAACTTTCGCATCCCTCAAGGTCGAATACGCCTATCCCTTTGTTTTGGCAAAATTCGACGAATTCCGCAGGCAGTCCGCCGCCTATAACGGTGCCCGAGTGCGGAACGACCTCAAACAAGCTCGGTCTGCACGCTTCATCCCCCAAAAGGGGGCAAAAAATCCGACCGTCGCCGACCGTCGACCGCATAGGCAAAATTACCGCCGTCGCCCCCGCAAGCGCCGAGTGCAGATCCCGGCAACTGACTCCTCCGCCGATAAGCTCGCCGCCGCAACTCCCCCACACGGCACATTCGTATCCGTGCGCCGCCAGTTCGGCGGCAACGTACGCCTGTCTGACATCACCGCCGAGCACGGCTGTTTTTCGCCCCTTTTCCATACGATATATCACACCCCTCAAAACGCGCTCCTTGCAAAAGAGCGCAAAAGCGGTCAAGTCTCGCCGTAAAACGGAAATTCCGCCGCCGAAAAACGCTTTCATCGGCATAATATGACCGATATCCCGATTATGACACAAAAATCGTGAGGCGTGCAACTCAAACACGAGTACACGCCTCACGATCGTTATATATTTTATCTCAAAAGCCGCTCTATCATTTCCATTTTACTGCCGGAATACTCGTATGCTCCGCGATAATCGAGCATTTCGCGGCAACATATCTCAAGTTCGGAGAAAAACTCGTACATCATCGGCAAAGGCGTCTCGTCCTCGCTTGCCAAAACGTCGCAAAAGATCTGCCTTGCCTCGGCGTACCTCTTTTTTCTCATCAGCAATTTGCCGCGCACGTGGGCAGAATAAGCGCCTCCGCTGCGCAAAACTCCCACGGTCGGGTCAAGAGAGCTGCCCTCGTCAAGTTCTCCGCGCACCAAAGCGCCGATGAGCGCACGATAGCGGCAAAACTCCTCGCCGAACGATTCGGGCGGCAACCGCTCGGAGGTTCCCGACGAGTTGCCGACGGACGGCGCTATCTCCGATATATACGCAAGATACACTTCGGCTTGCGCGGCAACGTGCCGCGTGGGGTACAAGATTTTTATATCTCCGCGGCACAGCTCGTCGAAAAGCGCTGCGGACTCCACGAGTTTCCCTTTTTCGAACTTTTCCTTTGCTTCGTTATAAATACAAAGAAAAGAGATATATTCCGCCTCGTCGTCCTTGTCGTCTATCTCGCGGCAAAGGTCACGGCATATCGTCCAGTCTCCCGCGCCGTAAGCTCGCTTTATCTCCGGGAGCTTTTCGAGCTTTTTGCAGTACGATTCGCTTTCGTCGTCAAGCAAAAGCCCCGCCGGCACTCCGAGCCCCTCGGATAAATGCAAAAGCGTCGGCAAAGACGGCAAAGCGCTGCCGTTTTCGATACGGCTGAGCATATTTCGGGTGATCTCATCCCCCGCGAGCTCCGATTGCGTCATCCCGCGCGCGAGCCGTATCTTCTTGATTTTTTCACCGATATCCATAGATCTGCCTTATTTTCGTATCATACGCGCAATACGCGAGGCTACCCCGACGTTCTTGCGGTGCGAAGCGCCGGCCGCGGAGCGCGCGTTTCCGCCCGACTTTGGCTCGGATGCGCTTTTGGGCGCTTCTTTTCGCGCTTCGCGCCCGGTTTCGGCACCGATATCCGCTATGCGCTTTTCTATATCAGCCTCGAGTCGCGCTTTTATATGCGTTATCTTTGCTTTTGCCGCCCAATTTTTCTTCGCGACACCGTCCGAAGTCTTTGCCACCGCGGTTTCGGTCTCGTGGACGCTCTTCAGTATCTCACCGAGACTCTCGCCCACGGCGCCCTCTATCATCTCGTAGATCTCGCGGAGCGCCTCGTCGGAACTGCGTCTGACGGACTCGCGTGCGAGTTCGAGCTCAAGCTCCGCGGTGCGCCGCATTTGCTCTGCTTCTTCGCGTGCGGCTCGCAGTATCTTTTCCGCCCCCGAAGCGGCGTCGTGCGCGGTCTGCGCCTCGATAACGTCAAGCGTTACGCTGTTACGGCTGTCCTCGAGCTCGCTTGTAAGGCGCAAAATCTCACAACGTGCCGCCTCGAGTTCGCCCTCTGTCTCGCGAACCCTATCCGAGTTTGCCTTGTCGCTTGCAAGCGCTGCCTCGAGTTTTTCTTTAAGTGCGCCGTTTTCCGCGTCGAGCGCGACTTTAAGCGCAACGATACGCGCAAGTTCGCCCTCGCACGTCTCCGCCCTTTGCTCAGCCGCCGACACTCGCTCGCAAAGTTCGTCGCGTTCCGCTCGTGAGGAAGCCTCCGCGCGAGCGTGTTTTTCGTCAAGATCGGCAATATATTCGTTAACGTCCGTTTTGTTATATCCTCCGAGAGACGTCCCGAAAAGCACTTTGTCGCTGTTTTTTCTTGCCATTTGCCCCGACCTCCGACATTTATTCGATATATTTTACCATATATTTCGACCTTTTTCAATATTTTTTTGTTATTTCGCGTTTTGCCTTTTCGCTTTTGCCTATCAACGCGCATATGCGCACCTCGCACGGCGAAAAAGATATTATCGTTTTTTCATAACGCCGCTCGCGGCGGCATATCTATTAACGAAAGAAATATTTTTACGGAGGCGCCATATGTCCGATAGCAGCATATACCGCGATATTGCGGAACGCACTGGTGGAAACGTTTACCTCGGAATAGTCGGACCCGTACGCACGGGGAAATCCACATTTATAAAGAAATTTATGGAGGCACTTGTGTTGCCTAATATAAGCGAGGGAGCTCGCCGCGACCGCGCAAGAGACGAATTGCCGCAAAGCGCGGCGGGCAAGACCGTTATGACCACCGAGCCGAAATTCATTCCCGACGAAGCCGTTGAGATCAGCCCGGACGGCATTGCCAAACTCAAGGTGCGCCTTATAGATTGCGTCGGATACGTCATTCCCGAAGCGCTCGGGATACTCGAAGACGGCAAAACGCGACTCGTTCGCACACCTTGGAGCGACTCGCCCGTGCCTTTTACCGAAGCAGCCGAAGAGGGTACGCAAAAGGTCATTCGCGAACATTCCACGGTCGGCATCGTCGTAACGAGCGACGGAAGCGTCGGAGATATCGCGCGCTCCTCCTATCTCGAAGCCGAAGAACGCGTTGTCAACGAGCTCAAAGAGCTCGGCAAGCCTTTTGCGATCGTTTTGAACTCGTCGCACCCGGACAGCGCGGAATCGGCAGAACTCGGTCATTCGCTTGAGGAAAAATACGGCGTTCCCGTGGCGCTGGTAAGTTGCCTTAATCTCGACGCGGACGACGTTTGCGGAATACTCGGTATGGTGCTTAACGAATTCCCGATATCCGAGGTGAGGATATCCCTGCCGGAGTGGACAGCCGCTTTGCCGCCCGAACACCCGATACGCGCCTCGCTCCTCGCCTGTGTCGGGGAATGTGCCGCGAAAGCGACGAAGATAGGCGAGTTGACTGCGGCTTTCGGTGCGCTTAAAAACAACGAATACGTTGCCGAGCTCGCCGTCAGGAGCCTCGAGCTCGGTCAAGGGAGTGCCGAGATCGCCGTCGCGCCGCCCCCCGAACTCTTTTACAAAACGCTCGGCGAGCTATCGGGCTTCGAGGTCTCCGGCGAAAAAGACCTCATACCGCTTTTGTGCGATCTTGCAAAGATCCGAAAAGACCACGCAAGGATATCCGACGCACTTGCTCAAGCCGAGGAGCTCGGCTACGGTATAGTTATGCCGACCGTCGACGAATTGCACCTCGAAGAGCCGCAGATAGTGCGCCACACCGCGGGGTACGGTGTAAGGCTTAGGGCTTCGGCGCGCTCTATCCATATGATACGCGCAAATATCGAAACGGAGATAAGCCCCGTTGTCGGCACTGAGCAGCAATCCGAAGATCTTGTCAATTATCTGCTTCGCGAATTCGAGGGCTCTCCGAGCGAACTTTGGAACTCGAACATATTCGGCAAATCTCTCTATGAACTCGTTACCGAGGGACTGCACTCAAAGCTCGAGCATATGCCGAACGACGCACGCGCCAAACTCGGCGAAACGCTCGAGCGCATAATCAACGAGGGGAGCGGCGGTCTTATCTGCATATTGCTTTAAAAAAATAAATACTCCGACGCCCGTATTCGACCTTTTTTTCGCTCGCGGCGTGGTAAAATCGCAAGCGAAAGCACCTCGCGCAACACCCATTGCGCTTATATTGGTTTGAAAGGACGCTTTTCGCCGGGGCGAAAAGCAAGCGGCGAAAATGATAAGATACAATTGCGGCTCGGAATGGTGCGCAACGGACGACGCACTGCTTGTTTCCGTTTGGGGAGAGATAGACCACCACGGTGCCGTGCGTCTGCGGCGCGACGTCGACGCGCAAATTCTCGCGCAGGGCAAACGCCGCCTCGTACTCGATATGTCGGGCGTTACGTTTATGGACAGCTCGGGGCTCGGCTTTATTATGGGCAGGTACAAACTTATTGGCGAAAGCGGCGGCAGCCTTACCGTGCAAGATCCCTCGCCTTTTGTCGAGCGCGTGCTTCGTTCCACGGGATTTGACAAAAAAATAAAGATCGTCAAGACCGCCGCGTCGCGACGCGGCGGAGCGTAAGGAAAACGCGATTTTTGTAATTTAAACCTATCCGCTTATCTGATCTGCAAGAAAGGACGTTATCTCAATGCAACAAAGCGACGTTACCACCGCAAAGCCGCGGCGCGAGGCTGCGAATCGACGCGCATATAACGAAATAAAGCTCGCTTTCCCCTCGCTTTCGGCTAACGAGGGATTCGCTCGCGCCGCCGTCGGCGCTTTTATCGCGCAATTCGATCCGACGCCGTCGGAACTTATGGACGTAAAATGCGCGATATCCGAAGCGGTAACGAATTGCATAGTTCACGCATACCGCAACACCGTCGGAACGGTAAAAATCACGGCGCGCATCTACGCCGACGGGCGACTCAAAGTCGAGATAAAAGATCGCGGTTGCGGCATTGAAAACGTAAAACTCGCTCGCGAGCCGCTGTTTACGACGGACTCCGAGGGCGAACGCAGCGGGATGGGCTTCACCGTAATGGAAACGTTCTCCGACAAAGTGCGCGTTCGTTCCGCCCTCGGCAAGGGCACGTCCGTCGTCCTCGAAAAAAAGCTCGCCACACGATTGCGGGATCGATACATATAACGTTACGGAGCGTCCGCAAACCGTCCGCATTTCACGCACTCGGCGACGCCCGAGTGCTCTGTCGGATGCGCGAGCACAAAGCGGAGGAAAAGGACGCTTTCGCAATACGAAAGGCTTTATATAATGGATCTGTCTTTGGCTGAAGCAAATCGTGCGATGATAGCGCGGGCACAAAGCGACGACCCGTCGGACGCAGACGCGGCAACGGAGGAGCTCGTGCGCGAAAACGTCGGGCTCGTTCGCAGCATCGCCCTCAAATTTTGCGGAAGAGGCTGCGAACTCGACGACCTTGTACAGATAGGAACGATCGGTATGATAAAAGCCGTAAGATCGTTCGACCTGTCGAGAGGTACGGCGTTTTCCACCTATGCCGTTCCGCTTATAATGGGCGAAATTCGCCGTCACCTGCGCGACGACGGCCCCGTAAAAGTCGGACGTGCCGTAAAGCGCCTTGCGTGCGAACTTATGCGCGCACAAGAAGAGATACTCGAGAGTACGGGGCGCGAAGCCACGCTCTCCGAGCTTGCGTCGCGTTGCGGCGTAAGCCGCGAGGAAGCCGCCTGCGCACTCGACGCATTGTCGCCGGTGCGCTCGCTTTCCGACGGGCAAAACGAGAACGGCGACGGGTCGGCGCTCTGCGACCGTATAGAGAACGAGGAAGGGCTTTTCGAAATAGAACGGGCACGCGACAAAATAGCCTTGGCTCAGCTTATAAAAACTATGCCGCCGCTTTGGCGCAGGATAACGATCCTACGGTATTACAGAGATTTGACGCAGCAAAAAACAGCCGAGCTGCTCGGGCTGACCCAAGTCAAAATATCACGCGAGGAAAAAAAGATAGTGCTGTTTTTGCGCAACGAACTGCTAAAATAGTCCTCGAAGACAAAAACGGGGATCCGCTTTCGCGGGTCCCCGTTTTCGCGTCGGCACCGTCAATCCGCGCTCCTCGCGTCGTTTCGTTCGCGGAACAAAAGCGAGATACACCATATTCCCGCCAGTCCGACAACGGTGTAAATAATACGAGCCCATATGCTCTCTTGCCCTCCGCATATCCACGCCACGGTATCGAACTTAAAAAGCCCGATTCCGCCCCAATTCAAGGCGCCTATTATGCTCACGATAAGAGCGATCCTGTCCATAATCATCCTTTTTTCGGTCCTCCATCAAGATTTGCACACACAAGTATGCGACTATCAGCATTATTGCCGCAAAAATCGCAATTTATTCATTCGGAGCGCCGCTATGCCGATTTTTACGTCTTGATTGCCGAGCGTCGCCACTCCCCGCGCTCGCCTTTCGTTTTGCGGCTATAACGCCGCGAGGCGTTACAAAAATCACGTCGCCCGATCGCGCAAAGCGCGGCACGGCAAGGGTTCCGTCCGCCAAAACCACCTCGCCGACACGTCCCCGATCAAGCGTTTCGCCTCCGCGCGATAGGAGCGCCTCGGCAAGCACCTCCGTCGCGCCGTCTCCGCGCGACGTACACCTCACGGAGAGCGAATAGCGAAAAGGAACGAAGGCAAATCGCTTTTTCGGGTTCGCGTCGTTCTCGTACGCCCTCAAAGCGAGCGCTTTGAAAGAGCCGTGCGCAAACTCCGTGCACGCCGATACTATCGACGCCGCCGTCTCGTTTGCCGCGTCGTTACCATAGCACGGAACGAAAACGATCCGCGTATGCCCCACCAAAACTCCGTCGCCGTGAAAAACGCGTATTTTTTCGCATTTAGGTTCGTATTTTTCCAAGGTGCGCCTCCTTGCAAATCGTTTTTTTATATATATTACGCCGCGCTCGCGTCTATGCCGTGCCGCGCGAGTGCCGCTGCGGCGGAATGAGCGTTTTTTGCTTGACTGAGCTCGGAGATTGTGGTATCATTGTTATTATGAAGATCGGAAACAACGAATTTAAACACGGACTTATGCTTGCCCCTATGGCAGGATATTCGGACAGAGCCATGCGCGCCCTTTGCGCCGCTCACGGCGCCGAATTCGCCGTTACCGAAATGGTGTCGGCGAAAGCGCTGGTCTACGAACAAAACTCAAAAAACAGCTCCGCGCAAAAAACGTCCGAGCTTTCGGTGATAGACGAGGGGATCCCCGTTTCCGTTCAACTTTTCGGCTCGAGCCCCGAGTTTATTGCGGAAGCCGCCAAACTCGTTTCCACCGGAGAGCGCAAAGGCTTTTGCGGCAAATTGCCGTTTGCCGTGGACATAAATATGGGTTGCCCCGTAAAAAAGATTGTATCCAACGGCGAGGGGGCGGCGCTTATGCGCAACCCCGAGCTGATATACGACGTCGTTTCCGCCGCCGTTAAAGCGTCAACCGTGCCGATAACGGTAAAATTGCGTGCCGGATGGGACGAGAGCAGCATAAACGCCGCGGAATGTGCGCTCGCGGCGCAAAGCGGCGGCGCCTCCGCAATATGCCTGCACGCACGAACGCGCGAACAGTTTTATACCCCCGGTATTATGACGGATCTCATCGGCGAGGTGCGAGCGCGTATTGCTATACCTTTGATAGGCAACGGCGACGTCTCCTCTGCCGCAGACGCTTCGAGGATGCTGCGCGAGACCGGCTGCGACGGAGTTGCCGTCGGGCGCGGCGCGATCGGCAACCCTTGGATATTCGCGCAGATCGCTGCCGAACTCGAGGGGCGCGAGCTTCACTTTCCTACCGCGCACGAGATCCTTGACGCCGCGCTGTGCCAGTTGCGCGCCGCGGTAAGATTCAAAGGCGAAGCGCGCGGCGTTGCCGAAACGAAATCCGCGCTTGCCCATTACGTCAAGGGAATACGCGGCGCCGGCGAAGCACGAGCGGAAATAATGAGGGCAAAAACCGCCGCCGAAACCGAAGCGGCACTTGTGCGCGCACTCTGCCCCCAAAACGAAACGAAGGAGTAAAATATGTTTCTCGGAATTGACGGCGGCGGTACCAAGACCGAATTCCTTTTGTTTAACGAAGATCTTAAGATAGCGGACAGGCGGATATTGTCGGCTACGAATCCGAACAGCGTCGGGTTTGACAAAGCCGTAAATACTCTTGTCGGCGGGATACGCGAAATCACGTCGCGCTACGGCGCGCCGAGCAGGATATTCGCAGGCATCGCGGGTTGCGCCGCGCCGCCCGTAGCCGAAAAGCTCGCCTGCGCAATCAAAGCGGAGACGTCGCTTGACGATATCCGCGTGCGCGGAGACATATCAAATCTTGCGGCGACCCATGTGTCGGACCACGTCGGCGTTATCTGCGGCACGGGGTGCGCGGTATTTCTGAAGCGGGGCACTGCCGTTACCGTTTCGAGCGGTTGGGGATATCTGCTTGACGAGGGCGTCTGCGGCTACACGCTCGGGCGCGGCGCACTGCGCGCCGCACTCGCAGCCGAAGACGGTATACGCCCGCCGTCGCCCCTTTGCGAGATGATAAAAGCGCGCTTCAACGGCTCCGTGCGTTCAGCCATACCCGCCGTTTACAAATCCGGGGTTGACGGTATAGCCGCGCTTGCGCCGATAGTTTTTCGCGCGATAGACGAGGGCGACCCGACCGCACGCGACATCCTCGCGCACGCCTGCGGCGAGAGCGCCGCGGCGATACTCGCGGCAATGCCGAAAAACGCCCTGCCCGTTTGGCTCTCGGGGGGGCTTACCGCAAACGGCGAGCAGCTCCTCTCTCACCTTTGGCGCCTTACGAATTGCGACGTGCGCATAAACCGTATACCGCAAATAATCGGAGCCGCAGCCGAGGCGCTCGGTGCCCCCTGCGACGCGACGATCGAACGCCTTTGGCAAAACTATAAAAACTTCACGGAGAACGAATAAGATGTTAAAAACGGAAATGCGCAACCCGCGCTCTATGCATATCGACCGAATGTCGACGTACGAAATGGCGAAAGTAATGTCGGACGAGAACTTTAACGCCGCAAAAGCCGTCGAAGAGGCGTTGCCGAGCATAGTCCTCGCGATAGACGCCGTAACCGAATCTATGACGCGGGGCGGTAGGCTCTTTTATATCGGTGCCGGCACCTCCGGCAGGCTCGGCGTACTTGACGCTTCCGAGTGCCCGCCGACTTTCGGCGTTGACCCCTCTCTCGTAACGGGGATAATCGCAGGCGGGTACGAATGTCTCGTTGCCGCCAGCGAAAACGCCGAGGACAAGGCGCAAAACGGGCGCGCCGACGTCGAAAAAGCCGGCTTCCGTGCCGGTGACGTTATCGTGGGCATATCCGTCGCGGGAGGCGCGGCATACGTTATAGGCGCACTCGAGGCGGCAAAAGAACTCGGCGGCACGACCGTCGCGCTTACAAGCAACGCAGGCTCGCCGATAACGGAAAAGGCGGATATCACGATAGTGACCGACACCGGCGCCGAGGTAATAACGGGCTCGTCGCGTATGAAAGCGGGCAGCGCACACAAAATGGTACTCAATATGATATCCACCTCCGCTATGATAAAGACAGGGCGAGTATACGAAAATATGATGATAAACCTGCGCCCCTCCAACCTTAAATTGCGCCGCAGAGTGATAAATATCCTTTGCGAGATCTGCAGCATCACGGAGGCGGAGAGCGAAAAACTCCTCGAAGAGAACGAATGGAACATTCGCCGCGCCGCCGAGGCATACGGAGCAAAAAAATAATACGCCGCGCCCGTTGACACACGGCGTCTCCTATATCAAAATTTATACGCCGCACGCGGGATCTCCGTGAATCCGAAAACGAAAAAGCCTTGAAAGCACTCGCTTTCAAGGCTTTTTATTCGTGTCCTCGCGCGGCAGGAGCGTCGCGCGACGTCGCGTGCTTACACGGAGCAAAAGTTTCGCCGCGCGGCAGCGAACCCGTCGTGCACCAAGCAACTCCTAAAGCGCATCGCAGACTTCTATCGCGCCGAAATGCGGTTTGCCTCAGCTCGCCGCCGCTATTTTTTCGATATTTTTCTTATGCTGTGCGTAGGTCTTCGCCCAAAGGATGGTGTTCGGCACGCCGTCCGAGGCAACGCCCTTAACGTCGCAAACGAAATAATAATAACTCGTTTTGCTCGGAAAAACGGCGCAATTGACGGAGGTCGCGGTGGGGTTGCATATCGGTCCCGGGGGGAGTCCCTCGTACATATACGTGTTGTACGGACTGTCGAAAGTCATATCGTGGTCCGTGATCTTTTCGCCGCTCTCGCAAGACATTGCGTAAAGCGTGGCGCAGTCGACCTCAAGGCACGGATAATTTTTCGAATCTTTCAGTCTGTTGTGGATAACGGAGGAAACCGTACCGTAATCGTTTATATAATACGCTTCTTTTTCTATAATCGAGGCTATCGTCAGCGCCTCGTCAAGCGTCATACCAGCCGCTTTTGCGTTCTCGATAACGTTGTTCGTTTTGATTATGTTATCGAATCTGTCAAGCAATTTGTAGATATAATACGGCTCGCTCTTACCCGTGTAAAACTCGTAGGTATCCGGGTAAAGATAACCCTCAAGGCGATAGTATCTGCCCGTCATATCGATCTCGTCGATATAATCGTATCCCTCGTAATCATAATTGTTTATCGCGTCGACGAAGCCCTCGCGCGTACCGATGCCGTTGGCGAGAAAAAGCTCGATTATATCGTCGACCGTGTATCCCTCGGGTATCGTTATTCGTACGACGGTGCTTGACGACGTTTTGACGAAAGCGAGAAACAGCTCGTCGTAATTCATCATACCGTCAACGGTATATTTGCCGGCGACGAAAGAGTACCCGTTCGGACCGTCCACGCCTTTCAGCTTCGCATATATCTTAAAAAGCCACGGATACTTTATCACCTCGGCGTCTCCGAGAATCTGCGCGAGATCGTCGGACAACGCCCCCTCGGGGATCTCCACCTCAACTGCGGTATCGTCCTTGATAAAGGCAAAAACGTCGTTGGCGCAAGTTATGATAAAATACGCCATAAGTCCCGCCGCGGCAACGATAACGGATATATATACGATAGCTTTGACCACGGCAACGATCGAGCTTTCGGTCTCCGTCATTTTGCAATCCGCGAAAAAATCGTCGTTTTGCGGCGGATCGAGCGCGGTCACGGCTTCGGAATATTGCTCACGCGTGTAGCCGCCTATCTTTTCGTTGTCGTATTTTTCTTTTTCCTTTTTTTGTTCCGTTTTTTTTCCGTTTCGGACGGCAATCGCGTCCTTAACGTCGGATATAAATTTACCGAATCTTTCCGATCTCATATTTATTAACGTTATCCTCCCGTTACCGTAAAGCCGCACGCGGCGATCTCGAACGTCATATCAAAACGCCGATTGCAAATAACACGTATACCGCAATCGCCGCAGGAGCGAAGAGCGCCTGCACGGCATCTGCCACCGCAGGATGCGCACCGGCTATTTTCGCTATCGCTGAATCCTCGCGCCGCGCTGAACGCCGCACTTTGTATGCTTCCGTCGGCGAATACGCCCCTTTCGCCGAGTACGCGCGATAAAGCCGCGCACATTCTGCGGCAAACACGAACGAAGAAAACAAAAATATCACAGTAACGATAAAAACGAAAAGTTCCCCTCCGCCGAGATCGTACAGCGTTTGCAAATATTTTACGCCGAACACGGATATCATATTGCAAATAAAGTGCACCGTCATCGAGGCAAAGATCGATCGCGCGGCATACGCCGTAAGCGAGAGCATAACCCCCGCGAAAAAGAACGAAAAGAAGCGAGGCGCCTCGAAGTGCATCATGGCAAAAAACAAAGCGGGCATAAATACGGCTGCAAACACGCCCTTTTTCTCGTACTCCGAACACAAAAGCCCCCTGAACACCAGCTCTTCGCAAAAAGCGGGTATCGCGGCATAAGCAAGGGCGAGATACGCACCGGAACCGACGCCGCCGTCGTTCTTCGAAACGAATATCCCGTAAAGGTCGTAGGGGCGGCTTATAGCTCCGTACCCCTCCGCGGCATAATCCAAAAGGAAAGTCCCCGCCGAAACCGCAAGAGATGCCGATATAACGAGCAAAATATGATTTATGCCGACGGGCGAAAGTTTAAGGTCGGCGAGAGACGTCCCCGCGAGCTTCATATATACCGTTGCCGGTATCAAAAAGATCATCAATTGCAAAACGACCGAAAGAACGTATTCGTTATCTCGCGTGATAAGCGCGGGGTCGACAAATCTCGTCAGCAACAGCAGCAAAAACACCGCCGCCGCGACAAGCGGTGCCGTCATCGCGGGATCCGTCTTTCTTTTCCGACCGCTCGGTAAGTTAGATTTCATTTTTTGATTCATCGATTTCGACGCTCGCAACAAACTTTGCGAGCCTTTTGTTCGCTGCCAAAATTCGCGCCCGAGCGTTTAAGGCGCCAAGACCGCGCTTTGCAGACGACGCATTTCGCCCTCGCCGCAAAAAAACGCCACTATCTCGAGCCCGAACTCCAAAGCCGCTCCCATTCCGACAGCCGTTATGATATTCCCGTCGCGGCACACCCTCGTGCCGCCGGGTATCGCCCCCTCGAGCGTTTGCTCAAAGCCGGGGAAGCATACCGCGCGCCGCCCACGCAGCAACCCGAGTCCGCCGAGGATCGACGGAGCCGCGCATATGGCGCATATCGCCGCGCCCGAGGCGTGCGAGGCGTCTATCGCGCGTCTGACCGTCGGCGACGCGTTAAGATTGGCGGTTCCCGGCATTCCGCCCGGCAATACTATCCCGCGCAGATCGTCCTCGCCACTCCCGTCGAGCCTTTGTAAAAACTCTTGCTCGCCGATATCCGCCGTTACGCTTATCCCGTGGGCTCCCGTAATGCATTTTTTGCCGACGCCTACGGTAAGCACGTCTATATTCGCCCGCCGCAAAAGGTCGAGCGGGCACAGCGCCTCCGTCTCCTCAAAGCCGTCAGCCAAAAACATATATACCATCTCGCTCCCCTTTACAAAGGCAACGCCGAGTTTTGCTTTTTGCCGAATTTTTCCTCGTAACTTGCGATCGACGCGGCTATTATCTTTTCCGCAAAAGGCGCGGTATACAGCTCGCGCACGGCGGTCTGCTTGTTTTCGAGTTGTTTGTAAACGGTAAAGAAATGCATTATCTCGTCGAATATATGCGGCGGAAGATCGTCTATCGAGCGGCAACTGTTATAGTTGGGGTCCGAGAAAGATACGGCTATAATCTTGTCGTCAAGTCTGCCGCCGTCTATCATACGCATAACGCCGATAGGATACACCTGAACGAGCGTCATCGGCACTATCGGCTCCGCATTGATGATAAGGACGTCGAGCGGGTCGCCGTCGTCGGCATAGGTGCGCGGAATAAAACCGTAATTCGCGGGGTAATGCGTGGAGGTATAAAGCACGCGATCGAGACGCAAGAGTCCCGTTTGCTTGTCAAGTTCATATTTGCATTTGCTGCCCTTCGATATCTCTACAAGTGCGGAAAAGTCGGTCGGGGTGATCAAAGCGGGATCTATGTCATGCCAAATATTCATATCTTCCTCCGATTTTTATTTTATTATTGCCGCGACAGGCGTTTGAGATTCCCAAACGATATCTTTTGCGCTTATTTAACGTAATCGAACTCGAAATCGTATATCGAGACCGTGCAACCGTCGGTACAACCGTGCTTTTCGAGTTCTTCGAACACGCCGCTCCTTTGAAGCACCTTTTGGAAAAAATTGAGCGATTCGTAATCCGAAAAGTTGATCTGACCGCAAAGATTAAACAGCCATTCGCCCTCGACGTAAAACGTATCGTTTTCCCGTCGCACGCGCGTTTCCTTGCCTCCGCCGACGTATGCGTCCTCGTCGCTGTATTCGGCTTCGTATATTTTAAGCGGCGGCAGATCCTCAAGCAGGCGCGCAACGCGAGCGACAAGCTCGCCGAGCCCCTCGCCCGTTGCCGCTGACACGTATGCGACGCCGCGTCCGGTTTCCGCGGCATACGCCTCGAAAGCCTCGACGTCCGTCGCCTCGCGATCAAGCGCGTCGGTCTTGTTCGCGACGAGCAGTTGCGGACGCGAAGCAAGCTCCGGGCTGTATCTTTCAAGCTCTCGGTCTATTATCTTAACGTCCTCGACGGGGTCGCGCCCTTCGACGGCGGCGATATCGACGACGTGCAAAAGCAAGCGGCAACGGTCTACGTGGCGCAAAAACGCGTGTCCCAATCCGGCGCCGTCCGACGCCCCCTCTATAAGCCCGGGGATGTCTGCGGCGACAAATCCGTGCCCGTCCGACGCGCCCACCACGCCGAGATTCGGCGACAGAGTGGTAAAATGATAGTCGGCAATCTTCGGTTTTGCCGCGCTTATGCGCGAGAGGATCGACGATTTTCCTACGCTCGGGAAACCGATAAGCCCGACGTCGGCAAGCATTTTGAGTTCAAGCAAAAGCTCCTTTTCCTCGCCGCGGGTACCGCTTTTCGCAAACATCGGCACCTGCCTTGTCGGCGTGGCAAAGTGGCGATTGCCCCAACCGCCGCGTCCGCCGCGGCACGCAATAAAATCCGCGCCGCCGTCGCTCGACATATCGTGTATTATCTTGCCCGTTTCCACGTCGCGTATCAAAGTCCCCGGCGGGACGAGAATGACGCAATCCTCTCCGCGTGCGCCGTGAAATTTTTTCCCCGCTCCGTTTTCTCCGGGCGTCGCCGCGAATTTGCGCTTATAGCGAAAGGCAAGCAAGGTGTTGCTGCCGGGATCGACGCGAAAGACCACGTTACCACCGTGTCCGCCGTCTCCGCCGTCGGGTCCGCCGTGCGACACGTATTTTTCTCGGTGAAAAGCCACCGCACCGTTGCCGCCGTTGCCGGCTTTAACGTATATTTTTATGCTGTCTATAAACATTTCGTTTTCCGTTCAGATGATTTAATATTTGCTTTTTATTCTTAAGGATTTCGGACTTATTCTTTTTCCCCGCGCTCGCGAACGACTATCTTTATCGGCGTGCCCTTAAAACCGAACGTATCGCGCAAACAGTTCTCGATATAGCGCCTGTACGAGAAATGAAAAAGTTCCGCGTCGTTACAAAAGATAACGAAAGTCGGCGGAGCAACCGACGCTTGGGTCATATAGTATATCTTGAGTCTTTTGCCCTTGTCCGTCGGCGGTTGAACGCGCGTGACCGCGTCGCGCAGCACGTCGTTGAGCATTCCCGTCGAAATTCGCATAACGGACTGACCGTAAACGTATTCGATATGTTCGAACAGCGTCGTGACCCTTTGCCCCGTCAGCGCGGACACGTATATTATAGGCGCATACGGCATATAGGCAAGCGCCGTTCTTATCTTCGCACTATATTCGTTAACCGTGGAATTATCCTTTTCCACGGAGTCCCATTTGTTAACGACGATTATCGCCGCTTTGCCAGCTTCGTGTGCGATGCCGGCGATCTTTTCGTCCTGCTCGGTAATCCCCTCGCTCGCGTCTATCATAATAAGGCACACGTCGGCGCGTTCTACCGCGGTGTGCGCCCGCAGCACGGAATAGTGCTCGACAGACTCTTTGATCTTGGCGCTGCGCCTTATGCCCGCCGTGTCGATAAACGTAAACGTTCCCGCGGGGGTCTCCACCTTGGTGTCGATGGCGTCGCGCGTCGTACCCGCAATATCGGAAACTATAAGCCGTTTTTCGCCGACTATGCGGTTGATAAGCGACGATTTTCCCGCATTCGGCTTGCCTATCACGGCAACTTTGATGCCGGAGTCGTCATCGTCGTCTCCGTGCTCCTCGGGGAGCATACGCAGGATCTCGTCGAGCAGATCGCCCGTACCCGTACCGTGTATCGACGAGACCGCTATCGGATCGCGGTCGAATCCGAGCTCGAAGAACTCGTAATAAGCCATAGGCAACGCGCCGACGCTGTCGCATTTGTTTACAGCGATTATTATCGGCTTGCCGCTCCTTTTGAGCATTTGCGCGATCTCTCTGTCGTCGGGGATAAGCCCCGCGCGCACGTCGCACATAAAAATTATAACGTCTGCGTCGTCTATCGCTATCTGCGCCTGTATCCGCATTTGCGAAAGGATAACGTCGTCGTTTTTGGGCTCGATGCCGCCCGTATCTATAAGCGCGAGTTTGCGCCCGCACCACTCGGTCTCTCCGTATATTCTGTCCCTTGTAACACCGGGGGTATCCTCTACTATCGCGCGCCGCTCGCCTATCAGCTTGTTGAAAAGAGTGCTCTTTCCGACGTTTGGGCGCCCGACTATCGCTATTATGGGTTTAGCCATTATTCGCTTTTCCTTTCACTATCGCAGTCAATAACTTGTCTTTGTCTCGGCGGTGACTTACGCACCCGAGGGGTACGTTGCCAAATATTCGCGCACGCTTTCGAGAGATATCGAAAACTCGGCGTAATCGCCGTACTTTTCGCTTTCTTCAAGGCTGACTACTATAACGAGTTCGCCGTCGGCAAAGTACGTTGCGGGGTACGTGCCGTATGCCGCAAGTTCTTTGTATTTTGCCATCATTCTCTCAAGCCCGTAACTTTGGGCAAGCCCGGACTCGCCGCTTATCTGCTTGAATTTTCCGTCCGTAAACAATTTTGCCACGGAGGTAAAATTCGAATATATCTTTTTTTCTTTGATCTGGGCGCCCGTGCTCAAATTAAAATTCATACAATCGACGTATCCCGTTTCGTCGGTCACGTTCGAATACTTCACGCTTACGCTGAATCGCAAAGAAAGAATATTGCCGCCGATATTCGTCACACGCGCCTCCGTCACCTCGTATTGCACGCTCACGCCGGCTGAGACAAGCTCGTCGACGTTCGGAACGCGATCCTCGAAAGTGCGCTCGAGAGCGGTCGGTATATAGTCGTTTATCTTTTTTTGCACGGCTTCGTTCGAAAAGCCCTTAAAAACGGGGTAACGCAACGTTTTCGTACCGGCGCCCGAGGCGATAGCACTCTTGTCGGTAATCATATCGTACGGCTCGTCGGGAGGAACGACGTTGTCGCCCGTGGTTTCGTCGCCCGAGGCGCCGTCGGTCTTTTCGGAGCTATGTTCTGGATCTTGCGTTACGGGCCCCCCCGTCGTATTATCCGCGCGCAGCTCGCCGTTGTCACGCGGCGCGGTAGTTCCCGTGCCGGCATACAGCGTATGCGTCGTCTCACCGCCGCCGTAAAGCGAGCACGAGGTGAACGAAACGAGTATCAATACCGCGGCAAGCGGAATAAGCCACGTTTTTTTCATTTTACCCTCCCCGATTTCCGACCGCGATCGCACGGTCTTATCACTATGCCCGAATTTGCGGCAAATTCAGAACCGTTCTGATGAAAACGCCGCCGTCGTTTTCTATCGGCAACGCGGGCACGCCGAGCTTTTGCGAAAGTTCCTCGGGCGAGGCATTGTCGAGAAACAGGTCGCCCTCGGCGCGCAACGCGTTGCGCGAAAAACATACGGCTTCGCCCAAAGGCTTGCCCGAAAGCTGCGCCGCTATATCCCCCGCTGTCAAAAGCCCCGCGACGGTAACGCTCTCGCCGAAGAAATCGTTCCTTATCTTGTAAACGTTGATCTTGACGCAGGGAAAAGCCGTCTCGACCTTACGGCACACGCGCGAGAGCATATCGTACGCCGCGTATCCCGTAGCGACGGAGATTTCACGCTCCGGCACCTCGCCGCCTGCTTCGTCCGACGCCGCTTGAAGTTCGGCTTCCGCCTCGCTCTCAAACAGCGTAAGCATACCGACCCCGTCCTCAAGCTGCGAAAACTCCTCGTAAAACGCCTCGTCGGGCAGCGGCAAACCGGCATTTACGTAAAACTCGTCCGAACAGTAAAATATACGTCTGCCGTATGCGCCGACGCAAGCGTCGCCGAACTGCGTTACCTGCCCGACGACAGCGCGACTCTCCTCGCGCGTGAACGTCGTAAGCGGAAAAAGCCCGTCGCGGTACTTCGTCAGTCCCGCGGGGACGACGGAAACGCTGTCGAGCGCCGGCAGATACGATATAAGGTCGTGCATCGTGCGCTCGAGCTCCGCCCCGTCGTTTATACCGCGGCAAAGCACGATCTGTGCGCATATGGCGATACCGGCTTTCGCAAACATATCGAGATATTCAAGCGTCTCCCCCGCAAAACGATTGTTCATCATCTTGCATCTCAGCTCGGGATTCGTCGTATGCACGGAGACGTTGACGGGAGAAATATGCATCTCTATAATACGCTCCACGTCCCTGCGCGAGAGATTTGTCAACGTTATATAGTTCCCGTGCAAAAACGAAAGTCGCGAATCGTCGTCCTTAAAATAGCAAGACTCGCGCATCCCCTCGGGATTTTGATCTATGAAGCAAAAAATGCATTTATTACGGCACGAGTGCTTACCGTCCATAAGCGGCGTCTCGAACTCAAGACCTATATCCGTATCGTCTTCTGCTTTTTTGATAACGAATCTCTTCTTTTTTCCGTTTCGCAAAACGTGCAGTTTTACCTTGCTCTCCGTCAGACGAAACCTGTAATCGAGGACGTCGTTTATCTCGTATCCGTTGATATGCGTCAAAACGTCGCCCGCGACAACTCCGCGTTTTTGCGCCGGCGACCCGTCGCTAACGCCGACTATCTTTACCATTTTCCATTCCTTTGTACAGTTAGCCTATTGTATTACACGATACGATTATATCACATTCGTTTTTTTTTGTCAATCACAACGTCGCCTATACGTCTTCGTTTCGGCGTATTTTCGTCTTGCCACTCGCGCCGCACACTCGCCGACACGAAAAAGCTCCGCGGCACAGCCCGCGGAGCTTTTTCGCGCCATCGCCGCGCCGCTCAAGTGAGCGACGTGCAACGGATGACGATATATTCGAAAGCATATACGTTTTTGGCAAACAGCACGAACTCCGCGCCGTCGGCGGTAAGGGTCTCGTTGTCCGCGTGTTTGCGATACAAAATATCCGCGACCTCGTAAGCATACCTATCTCCCGTCATATCCGTAAACCAAACGACGTCGCCGACCTCTATCTCGCAATAAAAGTCCATCTGCCCCTTTTGCGTCGTTGCCCCGACAACGAGCGAGCCGTCGTATACGCTGCCAGTATAGCGGCTCGGCAAGAAAAGGCGCGAGCTCCACTCCGCGCGAACCGGGAGCGTGCGCCCTCGTTCGGGGAACTCGACAAGACCGACGATATCCGTACCGTTCACGGATAACACGGGCATTGCATTGTCGCTTTTTTGCTCCAAGACCGCAAAACGCGACTCGGGCAAAATCTCGTTTAAGATTTCGACGTATCCGTCGGACTTTTTCGCGGCATAACAGACGGAAATTTGCCGCCACGCAAGCAAAACGAGCGAACAGACAACGAGCGCGCAGCCCGTCGCCAAAACGAGCTTTCGCCCACCTCGCCGCTTTTTCATTCCTCGCGCCTTCTTCCCGCAAGTCCCACGGCAACGAGCACAACGCCCGAAAGACATATGAGCAACACGTACAGCCACAAGTTCGCACTGTCCCCGGTCTCGGAAACGGCGGGCGGCGGCGCGTCGGGCACGGAATTAACTATCGTAAAGGTCGCAGTTCGCTTTTCGACCGTCATAACGTATCCGTCGGGCACGTTTTTTTCGCTGACCAGCCACTCGCTGCCGTCATCCTCCGCATACCACGAATACGACCAATTGTTTTTGCCCGAAAGAGTCACCGTTTTTACCCTCTCGCCGTTTCGAAGTATATCCACCTCGACGGACGTCGGTCGCGCGCTCGCTTTTTCGCCGTCTTTCCACAGTTTTAATACCTTATACTCAACGTCATCGCCCGTGGGATCGTCGGCAACGCTTTTGGGGCGAACGTCGACGTCGTAATTCCAAGTTCCGTCCTCCGCAAGCCCCGGCAGTGCCGTCAACGTCGACGCAAAGTAATAGCGAAAGCCGTCGGAGCTGCATTGCACGGAAGAAACGAGATACATTCCCGGCGCAAGGTCGCGAAACGTCGCTCGCCCCGCCTCGTCCGTGCAAATGCTCGCGCAGGCACCCGTGCCGCTTGCGGCAACGTAAGTTTCGAGCGTCGTGCGAACGGTATCCCACTCTCCCGCGGTCGCAACGCCGTTCAGTTGCAGCCGTGTCGGCGCAAAATCCTCCGTCAGCGTATAAATATAATCGGACGAAACGTCGGCGATCTTATATAAGTTCACACGCGCGCCCGCAAAGCCCACCCCCTCGTAAGTATACGACACCGCAAGCGAGCACTCGGCGGACGTCGATATCGGAGCGAGCGCCTCGGCAGTCGAGGCGGCGTGCAGCGCAAACGGCATCGAGACCAGAGCGAGACATACGGCGGCGCAGATAAAAGCCGTTCTTCTCTTTTTCATTGTTCTTCCTCCTTGGGGATAAGCGCTTTGCTGTTCTTTTTGCGATATTTTACCATCAGCATAACAAGCAGGACAAGCAGCATAGGGGCTGCGATCGCGGGCGACGCGACAAGCGGATCGATCTTGTACGCCTCGGAGCGCACGTACAGCGTGGGGAGCGCGTTCTCTATCCTTGTGCCGCGCACCAACAAACGGTGGGAATTTATCCCGTACGGAGTACAGGTCAAAAGCGTACAATGATCCTCGCCGTCGATGATCCGAACGTCGTCGACCCTATCCGGCGACACCACGTTTATGCTGTCGACCTCATAAGTAAAGGTGCGATCCAATACCGTAACGGTAAAAGTATCGCCGAGCTCCATCTTGTCAAGCTCCGTAAACAATTTTGCGTGCGGCAGACCGCGGTGCGCCGAAAGCACGCAGTGCGTCCCCTCTCCGCCGCCGGGCAAAGAGGTGCCCTCCAAATGCCCGCAGGCGATATTCAGCACTTCGGACGACGTGCCGTGGTAGATCGGCAACTGCACGCCTAGTTTTTCTATCGTTATATATCCCATAACGCCGCTTCCGCTTATATTCAAAACGCCGTTATAGTTATCGAGCAGGCTATAATCCAGCAAAGGCTCGTCAAGCTTCGCCAGCGCGGCGTTATACGCTGCCGCCGCGGCGAAGAGCGCATCGCAGTCTTCGTTTGTCATAGAGCTCGATATATCCCGATAATCGTCGACCGCGCCCGACTGCGTTTTCGAGTTCCAATATTGACTAAGTGCGGGATAAAGCAACACACAGACGCCCACAAGCATCGTCAAGACCAACAGTATACCCGCTTTGTCTCGTTTCATAGGCATCTCTCCGTTGCTTTAAATTCGGGCGAAAAAGGCGGTGGCGGCGTAGGAGCCGTCCGCCGCCTTTTTCGCTAACGTTTCGGGCAAGAGAACGTCAGTCCTTATATACCGACATCTTCTTGCGAGTGATCATAAATATCGCGGCAACCATGACCGTTACGGAGCCGACGATAACGAATATCATCGTGCCCGTAGAGCCCGTCTCGGGAAGCACGGTACCCTTGTTGTTCACGACGTTCTTTTCGATAACGCCGGTATCTACCTTGCCGTCGCCCAAGCTTCCGCTCTTAAGCTCCGTCAGCGCACTGCCGTTGCCTTTTGTCCAGTTAACTGCGTGAGACGCGGTAACGGTAAACTCGATGTCCGCCATCGTATTGTAACCGTCGGGGGTCTTTGTCTCGACCAGTTTATATACGCCGTCGTCAATGCCGTTCCAAGCGAAGGTGGTAAGCTCGGTGCCGTAAATCTCTTCGCCGACAGCGTTCCAATTGCCGGCTGCGTTCTTCTTGTAGAGGGTAAATCCCGCGCCCTTGAGCGCGTTTTGGTTGCGGTCCACCTTGTTGATAACGAGCTTGTACGTAAACACGATAACGGTGTCGTCGGGCGTTACGCCCTTGCCGTCGCCGCTGTTGGGGTTATTTGAATACTCAAGGTGCATAGTGTTCTCGTTGCCGGCAGAGCCGACAACGGCATTCTCGTTTAGCGTCGAGTTATATTCCACGCTGATCTCGGAACCTGCTTTTACAGCCGCGACGTTTTTAAGGTTCGCAAAAACGACCTCGAAAGCGCACCCGTCGGAGCAATCCGTCACGACGGTATAACCGTCGCTTATAACCGTACCGTCTACCTTAACGATGACGGAAGAGGCGTTAAACGTCAGTCCCGCCGCCTCGGTATCGTGGAAGCAGTAATAATACGCTCCGTAATTCGCATAGTCCGCAGGTACGGTGCCGCTGAGCTTAAAGGGGACCGCGTCTCCGATGTCGTAATCGGCGGAATCCTGCCATACCGTTGCGTCCTCGGACGTATCGGAATCGTTCTTGTCGTCCACTTTTTTCTCGGAGGTAACCTCGCCCGTTTTGGGCGTGATAACGGTCGTGCCGACGACCTTAACCAAGTTAAGGCTGTACGCTTCGCCGACATCAACGGCTCCCTTGTCGACGATAAGGTAATAACCCGTCGGGACGGAGAGCGACTTTGCGGCGCTTACCGTACCGAAAGCCGCTCCGTCGAGGTTAACCAGCTTTTCGATCTCGGCGAGCTTTTCGGTATCCAAAGAATTCGCGAGCCCGACCAGTTTTTCAAGCGTTGCCTCGGGTACGGCTGTGCCGGCGGTACCGGTACCGTTTTGCCCCCAAGTGACGTTGGAAAGCGTGTTGCCCGCAAGGTCGCCGACAAATATCTGATACACGGCATAAGTGCGGTCGTCGCCGCTTGCCACGGAGATAACGGCAGTATTCCCCGCGGCGAAAGCGGTGGTTGCCAAACTCATAAGCAAAAGCAACGTCAAAACAACGGATGCGATCTTTTTCATAACTTTCTCTTTTAAAATCATTGATTTTATTATATTAACGGTTGCGCCGCAACGCGTATTTTAAGACGAAAGACGTCAACGAGCCCCGCGCGTCTTGCGTCTGCGCCTTATTACAAGGCAGGCAACGGGTACGGCAACTAACACCGTGCCGCAAAGTATCGGCAGGGCGCACCCCGCTCCGCCGGTCGCGGGCAGCTTGTAGTGCGCAACGTAGTTTACAGCCGAAACGGTACCCGTTTCCTCGTACGGTATACGAAAGGCACCTTTGTCCGCCGTAAGATGAGAGCAAACTTCGCAAGACGACTCGGCACCGTTGCAAAAGCAGAACCAATATTCGGTCTTATCCGTCCTGTAGCCGTCCGGTGCGGCTATCTCGCGGATATAATAAAGAACGTGCTCGCGAAGTATGATTCCCGCGGTAATATTGCTTCTGAAGACAAGTTTGCCGTCGCTGTCCGTTACACCTTTGATAACCAACTCGCCGTTTGCCGCGTAAAGCCCGAAGTGAGCGCCGATCAACGGCAGATTTTTGCCGCTGTCGCCCTCCGTTTTGACGATCTGCACAGAATACGACCTTGCCGCGATATTGATGTCGGCAAGCTTGTGCCCCGAATCCGTTTTCGAAAACTTTTTGCCGAACAGCGTAACGGTGGCTGAGTTCGAATAGTCGACGGTAGTTACGCCCGAGGGGATAACGATGCGCGCGTCGTACGCGAGAGTGTACTTGCACGCCCCCGGCGCGGATATGACCACGGTAAGCGTATGCGTGTCGGCGTCGTAAACAAGGGTGTAGTCCCTGTCCAACGTCAAAATTCGGCTCGTTCCGTCCGCGGCGATCTCGGTAACGACCATAGTACCGGAAATATATCCGAGGGTGCTCGACATCTTGTCCTCTATCGTCAGGTCTTTGTGTCCGCGCAGGTCAACGAGGCTTTCGTTCAGAGTAACGAGGTACGAAGCGGTATAGTCGTTCGCTTGGCTCGGAAGTTTCTTCAGTTCTTTTTTTAGGACGTCGGGAATCGTCAGGCTGCTCGAGATCTTGTCGACGTCAGTGTTGACGGTGTTTCCGTTTGCGTCTTTCGTTGATTTGATCAAAGTCACGGTGTTGCGGTACTGACAGTTAAGAGCTCCGTAAGCGTCGATCAAATCCTTGGCGTCGCGGGTATAATCTATCTGCACGACCGCCGTACCGGGCAGATCCCAGCACCTGCAAAAGCCGCTGACAGCGGTTGCGGACGAAAACGGAACGTAATTCATACAGCCCTTGATTTTCGACCAATTCATGCACGTCTCTTCGCTGCAGGTACATTTTTTGCCCAAATAAAAATCGATGCAACTGCCGTCGGCGGAGGCAACGATATAGTAAACGAACGTCGCGTCCTGCGGTGCGTCGGCAAGCGGATACACTTTTTCCGTTTTGCCGTCGTAGGTAATGGTAAAGTTCTCGATCTCGTCGTAGTATCTCGACGTATCTACATAGACGGACGAGAAATCCGGAAACACGATACGCTGCCCGTCCATTATCTTCCACTTGTGCGTTTTGCCGTCGCTCCCGTCGAGAGTCGCCGTTATCGACCAGTGGAAAATGCCTTTTGTCGCGTCGAACCTGCCGTTTTTAACGATACCGGAGTTGTCGACCGCTATATATTCGACGGTCGAGCCCGTCACCGTCTTCCCGTCTATGCCGAACTTGTTTTGATAGCCGTTGTCCCCCTCCGTCAAAGCGTCGCGCTTGACCGTGGAGTAGTAGATGATGGTGTACTTGCCCTCGTCGCTCAGGGTAATATCGTTGTCGTGGCGGCGGCAGTGCGCCGTGCTCGGCAAAACGTACGTCCACCCCGACTCGGTCCACGTAAGCCCCGGATCGTCTTTGCTTACGATCCAGTTGTGCTGCGTTCCGTCCGGTGCAGTATAATTAAAGTAGATCCCGAGCTCCATATCCTTGGCGGAATAATATAGGTTGTTACCGCTCACGATCGTGTCGCAAAGCTCTTTTCCCGTAACGCCGTTTAAGTTTTTCCCCCAAACGGTTACGTTCCAGCGCACCCGATCGAACCCGTCCCCCAGCGAAACGTAGGCGTTGCTGCCGACGTGGTCGATGGGATTGCCGTTTTTGTCGACCACGTTGCCGCTCGAGTCGGTCTTAACGCCTTGCCCGTTTTTTCTGAGATCCCGCTCTTCGCTCTCCTCCTGCGGCGGCTTTACGGTCACTCCCGTGCCGTCGTCAAAGCTCGTTCCGCCCTCGCTCTCATCGAAAGAAACGCCCATAGTCGCGGAAATCGTCACGTCGGTATAGTCGTTCGCCTTTTCGTCCATAACGAAGGTGATAAGACCGTCGTCGTCGATCGTCCACGTGCCGAGTTTCACCTTTTCGCCTTTGTCGTCAACGATAAAGTCGCCCCGACCGTCCACCACGGTCAAGCCGCTCGGCAATCGATACGTATACGTGCCCGGGTGTATTCCGTTCGGCAAGTGGATACCGAGAGTAAGCTTATAATCCTGCTCTGCCGTAACGATATAATTGCCGTTTTCGTCCTTCGGCAGCGCCGTATCGTCGGTATTCAACAAAGTCAAGGTAAACGTGCCGTTGTTTTCGTACACGTAGTCTTTGATATTCACGCTCGACGTATCGGTACTCGCCCGTGCGCCGAGGCGATAAATGCCCTTTGCCCTATCGCCCGCAAAAGATGCGTATATGTATACTTTCGGTTCTTTCGAAACGTCGACAGAGCAGCTGTCGGCACTCTTCGTGCCACTCGTCAATCCCCAACCTACAATACACAGATCTGTTACAAGCACTTTCGTCGTAACGACCGAGTCATCGACGTCGCCCTTAACGATATGCGCCGTGTGACCGTATATCTCCGTAACTATACCGACCGTATTATCCGAAAAAAACGCAAGGTCTCCCGTGTGCGGCGCATATTCGTCGCGCGCGGCATATCTGCCCGCCGCCGACCAAGCGCTTGCCATAGCGTTTGCACCGATATTGAACGGCGTAACGTCGGGGTCCGCTCCGGCATAGTTAAGGCAAAACGAAACGAACGCAGCCGACCACTCGCAGTACGGGGCACCGTACCACGCACCGTAGCGGGTGTAGCCGTGCCGCTCTCCGTTCGCGTCAACGTTGAAATTCCGTCGGCTTTCCTTATACCCCACCTGAGAGTTTGCCAGCGCCGCAACGTCTCGTGAGAGGTCGCCGGTGCAATACCCGCCAAACGCCTCTTGCCAATCAAGTTGCGTTTCCGCATCGGCTTTCGGGTCCGAATAACATTCGACACCGTGGGTATGCTCTTCTTTTCCGCATACGTAAGAGACGCCGTAGCAATCCGAGGAATGACCGTGCCCGTCCGCCACAACGGAACAGACAAGCGTTTTGACCGCGCATTTTTCGTCGTGCATATGCTCTTCGATCCCGCAATCCGCGTCTCCGACAAGCGCGATACCCGTTTGCCGCAGTCCCGAAAAAACGCCCAGCGCGACCAAGCAAGACAGTCCCAGCGAAACTGTCCTGCGGACGAACTTATTTATTCGAAATCTTTTCAAATTTCCGCCGTTATATTCTTCCATCCGCTCTCCTTATCGCAAACTCGCGCCCCGTGCATTACCCCACCCCGCCGAGGCGGGAAAGCGGCCACACACGCAGGAACACCTTGCCGATAATATCGTCCGCATCGACCGCGCCTATCACGGAATTGCGGCTGTCAACCGAATTCGAGCGCCGATCCCCCATAACGAAGTAACCGTCACCCGGCACCTCGTACGGGAACTCCAGATCGCAATCTCCGAGACTTTTTTCGCTTACGTACTCTTCCTCGAGCAACGAGCCGTTGACGTACACGTTCCCCTCGCCGTCGATCGCAACCGTATCGCCTGGCAATGCGATTATCCTTTTCATCAGTATTTTGCCCTGATAGTAAAAGCCGACAAGGTCACCGCGTTTAAAGCTTCCGGCTCTCCGCAAAACCACTATCTCGTCGTTTTGCAGTGTAGGCGACATACTGTCGCCCGATATCTGCAATATCGGCAAAAAAAGCGTGGTCAGCAAGACCGCCGCGGCAGCCACGACAACCAAAACGGACACGGTACCCTTTAAAGCGCGCCTGTAATAAACGCCTCGTCGTATGCGCTTGCGTTCCGTCTCTATCTCTTGCAGCGACGGCACGCGCACCGTCTTGCTCTGCTTTTTTATCTTCATCGCGCAGCTTCTCCCGTTGCCGCGCCGCTCGCCTCGCCGTACTTTCCTACCGCATTTTGCTCGGGCTCGCTCGCCCCCCCGGCGCAAGATATCGCGCTGCCGTTTTCCGCATTTTCTTTTTGCAAAATTGCCGAAGCGAGGAGCGCGTCGGCTTTTTCGCGAGCCTCGGCGGTCATTCGGCGGCACTCTTCTTCCGCCGCGGCATATCTCTTTTTAATTTCCTCAAGATAGATATCGGCGGCAGATTGTGCCGAAGCGAAAACGTCAGATATCAGCAGTGCCGCCTCGGCAACGTTGCCTGCCTTTTCAAGCTTTATATTTTTGTCACGCAACAGCTCTTGCAGAGTTTCGACTTGCGCGGCAAGAGCCTGCTCGCTTTTCTTCAGCCGATATATAATTTCGATAAGCTCCGAGCGCCTCAATCTTTTGAGCTCTTTATCCGCCATACTATCACCTTTTATCGGAGGCACCTCGGTGTCTCCGCCGTTTGCGAATACGTCGCGCACGCGCCTCTCTGCACGTCTTCAAAATCGAAGAAGCGGTGCCGCCCACGGCAAAAAAGCAAACGTTCGTTTCTCACACAGCGAAAATAATAACGAAAAGTTGCGTAGAAGGTTGGCTTCTGCGCAATTCTTCGTCGAGTCGTCTATATATCCGACGTTTTGCGACAAATTTCGCCTGCGCGTTTTGCGCTACGCCAATACCGCGTCGAGTTTTTCGAGTTGCGCGCGTTTCAGTTCCATCGAGGGATGCACGTACGTGTTTAGGGTGATACCGACGTTTGCGTGCCCGAGGATCTCGCTGAGAGATTTAACGTCCACTCCCGCCTCGATACAACGCGTGGCAAACGTGTGCCTCAGTGCGTGATAATTCACGCGTGCGACGCCGCTCTCCTCAAGCAACCTATGATATCTGTAATCATACGTTCTCGGGCTTATGAATTCGTTCGACGCGGATATCACGTAAGCGGACGAATAACGACCGCGCACCGTTTCGAGTATAGTCAGCAACGACTGCGGGATCGGGATATCTCTCGAGGACGACGGCGTTTTCGGCGTGTCGATCACCCACTTTGTCGCCCCTGCCTTTGTTGCGTCGGACACCCTCACTCTCGCCACGGTGTGCCTGACCTTTATGATTTTGTTGCCAAAATCGACGTTATCCCACGACAACGCGCACACTTCTCCTATCCGAAGTCCCGTATGTAAAGATATAAAGATCCCGGCTTTGGTTGGGTCGGGAGCTTCACGGATGTAAGTTTCGAGTTTCCTTTGTTCTTCTATACTCAGTACCGCAATCTCCTTTTTGCGATCCGGAGGCATATGTATCGAAGACGTTAACGGCTGACATATTCGTTCCGCAACCGCAAACTTTATCGCGGAATTCACCACAACCATAATGCTTCGAACGTAAGAGGGTGATAAGCCGCCCTCTTTCTTAAGATTGCCGTTTTGAAGTTTGGATGCCAAAAACGCGTTTATTTCCGTTGACGTGACGTCCGACGGCTTCAGCTTTCCCAAAGTCGGCTTGATATGCGTGTCTATCAGGTTGCGATATTTATTGACGGTAGCGCCCTTAAGTCTTACGGCGTTGCTTTCGAGCCACGATTCAAGCATGTCCGCAAAAGTTTTGTCATAGTTTTTCTCGCTCGGCGCCGCGTGCAATTGTAAAAACGCCTGCGGCGCTTCGCCTTTGACTTCGCGCCGCATTACGCGGCGCTGTGCGAAGTGCGCGGCATAACGGATCGCCGTTTTACGCTTGGCGCGGCACCCGTTTCGTTGGCTTTTTCTTTCCTTGCGCATATTATTCGACATAGAGAGTTCTCCTTTCGATTTGCGATTGAATTTATCGAATTATAAAAAGCAAAAAAGTTAAAATATAACAAGCGTTTTTAAGTCGCACGCGTTTTGGGGCAAACGTTGCTTGCGAGCGGAGTCCGCGCCAAAAACGAACGAAAAAATATTCGAAAAATATTCTGATTTTTTAAATAAAACACTTGATTTTTCACCGTATTATGCTATAATGAACCGAAAAGTGTCGAAGAACACGCGGTTGAGAAGCCAACCTTCTACGCAACGCTGCGCGGGATGTCTCGATAAGATTTTGCCGTTTCGGATCGAGTGCCGAGTCCGCTCCGCGAGTTCCGCGTGGCGTTTTTCCGTTCGCGCTTTATTTTGACACGTTTACCCAAATTGATTTTAACGAAATCAAACGATATTTTTGATTTTTCGCGTCGCGCACACGTGCACGGCGAAAAAGGCAGAGGTCTGCACCTCAGTGCAGACCTCTGCCTTTTTATGACGTACGCCAAACGTCGTCTTGCCGTCTTTAACGTCCCCCAATTATACAATAACAATTTTGCCGAATACCGTTCGCGAAAGAACGATATTCGGCAATTCCGATAAATTTATTCGCTTTATACGAATTAAAACGATATATGCCGACGCACTCCGAAGCATACTACAAAAAGTCCGCCGAATTTTTCGGCGGACTTGATTTTTCATTGCTTTTTCGCGCGTCTTACGAATCAAACCGCACCGCACAATCTCCTCGCAGCATACAACGCAAGTGCGACTTAAATCGGCTTAAGTTTCGGCTTAAAAAGTCCCGATAAGCTCAGATTGCCTCGGATATAGACAGTTATCGGTACTTAATCAATCGAGAGGTTTCATTGTCGGGACCCTGCCGGTAAAATTTTCATATTTTACTGCAAGTCCCAATTTCTTTCCTGATAAGCCTATTTTACATCTCC
>CAZOFD010000008.1:0-59794 GCA_964579135.1 uncultured Ruminococcus sp. | reverse complement strand
AATTACGTCGCAGCCGATACGGCGTTAAAAGCCGAGCTTGAAACGGAAATCAATGCTTTGAAGGCGCGCATTGCCGAACTTGAAAGCAGAAATCCTACGTTCAAGGTGGAAAACGGAAAGCTGTACGTTCGTTATGACGAAACGGAGGATTGGACGTGCATCGGTACTGTTCGGGGGGAGAACGGCGCCGACGGAACGAACGGAACGAACGGTACAAACGGTACCGACGGCGTAGACGGTGAAAACGGCAAGGACGGTATCACCCCTCGGATTCGTATCAATTCCGAAACCAATGAGTGGGAAGTATCCTACGACAACGGTGCAACTTGGACTTCTCTCGGCGTGAAAGCTACTGGAGATAAGGGCGAGCAAGGCATTCGGGGCGAAAAAGGAGAAAAAGGCGATACGGGAGCCGCAGGCGCGGACGGTAAAGACGGTGCAGACGGATTGTCCGTAGCCGCAATCGTTATCGGAAGCACGGCACTTGTAAGCAATATCGCATTGATCGCATACGCGCTTATCAAGAAAAAGAGAGTGTTCTGAAATTCAATAATATAAAGCTTGCGACGCGTATAAGTGCCGGTCAAAAGTATGGCGGGGGCTGCTTAAGTATCACCCCCGCCGAATTTTTTTATTTACAATAAAGGATATTCCGTTGTTAAAACTGGTAAATCGTGCGCGATACGAAAAAGAGTTCCGACTGTGGATTTTTCAAAATCATTCGATGCGCAAATTGCGAATATAAAAGCATCGTTTGAAGCGGTTGAAAATCTTTGCGGGCTGCTTCAAAGATCGGACGTCTCGGAGATTTACCGATTGTATGGTGATGAGGTGGAGAATGGATAAAAGTATCGCACGGGCGGATACGTTTGATATTCGTCGCGTCGAAGAGGACGACTGGAAAGATATAAAGGAGATATGGCTCGATTTCGCGGATTCGGAGTATTCGCGCTACGATAAGCCCCACCCGACGGACGACGAAACGGTGCGGCGTATGATAGAGCGGTGGGCGGGCACGCGCAACGGTACGGAACATATGTTCTTTTCCGTTTGCATAGGCTCGCGAGTCGTCGGCTACGTGGCGTTTCACCTAAGACCGTGCGGGTATGAGGCGGGGTATTGCTTTCACTCCGGCTGGCACGGGCGCGGTATCGCAACCCGCAGTATGACGGAGCTTATCTGGCGAATGCGCGAGATCGGAGCGAAAAAGATCATTGCGGGCACCGCGCTCGAAAATCTGCCGAGCGTAGCTTTGCTCGGCAGGCTCGGCTTTTCGCTTGCGAAAACGGAAAAAGTCTCGTTTTACAAGGACGGCGAGGGGCGCGATATTACGTTTGAGGGCGGCGTGTTCGAGCTTGACGTGTGAGTTCGGCTTCGGCGCACGTGGAAGTTGCGGCGCGCGCGGATATATCGGAGACGGCGGAGACGGCAGAGCTAAAAGAGAATATCAAAAAAGAGTTGCCTTGCGGCAACTCTTTTTTGAACAGACAGGATTTGCAATTTCGGGTTTGAATTACTTGATCTCGACAGTTGCGCCTGCCTCGGTGAGACCTGCCTTGATGTTCTCGGCTTCGTCCTTGGAAACGCCTTCCTTAACGGTCTTGGGAGCACCCTCGACGAGTTCCTTTGCTTCCTTAAGTCCGAGACCGGTGATCTCGCGAACAGCCTTGATAACGGCGAGCTTGTTAGCGCCGAAGCTTGCGAGAACAACGTCGAATTCGGTCTTTTCCTCAGCTGCGGGAGCTGCTGCGCCGGCTGCGGGAGCTGCTGCGCCTGCGGAAATGTTGCTTGCGGAAACGCCGAATGCTTCCTCGCAAGCGGATACGAGCTCAGCGAGCTCAAGAATGGTGAGACCCTTGATCTCATCAAGAATAGCGGTGATCTTTTCGTTTGCCATTTTAATATCCTCCTGAATGGAATGAATTGAATTTTAAATTATCGAAAGCCTTGCTTTAGGCTTCGGTTGCGGTCTCTTCGACGGACTCGCCGTCTTTCTTAGCCGCTTGGTCAAGCACATAAACGAACTTGGTAATGGGGGACTGGATGCAGAAGAGCAACTGAGAGATAAGCGTCTCGCGAGACGGGGTCTTTGCAAGCTTCTCAACGGCTGCGGCGTCGATAACTCCGCCGTCGACGTAACCTGCGAGGATCTTGAAAGATTCGATCTTCTCAGCGTATTCCGAGAGTATCTTTGCGGGAGCGATAACGTCGCTTTCGCTTACGGCGATAGCCGTCATACCCTCGAGGTACTGCTTCATTTCGCCGTAACCGCAGTTATCGCAAGCTCTGCCGGTGAGGGAGTTCTTCATTACTTGGTAAGAAACACCTGCTTCGCGCAGTGCCTTACGCATTTTCGTGTCGTCCTCAACGGTGATGCCTTGGTAGTTGACCACGACACCCGAAACCGAGTTGCGAATCTTTTCGGTAAGATCGGAAACGATCTGCTGCTTCTGCTCAAGTATAGCGTTACTGGGCATAATCTGTTTACCTCCTTGGTTTGATTCGCGCCCTGAAAAGGGCAAAAAAATATCTTTCTCCCGTGCGGCAAACCACACCCGAAGAAAGACAAAACATATATACACGTTTCATTCTCCTCGGCAGGGTGGCATTTGCTTTTACGGGAACCTGCTGTCTTTGGATAACGAAAATATTATAGCACGCCGCAAGACGTTTGTCAACGCTTTTTTTAAAAAAATTGAAAATATTGCAAATATCTCTTTTCGGTGATATAATGTGTACGTTATCGTAGGCTTTGCCGGCGTATCGGCGGCGAGCGAGAAAGGGTAAGGGCACGCTATGTATTCCGATCTTCATATCCACACGACGTTTTCGGACGGGAAGAATACCGTTGAGGAGACCGTACTTTGCGCCATAGAACGCGGAATGGCGGTTATCGGCATATCCGATCACGGATATACCGAGTTCGACGGCAGATATTGTATTAAAAAGGAAGATATTCCGCGATATAAAGCCGAAGTGAGAAAGATTCGCGCCAAATACGGCGACAGGATAACTGTGCTTTGCGGCATCGAGGCGGACGCAGCCGCGCCGCTTGACGACCGTGAAGATTACGATTACGTTATCGGCGATTGCCATTATATAAAGTGCGGCGGCGAATATTACAGCGTCGACGGCGCGCGCGAGTGGCAAAGGGAGCTTATCGATTCGAAGTTCGGCGCGGACAGTGACCGTTTTGCCCGCGCGTATTTCGAGAATTATGCCGAAAAAGTTTGCGCACTGCACCCGGACATCCTCGGTCATTTCGATCTGCTTGCCAAATTTTCGTTTACGCCGGTGACGGAGGGGTACGTTTCGTGTGCCGTTTCCGCATTGCGAGAGTGCCTTAAGGTCACGCCGTATATCGAGCTTAACACGGGCGCGATCGCGCGAGGCTATCGCAGCGAGCCGTACCCCGCGCCGTTCCTTTTGCGCGAGGCGGCAAATTGCGGCGGCAAGATAGTATTGGCATCGGATTCTCACAAAAACGAAAATATTACTTTTTGGTTTGACGAGGCGTGCCGACTTTTGCTGTCGAACGGTATCGATGAAATCTGGGAGATGACCCCTTGCGGCTTTGCAAAAAAGAAAATAGGCTGAAGCGCGAAAGCACCGCCCCACGAGCGGATGAACTGCTCGAATGCAGGCGGCATTTCGGCAGCGGCGCCGAGGCGCTGCACGTTAACGGGAAAGAACGGAGAAGAGTATGATATATCGCATAGAAAACGAGTTTTTTAGGGCGGAGGTGTCAAGTCGCGGCGGCGAGTTGACGTCGTTTTTCGGCAAAAGCAAAGCGCGAGAATATATTTGGCAGGGCGATGCGCGATATTGGAGCGGCAGGGCGCCGATACTTTTCCCGATTTGTTGCAGATTGTGGGAGGGGCGGTATCGTTACGCGGGTCGAACGTACGAGATGGATATTCACGGCTTTTTAAAAGACAGCGAGCCGCAATTCGCGGAGCACGGCGGCGACTCGATCTCTTTGTCGTTTTTCGATACCGAATCGACGCGTGCGCAATATCCGTTTGAGTTCGCTTTGCGCGTAACGTATAAGTTGCTCGGCAAAAAGCTGTCTTGCACGGTCGAGGCGGAAAACCGCGGAGACGGTATGATGTTTTTTTCGATAGGAGCCCACCCCGGGTTTAACGTTCCGTTTTGCGGAGGGGATTTTGCTGATTATCGGGTGGATCTTCCGCTTGCGACGGACGTAAGTATGGTGGAGCTGAGTGCGAACAAGTTTATCACGGGGGCTTATCTTCCGTATGAACTGGACGGGCGCGGCGGCATCCCTTTAACTCACGATATGTTCGACGATGACGCCGTGTTTTTGCGCGGGGCGGGGATGCGAGCCGTTTTGCGGCGCGACGGCGGTGACGAAGAGGTGGTACTCGACGCACCGAAGGCGCGTTTTATGGGGTTGTGGCACGCGCCTCGGACGCAGGCTCCGTATTGCTGCATTGAACCGCTTTGCGGAGCACCCGCGCGCGACGGAACGGTTGACGAACTTACAAAAAAAGCGGAGATAATGGCTCTCGCTCCGCACGAAAAGTACGAGTTCCCGTTCTCCGTAGAGGTGCGCGGGTGCGGCGAACGGTAAAAAACGTTTTTTACCGCGCCGAAAGCCGCGACGTGCCGAACGGGCGCACGCGGCAAACTTTACGAATAAAGCGCTCTCGTTTGGGAAAAAATATCCCGAAGGAGAGTGCTTTTTATGTGTACTTCGATTGTTTTGAGGGGCAAAAACGCGTATTTCGGTCGCAATATGGATATCGCTCGCTCTTTCGGGGAGCATATCGTTCTCACTCCGCGCGATTTTTTGCTTGAGTTCGGATACGGTGCAAGTTCGGCGCGTCATTATGCGATGATCGGAGCGGCAATCGTTGCGGGCGGCTTTCCGCTTTATGCCGACGCCGTTAACGAGACCGGGCTTTGCGCCGCGGGACTCGATTTTTCCGGATGTGCGCAATATCGTCAGTCGGCTTCGCCGTCGCGTATAGGACTTCGCTCGTTTGAGGTCATACCGTTCGTTTTGTCGCAATGCGCAAGCGTGGCGGCGGCAAAACGCCTGCTCGAAAAATGCGATATCGTCGACGGGGGCGTCGGCGACGATATGCCCGCAACGCCCTTGCATTGGCATTTTGCGGATCGCACCTCGTCGATTGTCGCGGAGCCTTTGGCGGAAGGTCTCGTAATATCGGAGGACGACGAGGACGTGCTGACAAATCATCCGCCGTTTGCGGAACAACGCGAATACGCGCACTCGGTTTTGTCTTTGCCGTATGACGAACGATGCCGCGGACTTCCAGGAGGCTTTTCATCGCAAGAGCGTTTTGCGCGTGCGGCTTTTCTTTTAAAAAGATGCGCGCCTTTTTGCGACGACGCCCCCGTTGCCTCGGTCTTGTCGTTGCTCGGCTCCGTTTCGCCTCCCTACGGTGCGGTCTGGGGCGACGACGGCGAGCTTGTCGGCACGGTGTACGCCTCGTGTACGGATATCGGCGCGAGGAGATATTATACGGTAACGAGGCGCGACGGGTGCTTGCGTTGTTTTTCGTTGCGCGGCAACGAAAACGGCGCCTTTTTAAAAGAGACGTTTTTGCCGCGACGGATATAGCCTCGGAGAAAAGCGTCACCCGCGGCGGTCTTTGACCGTGCGGGTGACGCTTTGTACGTTATCGCTTTTCGTCGGATCTTTTGCCGACGGGACAGTACTTTTTGCGCGGCGCGTTATTTTTCGCTTTTCTTATCGGCAAGTAAAAGCGACAACGCGAAATATGCGACACCGTATCCGAGCAGCGCGCAGAGCACGTCGGATGAGTAGCCGAATATCATATCGATAAGATCGCGCAAAGACGTCGGCGCTCCCAAAGCCACGTCCGAGAATACGCGCTGTATGAGCGCTATGGCGAGGCAGGCGAGCGTTGCCCCAGCGACGGACGAAAGAATCGGCGAGGAGAAAGAGAAAAACGAAGCGAAGGGATACGCCGTTTCGGGCTCGGGTGCGGGAGCGTTGACGGCGTATTTTTGCGCCCTGGCAAGTTCGCGATTTTTTGCGTTCAGCGCCGCCGTACGCTTGCGACAGACGGCGTGCGGCAACAAGATCAAAAGCGTGTCGAGCGCTATTTGCACGATGATCGCGACGGCGTCGAACCCGAGGTCGAAATACCCGGTCGTAACGGCTGCCGTTATCGTGTTGGCAGCGTAACGCACAAGTATCACGCCGACGCAAAAGACGAAAGATACGTTCATAATTTTGCGCGACGAATTATACCTGTGGGCGGCGAATACGGCGGCGGCAATAAGCAGGTACGTATAGGCTTCCGACAGCAGTCGCTCGAGCAAAGCGAATATCGGGGGCAGGAGCGAGTTTGCATACATAACGTCGCTCGACGTCTCTATAAACAACGGGGCGCACACGCACGTCGAAACGAGTGCGCACAAAAGTGCGGCGACAAGACAGATTATAAATTTGTTTTCGAATTTTACTTTCATTTTAGATCTCTGTATGATTGATTCGTTCAAAATTCGCGGCGACGCTTTTCGGTGCTTTTCGGCGCGTTGCCTGCCGTGGCGCGGCGTCAATTCTCGTCGTCGGGCATTGCAAAGGCTTCGTCGATAACTACCTGATTTGCGCACCTCGGAGCGCCGTTGCGATCCGAAACGTATTTTTTGCCCAAGTGCATATATGCGCGGCGCGTTGCGCACCTTCCGCGCGGCGTTCTGGCAAGAAAGCCGAGCTGAATAAGGTACGGTTCGTAAACGTCCTCGATGGTTACCGCTTCCTCGCCGACGGAAGCGGCAAGGGTTTCGAGCCCGACGGGACCGCCGTCGTAAACGTCGATAATGGTCTCGAGCATACGCCTGTCCGTATTGTCGAGACCGAGCTCGTCGATCTCGAGTTTGCCGAGTGCGAACGAGGCGATCTCCGCGTCGATGGTATCCTTGCCCATAACCTGGGCGAAATCGCGAACGCGTTTGAGAAGCCGATTGGCTATACGCGGCGTTCCGCGAGAGCGCGACGCTATCTCGAAAGCGCCGTCGTCGGATATCGGCAAGCCGAGGATGGCGGAACTGCGGGTTATTATCCGCGCAAGTTCGTCCGGCGAGTAGAGCTCAAGCCGAAATATGACCCCGAAACGGTCGCGAAGCGGCGTGGAGAGCTGCCCCGCGCGCGTCGTTGCGCCGATAAGAGTGAACGGCGCAAGGTCGATCCTTATGCTCCTTGCCGCGGGACCCTTACCGATGATTATGTCGATGGCGTGGTCTTCCATTGCGGGATAGAGTATCTCCTCGACCGTTCGTTGCATACGATGTATCTCGTCGATAAAAAGCACGTCGCCGGGCTGCAGGTTGGTCAGAAGCGCGGCGAGATCGCCCTGCTTTTCTATAACGGGTCCGGACGTTACCCTGAGGTTAACGCCCATCTCGGATGCGATGATCGCCGCAAGGGTCGTTTTGCCGAGCCCCGGAGGGCCGTAGAGCAGAACGTGGTCGAGCGTGTCTTGTCGCATCTTAGCGGCTTCTATATATATGCCGAGGTTTGCCTTGACTTTTTCCTGCCCGATATATTCGTCAAGCGTGTGCGGGCGCAGGGACGTGTCGTATTCGTCCTCGCTTTTGTTGTATGAGGAACTTACGATCCTGTTCTCAAAATCGAAATCGTCGTTCATAAAGAATCTCTTTCCTTTTTAGGCTTTCTCCGAAGAGAGCCGACTTATTTCATCAGTTTTTTCAGCGCGTCGCGGATAACGTCTTCGAGTTCGGCGTCGGGGTCGGTGCCGCGCAACGCTTCCGCCGCAGCCGCGCGGTTAAAGCCGAGCACCATAAGTGCGTCGAGCGCCTCCGAGGAAAGGGACGGCTCCGCCGGGGCAGCGTCCGGCTCGTCGACGGCGTTCGGTGCGGCGTGCAGTTTGTCTTTCAGTTCAAGCACTATGCGTGCCGCGGTCTTTGCGCCGATGCCGGGCGCTTTGGAAAGCGCTTTTTTATCGTCGGAGCATATGGCGACTGCGAGCTTTTCGGGCGAAAGACAACCGAGCAGGGACGTTGCGGCTTTCGGACCTATGCCGGAAACGGAAATGAGCATTTTGAAAATGTTCAGTTCTTCAAGCGTCGCAAAGCCGAAAAGCTCGATGCCGTCTTCGCGAACGGACATATGGGTAAAGAGCTTGACGGACTGCTCGGTCTCTCCGTGCGGCAGGGCGGAATAAGTCGTGCCGCTGATGACCATACCGTAGCCGACGCCGCCCGCTTCGACAACGGCGAGACCGGGCTCGAGGTGTGCGAGTTTGCCGCTTATGAAATAAAACATACGGTATCCTCCGTTATACGATCAAATAGAGTCGTCGCCTTGCGCTGCGGTCTCGTCGCAAGGTTCTGCCTCGTCGCAAGGTTCTGCCTCGTTGTATGGGGCGCCCTCAGCGCCGGGAGAGGCAGAGGCGGGCTCAAGCTCGGCGACTGCGCCGCCGCACGCGCGAGCACCTCCGTCGAACAAATTCGTCATTAGCGCTCGAAAGCGCTTTTCGAATATCACTATCAAGAAGAACACGGCAACGGATATCGCGGAGACGACGGCGCCCGCGACGTATATACGGGGCATATATCTGAGTTCGAGGGTGTGCTCGCCCGCTTCTTCCACGGTAAACGCCGTGAGCGCGCCGAGAGTTTCGAACGTTTCGACTTTTTTGCCGTCGACGTAAACGTTCCAGCCCTTATCGTATGGCAACGTCGTTTGCACGGTGCGCCCGCTCGCCGCGGTCGTTATCGTGCCGGTAAAGTGCGATTCGCTCCAATCGTCGTCTATGACGAATTGCTCGGCTGCGAGAGCGGCGAAGCATTCGTCGAACAGCTCTTCGTTAAGGCTGAAGAACATTGGCACGTTGCGCTTGATATAGATAGCGCCGCTCGACACGCCTATCTCGACGGTAACGGTCTCGCCCGCGCCGAAATAGCCGCAATCGGTGACGTAGGCGTTGTTATCCGAGGCGTACGTACCTTTGGATACGCCGTTGACGCGCAAGGTAACGGCTCTTTGATACCCCGCTTTCGTGGTAGGCAGGTAGAAATAGATCTCGCCGTCGCGAGAGGTGGTAAAGGTGTACGTCAAGCTTGCGCCCGACGACCCCGAGGGATCGTACTTGTCGTGGTCCTCGCCGACACCGGTGACCGTGAGATTTTTGATCGTCGGAGAAGAGACGGCTATCGGGTCGTAGATATTTGCGCTTTCGCGACCGAGCATCGTGGCAACGAGACCGTTAAGGCGGACAAGCGGAGAGCACGAGCCGTCGTCGTCCGAATATTTAAGTTCGTTTACGGCGGAATTTACCGCAAAAGCGAGCGAAAGCGCGTTTTTGTTGCGATACGCAACGTATTCGCTGCCGCTTACGGTCGCCGAGTCGAGATCCGTCAATTCGTAGAGGCGAGAGAGAGTCGCGTCCGACGCGCTGCCGATTATATATTTCATCCCGAGGAGCGAATCTCCGACGGGATTGCCGCCCTTATACTGCGACCAATGCGACGTTGCAAGGTATCCGGAGGCGGAAAGGAAATTGATAGACGCCTTGTGCAGAGTCGAGGTCGAGTTGGATATGCCGCGGATGTTCAGCGCCATATTGTCGTTCGTGCGGCGGTGATACGTTTTTTCGAAACGATAAAATGATGCGTCGCTGTTTACGATCGCATCCGCGAGCGGACGGAGCGCCGTTATCGGCTCGGTATACGAGGAATAAGAGGAATATATAACGTCGTTGCCGAATTCGGCGTTGCAAACGAGACCGTTGGCGAAAAGCTCGACGCAGACCGCGGCGCAAAGTATGAGCGCCATACTTTGCCGCGAGCGGCTCTTTATCGTCAGATAAAGAATCAACCCTATCGCTACGATAAAAACGATCGAAAGCCAAACGGTTTCGAGCGTTTTGAGCTTTTGATCGAATTTAACGGTGCCGTCGACGCGTTCGACGTAAGAATGAAATTCGTACTTTTGCGCAAAAGCGAGAAAAGCGATGAGAACGGCGCCTATACCCGCGATAAGCTTGCCCGAGACTTTTTTTATCTCGCCGTACCCCTTGTACGCGAGCACGAGCAGGAAGAAGCATAGCATAAAGCTGTACCTGTAATTCAGCCAGTTGGGCATTTGGAATCCGTGCCACACCATATCGAGCGTGTTGACGGAGAAACTCAGGATGAAAAAGACGATGAATACCGCTGAGAGGGCTTTCTCCCTCGCGGAGAATTTTTTGGAGCAAAAATAGATCGGGACGCAGAAAAGGGTCAAAATACCGGTGTAGACGAATGGCAGCCCTTCGGTGCGTACGGTGTCGTACGATCCCGGGAAAAATTTGGTAAACAGATCCGCGAGATCAAAACGGATGGAAAGAGAAAAATCCGGGGAGGAGAAAACGTTTTTGCCGAATTGCAGAGAATAGTACGCTATGCAGATCATAAGCGCCGATATCCCCACCGCGAGGGCGGAGGAGCCTGCCATCCTTAAAAAAGAACGCGAAAAATGCGATTTTTCGTGCATAGGGTTGTTGCGCTCTTTTTCGTTATGCGCAAAATAATAAAAGAAAAAGTACGCGGCGGAATATATGCAGACCATATATCCGATATAGTAGTTCGCCGTAAGCGTCAGCGCGAGTGCGCAAACGTACGTTTTGAATCTGCCGCGCTTTATAAGGCGCTCGATGCCGAGCGTGACTATGGGCAAGAGGATGAGCGCGTCTATCCACATCGAGTTGTGCTGCTGTACGACCGCATAGGCGCAGAGCGCGTACATCGACGAAAAGGTAACCGAGGCGAATTTGTTGACTTTGGAGGATATTTTGTGGAGATAAAAGGCGAAACTTACCCCGGCAAGCCCCGTTTTTATGAGAAAAATGCAAAGCAGAGCGTCGAGTATCCTGCTTGCGGGGAAAAGGCAAACGATATAAGAGAGCGGACTTGCGAGATAGTAGGCGTATATGCCGCCGAATTCGCCGCCGAGCGAGCGCGCGAACGAATAGATAAGCGAGGTGTCGCCGTGGACGGCGTTGCGAAGCGCTTCGTAAAAATAAACGTATTGCGCGTTTAGATCGAGCACGAGCACCGAGCCGTTGCCGAACGGATGGATTTCCATCGCAAGGTAAAACAGATAGTTTAAGACCACGGGGACGATAAACGCGAATATCAGGTAAGAATATTCCCACGCTTTTATTCGCCGCCCGAGATTCTCGAGCGTGCCGCGAATGCCGCCGTGCGTGCTCTGCGAAAGGAGCGCGATATCCGAAGTGTTTTCTTTGGAGTTCATTTTCTGACCGTAACGGCTTTCGCTCGGCGAAAGCCTGCCTTTCCCGCGAAATTCGCGATGCTGCGCTTGTCCTTAAGCCAAACGCGTTGTTTTTCGTTCCCGTAACGTGGTACGGTCGGACGGCTTTTTCGTGCCGTCGCGTACCTCAGCCGTCCGACTTTTCGTCCTCGGCGGGGATAACGTTTTTGATAGAGCGGTCGAGTCGCTCTCGCGCGACTACCATATCTCTGCCGCAACCGAGGCAAACGAGGCGCACGTCGCTGCCCGTGCGCAACACTTTAAAAAGGCGTTTACCACACGGATGAGGCTTTTTTAATTCCAGCGTGTCGCCGGCGAAAAATTTGACTATCTTCATTTTACAGTTTCACCGCGATCCCGTTTTCGTTGCGACGCAAGCGGGCAACGTTCGGATAATATTTACCTAATTATTATAACATAAAAAAAAGGCGTTGTAAACAAGGTTTTGTAAAAAAGCACGGCTTGACACGGTGCGACAAAAGTGATATAATGCACACATCAATTTCGGAGATTTGCTATGTTTGGATTGTTTAAATACTTCAGGGATTATCGCAAAGAATGTATAGCGGCACCGCTTTTAAAGCTCTTGGAGGCTTTGCTCGAGCTTTCGGTGCCGCTTATTGTTGCAAACATTATAGACGTCGGTCTTCCCTCGGCGGACGGCTCCTACGTTTGGAAGATGTGCGGTCTTATGGCGCTTTGCGGTGCGGTGGGGCTTGCCGTATCGTTCGTTTCGCAATATTTTTCGGCGCGTGCCGCGGTAGGATTCGCGGGCAAGGTGCGCAGCGCACTGTGCCGCAAAACGCTGTACGTTGATCGCGAGCATTTCGAATCGCTCGGCGGCTCGACGCTGCTCACACGCCTGACCTCGGACGTGGATCGCCTGCAAAACGGCGTTAATCTCGCTTTGCGTTTGCTTTTGCGCTCGCCGCTGATAGTTTTCGGCTCGGTGGCGATGGCTTTTATAACCGACGTCGAAACGGGTTGGATATTTCTCGGTGCCGTGCCGATATTGGCGGCGGTCATTTTTGCCGTCGTGCTCCTCGGTATGCCGCTTTACTCGCGCGTGCAGGCGAAACTTGACGAGCTGACGCTTCGTACGCGCGAAAACCTGCGTGGCGTTCGCGTGATACGGGCATTTCGCCACGAAGACGACGAAGTCGTCGCTTTCGACTCCGTCAATCGCGAGCATACGCGCCGCAGCGTGTTCGCCGAGCGAATATCGTCGCTTTTGAATCCTTTGACCTACGTTATCGTGAATTTTGCGATAATTCTTATAATAAAAGTCGGCGCCCCCGCCGTAAACAGCGGTAGGCTGGGGACGGGCGAGGTCGTCGCGCTTTACAATTATATGGCGCAGATCCTGACCGAGCTGATAAAGCTCGCAAACCTTATAGTAACGATGACAAAATCCGCGGCTTGCGCCTCGAGGATAAACGCAGCCCTCTCGGTCGAGGACAGAGACGGCGAGTCGGGTGCGGAGGCTTTCGTCGAGGGTGCGCCCGCGGTCGAATTTCGTAACGTCGGCTTCAGATATCGCGGCGCGGCGGGCGATGCACTCTCTCCGGTCAGCTTCTCCGCGAACAAAGGCGAAATCGTCGGAATACTCGGCGGAACGGGCTCGGGCAAGACCACCCTTTGCGAGCTTATACCGCGGTTTTACGACGCTACGTGCGGCGAGGTTTCGGTAGGAGGCGTATCCGTGCGCGATTGGAACGTGGGTGCGCTTCGCCGCAAAGTCGCCGTCGTCCCGCAGTATGCAAGGCTTTTCAGCGGTACCGTGGCGGAAAACGTTCGTTGGGGAGCACCCGGGGCGACGGACGAGGAAGTGGCGCGCGCACTTGAGGCGGCGGACGCGCTCGACTTCGTTATGAGCAAGAAAAACGGGCTCTACGCCTCCGTCGAGGCGGGAGGCGGTAACTTCTCGGGCGGTCAGCGCCAACGTTTGACCATTGCGCGCGCGCTCGTGGGCAAACCCGAAGTTTTGATATTCGACGACAGTTTTTCCGCGCTCGATTATGCGACGGAGCATAGGATACGCAGGAACATCACCGAGCTTGAGCAAAAGCCGACCGTGATAATCGTATCGCAGCGTCCTTCCTCGGTTATGGAGGCGAGCCGGATCATAGTGCTTGACGACGGGGATGCCGTCGGCATCGGCACTCACGACGAACTTATGAAAGACTGCGCCGTATATCGCGAAATATACGAATCGCAGTACGGAGACGGTAAAAATGAGCAATAAAAACAAAAAAAGCACCGGCAACGGCGCCACTCTGCGCCGTATCATCGGTTATGCTAAGCCGTGTCTGCCGCTCGTTGCGGCGGCGGTCGTTCTCGTAACTACATACGCGGTGCTCTCGCATATCGTGCCGAAGTACGTGGGCAACGCGATAGACCTTATGATAGGCGAGGGCAGGGTGGACGCCGACGGCGTCGCGGCTATCTTGCCGAAGATAGCCGCGGTAACGATCCTCGGCGCGATTTGCACACGTCTTGCCTCGCTGATAGGAACTCGCGTAAGCACGTCGGTCGTTCGCCGTATTCGCGAGGATTGCGTGAGAAAGATACAAAGGCTCCCGCTGTCGTACCTCGATTCCACGCCGTCGGGCGATATCGTTTCGAGGGTGATATCGGATACCGATCAGCTCTCGGAGGGGCTGCTTACGGGAATAATCCATTTCTTTTCCGGCTCCGTTACCATCGTTATCGCGCTTGCGTTTATGATGCACATCAATTTCGCGATAGCGGCGGTCGTTGCCGTGCTGACTCCGTTCTCGATGCTTTTGACGACGTTTATCGCCAAGCGCTCGTATTCGCTGTTTCGCGCACGCAACGAGATCTCCGCGCGACAGACCGCGCTTATGGACGAGGCGATAAGCGGCAGGGAAGTGATAGAGGCGTATTCGCACGAGGGGAGCACTTTCGGGGAATTCGAGCGCGTTAACGACGAGTACGTGAACACCGCGACGAAAGCCGTTTTCTTTTCTTCGCTGCCCAATCCGTCAAGCAGATTCTTGAACAGCCTTATATACAGCATAGTCGCGCTTATAGGCGCGCTGACGGCGATATCCGGCGGCGGCGCGGTGACCGCGGGTCAGCTTACGGCGCTTTTGACGTATGCGCGCGAATATGCGAAGCCGTTTAACGATCTTTCGGGTGTCGTTGCGGAGTTCCAGGGGGCGCTTGCTTCGGCGGCGCGTGTTTTCGAGTTTTTGGATGCGCCGGAGCTCGCGCCGGATCCCGTCGACGCCGAGCAGCTGAGCGCCGACGATAACGACGGCAGTATTCGGGCGAAGAACGTCGATTTCAGTTACACGGACGCTCCGTTTATGAAAAATATGACTTTTGAGGCGAAAGCCGGGCAAAAGATCGCGGTCGTCGGACCCACCGGCTGCGGCAAGACCACCCTGATCAATCTCTTTATGCGATTTTACGAGATCGATGGCGGAACGATCGAGGTCGGCGGTCACGATATATCGCGCGTTACCCGCTCGAGTCTTCGCGCATCGCTCGGAATGGTGCTGCAAGATACTTGGATATCCTCGGGTACCGTGCGCGACAATATCGCTATGGCAAAGCCCGAGGCAACGGACGAGGAGATCGAAAAAGCCGCGCGAGCCGCGCGAGCACATTCGTTTATCTCGAAATTGCCGCAAGGCTACGACACCGTGCTCGGAGAGGGCGGCGGCAGGCTGTCGCGCGGTCAGATACAGCTTATCTGTATCGCAAGAGTAATGCTTGCGTTGCCTCCGATGCTCATACTCGACGAGGCGACCTCGTCCATCGATACGCGAACGGAGATAAAGATACAGGAAGCGTTTGCCGAGATGATGCGCGGACGTACGTCCGTTATCGTGGCGCACAGGCTGAATACGATCAAAAACGCGGATAGGATCCTCGTTATGAAAGACGGAAATATCGTCGAGCAGGGTACCCACTGCGAGCTTATGGAAGCCGACGGCTTTTACGCGTCGCTTTACGGCGCACAGTTCCGCTCTGCGTCGCAAGGCGAATAAAACGTTTTTTCGCGCCGAGAGCTTTCGCCGTGCGAAAAGACGCCGAGATACGAATATCCCCCGAGGAAATGCTTTCCCTCGGGGGATATCTTTGATTTTAGTTTTTTTGAGTGCGTCAGGCGTTGACCTCGAATTTGTATCCGACGCCCCAAACGGTCTTCAGCGCCCATTTGTCGGATACACCCTCGAGCTTTTCGCGCAAACGCTTGACGTGAACGTCCACGGTGCGCGAGTCACCGAGATAATCGAATCCCCAGACCTTGTCGAGAAGTTGGTCACGGTTAAAAACGTGATTATAGTTCGAGGCGAGAAAATAAAGCAGTTCAAGCTCTTTCGGCGGGATGTCGACGGCTTTGCCGTTCAGCCGCAATTCGTATTTTTGCTTGCTGATCTCCATTTTGTCGAATATAAGCACTTCACCCTCGGACCGTTCGTCGCGCTTTCGGCAACGGCGCAATACGGCTTTTATGCGCGCGCCGAGTTCGTTAAGGTCGAAAGGCTTGACAAGATAGTCGTCCGCGCCGAGCTCGAGGCACACGACCTTGTCGACAATCTCGTTTTTTGCCGATATTATCATTATCGGCGTGGAGGAGAATTTGCGTATCTCGGCGCATATCTCCTTTCCGCCGAGTCCCGGAAGCATAAGGTCGAGCAAAACGAGATCGGGGTCGTATTTTTTAAACGCGGAAAGCGCTTCGTGCCCATTGTCGACGGTCGCCGTGCCGTAGCCCTCTCTCTCGAGGTAGGTTTTCAGGCGCGAGCATATGCCTGCGTCGTCGTCGATGATCAGAATTTTGGTGAACATTTGCTTTTCTCCAAGGGGCGCCGCCGCGACAGTCGTGCTCGGCGCAAAAATTCGATAGCGATTTTAATGCCTGTATTATATCACACAATTTTGCGTTTTGGAAGTTGATTGTAAAATTTTTGTTGCTTTTTTTGTGATTTTTTTGCGAATTTTTAACAATTCGCTTGAAATTTGTGAACGGTTAGTATATAATTATACGGAAAATTCAGTATGGAGTTGCTAATGAAACTTGGTATCGTCGGTTTGCCGAACGTCGGCAAGAGCACGCTTTTTAACGCCCTGACGGGGGCGGGGGCGGAATCCGCCAACTATCCTTTTTGCACAATAGATCCGAACGTGGGCGTCGTTGCGGTGCCCGACCCGAGGCTTGACAAACTCGCCGAGATGTATTCGCCCGAAAAATTCACCCCCGCGGTCATAGAGTTTTTCGATATCGCAGGTTTGGTAAAGGGCGCGTCGCAGGGCGAGGGCTTGGGCAACAAATTTCTTTCGCATATCAGAGAATGCGACGCGATACTCCACGTCGTGCGTTGCTTCGAGGACGATAATATAATCCACGTGGACGGTAGTGTGGGTCCCGTGCGCGACGTCGAGACGATAAATTTCGAGCTGATCCTTTCCGATCTCGAGATAGTGGAGCGCAGGATAGACCGAACGGTCAAAGCCGCGCGTGCGGACAAATCGCTTTTGGCGGAGCTCGATTTTTTGAACAGGCTTAAGGTGCATCTCGAGGCGGGTGCTTGCGCAAGGTCGCTCGAGACGACGGAGGACGAGCGTGCGATCCTCGCGGATATGCCGCTTCTCAGCGCGAAACCCGTTATATACGTCGCGAACGTCGGCGAAGATTCCGTTGCGAGCGAGCCCGTCGGCGATCCGAAATACGATGAGCTTAAGGCTTTCGCCGAGGCAGAGGGCTCGGGGATCATCGCGATCTCCGCGGAACTCGAATCCGAGATTGCGGAGCTCGACCCCGAAGAGAAAAAGCTGTTCCTCGACGATCTCGGTATAACGGAGTCGGGTCTTGACAGACTTATATCCGCAAGCTATTCGTTGCTCGGGCTTATCAGCTTTTTGACCGCGGGACCGAAAGAGGTGCGCGCGTGGACGATCAAGCGCGGTACGCGTGCTCCCGGTGCGGCGGGTAAGATACATTCCGATTTCGAGCGCGGTTTTATCCGCGCGGAGATAGTTGCCTACGACGATCTCGTGCGGCTCGGCAGTATGACCGCGGCGAAAGAGGCGGGGCTCGTAAGGAGCGAGGGCAAGGATTACGTTATGAAAGACGGAGACGTAACTCTTTTCAGATTCAACGTTTGATATTTTCGGGCGGCTTTGGCGAGTCGCCCGAATTTTTTGCAAAATCTTGTTGAATACGGCGAGAGCGTGTGATATAATATAAGATATTTCAGTAATAATCGCCTGTTCCGTAAACGGGGGCGAGGGAGGTCACGATAATGGCACAATACAAGATCGAAACGAAATGCGTGCAATCCGGATATAAGCCGAAAAACGGCGAACCGCGAATTTTGCCGATATATCAAAGCACGACTTATAAATACGACAGTGCGGACGAGGTGGGGGATCTCTTCGACCTTAAAAAAAACGGTCATATGTACAGCCGCATATCCAATCCCACGGTCGCCGACGTCGAGGCGAAGATCGCGGATCTCGAGGGCGGCGTCGGCGCGATACTCTGTTCGTCGGGAATGGCTGCGATAATGCTCGCGGTGCTCAATATCACCTCGGCGGGGCAAAATATAGTCTCGAGCGTGTCCGTATACGGCGGCACGATGAATCTTTTTGCCGTAACGCTTAAAAAATACGGCATCGAAACCCGCTTTATCACGCCGAATATGACCGATGCGGAGATAAATGCGCTGTTTGACGAAAATACGCGTTTGCTTTTCGGCGAAACGCTCTCCAACCCCGGGCTTGACGTGCTCGATATAGAAAAGTATGCCGCCCTCGCGCACTCGCACGGCGTTCCGCTGATAGTCGACAACACTTTTCCTACGCCCATCCTTTGCAGACCTTTCGAGTTCGGCGCGGATATAATCGTTCACTCCACGACGAAATATATGGACGGTCACGCGGCTGTGATAGGCGGTTGCGTCGTTGACGGGGGGCGCTTTGATTGGACGGGGGGCAAATACCCCGAGCTTACTGAGCCCGACCCCTCTTATCACGGCGTGGCGTACGTTTCGCAGTTCGGAAACGGTGCCGCTTATATAACCAAGGCTCGCGTGCAGCTTGTTCGCGATCTCGGGATACCGCTCACTCCTATGAGCGCCTTTATCTTGAATCTCGGGCTTGAAACGTTGCATTTGCGTATGGAACGCCATTCGCAAAACGCACTTGAGGTGGCTAAATATCTCGAGGCGAGCGATAAGATAGAGAGCGTAAGCTATCCCGCGCTCGAGTCCGACCCTCGTTACGATACGTGGCGCAAATATATGCCGAGCGGCGCTTCGGGGGTTATATCTTTCGTAGTTAAGGGCGGCAGAAGCGCGGCGGTAAGGTTTATGGACGCGCTGAAGCTCGCCACGATAGAGGTGCACGTCGCCGCGGATCATACCGGCGTACTTAACCCATCGGGCACGACGCACCGCCAGCTTACGGACGCGCAGCTCGAAGCCGCGGGGATATCTCCGGGACTCGTGAGACTGTCCGTCGGCATCGAAAACGCCGACGATATAAAAGCCGATATAGCGCAGGCGCTTGCGGCGATATAATACGCACGGCGGCAAGCGCGGTGCATTTACGGGAGAGAAAAATGCCGATAAAGATACCGAATCTGTTGCCCGCAACCCAAACGTTGCAAAAAGAGAATATATTCGTTATGACGGAAACGCGGGCGATAACGCAGGATATCCGTCCGCTGCATATACTTATGCTTAATCTTATGCCGAAAAAGGTCGTTACCGAAACGCAGATAGCGCGCCTTATAGGCAACACGCCGCTTCAGGTGGAACTCGAGCTTTTGCAAACGGCAACGCACAAGTCGACCCATACCTCCGAGGAGCATATGCTCGCTTTTTATCGCACTTTCGACGAGGTTCGCGAACGCAGATTCGACGGGATGATAATAACCGGCGCGCCGGTAGAGCAGATGCCTTTCGAGGACGTGGAATACTGGCGTGAACTGTGCGAAATAATGGAGTGGAGCAAGACCCACGTAACGAGCACCCTGCACATTTGTTGGGGCGCTCAGGCGGGGCTTTATTATCATTTCGGGATAGACAAAGTGCCGCTTGACAAAAAGCTGTTCGGCGTTTTTGCGCACAAGGTCGAACACAGGCAATCCATACTGTTTCGCGGCTTCGACGACGAGTTTTGGGTGCCCCATTCGCGACACACCACCGTTCGCCGCGAGGATATCGAGGCGTGCCCCGAACTAAAGATACTCGCAAGTTCGGACGAAGCGGGCGTTTACGTTTGCTCCACCGATCGTGGCAGGCAGATATTCGTAACGGGTCACTCGGAGTACGACGCCTGTACCTTGCGCGACGAATATCTGCGCGACAAAAACGCGGGGCTCGAGATCGACGTGCCGAAAAACTATTTCCCGAACGACGACGACACTCTGGAACCGACGGTTCGCTGGAGAAGTTGCGCAAATCTTCTTTATACCAATTGGCTAAACTATTTCGTATATCAAACGACGCCCTACGACGTCGAAAAGATCGGTTGATATCGCCGAATCCGCCACCGCTTGATCATCGCAACGAAAACGAAAGAGAATTGAAATGAAAAAAATCGTTAAGATCTTGGTCAGTGCCGTTTTGTTTGCCGCACTCGTTTGTACCGCGGCGCTGCCCGCTTTTGCCGCGACAAGTCCGATAGACGCCTCCGTAAGCGACTGCATCGATTACGTAAAACTCGGCTCCGTACGTACCCTTTACGGCAACGTTGCCCTCTCGGCGATGACCGTCCGCTCGCGCATAAACGGAACGGATAACGGCTCCTACGCGACGTATTCCGTTTATACGGCGATACCGCAGGGGTCGTATAAGCTCTTCAGCTATTCCTACGGAACGAATACGGATTACAAGCTCCATACCGTTACCGATATGATGAAACAATTCGAAAAAGACAATCCGGGGTGGATCCCCGTAGTCGGCATAAACGGCGACTTTTTCGATACCAAGGGCAGTTCGCAATCCGAGGGGATGTGCCTGCAATCGGGCGACCTTTACAAGGCGTACTGCAATACTCTCGTCGGACGCGGAGTGCTCGGCTTTAAGTCCGGCGGCGGCTATCTTTACGACACCGTCGGTATGACGTATATCAAATATTCCACAAGCGTTGCCGTATCGTCGACGACATATCTTCAGGTGCTTGACGACGAGGGCAAGGTGGCGAGCGAGCACGGCGTTTATTTGGAAACGCGGCACGTGGACGAGAATACGATGGCGCTCTTTACCCCGAATATGCACGTGACGGATCTTACGGGATATACCGTGTTCGTTGTCGATTGCTCGGTGTTCAGATGCGACGACAAAACCTATTGGGGCAACACCACGGCTAACAAAAGCTATTACGTATACGGCGAGATAAAGGAGATACGCGACGGTACGACCGACGAGCTGCCAGGTAGCGGCGAGGTATATCTCGTTTGCGGGGATCGCACGAAATACTCCGAACTTACCGTCGGAACGTCGCTCAAATGCCAGAAAAAGCTCCTCAATTCTTGGGCAAGCGTGGACAACGCCATAGGATACAAGCAACAGGTGCTTATGGCGGGCGAATCGCTGTTTAAAAACGTCAAAACCAACTATTCGCCGAACGGTAAGGACTGGAGCGTTTATACCGAGGACGCAAGCTATTCGTACGCTTGGAAAAACCGTACGGTAATGGGCTTTCGCGAGGACGGCACGCCCGTTATCTGCGTTATAGAGTGCGGCTCTATCGGGGCAAGTTATTACGAGATCGCGGAATATATGCGTGCCGCGGGGTGCCGTGACGCATTCGTTTTTGACGGAGGTGGTTCGACGGCGCTTGCGGTTCGTAACGACGACGGAAGCTTTTCGACCGTTAACAAACTCTCCGACGGCAGGGAGCGCAGCGTTGCCAACGCGGTCATCCTTGCGGTGCGCGACCCCTCGATGCCTTTGCCCGAGGAAACCACAGCAGCTCCCGAGGAAACCACAGTGCCCGAGGCGACGTCCGGGACGGAAAGCGGCGACGTAACCGCGGCAAGCGGCGGATGCGGCTCGTCGTGGACGTGCGGGGCGGCGACGGTCGTTGCGTTGCCCGTTTGCGTTGCGTTGACAAGCAAAAAAAGAACGAAAAAACGAAAAAACAATACGAAAAACTCTTGATTTTTGCATTTTAACGTGATATAATAACGGAGTGTGATATGCACAGAGACAGTCCTCTGCGTGCTCTGCATGAACGTCTCTATTATCCGTAAAAGGAGGGGCTTGTAATGGATTACATTGCAGCTATGACCAACGAGCAGCTCAAGAAGGAGCTTCCCACCGTAAACGTGGGTGACAACGTTCGCGTTCACAATCGTATCAAAGAGGGTGCACGCGAGAGAATCCAGATGTTTGAGGGTACCGTTATCGCAAAACACGGCGGCGGCATCTCCGAGACTTTCACCGTCAGACGTATGTCCTACGGCGTAGGTGTGGAGAAGACTTTCCCCATCCATTCTCCCAACGTTGTAAAAGTCGACGTTACCCGTTCGGGTGTAGTCAGACGTGCAAAGCTTTACTATCTGCGCGACAGAGTCGGTAAGGCATCCAAGGTCAAAGAGAAGATCTGAGGACCCGATTAAAGGGGCGGCTCGATAGGAGCCGCCCCTTTAATTTTGCCAAAATATACTTAACGCCTTATTTTGAATATCGCGGCGCACTTGTCGGGGATAATATGTCAGACAACTTTCTTAAAAATTTTACGGAGTTGCGGATGTATTATGGTAAAGTCGAGATATGCGGAGTCGATACCGCAAAGCTGACGGTGCTTTCCGACGAGGAAAAAAGGGCGCTTCTCGTTCGCGTTCGAGCGGGGGACGCGTCGGCGCGCGAAAAACTGATATGCGGCAATCTGCGCCTTGTGTTGAGTATCGTGCAGAGATTCGCGGGCAAAAAAGAGCCGTCCGACGATCTTTTTCAGGTCGGGTGCATAGGTCTCGTAAAGGCGGTGGATAATTTTAACGTCGAGATGAACGTAAAGTTTTCCACGTATGCCGTGCCGATGATCATCGGCGAGATACGCAGGTATCTGCGAGACAACAATTCGATAAGGATAAGCCGCTCGGTGCGCGACGTTGCGTATCGCGCACTCGGTGCGCGCGAGGAGCTTTGCCGTGAAAAATCGAGCGAGCCGACGCCCGACGAGATCGCCGCAAGGATCGGCGAGAGCAAAAGCGCCGTCGCAAACGCGATGGAGGCGATAATCGAGCCGATATCGCTGTACGAGCCGGTTTATTCCGAGGGCGGTGACGCGCTGTACGTGATAGACCAGCTTGCCGACACGAGCGAACGCGACGAGGGGTGGCTCGAAAACATCGCTCTCGAGCAGGCGATGCGGCACCTGACGGAGCGCGAAAAAAAGATCATAGATATGCGCTTTTTCGCCAACAAAACGCAGATGGAGATAGCGAGGGAGATAGGCATATCGCAAGCGCAGGTGTCGCGTGTTGAAAAATGCGCGCTCGAAAGAATGAAAAAAGGTCTTGCCCGATAGCGGGCAAGACCTTTTTTCGGTTGCTTAAAGTTGTTCGCAACCGCATTGCCAAACGGTAAAAGACGACATCGGCGTTTTGTCGAAAAAAAGTATCGTGTCGGCGAAGCGTTTGGCAAGGGGCACGTCGTGCACGACGGCGAGGGTGAGCGCGTTCGCGGTGCGGCGCGAGATCTCGCGTGCGGTCGTCAGAGCGGTCTCGCCGTCGAGATTGGCAAACGGCTCGTCGAAGAGATAAACGTCGGCATCGTATGCGAGAGCACGCGCTACCGAGACGCGTGCTCGCATACCGCCAGAAAGTTCGGCGGGGTATTTTTGCGCGGTCTCCTCGTCGATGCCGAGCGAAAATAGCGCCTCGGCGGCGTGCTCCAAGGTGGCTTTTCTGTCGCCGAGCACGAGGTTGACGTTTTGCAGCGCCGTTCTGTGCGGCAAAAGGCGGCTGTCCTGAAAGGATACGGCGATCTTTGTCCCGGCGGGGAACGATATTTTGCCCTCGTAATCCTTGTCAAGACCCGCGATAAGGGAGAAGAGCGTGCTTTTGCCGCAGCCGGAACTGCCGCAAACGGCAATCGTGCCGCGCTCCGGCAGGCAAAGCGTTAAATTTTGCAGCACTTGCTTATCGCCGAATTTTTTTGACAGATTATCTATTCGGATCATACGTCTTCTCCTTTTCGTCGCTTGTCGGGTATGCGTATCCGCGTGTTTTCGCCGCCAGAGCGCCGTATATTTTCGATATCGCGAATTCGATAAGCAGGCTTGCCGCGACGACGACGGCGGTCCAAGCGAAAACGTCGGTCGTTTCGAGATAGCTTCTAGCCGCCGACATTTTTTGACCGATCGAAAGCGGAGTCGAAACTATAACTTCGGCGGCGACGCCCGCTTTCCAAGCGAGACCCGAGGCGGACTTCAGCGAGGCGAAAAAATTCGGAGTCGCGGCTGGGATAAATATGCGGCGCAAACGCAAGAACGGCGGGAGGGCGAACGCGTTTGCCAGTTCGACGAGTTCGCGCGGCGTGGACGCAAATCCCGCAAACACGTTTTCGTAAACTATCGGCAACACCATCAAAAACGATATGAACGCGGGCAGGGGCTCGTTGCCGAGCCAAAATGCCGCCGCGAGGATAAAGGATACGACGGGGGCGGTTTTTATCACCGTCATCGGCGGAGAGAGAAGCTTGCGCACGAGTTTGGCTTTGTACGCCGCAAAAGCGGCGAGACAGCCGACAATCACCGCGCCGACGGTGCCGAGCGTAACTCGGAGGAATGAGGAAAAGAGTATTGTAAAAAAGCTTTTTGACGCCGCAAGTTGCACCGCGCGGCGCACCACAGCCGACGGCGAGGGCAGAATGAGCTCGGAGCCCGCGGCTTTGGCGACGACTGCCCAGAGCAAAAGCCAAAAGATCGCCGCGCCGACGGGCGCGGCGATCTTTTTCGCGAATTTCTTTACGTTCATTGTCGTTTTGCCGTATTACCCGACGAAATTTCAGTAAAAGATCTTATCGTCGGGCACGCTGCCGCCGACGGACGAGGGCTCCTGCTCGCAGAGTGCCGTCCAAAATTGCGTCAGAGCATCTTTCATCTCCTGCCCGATAAGATAGGTTACGTGGCAGCGGGGAATCGCATTCTCTACGAGAGCGGCGCTGTTCGCGATGCCTGCGGCGACGACAAGCTCCGCGGCGGCTTTCGGCTCGGCGTTGAGATAATCCACCGACTTTTTGTAACGGGCAAGGAAGTACTCGAGTTCGACGGGGTGGTTTTGCGCAAATTCGCTGCGCGCTATAAGGCAACCCTGCACAAGCTCCGTGCCGGTCAGATTTTTCCATTCTTTCGTAAAGTCGATAAGAACTTTGAGCTCCGAATTTTTCATTTGAGCCGCCGTTATCTTCGGCTCGGGGAGAACGGCGAGGTCGACTTTGCCCGTCGCGACGGCGGATGTCAGCGCGTCGGGCGAGGGATAACTTTCGCCGTCGATCGTAACCTTGCCCTCAAGCCCCGATTTCTTCAAAAGCGTTTTAAAAACGTATTCGGGGTTGGTGCCGAGCCCCGGGACGTAAACGGTTTTGCCATCGAGGTCCGCGAGCGAGGCGACGTTGCCGTCGGAGCCGACGAGATAGAGCACGCCGAGGGTGTTTACCGCAAGCACGCGAATTCCGCCGTTCGTCTTTTTGTAAAGTGTCGCGGCGAGATTGGTGGGGACGGCGGCGACGTCGACGGAGCCGTTAACGATAAGGGGGACGATAGCTGTCGCGTCCGCATAAAAGTTTATATCAGCGCCGAAACTTACGTATTTGTTAGTCTCATAAGGGATGTTTTCCTTTTTTCCGTTTTTATATTCTTCGTACATCTCGGCTATGCCGAAACCGGTCGTGCCGTTGAGTACGGCTACGTTGACGGTAACGTTGTCGATTATGGGAAGTTCTGTCTTATCGGGGTCGTCGTTCGGGCTTGAGCAGCCGACGAGAGAGAGGACGAGAAGCGCGGCGAGGAGAAGTGCGAAAACGTGTTTGATCCGATTTTTCATTTTTTCTTTTTCCTGTCTTCACTATAACATATTTGGTCGAGCTTTTGCGGGTCTGCGAGCAAAAAGCGGTCTCCGTCGCGTACGATAGCGCCCGCATCTTCGAGCGAATCAAGCGCGCGGTACAGCGAGGCGCGCCCGACGTCGAGCATTTCGGCGAGATATTTCAGCGGTACTTCCGATGAGAAAGCGCCGCCGCGTTCGTCGTATGCATTTTTTAGGTACAGCGCGAGCTTGCGCTCGGCGGTGCCCCCCGTCATACAGGCGATGCGCCCGTTCAGGAACGCAACGCGGTCGGCGAGAAAGGCGAGCAGCGCGTTGCGAAGTTCCCCCGTGGGGTCGTTGTCCATAGCACTGTGCAGAGCGGATGACGAGATGCGAAACAGCGTTGCCGGTTTGTCGGCGCAAACTATCGGGCGGGTGCGCATAGTTCCCCTTGCCTTTTCCGAGGCGAAAACGGCTGCGATGCCGATCGTTCCGCCGCTTGTTACGACGCGCAAGAGGGTATTTCTGCCGACGTCGGCGGAGTAGATCGCCACTTTGCCCGCGAGGACGACGGCAAGCGCCGGTTCGCCGTTTGCCGTGCGCAGTTCGCACGTTTTTTGCGCGCCGACGGTCAGCGTTTCGCCGCGGGCGAGCACGTTATCGGCGAGCCAACCCTCGTCGAGCCCCCCGAAAACGGACGTGCGGCGCAATGCGCGAAGCAAGTCGGCATTTTCCTCGGGGGCGAGCGGGCGATCGCACCTTGCGTCGATGGCGAGTCGTTCGCCCGTCGCTTGCGATTCGGTTACGTTTTTTGCCAAAGCACGAGACCTCCGTGTCTCAAATGATACGCTTTGCCTGCATTATATCACGGCGCACGGCGAAAGTCAAGAGCGGCGGAAAAAAACAGTTGATTTTTTCACCGCGGTATAGTATAATTTATCAAGACGCGAAAGCGCATTTTTTAAGATCGGGTGTCGCAATATGAAAAAAGCAGACGATAAAGTGACGGATATTGCCGTAAACACGGACGACGGCGCGGTAGGGGTGACGGGCAAGCTCGAATATAGCCGCCGCAGGCGCAGATTCGGCGACAGAAAAGACGGGCGGCGTTTGCGCACGCTTGACCCGCTTATCGCGATGACGCCGTATATTATGCCGCGCAGGAGCGACGCGCTGAACACGTTTTGCGACAAGCTCGAGATATCCGCCGCCGACAGGATATGCCGCAAAAAGGTGCTTGAGGGAAAAACGAATTTTTCGATGCTGCATATGTTGCTTGCGGCATACGTGCGCACCATATCTCAGCGCCCCGCCGTTAACAGATTCGTCAGCGGGCAAAGGATATACGCGCGTAACGAGATCGTTTTTATAATGACGGTAAAAAAAGAGATGTCTTTGCGCTCTCCCGAGACCGTTGTAAAGGTAAAGTTTGCCCCCTCCGACACTCTGAACGACGTTTATGAAAAGTTCAATGCGACGATAAGCGAGGCTGTTGCCTCGCTCGATACGCAAACGGCGTTTGACAGCGTGGCGAAGACCCTTTCGAAGGTTCCCAATCTGTTTTTGCGGGCGGCGATGCGCTTCCTCGGATTTTTAGATTATCACGGCTGGATGCCGCGTGCTTTGACGGACGTTTCGCCCTTTCACGGCTCTATGATAATAACGAGTATGGGCTCGCTCGGGATAAATCCGATATATCATCATATATACGATTTCGGCAATCTGCCCGTTTTCCTTTCCTACGGTATGCGCAAAACGTCGTATGAATACGACCGTTCGGGCGAACTCGTTTGCCGCCGGTATATGGAGATAAAAGCCGTTACCGACGAGCGGATATGCGACGGATACTATTATGCGTCGGCTTTTAAATATTTCAGGCGACTGATAGAGCACCCCGAGATGCTCGAGTGCGCACCGGAAAAACTCATCGAGGATATCGATTGACGGTTGCGGCGGTCCGATCGTATGCGGTCGGGTCGCCGCAAGTTTTGCACAGCGGCGGTAAACCTCAAATATATTTCATCGCCAATTCATCGTTACGACACAGAACGGTGATATCTTTAGTTCAAGTGTAAACGCTACGGGAGGTGCAAAAAGTGATAGAAGTTAAGAATCTGACGAAGAGATACGGTGCGCACACGGCTGTATCCGACGTTTCTTTTAAGATAGGGGACGGCAAAATATACGGTTTGCTCGGTGTGAACGGTGCGGGCAAAACGACGACTATGAAGATGATCGCGGGTTGCCTTTCGCCCACCTCAGGCAGCGTTACGATAGACGGATACGATATCCTCGAGTCTCCCGTCGAGGCAAAAAAGCGGCTCGGCTATTTGCCCGAGCACCCGCCCGTTTACCCCGATATGACGCCCGCAGAGTACCTCACTTTCGTCGCAGAGGCGAAAAAGGTGCCGTTCGAGGTCGCCGTCGACAGGATAGCGGACATTATGCATACGACGGATATCTTCGACGTGCGGCATAAGTGTATAAAGCAGCTCTCGAAGGGCTACGTGCAGAGGCTCGGTATAGCGCAGGCTCTCGTGGGGGATCCGCATACGCTCGTGCTCGACGAGCCGACGGTGGGGCTTGACCCGAAGCAGATAACGGAGATGCGCGAACTTATAAAGTCGCTCGGCAAGATCAAGACCGTTTTGATAAGCAGCCACGTCCTCTCCGAGATCGGTGCGACTTGCGACTATGCCATTATAATATCTCACGGTAAGATAATAGCCGACGCTTCGCTTGAGGAGCTAGCGCGTACGAAAAGGGGCACGCTTGCTTTGCGTGTCGGCGCACCTTACGAAAAAGCGACGAAGACCGCTTCGTCGGTCGCGGGGCTGCGTATAGTATCCGCGGCGGAAAAGGGAAAGTGCGGCGTAACGGATATCGTGGCGGAGAATACCTGCGGCGAGGACGGCGACGCGTTCGGCGGACGCATATTTTTCGCTTTTTCGAGCGCGGGCGTGCCGCTTTATTCGATGAGCGAGGTCAAAGGCGATCTCGAGAGCATATTCCTATCGCTTAACGACGCCGCCGCGGACGACGGCGCGGCGCGTATAACGGGGCGAAAATACGCTCTTGACGACGCGCGCGGGGAAAGGAAGAGAAAAAGATGACGGCGATCTTTAAAAAGGAATTTAAAAGTTATTTTACCGGCGTGACGGGATACGTTTTTTATGCGATAATGTTCTTCTTTCTCGGCATATTCGTTAAGGGGGTAAATCTTGTCGGGCTTTATCCGAATTTCGAGTATACCCTCGGCAATCTGACGCTTGTGCTCGTGTTCGCGCTGCCGCTTTTGACTATGCGCTCGTTTGCGGAGGAGCGTCGGTCGGGCACGGACACGCTGCTTTACTCCTTGCCTGTCGGTTCCGTCGGCGTCGTTTTCGCCAAATATGCGGCGATGCTGTGCGTTTGGGGCATATTTTGCGTTTGCACTCTCGCGGTACCGCTCGTGCTTTCGGCTTTCGGCTCGGTTTATATGCCGACGACGCTTACGGGTCTGCTCGGTTTCTTTTTGCTCGGAGCGGCTCTTATCGCCGCGGGAATGTTCGTTTCTTCGCTGACGGAGAGCTCGGTGATCGCGGCGACGATCGGAATCGGCGGCTTTTTGGCACTGTATTTGATGAGCGATATCGCCTCTCTCGTTCCGAGCGACGCGCTTACGTCGTTCGTTTGTTTTGCCGTATGCGCTTTTGCGATAGGTGTGCTCGTTTTTTGTCTGACGAGGAGTCGCGGCATTGCCGCGGCGGTCTTCTTGCTTTGTATGGCGGGGGTGACGGTCGGCGCCGTTTTGTCTTCCTCGGGCTTCGAGGGCGCTTTCGGAACTTTTTTGTCCGCGTTCGCGATCTTCGATAGTTTTTCGGGGTTTGCAAACGGCACGCTTGACGTCGGTGCTGCGGCGTACCTCGCTTCGTTTGCCGCGACGTTCGTGTTTTTGACCGTCTGCTCGTTCGATCGGCGGCGCTGGAACTGATGCGACAGAGGCAAATTTCCAAAATCCAAACGAGAGGCAATGATCGGGTAATGAACGGTAAAATAAATCGTTTTGCTAAAAAAGAAAAAAATAAGCTGAAAAAGCAAAAATACGGGATATATTGCGTTTCGCTCGGGGCGGTATTTATCGCCGTGCTCGTGTTTTTTAACCTGCTTTTGTCGTCTTTGCCGTCGAAATACACGGCGATAGACGTTTCGAGCTCGGGGATGTATACCCTCTCCGACGTAAGCGAGGAATTTTTGGCGGGAGTGAACGAGGACGTAACTTTGTATTTCGTTTGCTCGGACGGAGTGGAGGACGAGCGCATCGGCACGTTTTTGGGCAGGTACGTCTCGCTGAATCCGCATATTACTTTGCAGGTCGTAGACCCCGTCGCGAGCCCCGACGTCATCGCGCGCTTTACTTCCGACGAGCTCGGCGATCACAGCGTTATAGTAAGCGGCGAAAGGCGGTCGAAAATAATAGATTCGTCGAAATTCTACACGTATTACAACGCGTGGATAGGCGAAAAACTGACGTACAGCGAGTTCAGCCAATATTACGGTTATTACGGCAGCTATATGTCGCAATACGAAACGAAAGAATATTTCGAGGGCGAATCACTCGTTTCCTGCGCGATAGAATACGTTTTGGCGCAGACCGTTCCCGAGATATACGTTACGACGGGGCACGGCGAGAGTTCGCTGAACACCGATCTCGCGTCGTATCTCGAGCGCAACGGCGTGACCGTTACGTCAGTAAGCATTGCTTCCGCGGGGGTGCCGAGCAACTGTTCGGCGCTTATAATAAACGCTCCGCAAACGGATATATCGGAGAGCGAGGCGGATTTGATAAAGAAGTATCTCGATTCGGGCGGAAAAGTGATGCTTATAACGGCGCCGGAGAGCGCGACTTTGGCTAATCTGTCGTCCGTGTGCGCGCATATGGGTATGGCGGGGATAGCCGGAACCGTTTGCGAGACGAAAAGCGAAAATCTCGAGTCCGGAACGAACGCGATCGTTCCGAACGTCGACGAGTCGCATTCGGCTACCGAATTGCTCGCTTCGTTGCTTGATTATTACGGCGGCGCTCTCGGTATATCCAAGGCGCACGCGATAAAGGCGATTGCCGCGGACGGCGTTTCCGTAACGTCGCTTTTGACGACGTCGGATGCGGCGTATACGGTAAACGGCGACGAAAAGAGCGACGTCGGCAAGTTCGCGCTTGCAGCCGTCGGGGAAAAGATAGTGGACGAGAAAGACGGAACGACGGCTAATCTCGTTTGGATAGCTTCGGCTGATATGCTGAAAAACGGTGCGTCGTATTATAACGTTTTTTGCCCGATATCGTTTCTCGCGTGGCAATACAGCGGTTTTGATTCGGGGCTTGCGGTCTCGAGCGTAGACGTAACGGAAACGTCGCTGTCGGTTACCGCTGACGAGGCGAATCTTTGGGGCAACGTCTTTTCGATAGCGCTCCCCGTCTCGGTGCTCGTCGCGGGGGCTGCGGTAACGCTGCTTCGTCGCAAACGCGGCAACGCGGGTAAGGCGGCGTACCCGAGCTGCTTCTCTCGGGGGGCGAAATGAGGACGCGCAGCGCTAAGCGGGCGCTGGCGATCCTCGGGGCTATCCTCGGCGTGCTTGTGATACTGTTTTTGATATCGCGTGCGGTCGGGGTGGCGGACGACGCCGACGAGACGACGGCGCAAAGTTACGTTGCGGCAACGCTACCCGAGTCGAAGACGGTCGGCGTGGATATTACTTTAAGGGACGACGAGACGGAGAGTCGCCTTGTGCTGTCGAGGAGCGACGGCGACGGCGAATGGATATGGGACGAAAATCCCGAGTTGCCGATAGACTCGTCGGCGCTGTCCCGTCTTGCAAATATGCTCGACGGTCTCGACGCCACGCACCGTATTTCGGGTGTTGCGGAGTCGGATCTCGGCAAGTACGGGCTCGACGTACCGTGCGTCGTTTTGCGCATATCGTTTGAAAACGGAGAGCAAAAGAATTTTGCCCTCGGCGACCGCAACCCGTTTAACGGCGAGTATTATTTTTGCGATCTCGACGACAAGTCGAGCGTATATATGATAGTCGACGATTATTACGCGGAGTTCGCACTCGACGTTACGGACGTTATAAAATACGATACCGTGCCCGTGCTAAATAAGGGGGCGGTGACGAAGATCACGTTCTGCGGACGCGATTTCGTGCCGGAATACGACGGCGACGGCAAATTATCCTCGTGCCTTATAAGCGACGGCGAGACGAGCGGCAACGCCTCTTCGGACGCGCTTTCCCATATCGGAAACTTGCTCGGACTTTATTTTTACGATGCGGTGGATTGCTCGGGCGACCGTTCGCCCTACGGAATAGGCGAAAAATTAACGTTTGCTTATACCGCGGACGGCGAGGAGAAGCTCTTTGTTCTTGCCGTCGGAGACAAAAATGCCGCGGGGTGCGCGTACGTGACCGTCGGCGACTCCGTGCCCGTGTACGTGCTGCCGAAGGGCGTGAGCGACGCATTGACTTCGCTCGCGTCGTCGAAAACGGAGGATCTGGTAGCGGCGGACGCCGAGGACGACGCCGTTTGACTCTTGCGCTGCCGTGCGGCACACGTGCGCGCGGCAAATACAAAACGTCCGTGCCCGAGATTGTCTCGGGTACGGACGTTTTTTTGTTCAAAAACGACAAAATTCAGCAAAAATATTTTCGATTTATAATAAAAACCGTCATCTTTGTTGATTTTAGTGTGAATTTGATGTATAATAACGATGAACAAGCGCAGGAGGGCAAAAGAATGGCGAACACGGGCGGCGGAGAGCTTGCGGCTTATCTTTTTCATCAGGGAACCAATTTTTTTGCATACGAATACCTCGGGTGTCATCGGATCTGTGTCGGCGGCGAAGAACGGCTCGTTTTTCGCGTTTGGGCGCCGAACGCAAAAGCGGTTGCGCTTACGGGGGATTTTAACTGTTGGGGGCGTTCCGCGGATTTTGAACTCGAAAGGATCACGGAATCGGGCATATGGGAGAAAGAATGTCCGAATATGGAGAACGGAACGAGGTATAAATATATTATGACCGCCGCCGACGGCAGGTGGATATACAAATCAGACCCCTACGCATTCGCTTTCGGCAGATCGCCCGAGACTGCGTCCGTCGTATGGTCGGAGCCGGGCGGCATCGTATGGCACGACGAAAATTGGCTTGCCTCGCGCCCCGACGCCGGGGACACGTCGAGACCGCTGAACGTGTACGAGGTGCACTTGGGCTCGTGGATGCGGCACGATGACGGCTCGTACCTCACTTATCGCGAGACGGCAGCGGAGCTTGCGCCGTACGTTAAGCGTATGGGATACACGCACGTTGAGCTTATGCCCGTGGCGGAGCACCCGTTCGACGGCTCGTGGGGCTATCAGGTGACGGGGTATTACGCCCCCACGTCGCGTTACGGCACCCCCGAGGATTTTGCCGCGTTCGTCGACGTAATGCACGAGGCGGGGGTTGGCGTGATCTTGGATTGGGTGCCGGCGCATTTTCCGAAAGACGATTTCGGGCTTTGCGAGTTTGACGGGCAGCCTCTTTACGAATATCAGGGTGCGGACAGGATGGAACATTCCGGCTGGGGCACGCGCAGGTTCGACGTCGGCAGACCGGAGGTGCAAAGCTTTCTCGTGTCGAACGCGACCTTTTGGGCAAAGGAATATCACGTTGACGGTATAAGGGTGGACGCGGTGGCTTCTATGCTGTATCTCGACTACGACAAACGCCCCGGGGAATGGGTGCCGAATATATACGGCGACAACCGTTGCCTTGAGGCTATGGCGTTCTTCCGCAAGCTGAACCGCGCTATGAAAAAAGAATTTCCGAGCGTTATGATGATAGCGGAGGAATCGAGCGCGTGGGGCGGAATAACGGACGACGGCGAGGGCGGACTCGGCTTTTCCTACAAATGGAATATGGGGTGGATGAACGACAGCCTCGAGTATTTGCATACGGATCCGATCTTTAAAAAATATCATCACGCCAAACTTACGTTTTCAATGACGTATGCTTTCGGCGAAAAGTATATTTTGCCGATATCGCACGACGAGGTCGTGCACGGCAAGCTCTCTTTGCTTGACAGAGCGGTGGGGGATTATGCGCAAAAATTCGCCTCGACCCGTGCGTTTTTGACTTATATGATGACTCACCCCGGGAAAAAGTTGCTGTTTATGGGGTGCGAGATAGGGCAGTTCCGCGAGTGGGATTATGCGGGGCAGATCGAATGGTTCCTGCTCGATTACGAAATGCACGAAAAATTCCAACATTTCGCGGCGGATCTCAACCACGTTTATCTCGGGCACGACGCGCTTTGGCAAAAAGATACGTCTTGGGACGGCTTTGAGTGGATAGACCCCGACAACAGCGCCCAAAGCGTTATTTCCTATCGCCGCACGTCGGATAGCGGCGAGATCGTCGCGATAATCAACTTCACTCCCGCGGCTTATTCGGATTATAGGATCGGTATCCCGACAGCGGGCGAATATAAGCTGCTTTTGTCAAGCGACGACGAGACGTACGGCGGCGAGGGGCGCGCAATGCCGCACGGCACGCACACCGAGCCGATAGCGATGCACGGCAGACAAAATTCGATCAGCGTCGTTTTGCCGCCGCTTACGGGTATCCTTTTGGAGCTTGTGCGAGCGGACGACGCAAAGCATAATACGCAAAAAGATTCGAGCGTGCCGCCCGAGCGACGGGCAACGCGAAAAGTACCGCGGGGCGAACGCGCGGCGACGCGAAACAAAAAAGCGAAAAAGCATAAATAAAATTCCCACAGAATATCATTACCGAGAGGGGCGCACGTGCGCCCGAAAGTATAACGTTCCGTATATGCTTGACAGAGCGCCGGCGACGGACGATAAAGAAAGGAATCTTCAGGCAATGTTTAAGAAAAAAGAATGCGTTGCAATGCTTCTTGCAGGCGGGCAGGGGAGTCGACTGTACGCTTTGACCGCAAAGATCGCGAAACCCGCGGTCTCGTTCGGCGGCAAGTATCGTATCATAGATTTTCCGCTCTCCAATTGCGTTAATTCCGGGATAGATACCGTCGGTGTGCTGACTCAGTACCAGCCGCTCGTGCTAAACGACTATATCGGCAACGGATTGCCGTGGGATCTCGACCGTAACTTCGGCGGGGTCAAGATACTGCCGCCGTATCAGGGCAAAGAGCGGGCGGATTGGTATCGCGGCACAGCCAACGCGATATATCAAAATATGGAATTTATCGACAGATACGATCCGGATTACGTGCTCGTGCTCTCGGGCGATCATATATACAGTATGGATTATTCCGCAATGCTCGCATATCACAAAAAGATGGGGGCGGACTGCACGATCGCGGTGCTCGACGTGCCGCTTGAGGAGGCGAGCCGTTTCGGTATTATGAGCACGCGCGAGAACGGCGAGATATGGAAGTTCAGCGAAAAGCCGAAAGAGCCCGACAGTACGAAAGCGTCGATGGGCATATACATTTTTGACAAAAAGAAATTGTTCGCTTATCTTATTGAAGACGAAAAGGATCCGCAATCGGCAAACGACTTCGGCAAAAACATCATCCCCGCTATGCTTGCCGCGGGCGAAAAGCTTTTCGCATATCCTTTCGAGGGGTACTGGAAAGACGTCGGTACCGTCGAGTCGCTTTGGGAAGCGAATATGGATATGCTCGGCGACAAGCCTGCACTGCAACTCGGAGACCCGAAATGGCGCATCTATTCAAGGCATTTTGCCGAGGCGCCGCAATATATCTCCGAGGACGCCGAGATAAGCGATTCTTCGGTCACCGAGGGGTGCGTTATCTGCGGCAAAGTCACGGGCTCCGTGCTCGGCGCGGGGGTAAAGGTTATGCCCGGAGCCGAGGTCAAAGATTCGGTGATAATGAGCGGCGTCGTTATAGGCGAGGGTGCCTCGGTCAAGTATTCCATAATCGATTCCGAAGTGCAGATCGGCAAAGGAGCCGCAGTCGGTGCGGAGCGTGCCGACGGCGTTAAGATAGCGGTTGTCGGCGCGGGCGTTAAGGTCGCCGACGGAGACGTCGTAGCCCCCGGGGCTATGATATATTCCGATTGAACGTCGGAAAGTGAAATTCGAGGCAGGGAAAAAGAGGAGGAATGTTATGACAGCCGCAGGACTTATATTTTCCAATATTCACGATGAAAGTTTGCCCGAATTGACCCGTTTGCGCACGATGGCAAGCGTGCCGTTCGGCGGAAGATACAGACTTATCGACTTTCCGCTTTCGAACATGGTCAATTCGGATATAAACAAGATAGGTATAATAACTCACTATAATTATCAGTCGCTTCTCGACCACGTCGGTACGGGTAAGGACTGGGATCTTGCGCGCCGTTCGGGCGGGATCAAGATATTGCCGCCCTTTATAACCGCATACGACGCGCGAGGCGGCAAGGCGCTTTACAACACGAGGCTCGAAGCGCTCGGTGGGGTGATAAATTTCATATCGCGCTGCACTGAGGACGTGATCGTTTTGTCCGACTGCGATACGCTTTGCAACATCGATCTTTCGTCCGTGCTCGAGGCGCACGAAAAAACGCACGCCGATATGACCATCGTAACGAAGTTCCTTGACGACACATCGCCCCTTACCCACCACCAAACCGTTCTTTCGCTTGACGAAAACGACAACGTTACCGACGTCGCGGAGTTCTCGGCGAATATGAAGGACGTCAACGTGTGCACGAACATTATGGCGGTGGATCGCAAATTCCTCCATTCCGCGCTTATGGACGCCGCGGCGCACGGATACACCGACTTTTTCCGCGACGTCGTGTACCGCAATATAGGCAAAGCCGTGTTCAAGGCGTACAGATACGACGGATTTTACGCCTTTATCAGCTCGCTGCCCGTTTATTTCGATTGCTCGATGAAACTGTTGCGCGACGACGTGCGTTCCGCGCTTTTCGCCGCGCCGGACCGCCCCGTATATACGAAAGTAAGGAATTCCGCGCCTACGGCGTATCTTCGCGGCTCGTCGATAAAAAATTCGCTTATTGCCGACGGGTGCGTTATCGAGGGCGAGATAGAGAATTCCGTGATATTCAGGGGAGTTCACGTTGGTAAAGGAACGCACGTGCGAAACTCTATATTGTTGCAAGATACGTACGTCGGCAACGACGTCGAACTGAACTGCGTGATAAGTGACAAAAACGCGGTCGTGCGCGACGGACGAAAGCTGTCGGGGCACGAGACTATGCCGTTTTTTATCGGCAAAGGCTGTATGGTGTGACGCCGCACCGCACGAAAACGAAAAAGGTTTGTGAAAATGAAAAAAAGTATTCTTTTTGCCGGTTCCGAGGTTATGCCGTTTGCCGCAACGGGGGGGTTGGGCGACGTTCTCGGTTCGCTGCCCGCGGCGCTTGCCGCACAAGACTCGGAGCTTGACGTACGCGTCGTAATGCCGCTTTATTCCGCGATAAGTGACAAATGGCGCACTATGATGAAGACGGAGGCTGTATTTACAGTGCCGCTCGCGTGGCGCCGCCAGTATTGCGGCGTGCTTTCGCTCAAAAAAGACGGCGTGACTTATTATTTTATCGATAACGAGTATTATTTTAAGCGCGATCGCGGGCTGTACGGTTATTACGACGACGGGGAGAGGTACGCGTTCTTTTCTCGGGCGATAGTCGCGATGATGGGCGAGCTTGATTATTATCCCGACGTGCTTCACGCCAACGATTGGCAAACGGCGCTCGTGCCGGTTTATCTTGCGCGCAAATATTCCGACGACGCTCGCTATTCGTCCGTTAAACGCGTGTTTACGATCCACAATATCGAATATCAGGGGAAATACGACTTTCTCATACTCGGGGACGTTTTCGATCTCGGCGCAGCCGACCGTTCGACGGTGGAGTACGACGGGTGCATAAATCTTATGAAGGGCGCCGTCGAGTGCGCACACGCCGTGACGACCGTCAGTCCGCAATATGCACGCGAGATAATGACCGAGGAGTTTTCGCACGGGCTTTGCCACGTTCTCAGAGCCAATGCGGGAAAAGTGAGCGGGATACTGAACGGTATCGATTACGATTATTACGATCCAGCCACGGATCCTATCTTGGCAAAGAACTACTCGGCGAGCGCACCCGCGCAAAAATCCGCCTGCCGCAAAGCACTGCGGCGAGATCTCGGTTTGCCGAATACGGAGGTGCCGCTCATTGCCGTTATCTCGCGCCTCGCTTCGCATAAAGGACTCGATCTTATCGTTGAGTGCATAAGGGGCGTGCTTTGGAACACGGGGGCGCAACTTGTCGTTCTCGGCAGGGGCGAAGAGCGGTACGAAACGTTTTTTCGCGAACTCGAGAGCGAATTTCCGAACAGCGTTCGCGCACTGATCACCTATGACAGGGATCTTTCGCGCAGGATATACGCCGCCGCCGATATATTTTTGATGCCGTCGAAAAGCGAGCCCTGCGGCTTGTCTCAGATGATAGCGTCGCGTTACGGCGCGATCCCCGTTGTGCGCGAAACCGGCGGACTTGCCGATTCCATACACGGATATTGGGAGGACGAAAACGGCGATCTTATGGGTAACGGCTTTACTTTTGCCAATTATTCCGCAGAGGAACTGTACGACCGCATCGTTGCGGCGACGGAACTGTTAAAGGACGGCAAAAAGGCAAGACGTTTTATAAAAAAAGTAATGTCGGTCGATTTTTCGTGGAACGTGTCGGCTGAAAAATATATCGCAACGTACGATTCTCTCCGATGAATAAGGGGAGAGCGTTGCCGGAGGAAGTTAAAGTGAATTACAGACCCAAAACGAGCGAAGTAAAAGCCAATATAGAGCAAAAACTGTCGAGACATTTCGGCACGTCGGCAAAGGAAGCGACGCGCGACCAGATGTACAAAGCCGTTGCTATGACGGTCAAGGATATCCTTGCGGAAAAGCGCTCCGAGTTCAAGGACAACGTTAACGCGAAAAGCGAAAAACGCGTGTATTATATGTGTATGGAATTCCTTATGGGGCGCTCGCTTAAGACGAGTTTGCACAATCTCTCCTTGGCGGATAACTATGCCGAGGCGGTCGGCGAGCTCGGTTTCGACCTCGGGGATTTGTACGAATGCGAGCCCGACGCGGGGCTGGGTAACGGCGGTCTCGGTCGTCTTGCCGCTTGCTTTATGGATTCGCTCTCGTCGCTCGATTATCCCGCTTGCGGATTTTCGCTATGCTACGAATACGGGCTTTTTAAGCAAAAAATAGTGGACGGCTTGCAGATAGAGCTGCCCGACGAGTGGTTGCCTGGGGGCGAGGTTTGGCTCGTGCCGCGCACTGACCGCGTTTTTACCGTGCGAATGGGGGGGCGCGTAAACGAGCAGTGGCGCGACGGGCACGCCCAAATCACCTATGAGGACACGGAGGACTTCGAGGCAGTTCCTTACGATATGATGGTGTCGGGCGGCGATTCCGAGGGCGTTAACCGTTTGCGGCTGTGGAAAGCGCGCGAGGTAAAGACGTTCAATATGAAGCTGTTTACTCAGGGGCAGTATACCCGCGCCCTCGAGGACAGCAACAACGCCGCAATAATATCAAAGGTGCTCTATCCGTCGGATAACCATACCGAGGGCAAACTTTTGCGATTGACCCAACAGTATTTTATGGTTTCTGCTTCGGTGCAAAGTATAATACGCGACCATATGGCGGTGTACGGCAGGATCGACAATCTGCACGAAAAGGCGGCGATCCATATAAACGACACGCACCCCGCGCTTTGCATCCCCGAGCTTATGCGTATCCTTTTGGACGAGTATCGTTTGCCGTGGGACCGCGCGTGGGATATAACGCGCCGCACGGTATCCTATACGAACCATACGGTTATGCCCGAAGCGCTGGAAAAGTGGAGCGAGGATATCTTCCGCTTCCGCTTGCCGAGAATATATATGATCGTAAAGGAGATAAACGAAAGATTTTGCCGCGAGGCTTGGAGCAAGTTCCCCGGCAACTGGAACAGGATCTCCGAGATGAGCGTGATAAGCTACGGGCAGGTGCATATGGCGAATCTTGCCGTTATCGGCTCTCATACCGTGAACGGCGTCTCAAAACTCCATTCGCAGATTCTTACGGATTCGGTGTTCAAAAACTTCAGCCGTATGTGGCCCGACAAATTTACGAACGTGACCAACGGAGTCGCCCACCGCAGGTGGCTCTGCTATTCCAACCCCGAGCTTGCTTCGTTGCTTGACACTTGCATCGGCGAGGATTACCGCAAGGATCCCTTGCGCCTCGAGGCCTTTGCGAAATATGCGGACGACAAAGCCGTGCTCGACGATTTGCGGCGGATAAAGCACGAGAACAAGATCGCTTTTGCCGAAAAATTCAAGGCTAAGAGCGGCATTGCGCTCGACACACATTCCGTTTTCGACGTTCAGATAAAGCGCTTGCACGAGTATAAACGCCAACTCTTGAACGCGCTTAATATAATAGGGTTGTATCTTGACCTTTGCGACGATCCCACGCGTGACTTTTATCCGCGCACCTTTATTTTCGGCGCGAAAGCCGCTCCGGGGTATCAGTTCGCAAAACGCATAATCCAGCTAATATGTATGCTTGCAAAGGAGATCGACGCGGATCCCGTTATAAGGCAAAAACTGCGCGTAGTATTTCTCGAAGACTACAACGTAAGCCTCGCCGAGGCGCTCGTCCCCGCTTCCGATATAAGCGAGCAGATCTCTCTCGGCGGGAAAGAGGCGAGCGGCACCGGATGTATGAAGCTTATGCTCAACGGCGCGCTTACCATAGGCACGCTTGACGGCGCGAACGTCGAGATGGCTGCGGCAGTCGGATCCGACAATATCTATATTTTCGGTCTGACAGCGTCCGAGGTCGACGACCTGTGGCTTGCGGGGTACAATTCCGCACTGTATTACGCGCGAAACGAGCGGCTTCATCGTATCGTCGACAGGCTCAACGTCGGTTTTGCGGGCGAGTCGTTTGCCGACGTCGCTTCGTACCTTTTGTCGGGTAACAACGTGGCGGATCCTTATATGTGCCTTGCGGATTTCGATTCGTATTCGAGCGTGCACGCCAAGATGTATGCCGACTATCTCGACAGAGAGGCGTGGAGTCGCAAGATGCTTATCAATATCGCCAAGGGCGGATATTTTGCGGCGGATCGCGCCGTTAAGGAATATGCCGACAGGATCTGGCATATAAATCCCGTTCGCACGGAGAAGTAAGCCGAATGTTGCCGAAATTTGCACGGTTTGATTTTCCCGCTTTGCCGATAATCAAAAAAAGTTATAATGGGAAGGACGCCTCGTTTCGCGGCGCCTTCCCATACGGCGCTTTTATCGGGCATTCCGTAACGATTCCGCGCGACAGCGGGATCGCAGCCGTCGTAATGCGGATTTGGCGCGACGTACGTGCCGAGAGTGACCGCGGTGCAGACGGAGCGCCGCGCGACCTGCCCTTTAAATACGTTCGCCCCGACGGAGCAGGCGACGTTTACTCTTTAACGCTCGATACGGGCGAACTTCTCGGCGACGGCGAGTCGGGGCTGTTTTATTACGAATATATTTTCGTCAGGGGCGGCGACACGTTGTTTTCGAGCAGCACGGACAACGTGCACTATGAATTTTCGCGCGAGAGTGCGCGAAAATTCAGGCTTCTTGTATACGAAAAAGGGTTGCGCGTGCCGAACTGGGTCGGCGGCGGAATAATGTATCAGATCTTTCCCGACAGATTCGCCGTGGGCGACGGGGAGGTTTTATACTGCGACGGCAGCGTGCTGAGGCAAGACCGGAACGGCGGCGAGCCCGAATACGCGCCGTATCGCGGCGGCGACGCTGCCAACAACGATTTTTTCGGCGGCAATCTTTGGGGAGTTGCCGAAAAACTGCCGTATCTCAAGTCTCTCGGCGTAAGTATGATCTACTTAAATCCGATTTTTTCCGCAAAATCGAATCACAAATACGATACGTCCGATTATATGCACGTGGATGGGGGCTTCGGTTCCGACGCGGCGCTTGAGGCGCTTTTGCGACAAGCGCACGAGGTCGGGGTGCGCGTTATTCTCGACGGCGTGTTTAACCATACGGGCAACGACAGTATCTATTTCGACGCATACGGTCGCTACGGCAAGCCCGCCGCAGACCCCTCGTCGCCGTATCACGTTTGGTATCGCTTTGCGGACGACGGCGATTACGACTGTTGGTGGGGAGTTAAGATACTGCCGAAGCTCGACCTTAATAACGCCGACTGCCGCGACTATTTCGTCGGCAACGGCGGCGTTGCCGAGCATTACGGCGCGATGGGTATCGACGGTTGGCGCCTTGACGTTGCGGACGAGTTGCCGAATTCGTTTTTGAACGGGTTTGTCGCCGCCGCGAAAAAGTGCAACTCGGAGAGCTTTATAGTCGGCGAGGTTTGGGAGAACGCCGCGGACAAAATCGCATACGGTATGCGAAGAGAGTATTTCAGAGGCGGGCAGCTCGACAGTGTGATGAATTATCCGCTTCGCACGGCTTTGCTCGATTATGCCGCAAGCGGCGACGCCGAGCCTCTCGGCGCATTGCTGACAGAGATATATTCCTCGTACCCGCCGCCCGTTGCGGACGCTCTTATGAATATCGTCGGTACGCACGATACCGAGCGCGCGATATCGCTTTTGGGAGACCCCGAGAACGCGCGGGCTTTGTGCTCCGAGCGAGATAACGGCGTGCTTTCGCGCCATAGGCTGACTGCGGAGCAATACGAGCGCGGCGCCGCAAAACTAAAGGCGATTTCGGCGATCCAGTACACGGTGTACGGCTTTCCTTGCGTGTATTACGGTGACGAGATCGGTATGCAGGGGCTTGGCGACCCGTTTTGCCGTCGCCCTATGGCGTGGGACGGGGCGGACGCGGATCTGCTCAAGCATTACCGTCGTCTCGGCGCGATCCGCCGTGGCGAGAAGACGTTTTGCGGCGGCTCTTTCGCGATAACTCGTTGCCGCGGCGGATATTTTGAATTCGTGAGAAAAAAGTGCGGCGAGGAGATACTGGTGGCGGTCAATTTCGGTTATGAGACCGAGGTCGTCTCGCTCGGAGCGAGAAAACGATATCTCGATCTGTATCTCGCAAAAGAGGGGCGCGGCACGCGCGACGTGCCGCCTGGCAGCTTTGCGATAATCAAATATAAAGTGTGATATGAGTATATTCGGTAAATTGTTTAAAAGAAAAAGCGATCCGTCCGATCCGCGTTTTCGCCGCGAGGCGGCAAACGCGCTTTCGGGCAAAATGATAAAATACGTGACCGAGCGACGCGACGGCACGGACGAAGTTATCGGAAGGCGGGGCAGTATGAGCGTAAAAGACGATGAGTTTATTTTGTTTGCCTCCTCCGAGATACTTTTTCGTGCGAAAACGAGCGATCTCGAGTCGTGGGAGCTGATGTCGCGCGACGGAGTCGTGCTTACCGCACCGGATCTCGAACACGGAGGCGAGGTGCGTACGGTGATAGCGTATTACGTTTATTATAGATAAGCGACGTCGGTCAAACGAACGCAAAAAACGGCAAGACGGTTAAAAAGGAGAAAATATGAATTCCATTCTTGAAAAAAAGGGCTTTATATGCGATATGGACGGCGTTATCTATCACGGAAACAAGATACTTGACGGTGTTTTCGATTTCGTAACGTGGCTTATGGAGCACGACAAAAAATTCGTTTTTTTGACAAACAGTCCCGAACGCACGCCGCATGAGCTCAGTATGAAGCTCGAGCGGATGGGATTGTCTGTGTCGCCGGACCATTTTTATACGAGCGCTATGGCAACCGCGGAGTTTTTGCACACGCAGTCGCCGGGGTGCACGGCATACGTTATCGGTGAGGCGGCGCTTGCAAAGGCGCTGTACGACCAAAAAATTTATATGAACGACGTTAACCCCGATTACGTCGTTATCGGAGAAACAAGAACGTACAGCTTCGAAAAGATAGAAAAGGCGATAGCGCTCGTCAACGCCGGGGCAAAACTTATCGGGACAAATCCCGATACCGTCGGCGTAACGGAGAGGGGAGTTATGCCCGCAACGGGTTCGCTCGTTGCCCCGATAGAGATAGCGACGGGAAAGAAAGCGTATTTCGTCGGTAAACCCAACCCGTTGATGCTTCGCCACGGTCTGCGCAGGATCGGTTGCCACAGCGAGGACATAGCTTTTATCGGCGACCGTATGGATACCGATATCATCGCGGGGATAGAGTCGAACGTCGACACGGTACTTGTGCTCAGCGGCGTTACCTCGCGCGAGGATATCGGGCTGTTTCCTTACTGCCCGAAATACGTACTCGGCGGCGTCGGGGATATATTAACGTATGATGACAGAACTTGACGGCAAAGCGCGCGAGTATATAGACGGCGTATTTTCACGTTTCGGCGACGGTGGCAAAGGGCTGTTTTGCCCCTGCGGCGAGGCGGCGGATATTTGGGACTACCTCGGGCGGCAGTATGCGCGCGGCAAACAAATCGTGCTTTACGGTATGGGCAACGGAGCCGACAAGATCGTGCGATGCCTCGCCTTGCGCGGTATAGAGGTCGCGGATTATTTCGCGAGCGACGGATTCGTGCGCGGGCACGAGTATCGCGGCAAGCGCGTTTTGACTTTTGCAGAGGCGTGCGAGAAACGTTCTTGCGAAAATATGATAGTCCTTTTGGCGTTTGCGAGCTCTCGCCCGGAGGTGCTTGCGCTTTTCGACGCGGTTGCCGAAAAATGCGAGACGTATGCGCCCGACGTGCCCGTTTGCGGCGAAAAACTGTTCGACTATTCGTTTTTTGCCGAAAATTTCGACGATATTACGGCGGCACGCGCGCTTTTGGCTGACGACGAGTCGCGCGCGGTGTTTGATGCCGTCGTGGCGTATAAGTTGTCGGGCAGGACGGACATATTGCGCTCTGCGGAGAGCGGCGAGCGCGAGGCTTACGAAAATATACTGTGCGCAGAACGGTTCGGCACGGCTGCGGACCTCGGAGCTTATAACGGCGACAGCATAAGGGAGCTGCGGCAATATGCTCGCGGACTGAGACGCGTCGTCGCTTTTGAGCCCGACGCGCGAAATTACAAAAAACTCGTGCAGTATGCGGATACGGTAAACGAGGAGGGCGATATGCGGATAGACGCATACGCGCTTGCCGCGTGGTCGACGGGCGGCGAGAAAACTTTTTTCGGCTCCGGCAACAGAAATGCCGCGATAGGCGGGGCGACCGCGGGCGGTGAGCTTCATTTGGGTACCGTCGTCAACGTGGAGACCGCAGCGCTCGACTCGGTGGTTTTGGGCGGCGGCGACGCCTTTTTCGAAGACCTCGATTACGTAAAATACGACGTCGAGGGGGCGGAAGCACAAGCGCTTCGCGGCTCCGAAAAATGTATTGCGCGATATCGCCCCGCGCTTTTGGTATCGGCATATCATAGGAGCGAGGATGTATTTGCGTTGCCGCTCGCCGTTCATTCGCTTTGCCTCGAATATCGGCTGTATTTGCGAAAGATGCGCGGCGTTCCCGCATGGGATATAAATCTGTACGCCGTGGAAAAATAAAAAGAGTTTCACCCGAGAGGGTGAAACTCTTTTTATTAAAACCGCATTCGCTTACTGTGCGCAGTAGAGTATCAGCACGATAAGCGCGAAAGCGCCTGCGATGATCGGGGTGATCTTGTTGAGTAATTTGTCAAGGCGCGAGCCTCTTTCTTTGCCGAGAAACGTGTCCGCCGAACCGGTGATAACGCCGGACATACCGTCATCTTTGCCGGACTGCAAAAGAACGGCTACGACAAGGAAAAGAGCAAGAACGAGCAATATAATGCCCATAACTATCTCCAAAACTCCCATATCCACACAACCTCCTTGAGATTTTACCGACCGCGAGCGCAGTTCGGCACGAGACGCAAAGGTGACTTTGCGAAAATAGTCCATAACGAAAGTATTATATCACACAAAAAAGCAAAATGCAACCGTTTTCGGATTTTTTTTGTTATTTGCGAAAATAAGTTCTTATTTCTTTATCGAAAGCAAAAACGCTGTTATTCGTCCGCCCCCGAGCGTATGACGCCGAGCCTGAAAAACAGCCCGGTAAGCAGCGGCACGGCGACGAGTTGTATCACTATGCCGGGGATGCCGTTCAGTATCGCGCTTGCCGCAAATGCCCTGAAAGTGTACGAGTTTCCTCCGAGACCGACGAGCACCGTCATTGCCGCGCCCCAAACGGCTCTGCCCGCGACCATAGCGCAAACGAGAGCGACGTACGTGCGCACGGGGGAGAACTTGCGGCGGCAGCGCAAAATTCCGCACACGACGCCGTACGTTGCCAGTTCGAGAGACATAGCGACCGCGGAGGGGTACAGCACCGGCATACCGAACGTTAAAAAGCGAAGATACGGCAGGGCGAGCCCTACGCCGAACGCGTACGCGGGACCGCAGGTAAAGCCGCACAACATAACGGGTACGTGCATAGGCAACAGCATATTGCCGAATTGCTTGATCTGCCCCGTAAAAAACGGCAAAATAAGCCCGAGCGATAAAAACAGGGCGGAAACGAGCGTATTTTTGAGCGCGGCGCGAGATCTGCGGCGCGTGCCGCAATGGGTTTCGCCGTTCGGCGCGTTGTCGGGAGTGCGGCGTGCTGCGGATTTTTCATGTTTTTTCATTTTATCGGTGCTTTGTGGGCATTACAGATTTTTCAGTCTGTCCAGCGTGTTTTGCAAAATTATCTCGGCGGAGAGCGTGTCTATAACGCCTTTGCGACGCACACCGCGGGTGTCGGTTTCGTTCAGATATCTCGAGGCGGCGACCGTCGTCAACCGCTCGTCCGTCATCATCACGGGAATATCCGCCTCGCGGCTGAGCATAAGCGCAAATTCTCGGCAACGCTCGGCGCGCGCGCCCTCCGTGCCGTCCATATTGCGCGGTAAGCCCACGACTGCCGCCGTCGCCTTTTGTTCTTTCGCTATGCGAGCGACCTCGGTAACCGTTTTTTCTATTCCGCCGACTCGGCAAAAGCCGATTCCCGACGCCAAAAAACGCGATGCGTCCGATATTGCGAGTCCAGTCCTCACGTCGCCGAAATCGACGCCGAGAATTTTTCCTCGAGTTTCGTTAACGGCACGGATGTCCGATAGGGAAACGTTATTTTCTTCCATAGCTGTGTGCTCCTTGTTTTCGGCAGGCGCCGCAAAACGATTTGCTTTGCTTTGGCGTTTTTTTGCGGTGCCGACGCGTTACGTTCTGTCGACGGTGATGACCGTTTCGAAAGACGGGTCTATCTCTTTTATTTTGGCGTTTATCTCACGCCGCAGCTCTTCGTCGCCGAGCTTAAGTTCGAAAGGCGCACACACGTCGAATATCAGGTTGCTGTGCGATACGCCTTTGACAAAACGAAAGTCGTGTATCTGCAAGCGTTCGTCGACGTTGCGCACGGCTTCCGCCGTGCATATGCGCAAGACCTCGGTCTCGCCGTCGTTTGTAACGATCGGGTCGAGGTGTATGGTCGCGGCGATGCCGAGCTCCGTTTGCAGTTCTTTTTCAATGGTGTCGACAAGGTCGTGGGACAAAAATATGTCAACCGCGCCGTCGACCTCGACGTGCAAAGAGACTACGCTGCGCCCGGGCCCGTAGTTGTGTACCACCATATCGTGGATGCCGAGCACGCCGCTGTGCGAGTCGACTATCCTCGTTATCTCGCTTGTCAGCTCCGTGTCGGGGGCGCCGCCTATCAGCGAATTCATAGTGTCGCGCAGGATCTTTACGCCGGACCACATAATAAACGCCGATACGAGGATGCCGAGGTATCCGTCGGCGTCAAAGCCGGACGCGAGCAAAATAAACTGCGAGACAAGTACCGCGGACGTAGCCAACGCGTCGGTCAGACTGTCGGTTGCGGTGGCTTTCATAACCGAAGAGTCGATGCGGCTGCCGACCTTTCGGTTAAAAGCGGCAAGCCAAAGCTTTGCTAACACGGAAGCGGTGAGCACCGCCGCGGAAAGCCACGAGAACTCGGCTCGTTCGCTTGAGAAAATCTTTGCGAAGGCGTCGCGAAAAAGGTCGAATCCGATAAGAAGCACGATAAACGAAACTATCATCGACGCAACGTATTCCACGCGAGCGTGCCCGAACGGGTGCTCTCGGTCGGCGGGCTTTGCCGAAAGGCGAAAGCTTACGAGCGAGATAAGCTGCGACCCCGCGTCCGAAAGGTTGTTTACGGCGTCGGCAGATATGGAGATGGCGCCGAAAAGCGTGCCCACCGTCAATTTGCCGACGAAAAGCAAAAGGTTGGTTATTATCCCGACGATCGCGACAAGCGTGCCCCAAGCACGGCGAACGGCGGGCGAACGCGTGTTATCGCGGTCGCGAATAAAGATCTTTCCGAGTAATTCTGTCATAGCGGATCATCCTTGGCATGATATTTCGGGTATCGTTACAGCGGATACATAGACGGCGCGGCGGGCGCTTTTTGTTTGCCGTTTCTGTACTCGCTCGGCGTTACGCCGCGAAAGCGAACGAAAGCCCGATTAAACGTTCTGAGCGTGTTGAAGCCGACGGCGGTCGCGATCTCCGTAATCGACGCGTCCTCGCGCAGCAAAAGGCGACATGCGTGCGAAATGCGCATGGAATTAACGTAGTCGTTGAACTTTATCCCGAGCTTTTCGGAGAAAAGGTGCGAAACGTAATATTTGCTTAAGTGCACTTCTTTTTGCAGTACGTCGAGCGATAATTCCTCGGCGAAATGCAAGTTCGTGTATTTCAGTATCTCACGCAGCGCCGCGGAGTTGGCTCCGTCGCGCAGCACGGGCGACGTGAATTGAAGCTGCGGCAGCAGTCGCCCGAAAAAGGCGGTCAGCAAGCCGCGCAAAACGGAGTCCTCGAAAGAGCCGCCCTGCTCGCCGCAACGCGAGATAAGATCGGATATGGCGGCAAGATCCGGGACGCGCCCCAAGGCGTTTTCTATTTTCGAGCAAACGGGCGTGTCGGCTGTCAGCAGAGCGGTGAAATCCGGCGTCATATCCGGATCGATTATCATAAGGCGAAATTTTTCTTTGCCGACGGAGACGAATTTGTGTATCTGGTTGGGAAACGCGATAAAGATATCTCCCGCCGACAATTCGTATTTTTTGCCGTCGGCGAAAGCTATGGTCGTGCCCTCGGTCATACAAACGATCTCGGTGTGAAAATGGCTGTGCGCGTCGCATTGCAAAAGCCGCGTGCCGCCGCGGCCGTCAAAACAACAAAAAGCGGAGCTTCTCGTTTCGTAATATGAGTTTCGGTTGTTCTTGTTTTTCATAAGCAATCGTGATTTGTCAGTTCCAGTATTTACGGTCGAGGCTGCGCAAAGATATCGCCTCGGCAACGTGCTTTGCGTCGATGATATCGGCTGCGTCGAGGTCGGCAACGGTGCGCGCAAGGCGCAATACGCGATCGTATCCTCGTGCGGAAAGCCCGAGCGAATCGTAGGCGGCGCGCAAAACGGCGGAAGCGTCGCGAGTCATACGGCAGGTCTTTTCGATGGCGCGCGCATCCATTTGCGAGTTGGAAAATATTTTGGCCCCCGTGTCGCCGAGGGCTTTTATACGCCGGTGCATAAACTCCCTTGCGGCAACCACCCTTGCGCGGATCTCGGCAGAGCTCTCGGTCTTCGCGGTGGGGGCGGCAAGGTCGTCGTAGGGCAGCGAGGGGAGCTCGATCTGCACGTCGATCCTGTCGAGAAGCGGACCGCTGATGCGCGAGACGTAGCGCTGCACCTCCGAGTGCGAGCAGGTGCAGGGGTGCGTCGGGTGCCCGAAATAGCCGCAACGGCACGGATTCATAGCGGCGACGAGCATAAACGAGCAGGGAAAGGTTACGCGACCGCTTGCACGGGTTATCGTTATGCGACGATCCTCGAGCGGTTGGCGCAGAGAGTCGGTTACGGTTCGCGGGAACTCCGGAAGTTCGTCAAGGAACAGCACGCCGTTGTGCGCGAGCGATATCTCGCCCGGCAGGGGATTGACGCCTCCGCCGACGAGCGACACCGCCGACATCGTGTGGTGCGGCGAGCGGAACGGTCGTTGCTTTAAAAGCGAGACGCCTTGCGGCAGCGTGCCGGATACCGAGTGTATCTTCGTCGTTTCTATCGCTTCTTCGAAAGTCATCGGCGGCAGTATGGTCGGCAATCTTTTCGCAAGCATAGATTTTCCCGTGCCGGGAGGACCGATGAGCAGGACGTTGTGCCCGCCCGCCGCCGCTATCTCCATAGCTCTTTTTGCCGCGCCTTGACCGCGCACGTCGGCAAAATCGACGCCCGCGAGGGTGTCGACGTCAAAATCGTGCTGCGTTGGCGACAGAGGCGCGATTTGCGCCTCACCGTTCAGATGACGCACGAGCTCGCCCACGTTTCCGACGGGATATACCCTTATCCCCTCAACTGCGGCGGCTTCGGCTGCGTTTTCGCGCGGAACGTAAAACTCGGCAAAACCCGCCTCTTTTGCCGCGGCACACATACACAGCGCACCGCGCACGCCGCGCACGTCCCCCGAGAGCGAAAGCTCGCCCGTAAAGCAACGGCGCGACAGATCGACCTCGGGCAGTATGGCGCCGCCGCAACGCAATATCCCGACAAGCAACGGCACGTCAAAAGCGGAGCCCTCCTTTTTTCTGTCTGCGGGCGCGAGGTTGACGGTCAGCGCGAGCTCGGGAAAGCGGTAACCGCTGTTGAAACAAGCGCTGCGTATACGTTCCTTGGCTTCTTTTACCGCCGCGTCGGGCAGTCCAACGAGTTCAAAGGTCGGAATGGCGGCATAGCCGTCCGTTTCGACCGTAACGGTAAAACTGTCGATTCCCGAGAGCCCGGCGGAGTAAACTACCGATAGCATATTCTTTATCTCCTCCCGTTGATTGCGATCTTTTTCGCCGCCGGTGTGCGGCGAGACTGTAAAAACGAGATATCGAAGCAAAAGCGAAAGGTATTGCGTGAATTTGCGATTGTGAGAGTCTGCGAAAACTATAAATTCGTATCCATTATATCATAATACCGTGCTTTTTTCAACAAAAATCCGCCGCTTATGCGACAATATTTGCGTTTTGCGAAAATAATCGCAAACTTTATTGAAAAAAATGCGTTTTTGTGTTATTATAAAAAAATGACACGCCAAAGGTCCGCGTTTGATCGCTCGCTTCGGCGTTTTTTCGGAAGTTTTGTCAATGGAAACGTTTTTTCACGTATTGCTCCACACGGCGGAGGACGCACTTAAACTTTTGCCGTTTTTGTTTTTGACTTATCTCGCAATGGAGGCTCTCGAGCACTATGCGGGCGATCGCACGCTTTCGGCTATAAAAAAATCCAAAAAATGGGGACCTTTGGCAGGTGCCCTTTTCGGCGTTGTTCCGCAGTGCGGTATCGCGGGCGGCGCGGCGAATCTTTACGTGGCAAGGGTGATATCCCTCGGCACGTTCGTTTCGGTGATACTCGCTACGTCGGACGAGATGATACCGATAATGCTCGGCTCCGACGTCGGCGGCAAACTTTTCGGCTTCGTGCTGTTCAAGGTGCTTTACGCCTTGGTCTGCGGATTTATTATCGACGCGGCGGCTCGCTTTATATTTAAAAATAAAAAAGGCAAGGCGCACGTAAGCGATACCGAGGAGGTCGGCATACACGACGTTTGCGAAAGGGAGCATTGCGATTGCCACGGCGGCATATGGCTCCCCGCGCTCAAGCATACGCTCCGTATAGCCGTTTTGATATTCGGGGTGTCTTTTGCGCTCGGATATGCGGTCGAGCTCGTCGGCGAGGCGCGGCTTGCGGCGTGGTCCGGCGGTAACGCCGCGCTTACGACGTTGCTTGCGGCTTTGTTCGGATTTATACCGAATTGCAGCGTATCCGTTATACTTACCGATTTTTACTTAGAGGGGATCGTCGGAGCGGGTGCGATGATGGCGGGGCTTCTGGTAAACGGCGGCGTCGGCTTGCTCGTTTATTTCCGTATGAATCGCGGCAAGGGCGCGTGGCGGCGCGACGCGGCGCTTTGCGGTCTGCTTTTCGTCCTCGGTGTCGTAGGCGGATTTGTTGCCGAACTTATTTTTTAATCGTAAATCGGCGTTTATCGGCAGGTCGACAAACGCAGCGACCGCTCGAGCGTCTCGCGGATGAGGCGCACGGTCGCGTGATAAGCGGGGCGAAAACGCCCGAAATAAAAGACCGCGCCGCAGGATTTTTCCTGCGGCGCGGTCTTTTTCGCTTTGATCGATATTTGCGCGACCTCGCGCGGCGTTGGCGGCAAATGCTTTCGGTGTGCTTTTTGCATGCGCTTTTCGCCTGTCGCACGCGGCTTGCTTAAAGAGACGACATATATTCTTCGAGTTCGCTTTTGATAACGTCGGCTTGCGGACCGTAAACGATTTGTATGCCGTTCCCGCGCCGTATGATGCCCGCCGCGCCGCTCATCTTAAGCAGATCGTCGTTTACGTCGTCGGCATTTTTTATCGTTATCCTAAGTCGCGTTGCGCACGCGTCGAGCGTTTCGACGTTGGTTTTGCCGCCGATGCCGCGCAAAATCAGCGACGGCAGCGGCTCGAGGCCGACCGCGGCGTCCGAAAGCTCGGGCTCGCGCGGAGCGGTACTTTGCGCTTTGACGCTGTTTTTCGCGTCGAGATCGGATCGGGTGTAGAGCTTCGGCGCGTTTCCGTCCGCCTCGCGCCCCGGCGTCGAATAGTTAAAGCGTTTTATCGCGTATCCGAACAGCACGAAATACAGCGCAAAATATATCGCGCCCACTGCGATTATCGACGTCCAATTCGTTTTTTCGTTGCCTTGGAGCACGCCGAACAGTATAAGGTCGATGATACCGCCCGAAAAAGTCATACCTACGCCGACGTTTAATACGTGCATCAGCATATACGAGAGCCCCGCGAGCACCGAGTGCAGAACGTAGAGCAGGGGAGCGACGAACAAAAACGTGAATTCAAGCGGCTCCGTGATGCCAGTAAGAGCCGCGGTTATCGCCGCGGAAAGCAATATTCCGCCGGCGGCTTTTTTCTTTTCGCGCTTAGCCGTGGCGTACATAGCGAGAGCGGCGCCCGGCAGCCCGAATATCATAAACGGGAATTTGCCCGCCATAAAGCGCGTTGCCGATACGGAAAAAGCCGTTGTCGACGAAGAAGCGAGCTCGGCGAAAAAGATGTTTTGCGCTCCGGATACGAGGGCGCCGTCTATCAATGCCGTGCCGCCGAGCCCCGTTTGCCAAAACGGCAGATAAAAAACGTGGTGCAGACCGAAAGGTATCAGCAGCCGCTCGATAAATCCGTACAAAAAAGTGCCCGCGTAGCCCGATTCCACGACGAGAGAGCCGAGCGAATATATGGCGCTTTGGATATATGGCCAAAAAACGAACATCAACGCACCCACGGCTGCGTATGCTACCGTGGATATTATGGGGACGAAACGCGTGCCGCCGAAAAACGATATGACGGCGGGCAACTTGATCTTGTAAAACCTATTGTGCAGCGCCGCAACGCCGAGCCCGACAATTATGCCGCCGAAAACGCCCATCTCGAGCGACGTGATGCCCACGACGTTCGCGATACTGCCCTCGGGCAACGCCGCGTCACTCAATCTGCCGCTTATTTTGAGGAGCGAGCCGATCGTTTCGTGCATAACGAAAAACGCGATGGCGGCGGAGAGGGTCGCCGTGCCTTTTTCGCTTTCCGCCATACCGAGAGCGATGCCCATAGCGAAAAGAAGAGGCAGGTTGTCGAATATTATCGAGCCGACGTCGGATACGACGGAGAAAAACGCATATGCCGCACTTCCCTCGCCGAGCACGTCCCCGAGCCCGTATGCCTCTATCATCGCACCGTTGGTCAGCGAGGCGCCGACGCCGAGCAAAAGCCCGGCTATCGGCAGCAGCGCTATCGGCAGCATAAAGGCGCGCCCCACCCTTTGCAGTACTCCGAAAAGCCGTGGGTCGGTTTTGCGCCCTTGCGCTTCGCGTCGAGATATCATTTTTTGCCCTCCGCATCCCAAGTCATGACCGTGCTTGCGCCGCCCTTAACGGCGCCGTATTCGAATTTTGCGTTCGCGACCTCGCCGCCCGTTACTATAACGGCGATCGTAGTGTCAAGCCCCGCCTCTTTTATCACGTCTGGGTCGAACGTCGCTATGGGGCAACCGGAAAGTACGCGAGTCCCCTTTTTCACAGTGGGGAAAAAGCCGCGCCCGCCGAGCGAAACGGTCTCGATGCCGACGTGTATAAGTACGTCGTGACCGCGCGACGTCCTTAAGTTGTATGCGTGGAGCGCACTCGAGACGCCGACGATCTCGCCGTCGGCGGGCGAGAATATTTTGCCGTCTTCGGGTATCAGACCGAAGCCGCACCCGAGCATCCCCGAGGAAAAGGCTTCGTCTTTGACGCTTGCGAGCGGGATCGCTTCGCCGTTTGCGACCGCAACGAGGCGACACGGCTCGATCTTTTTCTTTTTCATTTTCGTCCTCACTCTTTCGAAACTGTGTTTAGGATCTTTTCTTTGACAGTGGGTATAAAAGTCGGCGAGACCGACAATTCGTCCGCGCCGCAATCGATAAACCGTTGCGTCAGCGACGCGTCGGCTGCGAGCTCGCCGCAGATTCCGATCCATTTGTCGTTGCCCGAGGCGTGTATCGCGCCCGCTGCGCGCTCGATAAGGCGAAAAACGGGCTCGAGCACGTTCGGCAAGCCGAATAGATCTCCGAGCGCGGAGTTTTGCCTGTCTGCGGCGAGGGTGTATTGGCAAAGGTCGTTCGTACCGACGGAGAAAAAGTCCGAAACGCGCGCGAGCTTGTCTGCCATTATCGCGGCGGCGGGGGTCTCTATCATTATACCGACGGGTACGCCGCGCCCGAAAGGGATGCCCTCTTCGGCGAGAGAATCCGCGGCGGCGCATATCAGCTTGCGAGCTTCGCGCACTTCGTGCTCGCACGAGATCATCGGCAGCATAAGCGCGACGTTGCCGTACGCCGCCGCACGCAGTATCGCCCGAATTTGCGTTATGAATATCTCGCGCCGGGATAAAAGAAAACGGATGCCCCGAACGCCGAGTGCGGGATTGGCTTCGCTCGAGTCGTGCTTTTCTCCGCCAGGCAGCGGTTTGTCCGAGCCGACGTCGAGCGCTCGAATAACGACGGGGCGCTCTTTGCCCATCGCGGCGACAAGGGCGCGGTATTCGCCGAATTGGCGCTCCTCGCTCGGCAACTCGCGCGAATTCAAAAACAAAAATTCGCTTCTGAAAAGTCCTATGCCGTCTGCGGCGTATTCGGCGGCGAGGGTTGCCTCCGCGAGCGACGTCGCGTTGGCGCAAAGCAGTATCCTGCGCCCGTTTGCCGTGCGGCAGGGGAGTGGCAAAAGTTCGCGCAAACGCAAAGCCCGTTCTTTTGCCGACGTTTTTCGTTTTAAGGCTTCGGCGATCTGCGCGTCGGTCGGAAATACCGTGATCTCGCCCTTTTCGCCGTCTATTACCGCGCGTGCGCCGTCAAGTCTTTCGGGCACGTCGCCGAGCCCGAAAACGGCGGGGATCGTTGCCGCACGTGCCGTTATAGCCGCATGTGAGGTAACGGAGCCGTCGAGGGCGACGATGCCGCGCACCTTTTTGCGCGAGAGCGCGGATATCTCGGCGGGTGAGAATTCGCGAGCGACGAGGATGGAGTCGTCGTCGCTCGCCTCGGCTTCCGACCCGCCGTGCAGTTCCGCCGATACGGCTCTTAAAACGTCTCGTAGGTCGGCGCTCCTTGCGCGCAGGTATTCGCTGCCCATAGAGTCGAAAACGGCGCACAGAGAATCCGCCGCCAGCCGCACCGCCGCCTCCGCCGTGTGCCCTGCGCGTATCTCCGAGCGTATCGCATCCGTAACGTCTTCGTCTTCGAGCAAAGCGACGTGTATATGCAGTATCTCTGCGATCTCTTTGTCTTTTTGCCGTTCGGCGGCGTGCGCAAGGTTCGCTGCGGCGCGCTCGCGCGCCCTTAAAAAAAGTTCGGTCTCGGCACGCTCGCCGAGGAATTCTCGGCGTTCTTCGCCGCTTGCGCCGCCAACGAATCTCAGTGTGCCGATGTCGATAAGCGGCGTTACCGCCGTACCGTGGTATATTTCGGGCGCACTGCCTTTTATATCGTTTTTTGTTTTTGCCATCTTTTTATCCGAGCGTTTTGCGGCATACCTCCTCGAGTTCTTTTGCCGCCGCGACCTCGTCTTGCCCGCTTAAAGCGAATACCAGCCGATCTCCGAACACGGCTCCGAGGCTCATAACGGAAAAAAGTCGCTTGGCGTCGACGGCTTTTTCCGCGGCGGTGCCGTCTTTTTTTATCGTTATCTCGCAGGCGTATTTTTTCGCGGTGTTTACTATCGTTCCGGCAGGTCTTGCGTGTATACCGTTTTTATCTCCGACGGTGTAGGTAAAAGTTATCATCTTGCTCGTTACAAGTCGCCTTTCCGCCGCTTTCGCGGCAACGTTCGGTAATATTATTGAGCGGATAATCGGCAAATATTCGCGTATTGCGGCGGGTCAACGACCGTTTTTTCGTTATTCGCCGGCGCGGTCGCGCCGAACTCGTTTTTACGTCGCGGCGCTTTGTGACTTTTCGGGGCTTTGCGGTCGTGCCGCGGAGCGAATAAACGACTTTACAAAAACGCAAAAATATGATATAATCAAACGGAGTTTTGCGCCGTGCTACATATAACTTCGGGAGGCGCGAATGAAAAACAAAACGTTAAGAGATATTGCCATAGCTTTCGGTGTCGCTTTGCTGCTTGTCGGCAGCCTCGTTTACATCGTGCTGACGGTAAAATGAAACGGTATGGAAATGAGACTTGACAGATTTTTGTCCGAGGCGGGAGTGCTGTCCCGCAAGGACGCATCACGTGCCGTACGTGCGGGGCGGATACGCCTTAACGGCGAGGTGCCGCTTTCCGCGTCGGTAAAGATAGACGAAAATAGCGATCGCGTCACGTATATGGGCGAGCCCGTGATATATCGCAAAAACGTTTACGTGATGCTGAACAAACCCGAGGGCTACGTCAGCGCGACGGAAGATTCGCGCGGCACGCCCGTCGTTACCGAGCTTTTGGACGAGCGCGACGCGTCGCGCGTTTTTCCCTGCGGCAGGCTCGACAAATATACGGTGGGGCTTATGCTACTGACCGACGACGGGGAGCTTGCCCACCGTCTCTTGTCGCCCGCGCGACACGTCCCCAAGCGATACGCTTACGGGTGCGCCTCGCCGCTCTCCCCGTCGGACGCGCAAAAACTGCGCGACGGCGTATATATAGAGGGCGGTCACCTGACCGTGCCGTGCGATCTCGACGCACGAGACTTCGCAGGGGAGATAACGATCTTCGAGGGCAGATATCATCAGATAAAGCAAATGTTCGGCGCCGTGGGGAACGAGATAACGGCGCTCGAGCGTCTGTCTTTCGGACCGCTCGAACTTGACGGGAAGCTTGCACGCGGTGAGTGGAGATATCTGACGGACGAAGAGGTCGCGGCTCTTTATGCAGTCGCCGAGCTTGAAAAATAAACGATACGGAGAAAATATCAATGGCAAACGAGATAGAGAAGATACTTGCAGCCGAGTTCGGCATCGGCGAGGATCGAGTGGCAAAGACCGTCGCGCTGATCGACGAGGGAAACACCATCCCGTTTATAGCGAGATACCGCAAAGAGGTGACGGGGTCGCTTGACGACACCGTTTTAAGAGAGCTTTTCGATCGCCTTACCTATCTGCGCGGTATAGAAAAGCGCCGTGACGAGGTAAAAAAACTTATCGAAGCGCAGGGCAAACTTACGAGCGAGATCGCCGCGGCGATAGACTGCGCGAATACGATGACGGAGGTGGACGATATATACCGCCCGTTCCGTCCGAAGCGCAAGACTCGCGCTTCCGTCGCACGCGAACGCGGTCTCGAGCCGCTTGCGAAACTTATCGGGGAACAACGCGATTCGTACGAAAAGCCGCTCGAAGCGATCGCCGAGGAATACGTGAACGCCGAGGCGGGTGTAGACGGCGCCGGTGCGGCTTTGGCGGGTGCACGCGATATAATAGCCGAGGAGATATCCGACGACGCCGTCAGCCGCAAGTCGGTGAGGACGTTGACGGCAGAGCACGGTTCGCTGCGTTCGATTGCCGCGAAAGACGAAGACTCCGTTTACGCGCAGTATTACGATTTTACGGAAAAGCTGAAGAAGATACTTCCTCACCGCGTGCTTGCGATCAACAGAGGCGAAAAAGAGGGATTTCTCAAGGTCGAGATCGACCCCGGATGCGACGTTGCCTCGACCTATCTGTATAAGAAATACGTAAAAAATCCCTCGAGCCCCGCGCGCGAGCATATGGCGCTTGCCGTTGCCGACGCTTACGCGCGTTTGATAGCGCCGTCCGTCGAAAGAGAGATACGCGCCGATCTTACCGACGTCGCTTCGGAGGGGGCGATAAAAGTATTCGCGGACAACCTTAAGCACCTGCTTATGCAGCCCCCGCTTAAAGGGAAGACGGTGCTCGGCTTCGACCCCGGATACAGAACCGGGTGCAAACTCGCAGTCGTCGACAAAACGGGGCGCGTGCTCGATACCGCGGTGATATACCCCACGAAGCCTCGCGAGGATACCGCGGGCAGTACGCGCGTCGTTACGGGGCTCTTGCGCAAATACGGGGTCGACGTTATCGCCATCGGCAACGGCACGGCGTCGAAAGAAAGCGAGATATTTATAGCTTCGCTCTTGCGGGACGGCGATTATAATTGCAAGTACGTAATGGTCAGCGAGGCGGGCGCTTCGGTATACTCGGCGTCGAAACTCGGCGCGGAAGAGTTCCCCGATTTCGACGTTACGCAGCGCTCTGCCGTCTCTATCGCGCGCCGCTTGCAGGACCCGCTTGCCGAGCTTGTCAAAATAGAGCCGAAAGCCGTCGGCGTCGGGCAATATCAGCACGATATGAAGGGGGCAAGGCTCGACGAGGCTCTTACGGGTGTTGTCGAGGATTGCGTAAACTCGGTGGGGATCGATCTTAATACCGCTTCGTATTCGCTTTTGTCATACGTTTCGGGCATAAGTATGCCCGTTGCGAAAAACATCGTCAAGTATCGCGAGGAGAACGGCGAGTTTGAGAGTCGCGAGGAGCTTTTGCGCGTGCCGCGCCTCGGCAACAAGGCATACGAGCAGTGCGCGGGATTTTTGCGTGTATCCGGCTCCGACGAGGTTCTCGATTCAACCGGCGTGCACCCCGAATCCTATGCGGCGGCACACGGGCTTTTGGATATTTTCGGCTACGGCGAGGACGACGTGCGAAACGGCGGACTGAAGCTCCTCGGCAGCAAAGTCGCAAAGGCGGACAAGGGCACGATATGCTCCCGTCTCGGCGTAGGAGAGCCTACGCTGAACGATATAATAGCAGAGCTTGAAAAGCCCGGGCGCGACGTGCGCGACGGCTTTCCCGCGCCCGTGCTGCGCGAGGACGTGCTTGATATAAACTCGCTCAAAGAGGGGATGGTTCTTACCGGCACGGTAAGAAACGTTATCGATTTCGGCGCTTTCGTCGATATCGGCGTGCATCAAGACGGTCTTGTGCATATATCGCGTATGAGCGATCGCTTTATAAAGCACCCGTCCGAGGTGGTTTCCGTCGGCGACGTGGTTCGCGTTCGCGTGCTGTCCGTCGACACGGCGAAAAAGCGTATTTCGCTGACGATGAAGTTTAAGGAAGAATAACGCGCTGCCGCGGAGCGAAAAGGGTAATTTGAATTACCCTTGTTTCGCTTCGCTTCGGCGCTCTGTGTGCGGTGCAAGAAAAACGACCGCTTTTTTGTAAATAATGCACAATTGGCGGCTTTAAAATTTGGGAAATAAACACCTATCATTTTAAACAAAAATTTGATACAATATACGTGTTGATTTAATCAAAATCGTGTGTCATACGGTTTGGATGTATCCTAAGGAGGAATTTTATCTTATGGCAAGTGTTACCCTTAAGCATATCTACAAAAAATATCCCGGCGGAGTTACCGCCGTTTCGGATTTTAACCTCGACATCAAGGACAAGGAGTTTTTGGTGCTCGTCGGACCTTCGGGCTGCGGTAAGACCACTACGCTGAGAATGATCGCCGGACTCGAAGAGATCTCCGAGGGCGAGCTTTTCATCGGCGACCGTCTCGTTAACGACGTTGCCCCCAAAAACCGCGAGATTGCGATGGTTTTCCAGAACTACGCGCTCTATACGCATATGACGGTGTTCGAGAATATGGCGTTCGGTCTCAAACTCCAAAAGACCCCCAAAGAGGAAATAAAGAAGCGCGTTGACAACGCGGCTCGCATACTCGATATCGCGCATTTGCTCGAGAGAAAGCCCAAGGCGCTCTCCGGCGGTCAAAAGCAGCGTGTCGCACTCGGTCGTGTGATCGTTCGTAACCCCAAAGTATTCTTGCTTGACGAGCCGCTCTCCAACCTTGACGCAAAACTGCGCGCATCGATGAGAACGGAGCTTACCAAGTTGCATAAC
>CAZOFD010000007.1:0-60458 GCA_964579135.1 uncultured Ruminococcus sp. | reverse complement strand
CTCCTAAGGGTTAGTTGTAGGTTCGATTCCTACTGCGGGTGCCATAGGAAAGCACTTGCATTGCAAGTGCTTTTTTGCTTGTCGTACGGGGCGTGGGCGCTTTGTGCGCAAAGACAAACGAAAAGGATCATCAATGAAAACACTTTTGGTCGTTGACGGAAACAGCATACTTAACCGTGCTTTTTACGGTATAAAGCCGCTTACTTCTTCGTCGGGGTTGCCGACAAACGCCGTTTACGGTTTTATCACTATGCTTACGAAGCAATGCGAAAAATATTCGCCGACGCATAGGGCGATAGCTTTCGATCTGCGCGCGCCGACCTTTCGCCACAATATGTATGCCGCGTATAAGGCTACGAGAAAGGGTATGCCCGACGATCTTGCCGTGCAGTTGCCGTATGCGAAACGCGCTGCCGAGGCACTCGGCTTTACGGTCGTCGAGCGAGAGGGGTACGAGGCGGACGACGTGCTCGGCACGCTGTCCGCGCTCGGCGAGCGTGCGGGGGTGCAAACGTTGATAATGACGGGAGATCGCGATTCGCTCCAGCTTATCGGCGAAAACACCGCGGTGTTGCTTGCCAAAACGGGTGACTACGTGTATTACGACGAGAGCGCTTTTTTTGACGAATACGGGGTCTCGCCCTCGCAATTTGTCGACGTTAAGGCGCTTATGGGCGATACGTCGGACAATATCCCCGGGGTGCCGGGGATCGGTCTCAAGGGGGCGCTTGCGCTTATATCGCAATTCGGCTCGCTCGACAAAGTATACGAGGGCTACAAGAGCGCGGGGCTTAAGCCCGGAGTGGTAGCCAAACTCGAAGCGGGAAAAGAGTCGGCGTATATTTCGCGCACACTTGCCCGTATACGTCGCGACGTGCCGGACGTCCCCTCGGTCGAGGAAGTCGAATCCGCGGGCGCGGACGGAGAAAAGCTCGCGCGGCTTTGCACGGAGCTCGAGTTTACGTCGCTTGTCGCAAAATTCGGCGTGCAAGGGTATGCGCCGGCAGAGGAGTCGCCTATGCCGGAGAACTTCTGCGAGAGCGACAAGGAGGAGGATTTTGTCGCGGCTTTGGGGAAAGAGCATACGGCGATAAGTTTTTGCGAGGGCGAACTTTCGGCGTTTGATGGGGAAACGCTCGTTACCGTCGCGCCGAGCGAAGAGCTTTTGCGCGCGGTTGCGGACAACGCGGAGCACCTTACGTGCTACGATTGCAAAGATCTGTATAAAAAATTCGCGGAACGCGGCGTGCGCTTGCGCGGTATGGGCTACGACGTGATGCTTGCGGCATACGTCGTCGATTCGCAGACGGGCTTCGATCTCGAGAAACTCAAGGCGGTTTATATAAAAGAGGACGCCTCGTACGCATCGTTGCCGAGCGCCGTTGCGATATACAAGATACGCAAAGCCGTTGATGCAAAACTCGAAGAATGCGGCGGCACCGAACTGTTTCGCATCGTCGAGCAACCGCTCGCCGACGTGCTTGCCGATATGGAAGACGCGGGATTTTTGATCGATCGCGAGGGGCTGCGGGATTACGGGCGCGAGCTTGAGGCTGCCGCCGAGATATTGACCGAAAATATATATGCCGCCGCGGGCGAAAAATTCAACATCAATTCGCCAAGGCAGCTCGGAGACGTTCTTTTCGACAAATTGGGGCTGCCGGCGGGCAAAAAAACGAAAACGGGGTATTCCACGAGTGCTGACGTGCTTGAGGAGCTTGCGCCGTTCTATCCGATAGTTGCGGACGTGCTTGAGTATCGCAAATTGACGAAACTGATAAGCACTTACGTTGTAGGGCTTTTAAAGGTGGCGGACGACAGCGGCAGAGTGCACACGCTTTTCAAACAGACGGGCACGGCAACGGGCAGACTTTCCTCTGCGGAGCCTAATTTGCAAAATATTCCGATACGGACCGAGGCGGGGCGAAATCTGCGCAAATATTTTTCAGCCGGCGAGGGGCGCGTTTTGATAGACGCGGATTATTCGCAGATCGAACTGAGGCTTTTGGCGGCGATATCCGGGGACGAAAACATGATATCGGCGTTTTTGAGCGGCGAGGACGTGCACGCCTCTACGGCAAGCGCGGTGTTCGGCGTCGACGTTTGCGACGTTACGCCCGAACTGCGAAAACGCGCAAAAGCGGTCAATTTCGGCATAGTGTACGGCATCGGCGAATATTCGCTCTCACGCGATCTCAAAATATCCGTCAAACAGGCAAAGGAATATATCGAAAATTATCTGAACACGTATCCGTTGGTCAAAGAATACCTGCGTTCCGTTGTGGAGGAGGGAAAAGAGCGCGGATACGTAACGACACTTTACGGCAGGAGGCGGTACGTGCCCGAGCTTAAGGGCAAAAACGCCGCAGTGCGGAAATTCGGCGAGCGCGTCGCGATGAACAGTCCGCTCCAGGGGACTGCCGCGGATATCATCAAACTTGCTATGATAGGCGTTTCAAGGCGACTGCGTGAAGAGAAGCTCGACGCGCAAATGATACTTCAGGTGCACGACGAACTGATAGTCGAGTCGAGCGTAGATTGCGCGGAGCGCGCGGCAGAGGTGCTGCGCGAGGAGATGGAGAACGCCGCGCGGCTCGCGGTGCCGCTTACGGTCGACCAAGCGATCGGCAAAAGGTGGATAGAGACGTAAGCTTTGCCGCGAAATAAAACGCACAAAAATATCACGCACGGAGCGGCGGGCAAGCCGCTTCCGTGCGTGACGTTTTATTTGAGGGCGAGTGCGTTATCGCCCCTTTTTCAGCTCTTCGTTCCTGCACTTGGCAGCGTTAACGGCGGATATCACCGCCCAGCGAAAGCCGTTTTGCTCGAGCGCGTGAACGCCCGCGACGGTAGAGCCCGCGGGACTGCAGACCGCATCTTTGAGGTCTGCGGGGTGCCCGCCGTTGGCGAGCGCGGTCTTGCCGGCGCCGAGCAGCATTTGCGCGGCGTAAAGATTCGCCTGCTCGCGGGTGAGACCGCCCGCAACGCCGGCGTCAGCCAACGCTTCGATAAAGACGTAGGCAAAAGCCGGACCGCAGCCCATAACGGCGGTGGCGACGTCGAATTTCGATTCGTCGAGCCTGTCCGTTTTGCCGGCAAGCGAGATAAGTTCGACAAATTCCGCGCATTTTTCCTCGCACACGCCCTCCGAGGTATACACTATCATCCCCTCGCCGACCGCGCAAGAAGTGTTCGGCATTATCCGTATGACGGGGCAGGGGAAGCCGAGTGCGCCGCGGATAGTCTCTACCGTTACGCCCGCCGCCATAGAAACGAGCGTTACGTCATTACGCCGCGATAGGACGTCGGCGAGAGAGGGGAGGAGCGAGGGGAGCGTTTGCGGTTTTACGGCGAGAAAGACGAATTCCGCATTTTGTGCGACGTCAGCCGAGGTGGTCGGCACCGTTCCGTGCTTTTGGCAATAATTCGCGAGTTTTTGCGCGTCGGTGTCGCAAACGGCGAGATTTTTCGCGCCGCATTTTTCGGCGATCGCGGAAGCCAAAGCTCCGCCCATATTGCCGCAACCGATAAATCCAACTTTGTATTTCATAATATACCTCAAGATCCGCGACGCGACGCCAAAGCGCACCTCGCCGCTCTTTTGACGACAGATCGCTTAGCGGATCTGCCCGTTCCCTTTTATAACGTATTTGTATGTGGTCAGCTCGCGCAAGCCCATAGGTCCCCTCGCGTGGAGCTTTTGGGTGGATATCCCGATCTCGCACCCGAGCCCGAACTCGCCGCCGTCGGTAAATCGGGTCGAGGCGTTGACGTACACCGCGGCGCTGTCTACCGTGCGGGTAAAATATTCGGCTGCGGTCGCGTCTTCGGTGATTATTGCTTCGCTGTGGTGAGTCGAATGCGCGGCGATATGCTCTGCGGCTTCGCGCACGTCGCCGACAATCGCGACCGCCAACGTGTAATCGAGAAATTCGGTATCGAAGTCGTCTTTGCTTGCCGGCGTGCCGCTTATTATACGAGCGGCTTCGGCGTCAAGCCTTAATTCCACGGGGTGCTTGCAGCCGGAAAGGCGCGCGGCAAGCCGGGGGAGAAAATCCGCCGCGATATTTCGGTTTACGAGGCAGACTTCGGCGGCGTTGCAGACGGAAGGGCGTGACGTTTTTGCGTTTTCGATGATATCAAGCGCTTTTTCCGCGTCCGCTTTTGCGTCAACGTAAATATGGCATATACCCGTGCCCGTTTGTATGCAAGGCACCTTCGAGTTCTCCGTGCAGTAGCGAATGAGCCCCGCGCCGCCGCGCGGGATAAGTGCGTCGACGTAATTCGGCGTCGACATAAGTTCACTTGCCGCGGTACGCGAATTGTCCTCGAGAACGTTGATCGCGTCGCAAAGCCCCGTATATTTTACGGCGTCGCGGAGAACGGTAACTATCACGCTCGAGGTCCGGTGAGCCTCTTTTCCGGGTTTGAGCACGCAGGCGTTGCCGCTTTTAAAGGATAGCGCCGCGGCGTCGGACGTAACGTTCGGGCGGCTTTCGTATATGATGCCGAGAACGCCGAGGGGGACGCTGACTTTGTTTATGGTCATACCGTTTGCGTGGCGCTCCGAATCGAGCACACGCCACGTCGGGTCGGGTAGCGCGGCGACGTCGCGAATCCCGCGCGACATAGAGGCGATCCTTTCGCCGTCAAGGCGCAACCTGTCGAGCATAACTTCGCTTATCGTGCCGCGGGCGTTTTCAATATCCGCGGCGTTGGCGTCGAGGATGCGGTGGGCGCTTGCAACGAGCGCGTCAGCCATTGCGAGCAGCGCTCGGTTCTTTTCGTCCTCCGATAAGATAGCAAGACGTGCGGACGCGGCTTTGGCTCTTTTCAGTATTTCGGTAGTGGAGGTCATCTTTTCTCCTTATTTGCGATTTGAGTTATTTGCGGCAAACAGGGTACCGACGCTTTCGTCGGGGTCGAGCGCTTTAAACAGTATCTCGGGGTCCGAGCCGTTGGCGATAAGCATATCGCAACCGTTTGAGGTGCATATCTCCGCCGCGTGTAATTTCGTTCTCATTCCTCCCGTGCCGAGGGCGGTGCCGCTGTCCCCGGCAAGCGCACGGATGCCGTCGTCGATGTCGTCGACTTTTTTTATGAGTTCTGCGTGCGGGTCGAGCCGCGGGTCGGCGGTAAAGAGCCCGTCGATGTCCGACAAAAGTATCAGCAGATCCGCTTTGACGCTGACGGCAACGAGCGCCGACAGCGTGTCGTTGTCGCCGACTTTGATCTCGTCGGTGGAAACGGTATCGTTTTCGTTAACGATCGGCAAAACGCCCATTTCGATCAGTCTGCTCATCGTGGCAGAGAGGTTGCGGTGGCGTTCGTCGCACGAAAAATCGTCTCCCGTCAGCAAAAGCTGGGCAACCGTGCGGTTGTATTCGGAAAAGAATTTGTCGTATATATACATCAGTTCGCATTGCCCGACGGCGGCGGCAGCCTGCTTTGAGGCTATGTCGCGCGGCTTTGAGGCAAGCCCGAGTTTCCCCGAGCCCATTGCGACGGCACCGCTTGAAACCAATATAACCTCGTGACCGCGATTCATAACGTCGCTTAGAGTCCGACAAAGTTTTTCGGTGCGGCGGATGTTCAGCCTGCCCGTTTCGTGGGTCAGCGTGGACGAGCCGACCTTGACGACGATCCTCATTTAAGCGCTCCCTTGCTTTTTTCAGAAAATAAATCATTTATAATTATACATACTAACCCGCGTTTTGTCAAGAACAAAGCGCGACGTTCGCTTGTGCGAGATTACGTGCGGGCGCGTCGCCGCCGGCAGGGCTTTTTTCGTCGCCGCGCACTTGAGCGCAAGCGGCGCGGTGAGTGCGAAAAAGCCCCAAAGTATTGACACAAAACTTAAAATGATATAAAATAATACGATAGCTATTTTGAAACGGAGGAGCGGGATATCTTTGCCGCGCACGACGAAAATGCGGGATGATCGCGACGAAAAAGAACGATTTGGTGATATAGCCTCCATAGTGCCGCCGCGCAGCGGCGCGGCGTTGCGTTCGGTACGCGAAAATGCCTCGGCGCACGGAGACGGCAAGGACGTTACAAGGTGCGGCGGCGCGAAAAGTCGCGCAGAGGAGCCGATATGCGCGTACGCGCCCAAAAATTCTCTTTTGCGCAGGGTCTCGCTCTATAATTGGCATACGGATTACGATTATTACGAAAACTTTCGTATATTCGCGCAAAAAACGGATGATTTTGCACCGCGTCCCTCGGAACACGTCCCGTTTTTTTCGTATATGCCGCAGTACTCGCAGCTTGATCGCGCGCAATTTGATTTTTTTATCTACTTTCGTTCGCTCGTTAAAAATGGCGAGTATCCGCGCGTCGATTATGCGTACGTTTTGCTTTTGATATACGAATGTATCAATATTTGCCGTGCTTCCGACGCGCAGGCGCGCCTCGATATCCTTTGCGGTTTGTGGTTGGCGTATCGCGAGGATTATCCGCGGCTTGACGTGCAGTTGTCCGAGTGGATATGCGATTTTTGTCTTATAAACCGCCTTTCGCCTCCGCGCTCACTCCTTAGCCGCGCGGTACCCGAGATCTTTTCTTCGGCTTCGCTGAAAGAATTTTACGTCGCCCCCTCGGATAGAACGTACGTGCGGCTTTTGATCGGGCTTTGCTCGAATTACGATTATAAAAAAAGCAAATTCGCAGTCGGTAAAAATCTTGCCTTTTACAAAAAGCACACGGAGGGGGCAATTTCGTACGTTTTCGAACGCACGTCGTTCTCACCGACGGAAAAGATGCGAACGATACGCACGGTACGAGATTCGTATATCGGCGCACTCGTTTCGCCGCGCGTAAAGAAACGCATAGAGGTCGAATATTATTCGCTCACGGGCTCTTACGAACTTCGCTTTTTTATGGCTGACCTTTTAAAATACGTCGAAAACAAGATTCGCTCATATCTCGGCGTAAGGCCGCGCCTTTCGCACGGCGAGTTGCCGTGCGACGTCGTAAGATTTGCGGACGAATATTTCGCTTTGTTTCTCGGGCGCGACGACGCGCCGTATGAGGCTCGGTACGAGCGAGCGTACGACGTGCCGCGCAAAGAGCTTTCGCCGGACGCAGCCGCGCGGATAGAGCGTGCGTCGTGGCGCGTTACCGAGCGCCTTGTAGCCGCATTTCCCGAGAGGGACGGAGCGGAGAGTGCGCCTTGCGGCGACTTCGTTGCCGCAAGCGAGAACGGCGGCGCGTCTTTGGCGCCTTATGCCGGTGGTGCGGACGGGGCGGAGAGTTACGGCTGCGACGCCGATGCTTGCCTTGCGTTGGATAATAGCGCGAAGACCGAGACGGGTGCGCCGCCGTCGTCCGATTGCGGCGGACTTGGCGAGTATCATCGGCGCTTTCTCGGCGCGCTCATCGACGGCGACGCGGAGGCGGCACGACTTGCCGTTTGCGCCGGCGGTAAGAGCGCGGAGATACTGAGCGATGAAATAAACGAATATATGCTTGACTTGATCGGCGATATCGTCGTTTGCGACGGTGCCGACGGTTTTGCCGTCGTCGGGGATTATGCCGACGACGTTGCCGAAATGCTGAAAACAGGAGCGTTAAAATGATACGGGAAAAAATACCGAAAAGAGTGCTTGCTTCACTTATAGCCTCGCTCGGCGCGGGAGTTGTGCCGCGCGAGGGGGCGCCGTACGTCGCCATAGGCAGAGACGCGGAGATAGAGGCTTTTCTCTCCGATCTCGAGCTTGTAAGCGAGGGCGGCGGCGGAATGCGCTTTTTGATCGGAAGATACGGCAGCGGAAAGAGCTTTTTGATACAGCTCGTTCGCGGCTATGCACTGGAAAAGGGATTTTTGACGGCGGACTGCGATTTGTCGCCGGAGCGACGGCTGTACGGCAGCGGCGGAGCGGGCGTGGCGACCTATCGCGAACTGATAAAAAATCTTTCCTCCAAATCGTGTCCCGACGGCGGAGCGTTGCCGCGCGTTATATCGCGGCGGGCATATGCGCTATCTTCGGAGATAGAGGCGAACGGCACTTTGCGAACGGACCCCGAATTTGCCGCGAAACTTTGCGCCGCCGTCGAACGCGACCTGAGAGAGGTCGAGTTTATGGTGGGCGGCTACGATTTTGCGCGCGTTATATGCGAGTATTACAGGGCGCAACTTGCGGGCGACGAGGTGCGCGAGGCTGCGTGCCTGAAATGGCTGAGGGGTGAGTTTGCGAACAAAAGCGAGGCTCGGCGCGAGCTCGGCTTTAACGTTTCGCTTGTCATCGGCGACACGAACTGGTACGACTTTTTGAAACTGTGGGCGGCGCTGTCCGCAAAGATGGGCTACCGCGGTCTTGTCGTGTTTATCGACGAGTGCGTCAATCTCTATAAGATACCGAACAGGATATCCCGCGAGAACAATTACGAAAAGATACTTTCGATGTTCAACGATACGTTGCAGGGGCGCGCGCCGAATCTCGAGGTGGTTTTCGGCGGAACGCCGCAGTTTTTGGAGGATACAAGGCGCGGGCTCTTCGGCTACGAGGCGCTGCGCAGCCGCCTTTGCGACAGCAGATTTTTGCCGAGCGACGTAAAAAACACAATAGGTCCCGTTATACGTCTGGCAAGGCTGACGGACGACGAACTCCTTGCGCTGATAGTGCGCCTCACCTTCCTTCATTCGCAGTATTACGGGACGGAGGCACGCATAACCGTCGACGAAGAAGCGGAGTTTTTAAAGTTGTGCCTGTCTCGCGCGGGGGCGGACGAATTGATAACGCCGCGTGAGATGATACGGGACTATATGACGGTGCTCAACGTTTTGATGCAAAACCCGGATACGTCGTTTGCCGACGTGGTTCGAAAAACGGTGGCACCCGAGGGCAATTCGAGTGCGAAAAATGCGATCGATACGGCAGAAAACGCGAGGAAGAGGGCTGCGTTCGACCCTGCCGATATAGATTTTTGATCGGCTGTTGCGCGAGTAGCGTGACTTAAAAACGCAACAATTAAGTGCGTAAACGCGAGCGAACGAAGACCCGCGAGCGAATAACGGAGAGGGGCGGATATTATGACGGACGAGGTTTTGAACGGCTTTGCGCCGTTTATAAGAGAATACGTCTACTCCCACGGCTGGACGGAGCTGCGCGAGGTGCAAGCGGCGGCTGCAAAATGCATATTCGAAACGGACGACAACCTGCTTTTGACGTCCGCCACCGCGTCGGGCAAGACCGAGGCTTGCTTTTTTCCGATATTGTCGCAGATCGAGGACGATGCTCCGCAAAGCGTTGCCGTTTTGTACGTGTCTCCGCTCAAGAGCCTGATAAACGACCAATTCGATCGGCTCGGCGAACTCCTCGCGCAAAGCGGTATACCCGTAACTCGGTGGCACGGCGACGTTTCCTCGTCGCAAAAAAAGCGCTTTTTGGACAAGCCTCGCGGAATATTGCAAACAACGCCCGAGTCGCTCGAGGCGATGTTGCTTACCCGACCGACGGATATTTATCGCCTCTTTTGCGATCTGCGTTTTATCGTTATAGACGAGATACATACCTTAACGGGCAGCGATCGCGGAGCTCAGATCATCTGTCAGCTCTGTCGTATAGGGCGTATCATTCGCCGTCACCCGCGACGGATCGGTCTGTCGGCGACGATAGGGTCGCCGGAACTTGCCGCCGAGTGGCTCGGCGCCGGCAGCGGTCGCAAAACCTTTTGCCCGCAATTGCCGAGCGAACGGATGCGTTGGCGGCTCGGGATCGAGCATTTCTTTATCGGGGACGTTGCGGAGAGTGAGCGTGGGGCGGAAAAAGCGCAAGGGAAACTTGACGCGGGGTACGAATTTATATACGATTGCGTTGCGGGCAAAAAGGCGCTTGTGTTCTCAAACTCTCGCGAGGAGACCGAACACGTTACCGCGACCTTGCGTCGGATAGCCGCAAGGCGCGGAGACGCCGACGTTTTTTATATCCATCACGGCAATCTTTCTTCCACGCTTCGCGAGGAAGCCGAGACTAAAATGAAGAACTCCGACGAAAAAAACGTTACCTGTGCCACGGTCACGATGGAACTCGGCATAGATATAGGCAAACTCGAGAGGGTGGTGCAAAACGGTGCGCCCCATAGCGTTGCCGGATTCTTGCAAAGGCTCGGGCGCTCGGGGCGACGCGGTCAGCCGCCCGAGATGATGATGGCGCTCCGAGAGGAACGACCGCTTGCGCAAGCGTCTTTGCCGCAAGCGCTGCCGTGGGACCTTTTGTGTGCGATCGCCGCCGTACAGCTTTATATCGAGCGGCGATTCGTCGAGCCGCCCGCAGTAAAAAAAATGCCGTTTTCTTTGGCTTTTCACCAAACTCTCGCCATTTGCGCCGCCTCGGGCGAGTTGCGCCCGTCGCAGATCGCCGAAAGAGTACTTTCGTTGCCGCCTTTTGCGCATATATCCAAGGAGGATTATAGGGAACTCCTTATCTCTATGATAAAAAACGAGTATTTGGAGATGACGGAGCAAAAAGGTGTTATCGTCGGACTGCGCGGAGAGAGGCTGATCGCCGGATATAAATTTTACGCCGTTTTTAAAGACAGCGACGATATGATCGTTCGTTGCGCCTCGGAGGAGATAGGGACGATAAGCCGCGTTCCCGCCGTGGGCGAACGCTTTGCCTTGGCTGGGCGCGTTTGGGAGACCGAAGAGGTCGACGTTTCGGGAAAAAAGATATACGTCAAGCCCGTAGAGGGGACAATCCGGGCAGCGTGGCACGGCGAGCGCGGAGAGGTGCATACCGAGCTGCTGCGGCGTATGCGGCGAGTGCTGGAGGAGGACATCGTTTACCCGTATCTTAAGCCGAACGCCACCGCAAGGCTTGCCGAGGCAAGAAATTTTGCTCGAACGAGCGGTATTACCGAAAGATCGGTCGTAAACGTCGGCGGCAACGTTTTTTGCTTTTTTCCGTGGCTCGGAACGCGCTCTTTTGAGGCGACGGTGAGATTCTTGCGCTCGCGCGCCGCTGAACTGCGAGTGAGCGGCGTCGAATACGAGGATTGCAGATATATTTTGTTTCGCTCCGAAGAAAAGGATGCGGAGCGGTTTGCCCGTGCCGTCGGTGCGGAGCTTGCACGCCGTCCCGCACAGGCGCGCGAGCTTGTGGCTGAGTCGGAATGCCCCTTGATTGAAAAGTTCGACGCTTGTATCCCCGCGGATCTTTTGCGGCGAGCCTATGCCGAGGATTGGCTTGACGCGCTCGAGGCCGCCGAAAGGCTTGCGGAACTCGCAAACGAATTCGGATATGGCGAAGCGAAGTCCACGAATTTTGAGGAAAAAACGAACGATACGAATTATACGTGATAAAACGTCGCGGGCGACCTTGCGTTGCCTGCGGCGTTTTTTTGCTTTGACGGGCGACGAATGCCGCGACGTTCGGAGTGCGTCGCCGGCGCCTTGCGAGTTTTATCGCCGACATTGTGCAATTTTCACAGACGATATAGCCCTCGGATACGCCGAAAACGATGAATATTATTTAAATATACATCGAAATTGTGTATATTCGCGTCGGAACCGTCGCCGAGAAGCTTGAACGTATATCCAAGTCCACCGAAGCGGCGCAAAATAACAACGTTTTTATGTGCAAATCGCCGAAATAAACTGTCGTTTGCGTTTTTTCTCCGTTTTGTGCGCGAAAGTTTCGTCGAAAAATCGCGCGATACGTTTTTATATGATAAAAAACAGGTACTTTTTGTTGCAAATAAACAAACGTTTGATACAAATTCTTGATAAAAGCACTCCGATTATTTGTGATATTATACGTTTAAGGTCAGGCGACCGTATTGTTGAAAGGAGAATCGAAACTATGAACGGCATTACCGAAACCAAACGTGCAAAATTATTTCAACTTCGCGAAGATATTCGCATCGTACTCGGAGAAAAGGCGCATTACGCGCTTTACGTTATAAAGCGCGGCGGAGTCAAAACGTATGCCGTAAATATTTCTTACGGCGCCGACAGCGAAAGCGCGCTTTTCGGCACTCGCAGGCTTGCGGCTCTCGCGGCGTACCGCAAGACTGTCGCGCACCTCGTAACTCCGTGCACTTTGCGCGACGTTGCGGAGGATCTTGATGCGGGGAAGTGCAAAATAAGGATCAAAAGACGAGCCGAATAGTTCGGAAATTTATTATTCGTTATTTACAAAAACACCGTTTTGTGTTATCATATTTGAAAAGTGAGACGTTGTCGCGCACTCGGTCGTGCGTCGCAACGGATATGTGCTTTTTCTTGCGGCGGCGCGAGGTAAAGACCTCTGCCCGTCGGCAAGGGAACGAATTCAAGCACAGCGGGAAAGGAACCTGATTTTATGAAATGCCCGAATTGCGGTTGCCTTGAGAGCCGCGTCGTTGATTCGCGCCAAAATCCCGATGGGAACAACATAAGACGCAGGCGCGAATGTATCGAGTGTCAACGCAGATTTACAACGTACGAGATAATAGAGTCCGTTCAGACGATTGTAATAAAAAAGAACGGAACGAAAGAGCTTTTCGACCGAACGAAACTTTTGTCGGGCGTGATGAAGGCTTGCCAAAAGCGCCCGGTCAACGCGGAGAACATCGTTGCGGAGATAGAGTCGGAACTGCAAAACTCCCTGCGCCAGGAGGTCACCTCCGGCGAGATCGGCGAAATGGTTATGGACAAATTGAAAAGCGCGGACGACGTTGCGTACGTGAGATTCGCCTCGGTTTACCGCGAGTTTAAAGATATCGAAACCTTTATCAAAGAGCTTAATCGGATCAAAAATTCATAAAGCGAAAAAGAGCGCAAGCTCGGCAAGATCGACGCGGATCTGCGTTGCCGATTTTACGTTTGCCGAAGATGAAAATCGCTGTTTTTCTATTGCAAATTTCGAAATAAGTGATATAATTAAAATGGTTTAAGTTGGGCAAAATCGAGATTTGCGCGGAGACTTTGCGTGCGGCGTGTCGCCAAAAGGGCTTTACGGCTGTGTCGCCGGTAGGCGGCGGATATCGTTTGCGCCATTATTCAGATCGTTATTTGTCGGAGGTTTGGCAATGCAAGTTGCTGGCGGAGAAAAAAATAAGGGGCTGCGAAAGCAGCTTACGTCCGAAAAACTTACGGAAATGCTCAAGGAGATAGACATTTCCGCCGTTAAGGAGAGCGAGGGCAAGTATTCCGCGCGTGCGGGGCTTACGGCGCTTTTCGATCACGGGACGTTTTCCGAGACGGGAAAGTACGTTGCGGGCAGTTCGGACCCCGAAACGGCGGAAAGCGTTATTTGCGGCTACGGTGCGGTAAACGGCGAGTTGGTATTTGCCTTTGCTCAGGACAGAAGTCGTCAAAACGGCGCTTTTGACGAATACAGCGAAAAAAAGATCGTCGCGCTGTATGATATGGCGCTCAAAAACGGAGCGCCGATAGTCGGGATATTCGATTCGGACGGAATTGCGGTTTACGAGGGCGTGCGTGCGCTCGCCTCTCTCGGCAGAACGCTGAGCGCCGCTTGTGCCTCGGGCGGTGTCGTGCCGAGGATAGCTATCGTGCCGGGCGTGTGCGGCGGAACGATGGGCGTTTGGGCGTCGACGTTCGATTTCGTCCTTACGGTCGACGGCGATGGCGAACACAAGTCCGAACTTTACGCGGTCTCGCCTTTTGTCAGCGGCGGGAAAAATATCCGTGCCGAGAGCGGCGCCTCGTGCCTCGGTTGCGCAAGCGCGGACGAGGCGTTTGCCGCGGCGCGCCGACTTTTGTCGTTTTTGCCCTCCAACCGCGCCGAGGGTACTCCCGTCGGCGAGGGAGATCTCGATAGGGCGGCGGACATTGCGGGGCTTACGGGCGAGGAGCTCGTCGCGCAGCTTGCCGACGGCAACGGCAAAGAGTTTATACGCCTTTGGGGCGAATATGCGCCCGAGATGGTCGCGGGATTTGCCCGTATAGGCGGTGTGTCGTGTGCGGTTATTGCCAACGACAGCCGCGTGGGCGAGGGGGCGCTTACCGTACGCGCCTGCAAAGCAGCCGCCGAGATACAAAGTTTTGCCGGCAGATTCGGTATGCCGCTGATCTCGCTTGCGGATTCTTCGGGGCTTGACAGAAACGAAAAAGACAGCGCGGCGTATATTTCCGCCGCTCGCGATATGGTGACCTCGCTCGTCCTTTACGACAACGCAAAGATCGGCGCGGTCGTGGGCAACGCTTACGGCGCTGGCTTTATGTATATGGGCTCCAAAGCCTTAGGTGCGGACGTGGCTTTCGCTTTGCCCGACGCGCGCATAGGCGCACTGTCGCCCGAGACCTCGGTTGCGTTTTTGTGGAACGACCGAGTGCGTGAGGACGACATTTTCTCGACCCGCGAGATGCTCGAGCGCGAGTGGAGCGAAAAAATACTCTCTCCGGCGGAAGCCGCCGTCGCGGGAGAGATCGACGATATCGTGTCGCCCGCGGAACTTCGCGCAAGGATAGTTTCGGCACTCTATATGCTTCTCGGTAAATCGCGTGTGTGTAGCGCCGAGAGAGTGAAAGGCGGCAAAAGATGACGGTATTTGCTGTAAACGATGCCCTCGCGCGCGTGCTTGACGGCGGAGCGTACGCATTGCTCGGATTGCTTGTCGTTATGTTGGTTCTTGCGCTGATTTGGGGGATACTTGCGATATTCGGCGCCGTACTTGCGCCGAAATCGAAAAAAAGCAACGTCGAAGCCTTGGAAAGCCGAAACGAGCGGGATGACGCCGTCGTTACGGCGCACAGCGACGACGGTGAGACTGTTGCGGCGATATCCGCGGCGATAAGCGTATTGCTTGCCGAGGAAGCGGAGCGCGAGGAGCGTCCTGCCGTCGGTTTTAGGGTCGTATCGTTTAAAAAGACGAACGGCAGACCATGGAACGAGTGAAATATCGAAACTGTAAAGGAGAAAAGTTGTTATGAGAAGATTTACCGTAAAAGTTAACGGAACGTCTTACGACGTTGAGATAGAGGAGGTCGTTGGGGGCGCATCTCGCACCGAGGAAAAAGCGGCGGCACCGTCGCAGCCGACGCACGAGACCGCGCGCACCGAGAGCGTTCCCGCCGGTGCCGAGGCGGTAAGAGCGCCGTTGCAAGCCGCGGTATTAAGGGTGAACGCCAAGGTCGGCGACCGAGTTTCGCGCGGGGACTGCGTGTGCGTGCTCGAGGCGATGAAGATGGAGTACGAGATAGCTTCTCCCGCCGACGGCGTCATCCTCTCCGTGGACGTTGCCGCAGGTACCTCCGTCGAAGAAGGGCAGCTTATCTTTACTTTGAGCAAATAACGGAGCCTGTAAATCAAAAATGGCAGAAAAAATTTTTTCGATATTTGAAACGACGGGGCTTTATAAGCTGTTCGGCGACGCCGATCCTTGGATGCCGCTGAAAACGCTTATAATGTACGTGCTCGTCGGCGTGCTCGTCTATCTTGCCATAGCGAAGCAGTATGAGCCGCTCTTGCTTTTGCCGATAGCTTTCGGTATGCTTTTGGCAAACTTGCCGGGTGCGGAGCTGTATCATATGGAGCTTTTTATAACCGACGGGGCACTTGACGTTGCGAAGATATTCAACGAAGGCGGTCTGCTCGACTACCTTTACCTCGGGGTAAAGCTCGGAATATATCCTTCCGTGATATTTTTCGGTATCGGAGCGATGACGGACTTCAGTCCTTTGATATCGAATCCGAAAACTTTGCTTATCGGCGGCGCCGCGCAACTCGGCGTTTTCGCGGCGTTTTTCGGCGCGTATGCCTCGGGTGTTTTTACCCTTAAGCAAGCTGCGGCAATCGGTATAATCGGCGGCGCCGACGGACCGACTGCGATACTGACGTCTAAAATACTGGCGCCGGAGCTGCTCAGCGCGATAGCCATCGCGGCGTATATATATATGGCGCTGATACCGATGATACAACCGCCTATAATGCGCGCGGTCACGACCAAAAAGGAGCGCGCGATAAAGATGACGACTCTGCGAAAGGTCTCCAAGACCGAAAAGATCGTATTTCCCATAGCCGTTACCCTTATCGTGTGCGTTATCGTGCCCGACGCAGCACCTTTGATAGGATTTTTGATGTTCGGCAATCTGCTTAACGTAAGCGGAGTTGCGGATAGGCTCTCGAACACCGCGAAAAACGGACTTATGAACGCGATAACGGTCTTTCTCGGTATCTCGGTCGGTGCGACCGCGAGCGCTTCGAATTTCCTGAAATTCGAGACACTGCTCATAATCGCGCTCGGCGTAGTTGCTTTCGGATTCTCAACGCTCGGCGGTTTGCTTTGCGCAAAGATAATGAATCTCATATCCGGCGGCAAGATCAATCCGCTTATAGGCTCGGCGGGCGTTTCCGCAGTGCCTATGGCGGCGCGAGTTTCGCAAAAAGTCGGTCAGGAGACCGACCCGACGAACTTTTTGCTTATGCACGCAATGGGACCGAACGTTGCCGGCGTTATCGGCTCTGCCGTTGCCGCGGGAGTGTTTATTTCTTGGTTTCAACATTTATGAGAGGTGAAAAATGTCCGATATCAAACCCGTAAAAATAACGGAGACCGCTCTGCGCGACGGTCATCAATCGCTTTTTGCGACGAGAATGACTACCGAGCAGATGTTGCCCGTGCTTGAAAGGATGGACGCGGTCGGCTATCATTCGATAGAGGCGTGGGGCGGCGCGACTTTCGACGCGTGCCTCAGATATCTGAACGAGGATCCGTGGGAGCGTTTGCGCATTATCAGATCCCACGTTAAAAATACCAAACTGCAAATGCTTTTTCGCGGGCAAAATATGCTCGGCTATCGGCATTATCCCGACGACGTCGTTGAAAGTTTCGTTGCCAAATCCATAGAAAACGGGATCGACATCATAAGGATATTCGATGCGCTGAACGATCCGCGCAATCTCGAAACAGCCATTACCGCGGCGAAAAAATACGGCGGACACGTTCAGGCGGCGATATCTTATACGACGAGCCCAGTGCACAGCACCGAGTTTTTCGCGGCGTATGCCGCCCAGCTCGAGCAGATGGGGGCGGATTCCGTTTGCATTAAGGATATGGCGGGGCTTTTGCGCCCGTACGAGGCGTATGAGCTTGTAAAAAGCATAAAGGCAGCGGTCACCGTGCCCGTTCAGCTCCATACGCATTATACCTCGGGGCTTGCCTCTATGACGCTTTTAAAAGCGATAGAGGCGGGTGTCGACGTTGTCGACACGGCACTTTCGCCCTTCGCGTTCGGCACGTCGCAACCGCCTACGGAGTCGATCGTTGCCACTTTGGCGGGGACGGAGCGCGACACGGGCATCACCCTCGACAGGTTCGACGGATTGACGGAATATTTCGCCTCCGTCCGTCGCGATTTTGCCGATCGCGGGATGTTGCCCGACAAAGTGCTGTCCGTTGACGTTAACGCGCTCGTAAATCAGGTCCCCGGAGGAATGCTCTCAAACCTTGTTTCGCAGCTTAAGGCGCAGGGCAAAGAGGATAAGCTCCCGCTCGTTCTTGCGGAGGTGCCGCGCGTTCGAGCCGAGGCGGGCTACCCGCCGCTCGTAACTCCGACCTCGCAGATCGTGGGAACGCAAGCGGTGATGAACGTTTTGTGCGGCGAAAGATATAAAATGGTAACAAAAGAATTCAGGGGATTGGTGCGCGGCGAATACGGTCGCACGCCGGCGGCGATCGCTCCCGAATTTATCAAAAAGATAGTCGGAGACGAGCCGTTGATACTTTCGCGCCCGGCTGATCTGCTCGAGCCCGAACTCGACAAACTTCGCGCCGAGGCGGCGCCGTGGCTCGAACAAGACGAGGACGTGCTTACTTACGCGATGTTCGGCGAGACAGCGAAAAAATTTTTTGAGTACAGAAAAGCAAAAAAGTACGCCATCGACGCGCCCCACGCCGACAGCGTTAAGGGAATACACACGGTGTGAGCGGCACCGGGGCGCACGGATTTTTATCTGTGTGCGAGTGACGTACGGATTCCTATCTGTGTGTGTTTTGAGGCAACGAGTTGGCGCGGCGCGGTCTTGACACAAGACACGAAAAAAGATTGCCGTGATATACGTGCGTCGCGAACTATTCACGCACTCGTTGGGCGAACGGAAGCGCACTCACTTCGCTCGTTTGACGCTCGCTTTAGAGTAGAAGCCGTGAGAGAGCCGTGTTGTGCGACAAGCCGACGCAGACAGGCGTCATAAAAACGCCAAAATACCCGTCCGAGAGTGATCACGGACGGGTATTTATTCTTTATAAACGAAGTTACGCTTTGTTTCGCTCCGCCGATGCGAGCTTGACGAGTTTGCTCGTTCCGAGGCGCGACGCGCCGAGCTCAAGCAGCCTTTGGGCAAATGCAAAATCGGATATGCCGCCCGAGGCTTTAACCGAAAGTCCCGCAGGGGCGCTTTCGACAAGCAACGCGACGTCGTGCTCGGTGGCACCGCCGCTTGAAAAGCCGGTCGACGTTTTGACAAAATCAGCCCCCGCTTCGAATATCGAGCGACAAGCGCGGACCTTTTCTTCGTCGGTCAAAAGGCAGGTCTCTATTATAACTTTGAGCGTTTTTTTGCCGCAAGCCTCTTTTACCGCGCGTACCTCGGATGCGAATGCGGCGAGGTCGCCGCTTTTGACGCAGGCGAGCGACGCAACCATATCGACCTCCGATGCGCCTTGGGCGACGGCAAGCGCCGCTTCCGCGACCTTGATCTGCGGCGCCGAATACCCGAGCGGGAAACCGACAACGGTGCAGATCGGGATACGGTTGCCGACGTATTTCGCCGCGCGTTTTACGAAAGCGGGTGGGATACATACCGAGGCAACGCCGAACTCGACGGCTTCGTCGCAGGTTTTGCGGATATCCTCCCACGTTGCCGTTGGGGATAGCAGGGTGTGATCTACGTGAGATAATATTTCGCTTTTTGTCATTGCCTTGTTCACCGTTTGTTCCAATATTCGAAGAAGTTCGTTATCTCCGTTCCGGGATAGTATGCCGCGAGTATCTGGTCGTACGTTGCGCCCGCATTTGCAAGGTGATACATACCGTATTGGCTGGCGCCGACGCCGTGCCCGTTTCCGCGCCCGACGATAACGTAATTCGACGCGTTTGCGGCGACGTACGTTTGCTTTATCTGTTGGAGCTCCGTGATGATAAGAAACGTGCCGTAGTTCGAAACGTAGGTGTAATAGCCGTTTTCATCCGGTTTTGTTGAAACGGATATATCGTCTGCCGACGTTAAAATAACGGTACCGTTTGCCGTTTGCACGTACAGAGAGCCGGATTCGTCTTTCGTAAAAACGCCGTCGGCGGTATAATACGAAAGCGAGCCCGCGTCGACGGACGTCACGCCGCCCGAGGTCTGTACGTCAACTTTTCCGGTGTACGACGCCGAAAGGTCAACGACTCGGGTCGAGATAACTTTGTCGTAGACGTAATCGAGAGAGCCTTTGCCAATCATCAGATTGGCGGAAAGAGCGCCGTAATCGTCGAAAGCGGCTTTTATCTTCGAGGTGCGCGTTATCGTCGCGCTTTCTCCCGTGCTGTCGGTAACCGTCATAGAGTAGATATACGTGCTTTCGCCCGCGAACTCGTAACTGACGTCTGCGACGGTGTCGCCGTAATCATATATGCCGAATGCGGTCAAAAGCTCTTTTTCCGTCATTTCGAAATTCCAAAAACCGCGCGATACGGCGGAATAATTCTCCCAAGGAGTCGCTTGCGTTGCGAGGTACGAGCCCGTGGTTCCGCCCCAAACGTATTTCGTGCCGACGGAATATCCGCCCTGCGAGGATGAATAGTACCCCGAGACAAGCGTCGTGCCGTAACTCAGCGCCAAGTTCTTCGTTTCCGCCACCGCACGTTCGACCGTGGAATTAACGGAATATCTGCCGCGATACACCTGGCTGCTGGCAGTGTTTTTCAGATCGAAACCGTATGCCGTTATGTACGAGCCGAGGTTTGATACGGTATAAGCGCGTACGGTTACTGCAAAAGCCTTTTGCGTTTCGAGCGGCCAAGCGGAGGAAATCTCGCTCGGCAAAACGCCCTCGACGTAGCGCTGCATAGAAACGAGATTTATGAGGGTAAGCCCCGCGACGTCGGCGTCGGAATAGCGACGAAAAGCGAACACGCCGTCGTAAAGGTGCGTTGTCGGAGCATAGTAGATATACGCTCTGCCGTCGTCGGCGTTGCCGGACTGAAGAGGGCACACCGCGCCGCTGTAATTGCCGCCGGCGGTATATTCGAAAAGGATGGTGTCGCAATCCTCGTTTATCACGCAGATGCCGTCAGCCGACGGAGACGCGACCGATACGGTAAAGCCCTCGATCGACGAGCCGATCTTTGCCGCGGCTGCCGACGCATCGGAGTAGCTTGCGAAAGCGCCGACGCGAACGACACGTTCGCCCGAGATCTGCGCGGGAAATACGTGCCCGTACTCGGCAAAAAAGAGCGTTGAGAGTTCATCGATGCGCGCCCAAGCCGCAGTGCCGTCAAGCGAAAGCTGAACGTGATACGCGCCGATATCCGTGCTTTTTTCGCTTGCGGCGATCTCGAGCGTGCCGGATTTATAAACGAGATTGGCGTCGGCGGCGATCACGAGAGCACTCTCGTCGATCGTCAAAAACGGGGTGAATTGCCTTGAGTCGGAGTCGATATACACCTCGCCCGCGATAAATCCGTAGGGCGAGCTGACGGCGTGCGAGGCTTTGACCGCCGAGCCGTATCTCAAACCTACGGCAACGTAAAACTCGTCGTTCGCGCCGTCGGTCTTTTTGCAGGAAAAAGCATATTTGTCGAGCTCGCCGTCGGTGGCGGAGGCGTCTATGATAAAACCGATGAGAGTAAAAAGCGCAGCCGCCGCCATCAAGCAGGCAAGTATCGCCGCCGTAACGCGCAGCACGGTCTTTTGAAATCCGATTTTTTTACGGCGTGACAATTTTATAGTCACCTCCGATCATTATCCAAGCTCCGTCAACGGAGGTTATGCGTATGCCTCTGCCGTCGTCTCCGCCGCGGGGGATCAGAACGTTGTGATAGAGCGGCACGGATTCGCCGTCGAGCAGCTCTGTACCGTCGGAAAGGTCGTTCAGCCCCTGCGCCTTTCCCGCCTCGGTAAAAGGCGAAACTACGACGGCGGAGCCGAAGCGAAGTACGACGAGCGCGGTGTCGTCGACATCGTTGGCGTATATTACCGAGCCGTATTCGACAAACACGGCGTTATACGTTTGACCGACCTCGTCTTTTATCTTTTGGAATTCTTCGCTTATTTCTTGGCACGACTTTTTAAGCTGCGCTATGTCGCCGTTGTCGCCGAGCAGGTTGTTGACCTTGTAGGTTACGGTCTCGAGTTTTGTGGAAATGTCGGATATTTGCTTAAAGTTCTTCGAGAGTGTCGACACGTCGCCCGAAAGAGACGAAAGCTGACTGCGCAGCCCCGAAATATCCGACGAAACGGAATCGATTTCGTTTTTCAGTGAATTGTATTGCTGTTGCAACTCGGATATCAGGGAAGAAAGCTCGTTTTTGGTCTTCGTAAGCTCGCCCGACAACGCAGTGTTGCTCTTTTCGAGCGAGGATGAGCGCTCTTCGAGCGCTTTTATGCGCTCGAGCAATGCTTGCAGACTTTCGGTGGACGGAGAAGAGCCCGAGGATCCGCCGCCGCCGAGTTCCACGGCTTCCATCCTGCTTTCGAGGCTCGATATGGAGGAAAACACGGAAGAAAGAGCCTCGGTGACGTATGCTTTCATACCCGAGAGAGAGACTACGGGGTCTTTCGAGCTGTCATACGACGCGGCTGCGAATACGGTCAGCGACGAGGCTGCCGACGCGATCAGAGCAAGAATGATTATGAGCACTTGTTTCCTTTTGTTTTTCATACTTTATATCCTTGTTATTTCGATCAGTTTCTTTCGGTTCGACGCCGATTTTGCATTTTTGCGAAAACGCGCTTGACGCCGACGTGCTTCGGCGGCGTTGGCGCAAAAGTCAGACGTCTATCTTTACCTGCATTTTTTCCATATCTTTTTCGACAAGCAGAACGGGCGAAGCGGGGATCTTTATTTTTTTGTATCCTTTGGTGCTTTCGAATCGATCGGCAAAATCCGAATATACGCCGGCGATTTTGGAGCCTTTTTTAAGCGTTATGAGTTGAACGCCTTGGGCGGTTCTCGTCGTTTTTTGCGGTATCAGCGAGGTGGATATGACAATTGCGCGCTCGGTGTCGGTTTTTATCAGTATCTCAAAGGGAACGGTCTCCTTGAAGATGCCGACAAGCGGCGAGAGTGTGGAATATGCGCCCGTCATCTTGCGGCGATTGCCCTTTATGGCGTATGCCGACATAGGGACGCGTACGCCTTTGCCGTTCTCGAAAACGAAGACCATATTTACGTTTTCGCTCCATTCGGAGCCGACGTGCATAAGCAGCGGTTTTTCGTTTTCGTCGAATCCGAGCTTGGCAGGCAGATATTCGCCGAATTCGGAGGCTTTGCAGTCGCTTACGTCCTGGGCGCGACAGCGATATACTTGTCCGCGGTCGGTAAAGAACGCCAGCTCCGAAACGTTTTCCGCGTCCGTGCTGAACAAGATACAGTCGTTTTCTTTGAGCTTTTGTTCGTCGTTGCCGCGAAGCGATTTTTCGGTGATCTTTTTCAGATATCCCGTTTTCGTAAGGAAGAGCTTTACGGGATAATTCTCAACGTGTTCTTCGGGATTGTAGACCGCTACCTCGTGCGCGGCGACTATCGTGGAGAGACGCGGTTTGCCGTATTTTTTCTTGATCTCGGTCAGCTGCGACGCTATCAGCTCGCGAAGCTTGAATTCGTCCGCGAGTATCGCCTCGGTGGAGGCTATGTCGTTCTTCAGAACGTCGATATCGTTTATACGATTGACGATATATTCACGGTTAAGGTTACGAAGTTTGATCTCGGCGATAAATTCCGCTTGCCTTGAGTCGATGCCGAAGCCTTGGCAAAGATTCGGCACGACCTCGCTCTCTTTTTTCGTTTCGCGGATGATCTTTATCGCTTTATCAACGTCGAGCAGTATCTTGCCGAGTCCGACGAGGAGATGCAGCTTTTCTTTCTTTTTTTCGAGATCGAAAGCAAGCTCGCGGCGCAGACAGGATGAGCGGAACTTTATCCATTCGCGCAAAATCTCGGCGACGCCCATCTGCCGCGGGGCGGAATCTATCAAAACGTTAAAGTTGCACGAGAACGAGTCCTCGAGCTTTGTCTGTTTGAAAAGTTTGAGCATAAGTGCGTCGGGGTCGGTGCCGCGGCGCAGGTCGAGAGTCAGTTTGAAGCCGGAGAGGTCGATCTCGTCTCTGAAATCCACCACTTCGCGAAGCTGATTGTCTTTTATCATTTCCGTCAGCCGCTTCATTATTATCTCGATCGTTGTGGAATACGGGATCTCCAATATGTCGATGCAGTTGGAGGCTTTGTCGTATCTGTATTTCGAGCGGATTCTTACCGAGCCCGAGCCCGTTTCGTATACCTTGCGCATACTTTCCGCGTCGTATATGATCTCGCCGCCGCCCGGAAAGTCGGGGGCTGGCATTATCGCGAGCAGCTTGTCCGTCGAGAGATCGGGCTCGCGCAAAAGCGCGACCGTCGCGTCGCAGACCTCGGCAAGGTTAAAAGAGCAGATGTTCGACGCCATACCGACAGCTATACCGAGGTTGGGGGTTACGAGGATGTTGGGGAAGGTTGTCGGCAAAAGCACGGGCTCTTTCATCGTGCCGTCGTAGTTGTCAGCCATATCGACGGCGTTTTTATCTATTCCCACAAAAAGTTCTGAGGCGAATTTGTCGAGCTTTACCTCGGTGTATCTCGACGCGGCGTATACCATACTCGAACTGTACTGCTTTCCGAAAGAGCCTTTCGAATCCACGAACGGGTGCAAAAGGGAGGCGTTGCCGCGCGTCAGGCGCACCATCGTCTCGTATATCGCGGCGTCGCCGTGCGGGTTGAGCTTCATAGTCTGCCCGACGACGTTGGCGCTTTTCGTTCGATTGCCCGTCAAAAGTCCCATTTTGTACATGGTGTAAAGCAACTTTCGGTGCGACGGCTTGAATCCGTCGATCTCGGGTATCGCACGCGAAACGATAACGCTCATAACGTACGGCATATAGTTTTTTTCTATGGTATCCGTTATGGGTTGGTCCGTTATCGGTGCGTGAACGGTCGGTATCTCGGCTTTGTGAGAGCGTTTTTTTCCGTTTTGCTTTTCCGCTTGCTTTGCCATTTGCTTTCTCCGTTTAGGTCAAGTGATTTGTACGTCGCACGCACAGTGCGGCGCCGACGCGTTTCGGTGCGATAGCTCGTCGCGCGCGTTTATTACCGTGTGCGCGGCGGCGCGTATCAGTCGGTTGTAAACAGCGAGCCCGAGCCCGCTCGTGCCCGGCAGGTTTGCGTATATTCTGTCGCCCGCGATTTCGTCGCATTCGCGCAGGGCTGCGAACATACGGTGCCCTTGCGCTGCAAAGTCGTCTTTGCCGCCGATCTTTATTACGCCTTGCGGCGCAAGCGACGTCGCCTGCTCGTCGTAGCAGACGATTATGCATCCGCCCTCGGTTTGTTTGCGCTTAAAGAATTCAAGCCGCTCTTCGTCGGTGCCGCAGACTAGTGCGAGGGGCTTGGCGGGGGCATAATGGCGATATTTCATCCCCGGCGAGAGCGGCCTTTCTCCGTCTTTCAGCGCGTGCGTTACGGCTTCGGCTATCCTTACCGACGAGCAAACGCAACAAAGCGCGTCGTAGGTTACGGCGCCGGGGCGCAACAGCGTGAGCGAGTCGTCTCCGTCGACGGAGACTATCGTCGATTCCATACCGAAAAGCGATTCGCCCCCGTCGATTATGCAATCGACCTTTCCGTCGAGATCTTCGATGGCGTGGCGTGCGCAAGTCGGCGAGGGTCTGCCGGATATATTGGCGCTCGGCGCGGCAACGGGCAGAGCGGCAAGCTCGATAAGGGCGTTGGCGACCGGGTGCGCCGGGCAGCGCACGGCAACCGTGTCAAGTCCGCCCGTTACGGTTTTCGGCACGGTGGGCTTGCGCGGCATAATCACCGTCAGCGGTCCCGGCATAAATTGATTTGCCAATTTGTAATACAGCGCCGAGGTTACGGCGTACGGCTCCGCGTCCTCGGGGTGCGCGACGTGCACGATCAACGGGTTGTCCGACGGACGCCCTTTGGCTTTGTAGATCTTCGCGGCGCACTCTTCGTGCGTGGCGTCCGCTCCGAGACCGTAAACCGTTTCGGTCGGAAATACAACGGTGCCGCCGCGACGAAGTATCTCCGCGGCGGGTATAAGTTGCTCCCGAACGTCGAGATCGGGGGAAAACTTGATTATTTTCGTTTCCATAATTTCGGATATCAGCTTCCGTTTTTTAATTTTTCGGCGGTGTCGGCGGCTATAAGCGCGTCTATCATTTCGCCGATATTACCGTTGACGAAAGAGTCGAGAGAATGAAGAGTAAGACCTATGCGGTGGTCGGTCACCCTGTTTTGCGGGAAATTGTACGTTCGTATTTTTTCGCTTCGGTCGCCGCTGCCTATCTGTCTGTGGCGCTCCGAGGCAATGGCGTTGTCACGCTCGGCGAGTTTTACGGCGTAAAGTTTCGCGCGAAGGAGCTTCAGCGCCTTTTCTTTGTTTTGAAATTGGGAGCGTTCCTGCTGACATTCGATCACGATGCCGCTCGGCTTGTGCGTCAGGCGAACCGCGGATTCGGTCTTGTTTATGTGTTGACCGCCGGCGCCGCTCGATTTGCACGATTCGAAAACAAGGTCGGCGGGGCAGAGCTCCACCTCCACCTCGTCGGCTTCGGGCAGAACGGCAACGCTTACGGTCGAGGTGTGTATCCTGCCTTGCGTTTCGGTCTCGGGAACGCGCTGAACGCGGTGCACGCCCGACTCGAATTTGAAGCGGGAATACGCGCCGTCACCTTCGATGGAAAAAGCGATCTCGCGAAAGCCGCCGAGCTCCGTTTCGTTTGAGGAAACGACGGAGATGCGGTAGCCCGCTCGCTCACAGTACATAGAATACATTCGAAACAGTTTTGCGGCGAAAAGTGCGGCTTCGTCTCCGCCCGCGCACGCCCGTATCTCGACCTCGACGTTTTTGTCGTCGTTTTCGTCCCGCGGCAAAAGCAATATCTTCAGTTCCGCAAAAGCGTGCTCGGCGGCGGATTTCGCAAGCGGCAGCTCCTCTTGCGCCAAGGCGCGAAGTTCCGCGTCCGCGGGCGAGGCGAGTATTTCGCTCGCCTCGTTCGCGCGCAGACACGCCGCACGGTACTCGCGATATTTTTCGATAATCGGGGTCAGCGTTTTGTATTCTTTAGAAAGTGCGGCGTATTTTTTTATATCCGACGCCGTATCACCGTCGCAAAGGCTTGCGGCAAGCGATTCGTATCTTTTTTCCGCTTCTGCGAGACGCTCGAGCATCAGTGGCGGTTAAATGCGGAAAATCCGCGATGCGCCTCGTAAAGGTCGACCTTGGCGATTATCTCGAAAGGCGCGTGCATAGAGATTACCGGTACGCCGAGGTCGACGGTGTCGATGTTGTGGTTGGCGATATACATAGCGACCGTTCCGCCGCCGCCGAAGTCGACTTTGCCGAGCTCACCCGACTGCCAAACGACGTCGTCCTTTGCCATAACGGAGCGCAACCAAGCGATATATTCCGCGGAGGCGTCGCTCGTGCCGTATTTGCCGCGCGAGCCGGTGTATTTGTTAAGCACCACGCCGCAGGAGAGCAGGGCGGAGTTACGTTTTTCAAACGCTTCGGCAAAATTGGGGTCGTATGCCGCGGACACGTCTGCGGAGAGGCACTTGGACGCCGCTCTTACCGCCGAGGCGGAAACGTTTTGCGATGCAGCCATAGCGTCGATAACGTCGAGCATTATGTCGCACTGCATGCCGGAAACGCCGTTGCTTCCCGTTTCTTCTTTATCGGCGAGTATGCAGAGCATACTGCGCGGTGAGTCGAGGCTCTCGAACATAGCGGTTAGCGCGGGATATGCGCAAACTCTGTCGTCGTGACCGTATGCGCAGATCATCGAGCGGTCAAGCCCCGCGTCTCTTGCGTTGCCCGCGGGTACGGCACTGAGCTCGGCGGAAAGAAAATCTTCTTCCGATATGCCGTATTTTTCGTTGAGGATGCCGAGCACGCGAAGCTTGATGGCGTCGCTCTCGTCCGAAGCGAGCGGACGGCTGCCGAGAAGCAGGTTGAGATTTTCGCCCTTTATCGCGTCGCCCATCGGCTCGCGATCCTGCTTGTGACCGAGGTGGGGGAGCAGATCGTTGATATAGAGCACGGGATCTGCGGGGTCCTCGCCTATGCAAACGTTGATGCGGGTGCCGTCGGCTTTAACGATGACTCCGTGCAGAGCCAAAGGAGTTGCGACCCATTGATATTTTCTTATGCCGCCGTAATAATGCGTTTTAAAGAAGCAAAAGCCCTCCTGCTCGTAAACGGGCACTTGTTTGAGGTCGATGCGGGGCGAATCGACGTGAGCCGCGGATATACGGATACCCTCGGTCAAAGGCTCGCTGCCGACGGTGAACAAAAACAGATTTTTGTCACGATTATTGAGGTAGTATCTTCCGCCTTTTTTTATCTCGTCGCCGAAACGATAGGGGACGAAGCCGTGCTCCTCCGCCATCGCAATCGCCGTTGCGACAGCCTCGCGCTCGGTCTTTGCGGAGTCGAGAAATTTGCGGTATCCCTCGGCGTATGCGTATGCCGAGTCGACGAATTCGTCGCTTTTGCGATCGTAAACGGTCTTTTTTTCGTAAACGAGTTCTTTTGCCGCTTCGGTCTTGGATTTTACGTTTTCCATGTTTTTGATTCCTTTCCGTATGGGTGATTTTATATTTAACTGAGTTTGTTTGACGGCACGGCGCCTTGGCGGACGTGTGTCCGCCGAGGGCTTAGCCCGCGCGAAAGTGATCTCGCGGGTGCGGCGCGTCAAGAGTACAGTTCTTCGTAAATCGCGACTTGCTTTTTGATGTTTTTTACGAAATCTTCGCATTCGTCGCTCGGGAAAACGGATATCTTGTCGTCGCTCACGTGCGAAACGTCCGCAAACCATACGTCGGCGGCATCTTCGCCGAGGAAAAGCGCGGCGAAAACGTTGTCCCATTTTTTGTATTTATCGTAAAGGCGAGAGAGCTTCGCCATTCCGAGCTCGACGTTTGTTCGCGGTGCGAAAAGCAGGTCGGCGTCACGGGCGTCGTCGCCCGCAAGCGCAAAATACTCTTCGTCCGTCAACTGAAACAGACCCGTTTTGCCGTCGTTCTCAAGCGACGGGTCAAGATCGCTCAGGACTTTCATAACGCCGTATGCCACCGAATCGTCGACCCTGTATAGGCGCGAACATTCTTCGACCGTTTCGGCGTATATCCGAGGGTGACGCGCGAGATCCGCGGCGTGCGCCAGCGAATTGTACAAAAAGCCGCAACCGACTGATATTACGGCGATGGTGACCACTATAAGTGAACTGAAAAATCTTTTTTTCATTCGGCGTCGTGCTCCGCAAAATATTTTTCGGCAATGCGGCGTGCCGCCGCCTCGAGGGCGTCTTTGTCCCCGTCGTTTACGATCGTCTCGTCGGTGCGAGCGGCAAAAAACGAGTCGGGCATCGCGGCGGAGAAGCGTGCGGCGATCTCGCCGTCGCTTATCCCGTCGCGAACCTTTATACGCTCCGTTCTTTCGTGCGGCGGGGCAAAGATCGCTATCGTCACGTCGCAGCAGGCGTTAAAGCCTGATTCGAAAAGCTGAGGTGCGTCCACGACGATAACGTGCGCACCGCGCTCGAGCTCGCGCGATATCCTTTTTTTAAGCTCGGCGATTACGTACGTGTGCGCGACGGCGTTGAGGCGCTTGCGAGCTTTCGTGCCGTCCTTTGCGAATACGACGGCGGCAAGTGCGCGTCTGTCGAGCGAGCCGTCGCCCGCGAGGATCCCTTGCCCGAATTCCGCGGCAAGCGCCGCTGTACAATCGGTCTTTGCGCACGTGAGTTCTCCGTATATTTCGTCGCAGTCGAATACGATCGCGCCGTAATTCGCGAGCATACGGCAAAACGTGCTTTTGCCTACGCCGCTCGGACCCGTTATGCCGATTATCATACGGTTTCGCCGCCTTTCAACCCGGATTTCGATATATTATACATTATAACATATATTTCCTTAATATTCAATACCGCAGGCACGACCTTTTGCGGTGAATTTGCGATGAATTTATTTTTTATAATAAACTCGGTATACCTTTACGGAATCTATGAGATATTTGCCGCCGTGCTCGACGACGGTTACGTGTTCCGCTTTCGAGCCGCTGCTGCCGACGTCGTTTCTGAAGGTGCCGTTGTTCATACGTATTGTGTATTCGACGGAAAACGTGTAGCTTTTTACGCCGACGCCGTTTTCGGTCTTAGTTTCGCTGCTCTCGGCGGTAACGGATATATTGTAAAGCTGCTGCATCGTGAAATCGGCTTTTTTTCCGTTTTCACTCAGATAATTTTCGGAAAAAAGCGCGTTCAGTCCGTCCGCGTCGCCGTTGATTGCGCAATTCAGATATTCGAACACCGTGTCGACCGGGGCGGAATATTCGCCGAGGCTCGACGTGTCCATATCCGGTATCCCGGTCGTTCTTCCGGTTGCAGGGTCGGTAAAATAAAATTGTCGGTCGAGATCGAGGTACTCTTTGAGGGAGAATATATCGAGGTCGTAATCAGCCTCGTAAAACGAAAACGTGGGGGCGGCATATTCTTCGTCTTTCGCAAGGCGTTCCGCCAACGCGTATGCGGCGACGTAAAGGCAGATAAACGCGACTAGAACGGATACGATAACGACGATCGCCGTTTTTTTCGCTTTTTTCGCCGTCGACGTTGCGAGCGACGTGCAGGCGTCGGTTGCTTTTTTGTTTTTCATTTTCATCCTCCGTACGTTACCGTACAAGAATAGCATATTTTTAAAGAAAAATCAACCCGTTCGCCAAAATGACGGCGTAAGCGAGCCGCTTTAAAATATTTATTGCATAAGAGAGGAAAATGGTGTATAATCGTTACTGAAGAACTCTCGACGAGGGAAAAGTGTGGCGAGATTGATCGATACGGAAAAAGGAAAGATATGGGATATAAAAAATACGAAACGCTGCTTTTCGACGCGGATAATACGCTTTTTGATTTTCACCGCGCGGAGAGAGAAGCGATAAAAGAAACGCTTTGCCGCTTCTCGCTGCCGTGCGACGACGGCGTGATTGCCGAATACAGCGCGATAAACGATTCGCTTTGGAAACTGCTCGAGATCGGCGGCATCGAAAAAAACGAGTTGCGCCTGCGCCGCTTTAAAATGCTTTGCGATAGATACGGTTTTTCCGCCGACGCGGAGGCGATGGCGAGCGCGTATACCGAGAGGCTTGCGCGACAGGCTTTTTTAACGGACGGAGCCGAGGATATATGCTCGTATCTTTTCGGCAGATATCGTATGTATATCGTTACTAACGGCACGAAATTCGTGCAGGAGTCGCGAATGGAGCGCAGCGGTCTCGGGAAATATTTCGAAAAAGTATTTATCTCCGACGACCTCGGCGCGGAAAAGCCGTCGGTGCGCTTTTTCGAACTCGTTGCCGAGAGGCTCGGTGCATTCGACAAGTCGAAAACGCTTATCATAGGCGACTCGCTGAGTTCCGATATAGCCGGCGGCAACGCTTTCGGCATCGATACCTGTTGGCTCGACCCGTCGGGGGAGAAAGATCGGGGCGATCTCGACGTCACTTTTCGCATACGCGCACTTTGCGACCTTAAAAATATACTTTGACGTCGCGCGGAGATTTTTTCGGAGAAAAAGAATATGAACGATATTTTGGAAAAAACGATCGGGGACGTGACAGTGTTCGGCATACGCGTCGAAAAGGATGCGTCGCTTGCCGCGCACTCGAGCTTTAGGATAGGCGGCACTGCCGACGCGGCGATATTTCCCGCTTCGGAAGAGGAGCTCGTGCGTGCGGTCGGTACCGTGCACGGCGCGGGGGTGCCGTATCTCGTTATCGGCAACGGCACGAACGTTTTGTTCCCCGACGAGGGATTTCGCGGCGCCGTGATATTTACGTCCGGGCTGCGACGGACCGAGATCGCGGGAGAACGCGTTTACGCGGAATGCGGCGCGTCCTTTACCGCGCTTGCGGCGACGGCGCGAGACGCGGGACTCTCGGGGCTCGAATTCGCGTACGGGATACCGGGTACGGCGGCGGGAGCCGCTGTTATGAACGCGGGCGCCTACGGCGGCGAAACGGCAAACGTCGTCTCCTCGGTCAAGGTTTTTTCGCGCCGTGACGGGAGAATATACGAGATCGGGGCGAAAGATATGCGCTTCGCGTACCGGACGAGCGCGGTGAAAGAGGACGACGATCTTACCGTTCTCGGCGTAACGTTTGCGCTTGAGCGCGGCAACGCCGACGAGATAGGCGCGACTATGGCGGACTTTATGCGTCGGCGGCGCGAAAAACAGCCGCTCGATCTGCCGAGCGCGGGCAGCGTATTTAAGCGCCCCGCGCCGAACAAATACGTCGGTAAGATGATAGAGGAATCCGGACTTAAGGGATTTTCGATAGGCGGCGCGCGCGTTTCCGAAAAGCACGCGGGATTTATCGTTAACGCGGGCGGCGCAACCGCGGCGGACGTTTCGGCGCTCGTCGATCATATCGCGAAGATCGTATACGAAAGGTACGGAGAGCGGCTCGAATGTGAGATCCGCGTGGTAAAAAATGAATGAATTCTCGAAAGAGGTAAGGAGCGAACTGCTTTCGTCGCTCCCCGCCGCCCAGTGCTGTCGCCGCGCGCTGCTGTGGGGGCTTTTCTTCAACGCCGAGTGCGGTGTGGGCGGGGCGATCTACGCGCGTCTTCGCGGCGAAGAGGAGACACGGCTTGCCGCGCGGCTTTTGCGCGAGATTTACGGCAGGGAAACGGAGCCGCAATACGAAAATTGCTACGGAAAAAAGATCGCGGAGTTCTCGCTTTCGTCCGAAAAACTCGCCTCGGCGCTTTCGGCGCTTTCGGGAGAGGACGGTGCGGACGGACTTTTTGCCTGCCGTGCGTGCGGCGCGGCATACGTCAAAGGCGTTTTGCTCGCCGCTTCGCGCATAAGCGACCCCGAGAGGGAGGCGCGGCTCGAGATCCGCGTAAAAGACCCGTCGGCGGTGCGCCGCGTATCCGAGCGAGTCGAGAGCCTCGGGGTCTGCCCGACCGTTTCGAACCGCGGCGGAGCGTGCACGCTTATGCTCAAGCGGACGGACGCGATATTCGACCTGCTCGCGCTTGCGGGCGCTAAAGTTTGCGCGATGAAATTTATGCAAAGCAAACTCGTGCGCGAGTTTCGCGGGGAGATAAATCGCAAGTCGAATTGCGAAATACGAAACATCGAAAGAACTGCGGACGCCGCGCGTGAACGCACGGCGGCTATTCGCGCACTCAAGGAGTCGGGCAGATTCGACGCGCTCCCCGAGGGGCTGCGCACGACGGCGGAACTTTGCCTCGGCTCGCCCGAGTTGTCGCTCTCGGAACTGGCGGCGCTCCACGAGCCGCCGCTTACGAAGTCGGGGCTGAACCATCGTCTTGCCAAGATCGTGAGTATGGCGCGAGAGTGCCGCGCGGACGAAAAATAAAGCGTCGGGGAATCGTATCGTCGACGGACAATGATCGGAGATCGCGGAGGTATAATGGGAGATTTCGTTCATCTTCATCTGCACAGCGAATACAGCTTGCTGGACGGTGCGTGCAGAATAGCCGACATTCCGAGGGCTGCCGCGGCTTGCGGGCACAAAGCGGTCGCGATAACGGACCACGGCGTTATGTACGGCGCGATAGATTTTTGGCGTGCGTGCAAAAAAGAGGGGATAAAACCGATAATCGGGTGCGAGGTGTACGTCGCGCCCGCTTCTCGCTTTGCTAAGAACGGCGGCAGAGAGGCGGCTTACCACCACCTCGTTTTGCTTTGTAAAAATGAAACGGGATACAGGAATCTCGTAAAACTGGTGTCAAAAGGGTTTACCGAGGTTTTTTATTCGAAGCCGCGGGTTGACGCCGAGCTGCTTCGCGAATATTCGGACGGGCTTACTGCGCTGTCGGGGTGCCTCTCGGGCGAGGTCGCCTCGTCACTTTTGCGCGGCGACGCGGAAAGCGCGAAGAGAGCGGCTTTGCGCTATGCCGATATATTCGGTAAAGACAATTTTTATATAGAACTGCAAAATCACGGCTTGGCGGAGCAAAGGCAGATCTTGCCGGAGCTTTACGCTCTCGCTTCGGAGTGCGACCTGCCCGTCGTTGCCACAAACGACGTGCACTATATCGGCGGCGGAGACGCGCGAATGCAAAAGGTGCTGACGTGCATACAGACCGGTTCGACGCTTGACGACGCGAAGGTCGGATTCGACAGCGACGAGTTTTACTACAAGACCACGCCCGAAATGGAAAAGCTGTTTTCCGGTTTCGAGGGCGCAATCGAAAACAGCGTCAAGATCGCGGCTGAATGCGAGCTCGATTTCGATTTCGACAAGATTTACCTGCCGAAGTTCCCGCTCCCCAAAGGGGAGACGGCGGCGGCAAGGCTTCGACGTCTTACTTTCGAGGGGCTTGACGCGCTAACGCGCTCGGGCGCCGTTCCCGCCGAGGGGCATTGCGCGGCGGAATATTCGTCGCGCGCGGAATACGAGCTCGGCGTGATAAACTCTATGGGTTACGACGACTATTTTCTTATAGTCGCGGACTACGTGAGCTACGCGAAGACGCACGGCATACCCGTAGGGCCCGGCAGAGGCTCGGGGTGCGGCAGCCTTGTCGCTTACGCCACCGGCATAACCGAGGTCGACCCGTTGCGCTTTGATTTGTTGTTTGAAAGATTTTTGAACCCCGAAAGGGTGAGTATGCCCGATATCGACGTGGATTTTTGCTACGATCGACGCGACGAGGTCTTGGCATACGTTAAAGAAAAGTACGGTGACGACAGGGTCTCGCAGATAATAACGTTCGGCACGATAGCGGCAAGGGCAGCCGTGCGCGACGTAGGGCGGGTGCTCGGTATGTCGTATGCCGAGACTGACGCGATATCCAAAATGATACCGCGCGACCCCGACGTGACGCTCGGGACGGCGCTCAAGATTCCCGAACTGAGAGAGAAGTACGAATCCGACGAAAAAGTGCGCGAGCTTATCGACACGGCGCGCGCGATAGAGGGTATGCCGCGCAACGTTTCGATACACGCCGCGGGCGTCGTGATTACCGACGAAAAATTGACGGAATATCTCCCTCTCGCCGTGAGCAACGGCGTTTTGATAACGCAATACGATATGGATGCCGTAGCGTCGCTCGGACTGCTTAAATTCGATTTTTTGGCGCTGAGATATCTTACGATAATAAACAACGTCGTTTCGCAGATCAAAGAGCGCGAGCCGGGGTTCGATCTTGCCGCGGCGAATCTTACCGACAAAAAAACTTACGAGCTTATATCCTCGGGGGATACCTCGGGCGTTTTTCAGCTCGAATCCGCGGGGATGAGACAAATGCTCGCGGAACTCAAGCCCTCGTGCATAGACGATATCCTTGCGGCTATCGCGCTTTATCGCCCGGGACCTATGGACTCCATCCCGAAATATATAGACGGAAAAAATCATCCCGAAAACGTAACGTATGCGGACGAGCGCCTTGCGGGGATACTCGGTCCCACGAACGGGTGCATAGTTTACCAAGAACAGGTTATGAGCATCTTTCGCGAGATGGCGGGGTATTCGCTCGGGCACGCTGACCTTGTGCGTCGGGCAATGGCTAAGAAAAAAGCCTCGGCGCTCGAGGCGGAGCGCGAGGGCTTTATCGGCGGTGCGGTCGAGCGCGGAATGGACAAGGCGGCTGCTGCGGCGCTGTTTGACGAGATGTCCGGTTTCGCAAGTTATGCTTTCAACAAAAGTCACGCCGCGGGTTACGCCGTTATATCGTTTAGGACAGCATATCTCAAGGCGCATTATCCGAGAGAGTATTTCGCGGCGCTGCTGACGTCCGTTCTCGGCTCGCCCGAAAAACTCGCGAGATACATAGCGCAGGCGGAAAAACGGGGGATACGCATCCTGCCGCCGGACGTAAACCGCAGTATGCTCGATTTTCACGTAACGGGCGAGGATATATCTTTCGGGCTGCTCGCACTCAAAAACGTCGGCGTTAATTTCGCACGCGCGCTCATAAACGAGCGGCGAGGTGCTCCGTTTTCGTCGTTTTACGATTTTCTTGTCCGTATGTCGGGGGCTGACCTTAACAAACGTATGGTGGAAACGCTTATCAAAGCGGGCGTTTTCGATTCGCTCGGCGTGTACAGATCACGTCTTCTCGCGTCGCTCGAAGCGTCGCTCGCTTCCGTCGGCGACAGAGCGCGGCATAATCTCTCGGGGCAGATGGATATGTTTGCCGCCGCGGGAGACGAGGGAGCTGCCTCGTCCGTCGGCGTTTCTTACCCCGAGATACCCGAGTTTTCTTTGCGCGAGAAGCTCGCCTACGAAAAAGAGGTCGCGGGTATGTGCTTCTCGGGGCATTTGATGGACGGTTACGCCGCCCACGCGGCAAGCCTCGGCTCGCTCGGCGTTACCGAATTTTTGCGTGCGACGGGTGCGACCGAGCCCGAGGGCGAAGGGGCGGAGGCAACCGTCGGCGACGGGAGCGAGGTCGACGTTTGCGGCGTTATATCTTCGATAACGCCGAAAATGACCAAAAATCGAGCGCAAATGGCTTTTTTGAAGCTCGAGGATCCTTTTTCCGCGGTAGAGGTGATAGTTTTTCCGCGACAGTTCGAGAAATATTCGGGCATTTTGCGCTCGGACCGCGGCGTACGTGTGCGGGGCAAATGCTCGTTGCGTGACTCGGGGGAGTGCAAGATCGTGCTCGATCTTGCCGAGCCGCTTTTGACCGACGAGGAGTTCGCCGCACGCGGAGCAGATGCCGCCAAAAGGACGGGGGCGGCGACGAGCGCCTCGGCAAATAACGTTGCCGCGACAAGAGTGAGGACAGCAAACGACGCGGCGAACGGGGCTGAAGTCTCCGAGGCGACAACGGGCGGAAAGCAAAGCGCGGACGCCGTACTGTACGTTCGCGTTCCGTCGAAAAACAGCGAGGAATTTTCGAAAGTCGCGAATCTTGTCGCTATTTTCGACGGTTCGGCGCCTGCCTTAGTATATTTTGCCGACACCGGCAAATACGAGCGTCTCGCCGGCGGTGTGGCGCTGTCGCCATACGTTGTGGGCGAGCTTTCCGCCGTGGCGGGCGAAGATTCGGTCGTGGTCAAGCGCAAATCGCGAAGATAAGAGATGCCTTAATCCGCAGGAGCGGAGAGGACTATGAGATAACGTCGTACAGCGCGGCGAGGGCGCCCTCGTACGAGGCGAACGGTAACCCCGTCTCGAGTATGGCGGCGGAGGCGGTGTCGAGCTTTGAGGTGGGGACGACCTTTTCGAACAAGACGGTGCCCGAGGCGTCCGTTACGCAAAGCTTCGACTCCTCGGGGGCGAAGCGCAGCGCATAATCCGCGCTCGGCGGCGCGTTTGCCGAAGAAGAATCGCTCGTGCCGCTCGGCGTGATGCTCACGCTCCCCTCGGTATCCGGCGTGCCGTCTCCGATTTTCGTGCTTTCGGCAAAGGTTCCGCCGCCGTCCGTCGTCACGTGCGGCGGGGGCGAAGCGTCGGTGCGTTCGGCACGCGGGTCGTCGCCGTTTTCTCGCAAGGAGCTCTCGGGCGGACGCGACGACGGCTCTGTCAAGGCTGCACTTTCGTTTTTTGCGACCGTGTGAAAGAGTGCGAGCGCGAACGACGCGGCAAAGACGAGCAACGTCAATGCGACGAAGAGCGATACGAAACGTTTTGATATCATGTGTTTATCCGTTCCTTTTTTTGACCAAAATAAAGGCGACCCGGCGCCTTTTGTATTCGTTTACGTCTATTATCGCGCAAAATTCACAAAATATTCAAATATTTGTGCTATCATATAAGGGATTTTAAAAACAATTCGTATCCGTTCGGCAAACGAAGCGACGGAAGAAACGGTGCAATATGCAAAACAAAAAGATAGATTGGAAAGAGGAGATAAAGATCGCGGCGAAGATGTTCCTTAGCGGCGCGGCGAAGATCGCGAAGGGATTCGCGGCTGTTCTCGTCACGCTTGTTTTGATCGTCGTGCTCGCCGGGATTATAGTCGTTTCCGCCTTTTCCGTTTATATAGCGAATTACGTCGATACCGAGGTGGATATGTCGAAATTCAGGCTCGACGTCTCTTCGCTGACGACTACGTCGAAACTTTATTATTACGATTTCGAGGATCGCACCAATCGGGTGGGGACTGCGCTTGAGCTCGAAAACGAGACGATAAAGGGCGAGATCGACCAGGTCTACGTAACGTACGACGAGATACCCGAAAATATGGCAAACGCCGTTATCGCGATCGAGGACAAACGTTTCAGAACGCACGAGGGCGTGGACTGGATACGCACGGCGGGCGCCGGACTCGGATTTTTGACCGGTAACTCGAGTTACGGCGGATCGACCCTTACCCAGCAGCTTATCAAAAATATGACGGGCAACGACGACTATAAGATCCAAAGAAAGATTCAGGAGATATTTTGGGCGCTCGATCTCGAGACGAAGATGGAGAAAGAGGAGATCCTCGAACTTTATCTGAACGTGGTCAACTTCGGCAACGGTTGTTCGGGCGTGCAGGCGGCGGCATACAAATATTTCGGCAAGACGGCGTCGGAACTGACGCTGATAGAGTGCGCGGCGATCGCGGGGATAACGCAAAACCCCACGAAATACAATCCGATAACCAACCCCGAAAACAATGCGGAGCGCAGAAATATCGTTTTGAGCGAGATGCTCGACCAAGGTCTTATAACCCAGCGCGAGTTCGACGAGGCTTACGGCAAAGAGCTCGTTTTGAATATTCCCGAGAGCGTCGAGTCCTCCACCGTTAATTCGTGGTATACGGATATGGTTATCGAGGACGTTATAAACGATCTCGTGGAGAAAAAAGGGTATACGTACAAGACCGCCTCGCTTCTCGTGTATAACGGCGGGCTTAACATTTATTCGCTCGTCGACCCCGAGATACAAGCACAGCTTGAAAAGATATACGGCGACGACTCGTATTTCCCGACCTCGAACGGAGGGGTAAAGGCGCAGTCCTCGGCGATAATCATACACCCCGAAACGGGAGACGTTCTCGCCGTCGTGGGTGCGCGCGGCAAAAAGAGCGCAAACAGAGTTCAAAACTACGCGACACAGACAACGCGCCCCGCCGGCTCGACGCTTAAGCCGCTCTCCGTATATGCGCCCGCGCTCGAGGCGGGCATTGCGGGATATGCGACCGTTGTCGACGACACGCCGTTCAGATTTTACGGTACCACTTCGTGGCCCAAGAACTCGCACGGCGGTTACAGGGGGCTTGTGAACGTCAATTACGCGCTCAAGGAGTCGCTCAACACCGTGTCGGTCAAATTGCTCGATATGGTCGGGCTCGACAAGTCGTTTGCGTTTTGTCACGACACGCTCGAGATGAGCAGCCTTATCGAGCGCAAAGAGCTCGACGACGGTACCGTGCTTACGGACAAGGACTATGCGGCGTTGGCTCTCGGTCAGCTTAACTGGGGCGTTACCGTGCGCGAGGTCACGGCGGGTTATACCGTACTTGCGAACGGCGGCGTTTACAACAGCCCGAATTCTTACCTCAAAGTCACGGATAGCGAGGGCAACGTTATTCTCGAGAACGGCAGCACGGGTAAGGTCGCGATAAGCGAGGACAACGCCGCGCTTATGACCAAGATGCTCCAGCACGTTATCGAGTCCGGTACCGCGTCTCAGGGTAAGAACGCCGTTACTTTCGAAAAGAAAACGGGTATAAACGTCGCAGGTAAAACGGGTACCTCGGGCGACACGGCTTTCGACCGTTGGTTTATCGGCTATACTCCGTATTATATTTGCGGCGTTTGGTACGGATACGAGTATCCGCAGGCGATAACTGGCGTTATAAACCCCTGTATATCGCTGTTTGACGAGATAATGGTGCCGATCCACCAAAAATACGTCGACGCGGCAAAGGACGGCACGGAAGAACTGAAAAGCTTTGATTTCGACAACCTCGTACAGTGCGAATATTGCGTCGATTCGGGACTTTTGACAACGGACGCCTGCAGATGCGATCTGCGCGGCAGTCGCACGGAGACCGGTTGGTTTGTGCGCGGTAACGAGCCGACCGAATATTGCACCACGCACGTATTGGTTGATTACGACACCTCGACCGGCAGCGTTGCCTGCGATTTTTGCCCTGAGGACAGCGTTATCAAAGTCGGACTTTTGAACGTAAAACGCGATTTTTCGGCGTACGTCGCCGTTACCGACGCTCAGTATACCTACGTCGAGTTGCCGGCGAACGTGAGACCGTATTCCAACCAGTATTTCCCGTTCTATTATTTCCTTTACGATACGGGGCATTGGTGCGGGGTGAGTTATACGATAATTCCCGCAAATAAGGCTTGTACGACGCACTTCGATTATCGTGCGTGGCTTGATAAACTGAACGGTACGTCGCAGTAATCTCGACACCGTACGCCCGCGCTGCAAAGCGCGGGCGTATGCGGACGTAATGATCTCGGAGGAAAAAGACTATGAACGAAGCTCCCGAATTCGGCAGATACGAAAAAACGGAAAAAGCTCCCGTAACGAAATACGCGACGGCATCCGCCGTTCTCGGCGCGCTTGCGCTCGTGTTTTCGATAACTCAACTCGCCCTTGTTTTTGCGCTCCCCTCGCTTGCCTGCGCGTTCGTATCTCGCGGCAAAAACGGCGCGTTTTCTTCGTCCGACAGGGCAGGGCTCGTGCTGTCGGCGGTGGCGATCTTCCTTTCTTTGCTTGCGGCGGTTTTGGTAGCCTTGTTTTCGGGAGCCGTTGCGGAATATATGAAAAACGCGATAATCGGATCGTCTGCTTTTTCCGCAACGACTTTTTCGCGCATTGCCTGAGCGCGACGGCGAGATGTTTGTCCCGGATTACGTAAGAGAACCGGCAAAGCTCCTCGAACAAAACGGCTTCGAGGTCTACGTGGTGGGCGGAGCCGTGCGAGACACGCTGCTCGGTCGCAAGGTTAACGATTACGATCTGTGCACGTCGGCGTCTGCCGACGAGATGCTTCGGATATTTGCCGATTACAGGACGGTGACCTCGGGCATAAAGCACGGCACCGTCGCCGTGATATCGGACGGGCACGCGGTGGAGATAACGCGGTTTCGCGTGGACGGCGAATACGCCGATTCGCGTCATCCGCTCGCGGTGCGTGCGGCAAAAACCGTCGAGGAGGATCTCGCAAGGCGCGACCTGACGGTGAACGCGATGGCTTATTCGCCGACTCGCGGGATCATCGACCCGTTCGGCGGCAGAGCGGATATCGAAAGGCGGACGATACGCACCGTCGGCGACCCTTGCGTGCGTTTTGCGGAGGACGCGCTTAGGATAATGCGCGTTTTCAGATTTGCCGCAACGCTCGGGTTCGATATCGAGAGCGAGACGTTGCTTGCCGCCGACGCCGCCGCGCCGAAACTTAAAGAGATATCGGCAGAGCGCATAACCGTCGAGCTTCTCGCTCTTATCGAGGCGGACGACCCGACGGACGTGCTCGAAGTTATGCGGTGCGGCGGCGTGTTTCGTCAGATCTTGCCGCAAGTTACCGTTTGCGAAACGAACGTCGCGGCGGTTCGTCGCTTAAAGCCCGATCGCGCCGCAAGGCTCGCCGCGCTTCTTTACGGTAACGCGCCCGAGCGGATTAGTGCGGCGCTGGCTGCGCTGCGATTGCCGAAAAAGCTCGCTTCGTCCGTTTTTGCCGCGGCAACGGCACCTTTGCCGCTGTTGTCCGACGAGACAGGCGCCAGAAGATTCGTTGCCGCTTTTCCGCGCGACGGCTTGACGGCAGCGCAAGTCGCCGCGGCGATAGATCCCGCGCGCGAGGAATTCGCCGCAGCGGTAAAAAGAGTCGTCGAGCGAGGCGACCCCGTGCGGCAGGCGGATCTTGCCGTAAACGGTGCGCAGCTCATTGCCGCGGGGGTCGATGGCGGCGCGAATATCGGCAGGGTGCTTGCCGCGCTGCTTGACGGCGTTATCGAGGATCCGACGAAAAACACCCGCGAGACCCTTATCGCTATGGCTTTGGAAATCAACTGTCGGTATAGGAGCGAGTCGTGAGCGCAAGATACGAGATAAAAAAAGGCGGAGACGGATATTATTTCGAATTTCGTGTGGGAGCGGATACCGTTTTGCTTAAAAGCGGTCGCTACGCGAGCCTTGCGGCTTGTAAAAAGGGAATAGCGTCTTTGCGGCGCACGGCGGCGTCGCCGCTTGAGGACGTCGACGGTATTTGCTTTGAGCCGACGGGGCGGCTTTGCGCCCCGAAGTATTCGCTCTCGCGTGTGCCGCGCGGGATGATCAAGTTGCGCCTTGTCGCCTCCAACGGTCGTACCGTTGCCGAAAGCGCGGCTTTGCCGCCGCGCGATCGCACGGCGGTGGCAAGGCTTACGGACGCCCTGCGAGTCGAAGCGCCGTATGCCGCGACCGAGGAGAAGTACTGAGTTTTTCGGTGCGAAATCGATCGAAAAAGCAAAAATCGGGGCGATGTGTGTTGACAAGGTGAGAATTGTGTGATACAATAGCGGAGGTAAGGTTTTTGTCGGCGTATGCCGACGCGGCTCTCACAAACCGTTTTCGGATCACCCTGTGTTTGCATTGTTCTACGTGCGGTTTTTGGTGGTTGGGGTGTTTCGCACCCCGGTTTTGTTTTTTGATGTAATTTTTTTACATAAATCAAATTAAGGAGCAGAATCAATGAAAAGATTTCTTTCTGTGCTGTTGGCGATTTGTATGGTCGCGGCATCATGTCTCGCTTTGGTGTCGTGCGCGAACGACGACGGCGACAAGCAGGGACTTAGCGAATCTCCGCTTCCCATCGGAGAAGTAAAGTCCGAGGTTACCGTATCCGAAGATTTCAAGATCGGTTTTATCTTCCTGCACGATGAGAACTCCACTTACGACAAAAACTTTATAGATGCGGCAAACCGCGTCAAGGAGGCTCTCAAACTTTCCGATTCTCAGGTGATATTCAAAAAGAACATCCCCGAGTCCAACGCTTGCTACGAGGCGGCTGTCGACCTTGTTTCCCAAGGCTGCGACGTTATTTTTGCGGACAGCTTCGGTCACGAGCAGTTCATTCTGCAGGCGGCTAAGGAGAATCCGAACGTTGAATTCTGCCATGCTACCGGTACGCGCGCGCACACCGCGGGCGTTTCCAACTTCCACAACGCTTTCGCTTCCATCTATCAGGGCAGATATCTTGCGGGTATTGCAGCAGGTATGAAGCTCAACGAGATGATAAAGAGCGGCAAGATCACCGCCGACAAGGCTGTTATCGGTTACGTTGGTGCGTTCACCTATGCCGAGGTTATGTCCGGCTTTACTTCGTTCTATCTCGGAGCGAAGTCCGTTTGCCCCTCCGTCACGATGAAGGTTCAGTACACCGGCTCGTGGTATGACGAGTCCGCAGAACAGGAAGCCGCAAACGCGCTTATGGCTGCGGGTTGCGTTCTTATCAGCCAGCACGCAGACTCTATGGGTGCGCCTTCCGCTTGCGAAGTAAAGGGCGTTCCGAACGTTTCTTACAACGGCAGCACGTACAACTCCTGCCCCGACACGTTCATCGTTTCTTCCGCAATCAACTGGTCTCCCTACTTCAAGTACATCATCGAGTGCGCTAACTCCGACAAGGAGATCGCCGTTGACTGGTGCGGCGGTATAAGCGAGGGCTCCGTCGTTCTCAGCGGTATAAATCTCGACGTTGCCGCAGAAGGTACCGTTGACGCTATCAAGACCGCTATCGAGCAGATCAAGAACGGCACCCTTCACGTTTTCGACGTAACTAAAGATAACTATATCACCGTCGGCGGCAACAAGCTCACTTCTTATATGGCTGACGTTGACTACGACGAGAACTTTACCAAGGACACCGAAGCTATCAAGGACGGTTACTTTAACGAGTCCGGCGATCGTTCCGCTCCTTATTTCGACATTCTTATCGACGGTATAGAAAACCTTAACACCAAGTATTGATCTTTGTCGGGGTCTCCCGACGCCCAAGGGCTGCTGCAAATTGAGGAATAATTCTTATTTTGCGGCAGCCCGTTTGATTTTTATTATTTCCTTTTTGGAGGTCGTAGTGTGAAAGGCGAGATCGCGCTCGAATTAAAGCACGTAACCAAGCGTTTCGGAAGCGTTGTTGCAAATGAAAACGTAAGTTTCAACGTTCGTCACGGAGAGATCATGGCGATCCTCGGCGAGAACGGAAGCGGAAAAACCACGCTTATGAATATGATATCGGGGATATATTTTCCCGATGAGGGTGAGATAATCATAGACGGTAAGCCCGTCACCATCGCGTCCCCGAAGGACGCTTTCAATTACGGAATAGGAATGATCCATCAACATTTTAAACTTGTTGATGTTTTCAGCGCAACGGAGAATATCGTACTCGGTATAGACGGCGGCAAATTCGATCTCAAAGCAGCCGAGAACGACGTTCGGGCAATTGCGGATAGATACGGGTTCGATATAGTCCCCGACAAAAAAATATACAATATGTCCGTTTCCGAGAAGCAAACGGTAGAGATAGTCAAGGTTCTTTATCGCGGGGCGGAGATACTTATTCTCGACGAGCCGACGGCGGTACTGACGCCGCAGGAAACGGAAAAGCTCTTTTCCGTGTTGCGCAGAATGAGGGACGACGGAAAATCCATCATCATCATTACCCACAAAATGCACGAAGTGCTCGCAATATCCGACAGAGTTGCGATATTGCGCAAGGGAGTTTATATAGGCACCGTAAACACGGCGGAGGCAAGCGAGGCGTCGCTTACCGAGATGATGGTCGGCAAAAAGATCAGCCTTGATATATATCGTTCCGAGGCGCTCGGTCTTAAAGAGCGGCTTGTTGTTAAAGATCTTAACTGCTACGACGAATACGGTGTGCAGATACTCAAAAACGTCGCGTTTTCCGTTTGCGGCGGCGAGATCCTCGGCATTGCGGGGATCGCGGGCAGCGGTCAAAAGGAACTGCTTGAGTCGATCGCGGGTCTTCAGGCGGCGAGCGGCGGCAGCATTACATATATCGACCCCGATACCGACGAGAACGTCGATCTGCGTACTAAGACCGTGTCCGAGATACGCGAGCTCGGCGTACGCCTTTCTTTCGTTCCCGAGGATAGGCTCGGAATGGGGCTTGTCGGAACGATGGACGCCGTCGACAATATGATGCTGAGAAGTTACGAGCGCTCCAAGATATTCGTTGACAGAAAGCGCCCCAAACAGCTTGCGGACGAGATAATCAAAGAGCTGCAGGTCGTAACTCCAGGCGTTTCCACGCCTGTCAAAAATCTTTCGGGCGGTAACGTTCAAAAGTTGCTTGTCGGGCGCGAGATATCTTCGGCGCCCAAGGTGCTTATGGCGGCTTATCCCGTTCGAGGGCTGGATATCAACTCTTCGTATACGATATACAACCTTTTGACAAAGCAAAAGGAGAGCGGTGCCGCGGTCATTTTCGTCGGAGAGGACCTTGACGTTCTTATCGAACTTTGCGACAGGATAATGGTCATCGCTTCGGGCGAGGTGACGGGTATCGTCGACGCGCGAAGCGCAACGAAAGAGCAGATAGGCAGTATGATGACGGGTAAAAGCGTCGGCGACTCCGCGCAAAGCGAAAAAGCCTTTGCCGAGTCCGAAGAGAAGGGAGAGGTCGGTCAATGAGATCAAACGATATAGCGGAACGCGGCTCGAAATCCGCGGCGAAACCTCAGCACGAGCCGCTCTTTCATATAACGAAGCGTGAGCAGATGCCGTTTTGGAAATCTGCCGCGATAAGAGTTGCGGCGATCGTTATTGCACTTATAGTCGGCGGTATAGTAACGTATCTTCTTACCGGCGACAATCCCGTTTCGGTATATAAGACCATATTCGAGGGCGCTTTCGGTAACAAACAGCGTACTTGGTTCAGTTTTCAGCAGCTTGCGATACTGCTCGGTATTTCGCTGGCGTTGGCGCCTGCCTTCAAAATGCGCTTTTGGAACACCGGCGCCGAGGGGCAGGTGCTCATAGGGTGCCTTGCTACCGCAATGTGTATGTTTTGCCTCGGCGACAAGCTGCCTTATTGGGCGCTCGTGTGCGTGATGTGCGTGGCGAGCGTGCTTGCAGGTGCAATTTGGGGCGTTTTTCCGGCGGTGTTCAAAGCCTTTTGGAATACCAACGAAACGCTGTTTACTCTTATGATGAACTACGTCGCCATCAAGCTCATCGAATGCTTTTTGAAGATCGCGGACAAGAGCGGCTCTAACACCGTCGGCCCCGATATATTGAAAAACGGTTGGCTTCCCGTGATAGGCGGTCAAAAATATCTGCTCAATATTCTCGTCGTTGCGGCGCTGACGGTCTTTATGTACGTTTATCTCAGATATACGAAGCACGGGTACGAGATCGCCGTTGTCGGCGAGAGCGAAAATACTGCGCGATACGTAGGTATCAACGTTAAAAAGGTCATTGTCAGAACGATGGCTGTTTCCGGCGCGATATGCGGGCTTATCGGGCTTTTGCTCGTGGGCGGATCATCCCATTCTATCGACGCGAATCTTGCCGACGGGCGCGGTTTTACCGCGATTATGGTATGCTGGTTGGCAAAGTTTAACCCGATCTTTATGACGTTGACTGCGTTGCTTATCGTTTTTCTCGATCGCGGAGCGGAGGAGATCTCGTCGAAATTCGGGCTTAACGACTCTTTCTCCGATATTTTGACCGGTATAATTCTTTTCTTTATCATCGGCAGCGAGTTCTTTATTCAATATCGCGTGCATATCAACAAAAAGCATAAATTTTTTGCGAAGAAAAAGGAGGAAGCCGTAAAATGAGTTTTCCGCTTGCGCAATTTATACAGCGTGCGATCTTGCAGGGAACGCCGTTGCTTTTCGGCTCCACCGGCGAGATATTGACCGAAAAATCGGGCAATCTTAACCTCGGTATTCCCGGAATAATGTATATCGGCGGTATTTCCGGAGTTATCGGCGGCTTTATGTATCAGCAGGCTGTCGGCTCTTCCAAGATGGTACCGGCTTTGTGCATTTTGATACCGCTTATCTCCTCGCTTATAGGCTCCTTTTTGGCGTCGCTTTTGTATTGCTTTTTAACGGTAACCTTGCGAGCCAACCAAAACGTTACGGGGCTTGCACTTACGACGTTCGGCGTCGGCTTCGGCAACTTCTTCGGCGGGTCGCTGATAAAACTGTCGAAAAGCGACGTCCCTTCGATCGCGCTTACCAAGATCGCGAAGTATTACAAGACTTCGTTGCCTTTTTCCGATAAGCTCGGTTGGTTCGGAGAGATATTTTTGTCGTACGGATTTTTGGTATACGTGTCCGTTATCCTTGCGTTCTTTATCGCGTTCTTTCTCAAAAAAACGCGCACGGGGCTATATCTGCGCGCGGTCGGCGAGAACCCGGCAACGGCTGACGCAGCCGGCATCAACGTTTCGAAATACAAATACGTTTCGACCTGCGTCGGCGGTATGATAGCGGGGCTCGGCGGACTATATTACGTTATGGACTATACGAACGGCGTGTGGTCGAACAACGGTTTCGGAGATCGCGGCTGGCTTGCCATAGCGCTTGTTATTTTTGCTATGTGGCGTCCGAATATCGCCGTTTTCGGCTCGTATCTCTTCGGAGCGCTTTACATTTTGTGCAACTACGTCAGCGTAAGTATGCCGATGTTGCCGATCGTTCAAATGCTCCCGTACGTCGTAACGATAATCGTGCTTATTATCACGAGCATCAAAAGCAAAAAGGAAAATCAGCCCCCCGCCTCGCTCGGACGCTCTTATTTCCGCGAGGAACGCTGACGTTTCGTCTTGTTTTTGCAATATTCTACGTATAAAATGCATTTATAAAGAAAAGATCTCCGATATGCGGAGATTTTTTCTTTTTATATATTGACAAACGGGGATAAACGTGATATAATCTGTAAAGCAAATCGCTTGACAGAACGAAACGAGGCGCATAAATGTTTGAAAAGCAAATAGAGATAGGATATCTGCTCGATTTTTATTCGGAGCTGCTTTCCGAGCGCAAGCGCACTGTTTTGGATATGTATTATAACGAGGATATGTCCCTTTCCGAAATATCGGAACAGACCGGTATTTCGCGACAAGGCGCACACGCGCTTATAAAAAAAGCGGGCGAGGAGCTGCTGGAGCTTGAGTCGAAGCTCCACGTCGCCGAAAAGTTCAGAACGATTGACGCTTTGGCGGTGCGAGCTCAAGAGGCGATATCGCGCAAAAGCGACGACGGAGATGCGTCCGAGGTCGCAATGATAATAAACGAGATACGAAAGTCTATCGAATCGAATTAAAGGGGAGGTGTACGGTCATGTTTGAAAGTTTGGGAGATAAATTGACCGCAGCCTTCAAACGGTTTAAAAGCAAAGGTAAGTTGACCGAGGCGGACGTTCGCGAGGGAATGCGCGAGATAAAACTCGCGCTGCTTGAAGCAGACGTTAACTTTAAGGTCGTGCGCGAGTTTATAAAGAGCGTGACAGAGCGTGCCGTAGGCAGCGAGGTGCTCGAATCGCTCTTGCCCGCGCAGCAGATAGTTAAGATAGTTAACGAAGAGTTGACCGCCATAATGGGCGGCACGCAAGCGAAACTGCAGATAGCGTCGAATCCGCCTACGGTCGTTATGATGGTCGGCTTGCAGGGCGCGGGTAAGACAACGCACGCCGCTAAACTTGCGGCAACGTATAAAAAGCAGGGCAAACGCCCTTTGCTCGTAGCCTGCGACGTTTACAGACCCGCGGCGATCAAACAGCTTAAGATATTGGGTGAGCAGACGGGGATACCCGTGTTTGAACTCGGTGACGGCATCTCACCCGTAAAGATAGCGCAAGAGGCTCTTAAGTACGCCAAAGAGAACTTCTTCGATATGGTGTTTATAGACACCGCGGGCAGGTTGCATATCGATGAAGAGCTTATGGACGAACTTCGCGCGATAAAAGAATCCACAGCGCCGACGGAGATACTTTTGACAATTGACGCGATGATCGGACAGGATGCCGTTAACGTGGCGGAAAAGTTTAACGAATTGCTTGATATCTCCGGTGTTATTTTGACAAAACTCGACGGTGATACCAGAGGCGGTGCGGCGTTGTCCGTTCGGTACGTTACCGGCAAGCCGATAAAATTTATCGGTGTCGGGGAAAAGATCGATCAGATAGAGCCTTTCCATCCCGACAGAATGGCAAGCAGGATCCTCGGTATGGGTGACGTACTTTCGCTTATCGAAAAGGCGGAAGCAATGTACGACGAAAAGCAAACCGAGGAGCTCGAGCGCAAAATGCGCGAGCAAGCCTTTACTCTCGAGGATTATCTGGTGCAACTCAGGCAACTTCGCAAAATGGGCAATCTCGATCAGTTGCTCGGTATGATGCCCGGTATGAACACCGCGGCGCTGAAAGACGCGAAGATAGATGAGAACGCAATGGCGCGCGTCGAGGCTGTGATATGCTCTATGACGCCTCGCGAACGCGAGAAACCCGAGATCGTCAACTCCTCCCGCAAGCGTCGTATAGCGCTCGGCAGCGGCACGTCGGTCGAGGAGGTCAACAAGTTGCTTCGACAATTCGAGCAGACGAAAAAGCTGATGAAGCAGTTGTCCGCTCCGCAAAAAAAAGGAAAGAAACGTATGAGATTCCCGTTTTAAGTAAATTCGGGATTTGCATAAAAACAAAAAAGGAGATATAAAAATGGTAAAGATCAGACTTAGAAGAGCAGGCGCAAAGAAGCAGCCTTTCTATCGCGTAATCGTTGCAGACGAGCGTTCGCCCCGTAACGGAAGATTTATCGACGAGATCGGTTATTACAACCCTCTTGCAAATTCCGAGATCAAGATCGACGCCGAAAAAGCAAAGTATTGGGTATCCAACGGCGCACAGCCCACGGAGACCGTTAAGGCTCTGCTTAAAAAGGCCGGGATCAACGACTGATTCGGTCGGGTGTTGAGATATGGATCTTGAAAAACTCTTGCTTGATATCGTGTCGGCAATAGTCGATACGCCGGATAGCGTTACCGTGACCAAGGACGAAACGGAGGATACGATCGAATTTGCGATCAGTGTCGATCCCGACGAGATGGGTATGGTAATAGGACGTAACGGCAAGATCGCGAAAGCGATCCGCACGGTAGTCAAAGCCGCCTCTGCTTCAATGGACAAAAAGGTCGTAGTTGATATCAGATGATCGGCGAAACGGGGGCAGCGCACGTAGTGCGTCGTCCCCGTTTTCGTTTTGTCGGACTATTTGCGCGAATAAGTGTGCTTTTTTCGAGGTGACGTGATGAAACTCGGTAACGATCGGATAATGCGAATTATTTTTGAGCGCGGTATGCGCTCGGAGCCGCTTGACGAAGCCACGCTTGACAGTGTCGCGGGCTATCTTTCTGCTCCCGAAAAAATCTTTTCTCTTGCGACAAGATTTGACGAGGCGGAGCGGCGCTGCGCCTCTTTCGGCGTGGACGCAGAACTGTTATTGACAAAGATTCGTGATACGTCGCTTGCCGCCGCCGAGCTTTTTAAAGGCACGCTTGACGCGTGGCGACGTATAGGCTTGACAGACGGTTATAAATTTACTTTTTCGGCATCCGAAAAAGAATATGCAAGGCAGAGCGTGCTCGCAATGCAGCGCCGTCTTGTCGCTCTTTGCCGCGAAACGGAGGGGAACTGTTCGCTTTTGTGTAACTCGGCGACAGCGGAAAGGCGTGACGTCGGCTGCGTCGCCGAACTGTCGGCAGATGCGGGGGCGGCTTTTTTGGCTTTGAGTATCCGTGCGACGTGCGCAGATCTCGGCGATGAATTATGCGACGGCGGCGAAAGCTTACCGAGTGCGCTGAGCGTAAACTGCGTCGTCACCCCCTTGCCGTCCTTTGCGGCAAAACTGCATGACAACGCAGAGCGGCTCGGCTTTTATATATCGGAAAGTACGGACGCGAGCATTGTTGCCGCGGGCAAGGCGCAAAAACTTTTTCACAACGCCGTCCTCGGCGTCGACTCCGTGCGCTTGGGGCTTGGCGAAGAGCGAGATTTTTCGCTCGGACGTGCGATATCTTTGATATCGGAACTGTACGACGGTTTTTCGGACTTTATATCGGAGAGTGGCGCGCTTGCTTTTAAAAAGCAAATATTTCATTGACTTTTTTGAACTGTTTGCGGTATAATAGTTTTTGAAAGGCTGCCGTTTTCGGCGATCCGAAGCGTTTTGCTTTTGACCGGCGGCAGGACGGCATTTTCGGAGGAAGAAAAAATGGTCGATTCAAGAAAGTGTGCTATTATAGGGTGCGGTAACGTCGGTGCAACCACGGCATATACGCTGATGAAATCCGGATATTTTTCGCGTATAGTGCTGATAGACGTTGACCGCAAAAGGGCGGTAGGCGAAGCGGAAGATATGATGCACGGCGTGCCGTTTAATTCTCCGGTGGACGTTTATGCCGGTGATTATCCCGATATCTCCGACGCAGCCATCGTCATTATAACCGCAGGAGCGAATCAACTCAAAGGCGAAACGCGGATGGATCTTGTCAAAAAGAACGTGCGGGTCTTTTCGAGTATCATAGACAAGATAAACGCGGTCGGCGTCGAGGGAATATTGCTTGTCGTGACCAATCCCGTAGATATTCTTACCTACGTAACTCTTAAAAAAACGGCTTTGCCCTCCTCGCGGGTAATAGGCTCCGGTACCGTGCTCGACACCGCGCGGCTAAAGCAGCTCGTCGGCGAGCGCTTGGGAGTCGACAGCAGAAACGTTCATACCTTTATAATAGGCGAGCACGGCGACAGCGAGTTGCCCGTTTGGAGCAGTGCGAACGTTTCCGGTATAGATCTCGCGAGCTTTTGTCGATATTGCTGCGAAGAATGTAATGCCGAAACGTTTAACGAGATATTCGAGGACGTTCGCGATGCGGCGTATCGCATAATCGAGGGCAAGGGTGCGACTTACTATGCTATCGCCGAATCCGTTAAACGTATAGTTGCGGCGATAGTGCGCGACGAGCACTCTATTCTTCCCGTATCCACGCTTATCGACGGGCATTACGGGATCGGCGACGTATGTATGGGAGTGCCGTGTATCGTCGGGCACGGCGGGATAGAAAGAGTGCTTGAGATACCGCTTGACGCGGACGAGACCGCAAAGTTAAATCGGTCTGCCGAAGCCCTTAAAAAGGTTATATCCGAACTTTAAAACAAAAAATATCCGCTCGTCTCGAGATCCTTTCTTGACGAGCGGATATTTTTTATTGCTTTTCGAAATATTCCGAGCCGTGGTAGCATATCGGGCAAACGTAGTCTTCGGGGAGGGTGTCTCCGTCGTAAACGTAGCCGCATATTGTGCAAACGTATTTGTTTTTTGGCGCTTCGGAGCGCGGTTTTATATGCTCGAAATAGTATGCGTAAGTTGCCGAGGGATCGTCGTTAAGCGCAATAGTCTCGGCGACCTCGGCGATAAAAAGAGTGTGAGTAGCGCAGTCAAGGCTTTGCACAACACTTGCCGTGATAACGCCGTTTGTGCCCTCGGTCGCGTAAAGGCAACCGTTTGAGGCTCTTGCAACGCTTGTAAAATCTGCAAATTTGTTTTTGTCCCTACCGCTTTCAAACCCAAATCGCCGTATCAGGGAAAAGTCGACCTTTTCGCTTAATATCGAAAGCGCGAGTTTGCCCGAGGAAACTATCATTTTGTGAGTTTGCGTGCTTTTGTTGACCGTGACGGAAATAAGCATAGGATCCTCGCTTATCTGCTGCGCGGTGTTTATTATGCAGGCATTGTCCCTGCCGTCCGTTTCCGAGGAGAGCAGAAACAGACCGTACGACAGTTTTTTTAAAACGGACGCGTCGATATTCATTTTTGATATTTTCCTTTCTTTTAAAAAACGAGTAATAAATAACTGCCTTATATATTTTTTCTTGCGGTTTTATTATTGAAAGCGGGAAAGATATTTATGCAAAATATCGATCCTAAAATTTTGCAAAGATATATTTACGAAACAAATAGATTTGAGGAAACCGAGAAAATGAACGATGTTATAAAAAAATGCGCGGCGCTCTGTCTTGCAGCCGTACTTGCGTTGCCGCTGCTTGTAACGGCGAGTGCGGCAAACGGTTTTTCGTGGTACTGCATAAGAGAAAAGGATAACCGCCGTCCGCGTTGCCCGAGCGAGTTTGCTTGGATAAAGGAAGAAAGCGCGGTGTGGATAGACGAGACTGCTTGTGACGAGAGTGCGGAGGGCACGATATATCTGACGTTTGACGTGGGGTATGAGAACGGTAACGTTGCGAAAATACTCGACGTTTTGAAAGAAAAAAATATCCCCGCCGCGTTTTTTGTGCTGCTGAACGTTGTCGAGAAATGCCCGGAGCTTATAATGCGAATGGAAAGTGAGGGGCATACCGTGTGCAATCACAGCGCAAGGCACAAAGATATAACTAAACTCGACAAGGCGAGCTTGCGCGAAGAGCTCGAGCGCCTCGAGGGCGCGTATAAGGCTCTTACGGGGCACGAGATGAAAAAGATTTTTCGCGCACCCGAGGGGCGGTTTGACGCAAAAAGTATTTCGGCATTGTCAGAGATGGGATATTCCGCTGTCTTTTGGAGTTTTGCTTACGCGGATTGGGACAATGCAAAGCAGCCCTCGGCTGATAAGGCAAAAAAGACGATACTCGGCAATATCCACAACGGCGCGGTGCTGCTTTTGCATCCGACGTCGGCAACGAACGCCGCAATAATGGCGGACGTAATAGATGAGATCGAAAAAATGGGGTATCGTTTTGGAACGGTGGAAGAATTGCTTGAAAATTGTGCTCGTGCTCGCGGCGCTGTCGGCGACGGCGCCGCGTACGACCGCGGCGCCTGAATACGGCACCGAAGTATACGGCTGCGGAAAAGAAAATTGCGGGATGATAGCCCTAACGTTTGACGACGGACCGCACCCGCAATATACCCCCGAGATACTCGATATACTGAAAGAGGCAAAGATCAAAGCGACGTTTTTCGTTATCGGCGAAAATGCCGCCGCATCGCCTCGGCTTGTCGACAGAATCATCGAAGAGGGGCACGAGATAGGCAACCACACCTATTCGCACGTGTTTCTCGACAAAAAAAGCGAACAAGAGAAGATAGCGGATATCGAAAGGTGCGATTGCGAGATATATTTGCATAACGAATATTCCGCTCGCATATTGCGCCCGCCGGGCGGCAGATATGACAGCGGACTTTTGCGTATATGTGCCGAAAGAGGCTACGACGTCGTGCTTTGGAGCGTTGACACGCGCGATTGGACGGGGGCATCGGCAGAAGAGATAGCGCACGAACTGCTTTGTAACGTTAAGGACGGCTCTATCATCTTAATGCACGATTATTGCGGACGCAAAAGCCACACCGCGGAGGCTTTGCGCTACGTTATACCTCGTCTCAAAGAGATGGGGTACGGGTTTGCGACCGTTTCGGAGATAATAGAGTAGAGCTCGCGCTTGCGCTGTGACACTGAGACTTTTCGACGTGAGCTGTATCCGTTATTCGTTGTCGTCGGGTTCCGAGTCGCTTTCGTTTTTCGCTTCAACGACTGCGTCCGATTTGACCATATACTTCATTATAACGGGAAAGGCACCGTAAGTCTGCCAAAGAGTGATCGAAGGCAAAAGATAAAAGAAAGGGAAAAGAATCGGTACTATCACACCTATCGGCAAGAGCATAAAGAAGAGAAGAACGTTGACTGCCAAAAGCACCGCAACGCCGAGTGCCGTCATAAGGTTGCGCCCTATACCGAGAACGGAGAATATAAGCGCGTTTTTAAACAGTTTCGACGTTTTTATATCAAACGTTATAAGCATAAGATAAAGGTAATTCCTCATAAACGAATAGATTATGAAGAGAGCGCCTATCGCAAAGAAATAAAAATCCAATACGAACGTACCGCCGCGCGAGGAAAACCAATAAAAATCGAAAACGAGCAAGGCGAGAATTCCGAAGTCCAAAACGCCGACGACAAAAGCCTGCTTAAAATTGCGCTTTATCGCGTAAGTAAAGTCGGACCAGATAAAGACGGGCTCCTTGCGAAAAAGGCTTCGCGTGCAATACGCCGCGCCGGTGTTGATGATACCCCAAACGCAGGCGAGCGCAACGGCGAGAAGAGCGAAAGACACAATGCGCCAAGACGAAAAGGTCTTAAGCGGTATTTGTATGCCGTGCGTATTGAGAAGCGTGCGCCAAGCGGCAGAGGGGTGCAGAACGTTTGCGCCGAGTATGCTCGTATATGCCGCGGTGCTGTGCGAGGTCATCGTCGGTGCGGTGATATAGATATATATAGCGACAAGCGGTATCAGCCACAGCGGGATCATAGGAAAATTGAGATTCAAAAGCTTTCTGAAATGGCGAAAATAAAATTTCGGCATAGATGCGAGGTTGGGCACAAAAGGCTTTTCGCGGCGAGGCAACTCCGCCTTTTCCTCTTTTTTACGAAAAATACGGTCTGAAAACGACATTTAAAATTCCTTTCGACGATTATTGCTCATAGCTTTTCGAGCAACCACAGTATCAAAGCGAATATGAATTTAACGGTAACGGCACAGCCGAAAAAAGACAGAGCCGCCGTCAGATACGAGAAAAATCTTTTTGAAAATACGACGTTGCGCCCCGACGACACGAGAGACAGCCAATGCGGCGTGTTTGCGTCTGCCATTGCGGCAAAAAGCACGGCAAGCAGTGCCGTGATACTCAGGGTGACGGTTGCGAAAATCGAAGCGACGACCGGGTGGCGCGACAGAGCGGAGAAGCGCGAGTTTGCGACTCCTACGGCATAAAAACCTATATGGACGCCGAGCGAAAATCCGCACGTGAGTGTTGACGCCGACATAAAACCTTTGCAGACGAACGTGAGAGCGAAGAGCGACGTGAAAATAAAATACGCAATCTCGGGAAGAGCGAAACGAAGCAGACTGCCGAGCACAGTAAAGGCGTCGCCGCCCGATATCGGGCAGGTGAGCTTGCGAGATGCGGCGCGAAAAACGGCAATATCCGCGTCGTACCCCACGATAGCGTTAAATATCAGACCGATACCGAGCCCGGCGCCGCACAGAAGAAGATATCGCGATATAAAGGGAGAACTTTTCAGCAAAGTAGGGACGATTGTGAGCCGACTGCCGTTTTTATTGTCATTCGTTGCCAAACGAGCCATAAGATATGCGTCCTCCGAGATAAGTTGCTCAATTATATTTCGGAGGCGGTGCTTTTATGACGTGAGATTTTGCCGCATTACTTCGTATGCGAGGATAGAGGTCGCCGCGGCGCTCGACAGCGAGCCCGAAAAATCGGAATCGTAAGGGATCCTTATAACAGAGGTGCATTTTTGAGCCAAAGCGGAGGAAACGCCGCGTTTTTCGCCGCCTATAACGAGCAAAAGCGGTTTGCGCAGATCCGCCTCAAAGCATGGAACGGAATCGCGTATCGCCGCGCAAGCCGTTTTAAAACCCGCGTCGGCAAACAGCGACGCCGTAGCTGCGGCATCGCCGGTCTTGTAGACGAGCATAAGTTCGGAGGCGCCTGCGGACGATTTTGCTATCAGCGCGTCGGAGAGCTGCGGCATATGCTCGGGCAATATGACAGCCGAGGCACCGCAAGCGTAAAGCGAGCGAAGCGTGTAACCGAGACTGTACGGATCCTCGACACCATCGATCAAAACGCAAAAACTGTTTTTAAGGTGCGCTACGTCATCTCGGGTGATATCGCGGTATTGTGCGGGGGTAACGGCGGCAACTATTCCTCCGTGTGTTTTTCCCGAGGCGACAGCCTCTATCTCGCGCGCGTGAACGACGGCGAGCTCGAACCCGAGCTCATTCGCAGCCGCTTTGAGAAATCGCAGGCGACCGCGTTCACTGCGCACTTTTTCGGAGGAAAACAGCACTCGCTTTATATTTCGGCGAGCGCTGCCGGCGCGGATGGCTTTTATCAGCGAGGAGACGGATGTCATACCCTCGAGATATATCGTGGTGTTTCCTGTCAGATCGTTCATTTTTTGTTATAATAATATTTTTTGTGTTTTCATATACTTTTACCGTTGACAATGACGATTCGAACGGTAAAGGAAATATCGAATGATGAGATACGTAGCGAAAAGCGCCGAACGTTGCGAGGAAGTCGCGCGTTATATGGTCGAGAGCGGGTGCACCGTCAGGCAGGCGGCAAAGCGATTCGGAATAAGCAAAAGCACGGTACATAAGGACGTAAGCCAAACTCTCAGACGTATCAATTACGCACTTTGGTTAAACGTTTGCGCGATACTTTCAAAAAACAAATCCGAAAGACATTTGCGTGGCGGAGAAGCAACGCGAAAAAAATACGAGGAGATTCGCAACTTGACGGCGGAGTGCGCTTATGACCAATCTTCGCCCAAAAGCAATGCGGCGAGGTAAACGGCATTGTCTTTCAGTTCGGGGTCGCCGTAAGAGCGGTGCAATTCGTCCGAAAGACTCTCCTTTTCTTCCGCACTGAAAGCGGAGGAGATACCGCACGGGTCGACGGAGATACCGCCGTTATCGTTTTGGCAAAGATCTTTTGCGGTGTTGCAGACCGAGTTTGAGGCAAGCGCGGCTTTTGCAAATTCTTCGGGGGTGGTATCGTCGCCGAAGACGCCGCCTTCGTTTTTATCGTTGACGGCATCAAGGACGTATTTGATGACGAGCGCATCGTTTTCTATCTCTTTTTCCGAAAGCGTGCGGTTTTCCGCGATATGCGTCAGAAGAGAATCGGTTATGCGGTCGATATTTTGCGATTTTTGCGCGTCGAGACCGCTGTTTGAAAGATGTTGCTCGTTCAAAGTTCCGCGCAGTGAGTCGGCAAGCTCGGGGGTCATATCCCTTATAAGATTTTCAACGTCCTCGCGGTCGGTCTCTTTGCCGTCGATGATGGACGTTGCCACGTTCATACCGGCAGCGGCGGCGGAAGAAACGCGCAATATCTCCCGTTCGGGGTCGTCGGACTTCAGCGCAGACGAAACGGCAGAGGCGAGATCGGCAACGTTTACCCCGTCGATCTTTTCGTCGAGAGCGGCGAATATTGCGTCGCTGATCATACACAAAACGTCGGTTGGCAATACGTCGGCGCGTACCGTAAGCGACAGCGCGTTACCAACGGCGTTTATAAGCGCGGACGGCTCGTTTGCCTCGTCGTTTGACACGTTGCCGACGGACGTGCAGAGAGAAGAGAGCGCAAGCGTTACGTTGTCGGTACGCTCGTCGCTTGACACCGACGGTGCAATGGGGCGCGTCGGATCGAAAGTAGACATAATATCGCGAGTCGTGTTTTGCGGAACGTCGATCGCCGATAAAGCCGCGTTGACCCCGGAATACACAAACCCGTTAACCAGCGGAGCGTGGCGAGCGTTTTTCAAAAGCGGATTCAGCAGCGCCGAGAGATCCGATGTGTTGTTAAAGTCAAGTTGCCACGAAGAGCCGGTGGCGTCGGACGACGTTTTCTTTTCCAGAATGAAGGAGAACGTATTCGCAAGCAGATCTGCGTCCGCGTCGAAATTATCCGTCGAAGCGGACGCAAGCCAACAGACGAGCCCGTCGCAAAACGCCCCCGCAAATTCGCTATCGGAGTCGACGCCGACAAGACTTGTCAGATCGAAGACGTCCTGTGCACCGTTTGTCGCTTGCATTGCTAAGGTGTTGGCAACGTCGACGTATATCGCCTTTAAGCTCGGCGAACGCCTCAGCGTGGCAGATAAGGCGTCGGCGTTAACGGATTCGCCGTTTAACGCGGCGTTTGCAGACGTCGTTATGGCAACGGCAGTCTCGATATCGTTCGAAAGGGTGGTCTTGGCGCCTTTTGCGCCGTATCTCGTAAGCGGCTCGTAGATAAGTGCGGTGGCGCCGCGTACAGCCTTGACCGGCACGCCGCAAGGAACGTCTATTACGAGTTTTGCGTCGAGGCTCTCGTAGCTGTACCGGGGCACGTCGGAGATAACGTCAAAAACGTATGCGAGCGGAGAGAGCACGAGCGCCATAGAGAAAAAGCCGATAAATGCGCCGATAAGACAGGAAAGGACCGAGAATTTGGGCGCCAAGGCGTTTTTCGGCGGGAATTTGTTCTTTAACGCGCCGTATACTATATGCGTTACGATGCACAAAACGAAGCATACGAGCAAGAAAATCGCGAGTGCGAGACAAGCGCGTATCATCCCGAGGATATACTGCGATGCGTTCGGAAAAGCGCAAGCGAGAGCGTCGACGGAAGTGATACGGACGTCGCCGATTTCGGGCGGGACGGACGTTTTGCCGAGGATAAAGTTGACGAGTTTCTTTTCGGCAAGGTGCGATACGGCAAGCGTGATTGCGAAAGAAAGGATAACCGCGCCGAGAAACGTTCCGAGGCGAAAGAGAGAGCGAAAAAGTCCGCGTTTATATGCGAAAAACGTCGATATTGCGACGGATATCAAGATAAGCGCAATGAAAACGGTGCTTACGATAACGGACAAAGTCATAGCGAGCCTCCGAAGAAAATATATACGATAATTATATATCAACGTCACAAATTTGTCAATACGAGCGCTGTCCTTTTTGCTTTTTTGACAAAAAGCGGCGTCACAATGTCAAAATTTGCGATTTTGCATAGAATAGCAATGAGATATTTTTCTCAATGTTATTTCGAGGAGGAAAAAGGTATGGCAGAAAACAGATTTGCCTGCGGATGCACCTCTCCCGGCTCGTGCCGCGACAGTTGCTGTATCGAAACGGGCAGGATATACGACAGTTGTCGGGACAGGGATTGCTACGAAAACGTGCGGGTGATCCTGACCGAGTGCGGCAACGAGATCATCGGTCGCACAGGCAACATCCGTGCCAAAGACGCTTACATCTTATGGACGTATATCAATATAGATCCGGTAAGATTTAACAGAGGGTTTTACACGGTTAACGTCAGATTTTACGTCAAGATAACTTTCGAGGCGTGTATCGGCGGCGGCAGACCGCGCGAGTTCGATGGTATCGCGGTCATTGAAAAAAAGGTCGTTTTGTTCGGCGGAGAGAGCAACGTTAACGTGTTCAGATCCGACGACACGAGCACGGATACGTGCCGCGAACCGACGCCGGCGGAGCGCGAATACCGAGCGCCTACCGCAGTCGTAGAGGTGATAGACCCCGTCGTCCTCGGGGCGGACGTTTTCGAAACTCCGCGCGAGGCTTGCTGCCAATGCTGTTGCGAGATACCGGACGTCGTGTGCGCACGCCTATCCTCGCCGCTCTCGCCCGCGGATGCGGACGGAGGCAGATTTCTTGCCGTATCTTTGGGGATCTTCTCGGTCATAAGGCTCGTCAGACCGACGCAGCTTATCGTAAGCGCAAGCGAGTTTACGGTGCCCGATAAGGAATGTGTTCAATCCAAAGAGGAAAGTCCTTGCAGTATTTTTAAGAATATGAGCTTTCCCGTGAGGGAGTTTTCGTCCGCGTTTTCTCCTTGCGCCGTTACGTCGGAAAGGGAAAAGAACAAATGCGGCTCATAAAAAACAACGGCTCGCCGCGGCGAGCCGTTGTTTTTTGTTATTTGAGTTCTATGATCGGGTCCGCCGTGCCTTTTATAAAGTCGGCGGTAATCGTTACGGAACGAACGTCGTTGCGCGAGGGCAACTCGTACATCAGATTCATCATAACGGATTCGAATATCGAGCGCAGTCCGCGTGCTCCCGTGTGCCTCTCGAGTGCAAGCTCGGCAACCGCGTCTATCGCAGACGGGTCAAAGTCGATCTTTATCCCATCGAGGGCGAAGAGTTTGGCATATTGTTTGACAAGCGCGTTCTTCGGCTCGGATATGATCCGAACGAGCGCTTTTTTGTCAAGGCTTTCAAGCGGAACGATTATGGGTATTCTTCCTACAAGCTCGGGGATCAGACCGTATTTAACTATATCGTGCGCGGTAACCGATGAATAATCGACTCCGTCCTTGTCGCCGGCGCGCGACTTGATCTCACCGGAAAAGCCGATGGTTTGAGTGCCTTGGCGTTTGTCGATGATCTTATCGAGCCCGTCGAAAGCGCCGCCGCAGATAAACAGAATGTTCTCGGTGTTGATCTGGATAAAATCCTGGTTCGGGTGTTTGCGCCCGCCTTGCGGAGGAACGTTTGCAACCGTGCCCTCGAGGATCTTGAGAAGCGCTTGCTGAACGCCCTCGCCCGAAACGTCGCGCGTTATCGAGCGGTTTTCGCTTTTGCGCGAAATCTTGTCGATCTCGTCGATATAGATTATGCCTCTTTCGGCAAGTTCTACGTCGTAGTCAGCCGCCTGAATAAGGCGCAAAAGGATATTTTCCACGTCCTCGCCGACGTAGCCCGCCTCG
>CAZOFD010000006.1:0-61262 GCA_964579135.1 uncultured Ruminococcus sp. | reverse complement strand
TTACGTATGGGACGCACGATCCGCGTCGGAGTTGTTCTCCGCCCCGTCGTCCGAAGCTGTGTCGAGAGAGGCTTGCGCACTCGCGCACTCGGGCTCCACCGCCCCCACCGACTCGGTCGCGTCGGTGTTTTGCCGCAAGTTCTCGCCACGGAGTGTCGCGGTATGCTTTTTGGGGTGACCGATCTGCGACCAAAAAAACGTGGCGATCTGCAGCGGTACGGATATAAAGAACAGATACCAAAGATTAGGATTTCCCACAGTTATGTAAACGGCAGCGGGCACAGCCCAAATTATAATGGTTATAAACAAAAAGTTCCTGCTGTATTTGCCCCATATGGCGTTAAACACAAGAAAATCTATTGCCAAAGCGGGAATCGACCACATGTAAGCAAGTTCCGCTCGCGGCACACCGACTATCGACATCACGACAAACACGGTTGTGGCAATAAAAAGCACCGCAACGCCCGAAAGCAACGATATTATAAATCTATTCCGTTTTTTGGCGCGAATACGCTCCTCGCTTATAACGGGAGCAACGTCTTTTTGCTCACTTATAAGCCAGTCTACGGTAACGTCGAACGTATCGGCGATCTGTTTCAAAACCGCTATGTCGGGTACGGATTCGGCTCGCTCCCATTTGGAAACGGCTTTATCCGTGTAATTTAATTTTTCGGCAAGATACGCCTGCGTCATTCCGTGTGCGGAGCGCAACCGCGCCAAATTGTCGGCGACGTTCCTTTTAATATCGTTGATGTCCATCAAAACATCCCCCTAATACGAGTCCGATTTAAAGCGGCGATTTTACACGCATTTGAACCGCGCAAGCAGCGCGAGGCGGCTTAAAAACGAGCTCTACTTTGCGAATACCTATTTCTACCGTCAGTAGACCACCGCTGCTCTAATGATAACACAAAACTTTCCGAATCGCAAGCGTTTTTCGGGCAATTCTTTCGAAATTGACCGTCTTTTCTCAAAATACGTAACTTGACCGTGTTTTTGAGTTTCCGACCAAGCCCAAACGAACGAGTTGAGCTTTGTGTGCTCTCTACGAGATCCGACGGCAAAATCGACGCCGAACAGTGCGAAAAAACGTTCGCCGTGCGTTCTTGTTTGCGCCTCGACACAAACCAAGTTTTTACTCGAACGAGTTCGCGTCGGACGTGCATACGTCCGTGCGGATAACGCCGTACTCTTCTTCGTTTCTCAAAAGCAAAAGCTTTTTCTTAAGCGCTTCGACAAGCAGCTCGGGGTTGAGATTCTGCTCATTACCCGCGGCACACAAAATATCGATATGGCAGCCCTCGTCGCTCGGACAAACGGAAAAATCGCGCAAAAGCTCGGTCAAATCCAGCGTCTTCTCGCCGGTTTTCGTCTTTTTTACGATCTCGAGCGGAGGTGTCGAGAGAACTCTCTCTATCTTCTCCGCCATCGCAGGCGCCGAAGCACATTCGATAAAAATGGTGTATTTTGCAAGCGCGATATCCGAAAACGAGGTTTTCGGTATATAGCAATCCGTAAACTCAAGCGACGGAACGGAGGCTCGACGCAATTTTTGCAGCACCTCCGACGTGTCGACGTCGCCTACAAGCCTTACGTCGGCAAGCTCGCACACGCTCTCGCACCCGATGGACAGCGGCAGCGCAAAAACGAGTTTGGGGTGCGGGTTAAATCCTTGGGTGTACCAAAGCGGCAGGTTTGCCCTTGTGAGAATGCGCAAAAAAGTTCTTTGCAGATCCAAATGCGAAATATATTGCAGATTTCCCGTCTTTTTGAATCGCAAACGCACGGTCACGGGTGTGGTGCTCGCCTCGGGCGCACACTGCGACGTTACTTTGTTTTCGGACAACACGACAGTTCTCCTCCCAATTTATTTGCGCCGCAGGCGGAGCACGCTTCGCGGCACGACGGAGTAGTCTTTTCCGCGTATGCGCGCTCGCGCTCGCGCAGCAAAAACCTTTTCGTAACTCCGCAATCTATCATATCCCAAGGCAGGATCTCGTCGGTCGATCTCTTTCTGTTGGCATAAAAAGACGTGTCTATACCGGTATCGGCGAAAACGTCCATCCATTTTTCGAAATCGAAAAACTCGTCCCACGCGTCGAATTTAAATCCGCGCTTTTGCCCGAGTGCCAAAGCCTTGGCAATTCTTCGGTCACCAAGTGCCAAAACCGCCTCGATATGCGAAACGTTCGCATCGTGATGCGTATATCTGATCTTTTTGTCTTTTATGCAAGACTTCAGATGCTCCTGCTTTTGTTCGAGCATTTCGATAGTATCCTGCGCCTCCCACTGAAAAGGCGTAAACGGTTTGGGAACGAAACAGGAAACGCTTACGGTCACCTGCGGTGAGCGGCGGCTGTGTCCGGGCGTCGCGTAAAACTTTTCGACCGTCGCCTTGGCAAGCGCGGCGATCCCCTCGACGTCCTCCAAAGTTTCCGTAGGCAATCCGTTCATAAAATAAAGCTTTACCTGTTCTTTGCCCGCCTCGAAAGCAATTCCCGCGGAGCGCATAAGATCTTCTTCGGTAACGTTTTTGTTTATAACGTCGCGCAGCCTTTGCGTCCCTGCCTCGGGAGCGAAAGTTATGGACGAAGAACGCACGGAGGCGACTTTATCCATAAGCTCGCGCGAAAACGAGTCGATCCTTAAAGACGGGAGCGAGAGGCTGACTTTTTTGCCGTCCGTCCATTCGATAAGACCGTCAGTAAGCTCCGGCAAACGCGTATAGTCGGAGATGGAGAGCGACGTCAAGGATATTTCCTCGTATCCCGTCGCTTCGTAAAGGCATTTTGCCTGTTTCAGCAGAGTCTCGGGAGTCTTTTCTCGAACGGGGCGGCAGACCATACCCGCTTGGCAAAATCTGCAACCGCGGATACATCCGCGAAAGACCTCGAGCATTATTCTATCCTGCACTGCCTCGACGTAAGGCATTACGACCTTTTCGGGAAAATACGCTTTATCTACGTCTTTTATTATACGCTTTTTGATAACGGACGGCACGTCGTCAAACTTCGGTCTGAACTCGGCGATCGTTCCGTCGTCGTTGTACGTCACCTCGTACAGCGACGGAACGTACACTCCCTCGATACTTCTTGCCGCCTCACGCAGAAATTCGGCTTTCGTTGCTCCGCGCGACTTCATATCAATATACAGACGAACGATCTGCGGCAGCATCTCCTCGCCCTCGCCGATATTGAAAAGATCGAAAAACTCAGCCAACGGCTCGGGGTTATACGCGCAGGGACCCCCGCCTATCACTATCGGATATTCCTCGCCTCTGTCGGCGGCAAAAAGCGGCAGCCCCGCAAGATCGATAAGATTGACCACGTTCGTGTAGCACATCTCGTATTGAAGCGTAAAACCGAGAAAATCGAATTCTTTTACGGGATCACCGCTTTCGTGCGCGGCAAGCGGTATCCCCTTTTCGCGCATTTTAGCTTCCATATCCGTCCACGGCGCAAAAACGCGTTCGCACCAAACGCTCTCCTCGCGATTAAGCGCACCGTATAAGATCCGCATACCGAGATTCGACATCCCAATCTCGTATGCATCGGGGAAACAAAAAGCGAATCTCGCCGCAACGGAGTTTTTATCTTTGATTATCTCTCCGTACTCGCCGCCCGTATAACGTCCCGGGCGAGCAACGGATTTCAAAATTGATGAAGAATACATCGGTTACCTCGTTTATCAACCGACGGGGTGGAAACCACCCCGTCGAATTGTTTATTCAAGCATAAATTTGGGAAGCGCGACCGACGGCAATATCGCAAGCAACTGGAACAGAACGATATAAAGCGACGACATACCGATCGTTGCGCCGAGCGCTCCGAGAAACGCGGCTATCAAAACGCCGGCAGCCAACAATCCGCCGCATATATATACGTTAAGTTTCGTCCATTTTTGATAAGAGCGGCAGGTATCCGCGGCGTCGAGGAGCGACGTCATATCAGAGGCGTCCGCCACAACGCCGCCCGTAGGCACGGCTTTTTTCGCCTCGTCGAAGCTTACTCTTATAACGGATATATCCTGCCCCTCAACGGCAACGGTGCGCATAAGCATCTGCGAATCCACGTTCGGGTCAACACACTTCAGCACCGTACGCATCGAACGGGCAGAAAGCTCTTTTACCATTTTAACGAATCTTTCGTTCGGCGTATACGAAACGAAGAATTTCAGCACCGCTTTCCCGTCGCGAGCTACGTGAATGACCGTGCCGCCCGCCGTTTCGGCGATATATTCCGCGTCGTAATACGAAGACGTCGCAACGCCGCGGCTTTTAAGAAATTCCGCAGAACCGATCAAATATTCGCCGTCTCCGACCGAGGCGACGATCCCCTTGTCGACGATCTCACGCACCTCGACGTCGCCGCCATTCTCATCGCATATGTTGTTTTTCGCAGAGGGAACGCCGTCGGTCTCCGCGGTCAAAATATTTTTACCGAAAGCGTGTGCAAACGTGCCGCCGACCTTTTCCGCAATTGCGGATACGTCGTTCATAACACCGTAGACATCACACGCGTTACCGTTACCGCACATCGTTATACGGTCGATCCGAATCGCATTCTCGTCAAAGGCATCGCGCTCGTCGAGGACGACAGCCGAAATATCGGAAATATCTCCCGCATCGCTTTCACCGAGAACGGCGTACGACTTTCTCGCACCTTTTTTGCCGACAAAGAAGAACGGATAAACCGAAGCTATCAGCATAAACGACGGCAAGCCGAAAAGGACAAGCGAAACGAATACGTTCGCGGCGTCCTTGAGCGGGCGCCCCGCCGCCAAAGAAATAATAAATACCACAAGCGCAAGCGCAAGTACGGGCGGGATCACGTATTTATATATCCCGTCAAGCTCGCTGCGACGATTGGTGTGACGGAAATAACCGCTCGGCACCTCGCCGCTCTTTATCTCAAAGACCTTGCCTCGGCGTACGTTTTTATCCGCAATGCCGTATTTTTCAAGAGTTTCGGCGTCGACCTCATCGATAGAACATATCCTTTCGGAGTCGGAGACGATATTAAATCCGACCGCCTGCCGCTCTATCTCGAGAAGATCGCCGAGCACGACGAACAAAAGGCAAACGGCAGCAGGCAGATCGTAAAGCGTGACGTCCGCCGTTCCGATGGCGGCGATAACTATATCGTAAACGACCGTAACGCAAACGGAAACCGCAGCAATGGAATACGCCTTTGTTTTCGCTCGGAAAAGGTCGCGAATTCCGCAGATCATTTTTTTATACGAGAACGCCGCGCAGATCAAAAGTATCTGCAAAGAAGCCATAACGTAAACGGCGGGATACGCGCGCATATTCAGCGCGCCGCCGAATTTCTTGCCGAAAACGTCGAAAACGAAGAGCAACAAAACGCATACCGCAGTTGCTCCAAGCCTTATAAGAGCGCGCAAACGCTCGGAGCGATATCTCTTTTTGATGCTCTCACCTTGCTCTTTCGAGGCGTATTCCTCGCCGTTATAGGCATAAGCGTCGCTTAAGTCAAAGCCGTCGCGAGTCGCGGTAACGACTGCGGGGCGACCGATCGGTGTTTCGCTGTATCCGAGAGCTGCCATAAGCGTCTCGTCCTCGTCGTCCTCGTTGTCCTCGTCGCAGCTCGGCTCTTTCTCATCGGAAGAGCAGATCTCTTCGCTCACCGAGCCGTCGTTTCCCTCGTCTTCGCTTTTTTCGTTTTCGCTCCTCGCAGCGTCGGCGTCGTCCGTGCTTTCACGCGCCGCAACGTCCGCCGCCGTTTGTGCCTCGTCAACGTCGTCGGCGTCGCCGTCGTCGACTTCCGAACCGGAACTCGTATCGACGTTTTTCTCCGTTTTCCCCGGTGAGGCGTCGACGTTTTCGCAATTGCCGGCACTTGCAGCGTCTTCCTCGCACTCGGCAAGGGCCGACGCGTCGTTTGATGTCGTATCTTCGCTTTCCGCGGTCTCTTCGATCGCCGAGACCGCGGTTTTATCCTCGGATCCTTCTCCCTCGGTCGCCTCCTCGCCGTTCGGCGCGTCGCCGACTGCCGCAAATATTTGCTCGAGGAGCGAGTCTACGCCGTCACCGACCTTTTGAGGCTCCCCTGCGGATAAAGAAACGACGTCGTTTATCAAAGAATCGAATTTTTCCTCGTCGAACAAGGTGTTTTCGCTTTCGTTATTCGGAATGTCGATATCGTGCTTTTTTCCTAACATAACCAACCTGCTCTTAATTTATTTCTTGTTTCTGCGATATGCCGCCTCGGTAAGAACGACCGCGGCTGCCGTCGAAACGTTCATAGAATTAACTTTGCCGAACATCGGAACCGATACTATATAATCGCTTTTCTCTTTAAGCAAACGCGAGACCCCGTTGCCCTCGCTTCCGAAGATAAATGCGGCGGGGCGGGCAACGTCAACCTCGTGCACGTCGTACCCTCCGGCTTCGGCGGCATATATCCATATGCCTTTCGCCTTGAGTTTGTCGACTTCCGATGCAAGATTTGCGACTTTCGCTATCGCAACGTGCTCAAGCGCACCCGCCGAGGATTTCGACACTGCGGGAGTAAGCCCGACGGCTCGCCTTTTCGGTATTACGATGCCGTGCACGCCGGCGCAATCGGCACAGCGGATAACGGCGCCGAGGTTATACGGGTCTTCCACTCCGTCGAGGATGGCGATAAACGGCATCTCTCCGCGTGCGCGCGCTATCTCGAGAATATCGTCGAGCGTGCAGTATTCTTTTTCCGCAACCATAGCAACGACACCCTGGTGCACGCCGCCGGCACACATCTTGTCGAGCTTTTGCTTTTCGGTTTCGATAAGCGGGATCTTTCTTGCCGCCGCCTCGGCTATTATAACGTTGACCGAGCCGTCTCGGTCGCCCTCGCGAATAAATATCTTGTCTATCGACCTGCCCGAGCGAAGCAATTCGCGCACGCTGTTGCGACCGTATATTACACCCTCTGCGCTTTTTTCTTTTTCGCGCTCAAGCGGTTTGCGACGAAACCCGCCGTTTTTCGTTTGTTCGTTTGCCATAAAAATGCTCCTCCGACGTTAATCGGCGCGATACCGAACGTTAAAAAGATCAACGGACAAAATATCGCATAGTTCATCTCATTATACCACACAACTTCATTTTTGTATATATTTTTTTGTTTTTTTGCGAAAAAAACAAAAAACGCCGAAGCGCGGCGCACTTCGACGTTTTGCATTATTTGTCTCTTTATATATCGTTCCTTACGAGATCCTCGAAAGTTTCGCGCCTTACGGCAAGCGAATCCCTGCCGCCGGCAAGCATAACGAGCGCCGGGCGCGGCAAACGATTGTAGTTCGACGCCATAGAATAGTTGTAGGCTCCCGTGGTAAGCACGGCGACAAGATCTCCGCGCTTCGGCAACGGCAACGAAACGTTCTCCTGTATCAGATCTCCGCTTTCGCAACAGCGCCCCGCAACGGTGCACACAGTGTCTTCTTTATCGTTTGCACGGTTGGCAAGCAACACGGTATAGGGCGAAGAATAGAGCGCGTAGCGCGGGTTATCCGCCATTCCTCCGTCGACGGAGACGTAGGTCTTAAACCCGGGGATAGTCTTAAGTGTTCCCGCAGAATAAAGCGTCATCCCCGCGTCCGCCACAAGGCTGCGCCCCGGCTCCATAAACACGCGTGGCGGCGCAACGTCGTATTCTTCACAAAGTTCGCGAAAGACCTTGCCGACGTACGCTATATTCGCCGCGTAATCCGGCTCGGGGTCGCTTGTCAGGTACCTTACAGCCATTCCTCCGCCGAGGTTGAGTATCCGCGCCTCGTACCCGAGAGCGAGCTTAACGTCGCGGATAAACGCGAGCATTATCTTCGCCGCGTCCGCAAAGGGCTCCTTGTCGAATATTTGCGAGCCTACGTGGCAGTGAAATCCGCAAAGCTCGAGCCCCTCGCACGCGAGTGCCTCGCGCGTCAAGTCCATCGCCTGCCCGGTCTCGACAGCCGCCCCGAATTTGGAATCGACCTTACCCGTTGCTACTTGGGCGAAGGTATGCGGATCAATACCCGGGGTGATACGCAAAAGGATCTTTTGCTTCAGCCCTCTTTTTTTTGCCTCGCGGTCTACGCCGGCAAGCTCTTCCCTGTTGTCGCAAACAAAATATCCGACGCCGCAATCCATAGCGAACTCAATGTCCGCGTCTGTCTTGTTGTTCCCGTGAAAGCACGCCCGCTCGGCGGGAAAGCCCGCGCTGACCGCCGTATACAATTCTCCCGAGGAGACAACGTCGATCCCCATTTTCTCCTCGCACATTATGCGATATATGCCTTTAAAGCACAGCGATTTGCCGGCAAAAAACGGCAACGCGTCCTCGGCGAAAGCCTCGCGCATAGCTTTTTTGTATATTCGACACCTGTCGCGTATCCTGTCTTCGTCTATAAGATAAAGCGGCGTGCCGTATTTTTTTGCGAGTTCCGTAGTGTCACGCCCCGCAAAGCAAAGATGCCCATCGGCGTTTATGCTTAAGTTATCGGATATAAGTTTGTTCATTTGACGGTCCTTTATGTTTTGTCCTTGATCAAGCGCCCTCGGCTCGCCTTTTATTTGTCCGCGAGGTAGCCGTTCATATCGTAAAGCCCCGCGCCTTGCTTAACGAGATATTCGGCTGCAACTATCGCGCCCTCGGCAAAAAGCTCGCGACTTTGCGCCTCGTGCTTCAAAGTAATGCGCTGGGTGTCGGTGCAGATTATCACCTCGTGCTCGCCGACGACGTTGCCCATTCTTACGGAATGTATCCCTATCTCCTCTTTCGTGCGCATTCCGTTCTCACGTCTGCCGACAAGCGCGCGCGAGGACGTGCGCACCTCGGATATCGCCTCTGAGATCATCAGCGCCGTGCCGCTCGGCACGTCGAGTTTGCGATTGTGGTGAGCCTCGACGATCTCGACGTCCGCGTCGGGGAAAGCGGCGACCGCCGTCTTTGCCAAGCGTATCAAAAGCGAAACGCCGACAGACATATTGGCGGATCTGAAAATCGGTATCTCGCGCGAGGCATCCTCTATTGCGGCAAGCTCCTCGGGCGTGTGTCCCGTTGTCGCTATAACGATCGGCATCTTGTTATTTTTGGCGTAGGCGAGAAACTCTGCCGTCGCACTGTGGTGCGAAAAGTCGATTATGCAATCCGCCTCGCCGCGAAAATCCGAAATCTTTGTGTAGCCCTCGACGCCGCAGTTAACGTCGACGGAGGCGACGACTTGCGTCCCGTGATACCCCTGCGAGGCAAGCGCGGCGACCGCCCTGCCCATTCTTCCGCAGGCACCGGTTATAATTATCCTCATCTTTATTATCCTTATATCGTTTTTCTCGTATCGACGCGTCAGATGCGCACGCCCGCAGCCTTAAGGCAGGCAAAAAGTTTTTCGCGCGCGGCGCTTTCCATCGGCGTAAGCGGCAAGCGCAGGTAGTCCTCGCAAAATCCCATAGCGGACATCGCAGCCTTGACGGGGATCGGGTTGACCTCGGAAAAGAGTGCCTTGACAAGCGGCAGATACTTAAGTTGCGCCTTGACGGCGTCCTCTCTGTTGCCGCTCATATAGTCGCGGCACATTTTCGACGTTTCGCGTGGCAAAGGATTCGAAAGCACGGAGATAACGCCCTTTCCCCCGAGAGCGAGGATGGGGATGATCTGGTCGTCGTTGCCCGAGTATATATCGAGTTTGTCACCGACAAGCGCAAACGTCTCCGCGATCTTCGAAATATTACCGCTCGCCTCTTTTATACCGGAGATCATAGGATGCTCGGCAAGGCGCGCAAACGTTTCGGGCTCGATATTAACTCCCGTGCGAGAGGGCACGTTGTAAAGTATCAGCGGTATTGTGCTCGCATCGGCGACGGCGGAGTACATCTTTACAAGCCCGTTTTGCGTTGCCTTATTGTAGTACGGCGTTACCACGAGAGCTGCGTCGGCACCCGCGTCGCAAGCGGCTTTCGTAAGCTCGACGGCATAGGCGGTATCGTTCGAACCGGTGCCTGCAATAACGGGAACTCTGCGGCGCACGCGCTTAACGGCATAAGAGATGATATCGCGGTGCTCCTCGTCCGTAAGAGTGGAGCTTTCGCCCGTTGTGCCGCCGATAACGAGCGCGTCGATTCCCTCGTCAATCTGCCAATCGATCAGGCGACCGAACGCCTCGTAATCGACGCCGTTTTCCGTTATGGGCGTAACAAGCGCGGTTGCGGCGCCGGTAAATACGGTTTCCTTTTTCATTATATCTCCGATCCGCCCGAAAAAATCGGGCACAAAAATTTATAAAATAAAAAAACAGCCGACAAAGAATCGGCTATCTCTGCTGTTTGTCGCGCACCTCGGCGCGCAACCGTTAGGGATAGCACTCCGCGCGACGCATACCGTCCGGCGCGACAGTAAAGCAGATATTATCTGAATTACCAGGGAAAACGCCTCCGCACGGCGCCCCTTCGGCGGTGAATCCTTTCGCCGCGGCAACCTTTGCGAGAGGTATATGCCTGCGGGTACTGATAAACGACCGCTCCTCTATTCTTCTACGTCGTCATTATAATACAAAGGCGTTTCCGTGTCAATAGATAACGAAAATTTTTCGCTCGCGCGATTTTTTGTCGAAAAAGCGGCAACGGTGCCGAACTCACCGTTGCCGCCGAAGCGATAAGCGCGCGAAAGGCGCCCGTGCAAGCGATTATACGGTCCCGACAACCACGAGCGTCGCGCTCCCCGCCGCCGTACTCCACTCACCGCTCGCGCCTTGGGTAAAGGTCGCGGCGGGTACGGATATCTTTGCCGGCACGGTCGCGAAAGTGCCGCTCGTCTCATCGTAAGTGTAATCCGTCCCCTCGGAGAGCAGCGTGCCGTTCAGATACACGGCAACGTTGCTGAGAATCGGCGAAAAAACGTCGGTAAGCGTTACGCCGTCACCCTCGTCGGTCGCCGTGTTGCCGATGTTTTCTATCACGAAAGTATAGGTCTTGCCCGTTTTCGGTCACGGAAGACGGGCAGACGGATTTCGTTACCGAAAGATCGGCACCCGTCGCCGCCCCGACGGTCGACGACGCGGAAACGGTCGCGACCCCCTCTCCGCCGACCGTAGCGGTATTCGTTATCGTACCGTTCGTACCGAGCGGCGCGTATTCCGTAACGTCGGCGGCGTATACAAGCTGAACGTTGCCGCCTGCGGGCACGCCGACGCCCGAGATCGATATGCCGTTATCCGCAGTCACGGCAGCGGTTTGCGTTGCAACTCCGTTGACAAAAAGCAGCATAGAGCCCTCAACGTATTCGAGCGGATACACCGTCTCGGAGCCGCTCGAGTACGCTCCGAGATTATCGTACACAGTCAAGCCCGTAAGAGCCGTTGCACCGCCGTTCAAAAGCGAAATAACGTATCCGATCCGCGAGGGGCGCGAATACGTCTTTGCCGTCGCACTCTTCGTTGCCGAAAGCACCTCTACTATCTCGCCCGTAACGACGTTCGAATCTTTCGTAACGCCGCCGTAGGTGATGGTCGCGTAATTTGTAAACGTTGCCATACAAAAAATCCCCCGATATTCACCGTATTGGGGCAAGCCCCTATACATAATATGAAATATCGGGAGATTTCGTCAAAGATCGCCGCCGACCTCATCGTCGCCGAGGTCGATTTCTATACCGACCGGGCAGTGGTCGCTGCCGTAAACGTCGTCGAGGATAAAAGCGTCCTTTACCCTGTCGGCTATGCGCTCGGAGACCAAAAAGTAGTCTATACGCCACCCCACGTTCTTTTCGCGAGCGTGGAACATATAACTCCACCACGAATATTTGACCGTATCGGGATAAACGCGTCTGAAAGTGTCGCAAAATCCCGCGGACAGAAGTTCCGAGAATTTCGTGCGCTCCTCATCGGTAAAACCCGCGCTCGTGCGGTTGGTCTTCGGGTTCTTGAGGTCGATCTCGTTGTGCGCCACGTTAAAATCTCCGCAACAAACGACGGGCTTTTTCGCGTCGAGCCCGACGAGATACTCGCGAAACGCGTCGTCCCATTCGCCGCGGTAGGCAAGACGCGTCAATTCTCTTTGCGAGTTCGGCGTATATACGTTAACGAAATAAAATCCGTCGTACTCGAGGGTAATCACGCGTCCCTCCGCGTCGTGCTCGGGCAAGCCTATGCCGCGCGTAACCGCAAGCGGCTGCTTTTTCGCGAAAACGGCGGTGCCGGAATACCCCTTTTTTTCCGCGCTGTTCCAAAAATCGAAATATCCGTCGCATAGGAACTCCGCCTGACCTTGCTGCATCTTGGTCTCCTGTAAAGCCGTAACGTCCGCCCCCTGCGAGGCGAAAAAGTCGGCGAATCCCTTTTTAAGGCAAGCCCTGAAGCCGTTAACGTTCCACGATATAAATTTCATATTTCACCAAGGATCCCGTGTGTCCCGAGATCATCCTTTCGTAAACGTTCGGCCGCGTTTTCGCGGCGTTTCGCGTGTTTGATGACCGTGCCGACGCGCAAGCCGTTCGCCGCGCGGAGCGGAGTGCGCTCAAAGCGCGTTTTCTACGTATCCGCGCACGTCGAAAGGTTCGATCTTCGAATCCTTTTTTAGATATAGCGGATGGTGCGGGTGCCCCTTGAGCGAAAGTCGCCCGACACGACACCACGACGCACCGTACTCCTCGCCTATGCGGATCATATCCCCGAGGCACGCGGCGAGATACGGTCTTTTCGTCACGATAGTGCCCCACGCAGCCCATACCGTCGGCGTTCCTTTGCTTCTTTCGAGTGCCCAGCGAAAGGCTTTCATATTCTCCCTATGCAACTCGACGTTGAAATTCTTATCCATCGCACCGGGATCCGTTGCCCTTTGCGCATAAACGTTGAACATTATAAAAGAGTCGAAGCCGTTGCCCGCGGCAATCCTTTCGACGGACTTCAACGTGTTGTCGAGATTACCCGGCTCGGCGGTCGAGGGGTTTATCCCGACGGTTATAAGCGGATTTTCGCCGACCGTGCCGAGCACGTAACGGTACTCCGTATAGAAATCGGGTACGTATATCCACTTTTCTCTGTCAAAATTCGTCAAGCTGCACTCGTTCAAAGCCACGTCGAACGGCAATATGCGAACCTCTCGGCTTTCGCAAGTCGGAATATGCACGATTTTCCCTCCCTTTCGCCGCCGATATGCATTTATCTTTTAAACTGTTGGTCGTAAAGACGACTGTACGTCCCCTCAAGAGCCATCAGTTCATCGTGAGTGCCCGACTCCGTTATCTTGCCCTCGGATATAACCGCTATCTTATCGGCGTTTCTTACGGTCGACAGCCTGTGGGCGACAACGATCGTCGTCCTGCCGACGCAAAGTTCGTCAAGCGCCGACTGTATCATTATCTCCGTAGTGTTGTCAAGCGCACTCGTAGCCTCGTCGAGGATAAGAATGGGCGGATTTTTGAGGAAAACGCGCGCTATGGCAAGCCTTTGCCGTTGCCCGCCGGAAAGACGCACGCCGCGCTCGCCGATGTTCGTGTCATAGCCGTTCTCGAGCGACGTTATGTAGTCGTGTATATTGGCTCGCTTGGCGGCTTCGACGACTTCTTCCTCAGTCGCGTCGAGCCTGCCGTAAAGGATATTGTCGCGTATCGAGGCGTTAAAAAGATATACGTCTTGCTGAACGATGCCTATATTGCGCCGCAAAGAATCGCGGGTAACGCCCGTCACGTCTATACCGTCGATAAGGATCTTACCGCCCGAAAGCTCGTAAAAACGGGGAATTAGGTGGCATATGGTCGTTTTTCCGCCGCCCGACGGTCCGACAAGGGCAACGGTCTCCCCTCGACCGATTTTAAGGTCCAGTCCGGATACGACCTCGTGCTTGCCGTCGTAAGCGCAGGATACGTCGCACAGTTCAACCTCTCCCGCAACGTCCGTAAGCTCCGTCGCACCCTCGCAGTCCTCCTCGGGCGGAACGTCCATTATCTCCAAAAAACGTTTAAAGCCCGTTATACCGTCCTGAAGTTGCTCGATAAATCCGATAAGAGTCATAACGGGATTGACGAACAGATTGATCGAAACGATAAAAGCGGAATAATCGGCAAAATCTATCCTGCCGCGGTAAAGAAAGAAGCCGCCGCAGATAAGCACGACAACGTTAAAAACGTTGGTTATAAAAGTGGTGCTGGCGTGGAACAGACCCATCGAACGATACGCCTCGGAGCGCGCGGCGCAAAAGTTCTTGTTGCCGACCTCGAATTTTTCCTCTTCTTTTTCGGCGTTGGTAAAGGCTTTCGTTACCCTTATGCCAGAGATACTGCTCTCGAGCGAGGCGTTTATCTCTGCCACCGACTTGCGGCTCTTTTCAAAAGCGCGGTCCATCCGTTTTCTCAGCGTCATAGCCGTAATGAAAAGAATCGGCACGCATACGAATATCAAAAGCGTAAGCCAAACGTCGATGCTCGCGAGATACAAAAAAGATATCACGATCGAAATGGAAGATATTATAAGATTTTCGGGGCCGTGGTGCGCAAGCTCGCTGACGTCCATAAGGTCGTTCGTCATACGCGACATTATCTTGCCGGTCTCGTGCGTGTCGTAAAAAGAGTACGGTAATTTTTCGAGATGGGCGAACATATCGCGTCTCATTTGCGCTTGCATACGTACGCCCATAACGTGCCCGTAATACTGTATAAAATAACTCAGCCCCATACGCAAAAGGTAACTGAAAAACAAAACGATGCCGAAAACGACGACAAGCCTGTAATTTCTGTTCGGAATAAGGTCGTTCAGCATCCGGCGCGTTATCATAGGATAGAGCACGCCGAGAAGGGTGATAATAAGCGAGGCTGCCATATCGAGCGAAAATATCAGTTTGTGCGGTTTGTAATACGAGATAAATTTCTTAAACATTAAATATCTGTGTCCTTTAATTATTTTTTACTCCGTCAGCGCGTTTTCGCGACCGCAAGTGCGAAAACGTTCTCCGCTCCGCGCTCCGAAGCGAGCGACGCGCACTCGGCAAGAGTTGCGCCGGTCGTAACGAGATCGTCGACGAGAAATACGGTCTTGCCGCGCAAGTCGCACGCGTTCGATATCGCAAACATACCCTTTGCGTTTATCTTACGCGCGTCGGCACCGAGACTTTTTTGCTCTTTGCCGTCGGATATGCGGAGAATACACTTCCCGAGCGGCATTCCCGTTCGGCGCGAGATAGCGCTCGCCAAGGCTTTCGCCTGATCGGTACCCGTTTTTCTTATCCGTTTTTTCGCACGCGGCGCGTAAAGGATAACGCAATCTTCCGCTCGCAACGAGCGCGAAACGATAAGGCGCGTCGCAAGCGGCTCGGCAAGGCGCGCCAAATAATCGCAAAGAGCCGCGTCCCCGCGCCGTTTTATCGAATTGATCAACACGTTTACGGCTGCGTCGTGCTTTTCGGGGTGATAAACGTACAGCTTTGCGAGATACTCACAGCCCGCCTCGCGCAAACGCGGAGTCGAGCAAAAGCAGCCGTACACGGGGCGACCGCAGGAGCGACACGTCTCGAACATTGCGGCGGCGAGTTCTTTTTCGCACTCACCGCACGTAAGTCCCCTGCCGCCGGTCGTAAGTTCACCGCAAACGGCACATTTTTCGCCGCAAACGAAGCATCTGATCCAAAGGAAAATATCTTTCCGCGATATCATATCGCAACGAGCCTCCGTCGTACGTGATGTTTCGCCCGCGCCAAGCGCCTTATCGGACGAAAAAAGAGGCGCGCACGCCGCATCTCCCGTCGCCGCGCGACGGCGGTGCCGAATTTTTCGCACACGCTTCGCATAACCGTTTTGATTTTATCACAATATCGACGAATTGTCAACTTCGCACGCCTCAAAACGGCAAAAAACACTTGAAAATCGGCGAGGTATGCTGTATAATTTTTATCGTACGAAATAGGCAAATCACACCTCGGGAGGAAACGGATTATATTCCGAATATATAACGAAATGAGAAGAACAAAGATAGTTTGCACGCTCGGTCCCGCGTCCGGCAGCGAAAAAGTGCTCAAAGAAATGCTTCGCGCGGGTATGAACGTCGCGCGACTCAACTTTTCGCACGGCTCGTACGACGATCACGCGAAAATGATAGAAACGTTCAGAAAAGTACGCGACGAACTCGACGTCCCCGCGGCGCTCCTGCTTGACACGAAGGGACCCGAAATACGTCTCGGCACGGTAAAAAACAGCCCCGTCACTCTCAAAGCCGGCGACGTTTTCGTTCTCACCGCGAAAGACGTCGAGGGCGACGGCAAAATCGCTTCCGTCAGCTACAAAAACCTGCCCGAAGAGCTCTCCTCGGGCGACGAGGTGCTTATCGACGACGGAAAGATCTCCCTTACCGTAACGCGCGTCGACGGGGACGATATATACACAAGGGTCAACGTCGGCGGCGAGATATCGACGCACAAAGGCGTTAACGTTCCGCGCAAAGATCTCAAAATGACGTATATGAGCGAGAGGGACAAAGCCGACGTGCTTTTCGGCATCGAGCACGACGTCGACTTTATAGCGGCTTCTTTCGTTCGCTCCAAAGACGACGTTATCGATCTGCGCAGATTTATCGACTACAACGGCGGTCACAATATCAAGATTATAGCGAAGATAGAAAACCTCCAGGGCGTCGAAAACTTCGGCGAAATACTCAAGCATTCCGACGGCATTATGGTAGCTCGCGGCGATATGGGGGTAGAGATCGAGTACGAGCGCCTGCCCGGTTTGCAAAAGCGATTTATCCGCGAATGTTACCAATCCGGCAAGGTCGTTATATGCGCAACGCAAATGCTCGAATCTATGATAAACAACAAAATGCCGACTCGTGCGGAGATCACCGACGTTGCCAACGCCGTGTTTGACGGCACGAGCGCCGTTATGCTCTCGGGCGAAACCGCTATCGGCAAAGACCCCGTCCACGTTGTGGAAGTAATGGCGAAGATCGCGGAGAGGGCTGAAAACGACGCTATGGAGCTCGGAGCATACCGCAATATGAGCCACGACATCGACTACGCCGACACCACGAACGCCATTTGCGACGCAGCCTGCACGACCGCACGCGATATGAAGGCGTCCGCGGTAATAGCCGTTACGAAATCGGGCGAAACGGCGCGCCGCGTATCCAAATTCCGCCCCGAACAGCCGATAATCGCCGCAACGACGGAAGAAAAAACCTTTCACCAGCTGTCGCTCTCGTGGGGTGTCTTCCCCGTTCACGCGCTTCCGCAATACGACACGGAGATGCTGTTCAGGCACGCCATCGACTGCGGAAAGATGATAGACCTTATAAAAAGCGGAGACCGCGTCGTTATAACGGGAGGCGCACCGCTGAACGTTTCGGGCACGACGAACATTATCAAAGTACAGACCGTCGACAGTATTTGACGCGATTATAAAGGCTCCCCGCCCGCCGCATATGCGGCGGGCGGGGAGTTATTTATTCGAATCTTACGTTATCCGTCGAGCGCAAAAGCGTTTCGGTCTCGCCGTTCTTTACTCTTAGAGCGAAGTTATCGCTTATCTCCTCGGCTGTTCCTATATATTCACCGTGCAAATACACTTTCTTTCCGACGGTCGTGCACAGCTTGCGATATCCGTCGAGAGCGAGAGCATAGCGCTCGTCTCCGAGGCGGTCACGCAGCGAGCACGAGAGCTTCTCGGCGCAGGCGAGCGCAAGTTCCGAGCTTGACACGCCGACGCGCGCGGGGTCAAGGCTCGCGGCGTCGCCGCATATACTTCGCGGCAGGTATGCGTTGCCGACGTTTATACCGAAGCCTATACGCAGCGAGACGATCTTGCCCTCGCTCGTTTCGCACGCCGTAAGTATCCCGCCGTATTTTTTTCCGTCAAGGAGCAGGTCGTTTATCCACTTTACTCCCAGCTCGGCGCCGTAATCCGAACACTCGCGCACCGCCTCCGTCAGACTTACCGCGGCAACGGGAGTGACAGCCGCCGCAAAGCCGATATCGGGGCACGAGCTGCCGCATATCAAAAGCGTTGCGTACACTCCGTTCCCGCGCGGCGAAAAAAACGTGCGCCCGTGCTGTCCGTGACCGCTCGTTTGTTCGTTTGCCGTCAAAAGATATTCCCCCTCGCCGAGGTCGCGGCATATACGGTGCGCCTCGTCGAAAACGGAATCAACTACGTCGTATCTTATTATCTTCATTTTCCGAAAACGTATCTCCAATCGTTAATTTCGCCCTCGGTCGCAATCGTTATATGCCCACCGCCTACGGCGGCGAGTTGCGACGTAAAGCACGAGGCAACCTTGTCCGAGCAAACGAATATCTTTTTCGCATCGCCGAAGTCGAAATCGCAATCTTTTTTCGCCACGGGACCGTGCGCGCCGAACACGACGGCGGCAACGCCCTCCGCTTCGGCAATCTCGCTCTCCCAAGCCGAAGCGCCGACGTACAGGAGCGAGTCGCCCGTTTTGCCGTCCGTAAGCGAAAAAGATATCGTCGGGTGCGTCGAACGTTTTATGCGACGGATACCGACAAAATCGAGCTCGGTTTCCTCTATGGGGCAAACTCGCTCCTCACCGTACGTTACGTAGCGAATTCCCGCCTCGTTTGCCGTCTGCCGCAGTTTTTCGGCAATCTCCGCGTCGGCAGCCGTAACCGGAAGCGGAACGTATAGCGTTCCGACGTGCTCCGCGGCGACGAATTTCGCCACGGAACTTATATGCTTTTTATGCAGATGTGTAAGCACGAGTGCATCGACCTCGGTAACACGTTCTTCCCTCATCGCCTCCGCCGCGCGTGAAAGGCGCGTGTACGCGCCGTCGGATACGTCGCATATGACGGCTGCGCCGCCGCGCGAGATAACGAACGTATCGTTTTTCGTATCCGAGATACAGCGAACGGATAGATCGACGTTCGCCGCGTTGTAGCCGTAAAGGCACACGGCGAACGCAAGGACGGCGACAACGCTCGGCAAAATACAAATCCATCGTTTTTTAAGCTTCACCGCCGTCAAAACGAAAGTAATCGCCACCGCAGGCAAGATCACGTACGGCACGAAATCGTACTCGAGCGAAAGCATAACTCCGTCGACCCCGGAGATACGCGAGGTTTGAGAAAGCACGAAGCCCCCTACCGCTCGCAACGCAAAAGACAAGAGCGCGGTCGCGTGCGCGAACGGCGAAAAGATCAAAAGCAGCACCGAAAGGATAAGCAATAACGACGCGCACGGAGTGATATATAGGTTTGAGATTACCGAAGCAAGCGATACTTCGCCGTATATACGCCAAACGGCGACGATGGTAAAAACGTGCGCGAATATCGACACGGATACGGAAGATAACGCATATGAAACGAGCTTGAGCGACGCTCGCAAAGCCGCAGGCGAATTTTTCGTACGCTCGGCAACGCCCGAGCGCAGCTTTTCGAAATACGGCACGAACACGACTATCCCGAGCGTAGCCGCAAAAGACAAAATAAAGCCCGCGTCGATAACGGAGACGGGCGACGCCGCCGTTATAAAAGTCGCAGCCGCTCCGAGCGAGTTCAGCGGGTCGCTGCCGGGGCCCATACTGCGCCCGACTACGACAAAGCCGAGCATTATCGCGGAGCGAAGCGCGCTTATCGGGCAATCTATCACGGCAAGGTATGCAAGTGCCGCCGCAAGCGTTAAAAGCCCGCAGAGTTTTTTGCCGACGCCGAGCCTGCGAAGTATCCCGTCGAAGAACACGGCGATAACTCCGAGGTGCAGCCCGCTCACCGCGAGAACGTGAGATATGCCGGAACGGTTAAAATCGCGTTTGGTCTCCGCGTCGACATACGATTTGTTGCCGAGGAGCACAGCCGCGGCAAGATCGCCCTCCTTGCCGCCGACGTTTGCGCGCAACACGTCGGACAAACGTGCGTTGATCCGACGAAGCAACGGTGCTTTGCCCTCCGCCGTAATTCGGCAAAGGCTGTCGCCGCCGCTCTCGACAGCGAGAAAGTATCCGTCCGTCAGTCTACGCGCAAGGTATTCGTCATCCCGCACGTCCGAAATCGTGCACCCCTCGGCAACAAAAGAAAATCCGGCTTGCAGATCCGAGGCGTAGGTGCAATCGAGCACGGCGCGGATATCGCACTCCGTACCGTTTATGCTTTCGACGACCGCCTCGAACTCCGTCGTATAAGAGCTCGAATATACGCGTCGCGTGACGTAACCCGTCACGCTCGCGCCGTCCGAGCAAAAATCGAGGGCTCGCCTCAATCGCACGTCGTAGAAATAATACGACGAAACGGCTACGCAAAGCGCGGATGCTAAGCACACGATAAGTTTAAGTGCTCGATAAGGCGCAATGCGTCGCGCAGCAAGGGTCGCCGAAACGAATATCAACAATAAAACAAGCAGCGCGGCGAACGCCGTCTTCACGGCGGCGGAAGCAAAGTATGCCGCTGTCGCTATGCCCACGCAAGCGAAGCCGCAAATGGTCATCGGTCTGCCTTTGAAGATCTCCAACACCGTCACCGCACTTTCCGTTTCGAAGAGGAGCGAAAGATCGGATTTGCGCTCACACGCCGTCACTTTGGTGACATATTATCATATTTTAAGATTTAAATCAACATATTTTATTGATTTTTGATATTTTTTGTTGAAATACGGCTGCCGAAATTGTATAATATCCAAAAAAGAAAAGGGAGGACGCGCATTATGAGAGCGGCACGCAAAACAGCCGTTTGGTTTCTCATCCCGATACTTATCCTCGCTCTCGTCTCCTGCGCCCCGAGCGCTCCGCCGTTGCGGAGCGGGTGCGCAGAGATACATTTTATCGACGTGGAACAAGGCGACGCGATCCTGATACGCGCCGACGGAGCGAACGTCTTGATAGACGCCGGTTCGAATCAAAGCGAAGAGGAGCTGAGAAATTACCTTGTCGGCTACGGGGTCGAAACGATCGAATACGCCGTTTTTACACACCCGCACGAGGACCACATCGGCGGTGCGGATATGATTTTGCGAGATTTCGACGTCGCAAACGTTATAATTCCCGATTGCGCGTCGACCTCATCCGCCTACGAGAGGATGCTCGACGCGATAGAGGCGTGCGACGCCGCGGTATACCGCGCCGAGATGGGCGACGTTTATTTTGCCGGCGATGTGCGGCTCGAGATCATAGGTCCCGTCGCGCCCGAAGACGGCGACGCGAACAACAGCTCCGTGGTAATCCTCGCAACCTACGGCGAAACGCGCGCGATTCTCTCGGGAGACGCGGAATCGGAATCCGAGAACGAAATGATAAAGCTTATGGGAGCCGACAAGTTTTCGTGCGACGTGCTGAAAGTCGGGCACCACGGCTCGGATACGTCGTCGAGCGAGGAATGGCTGCAGGCGACCTCGCCCTCGTTCGCCGTGATCTCCTGCGGCAAAAACAACCCGTACGGGCACCCGCATACGGACACCGTGAAAAAGCTCGAAGAGATGGGGTGCACCGTTTTCAGAACCGACGTCTCGGGCAACGTTATCCTCGAGTCCGACGGCAAGGTCTTTCGTACGGCAAAAAACAAAAATTCCGTTTTCTCTTGACAACGGCAAAACAAGACCCTATAATTATTACAACAACATAAGATTCGGAGGACATCATGTCAAAAAAACAAAAAGACGGCGGATTTTTTTCCGACTTTAAAAAGTTCATCTCTCGCGGCAACGTCGTGGATATGGCTGTCGGCGTTGTCGTCGGCGGTGCGTTCGGTAAGATCGTAACGGGACTTGTCAACTACATAATCAATCCTTTCGTCGGAATATTCCTGAAAGACGGAAGTCTGGACAGTGTAAAAACGGTCATCGTTCACGAAGAGCTTGCCGCCGACGGCTCTGTTCTCACCGAAGAGGTCGCTCTGCTCTGGGGCACTTGGCTGCAGACGATAATCGACTTTTTGATCGTAGCTCTCTGCATCTTTACGGTCGTACGTATCCTGACCAAGACCACCGAAAAATTGCGTGCGAAAGAGATTGCGGAGAAAAAGGCGGCTGAGGACGCCGCAAAGCAAAAAGCCGAAGAAGAAGCTGCGGCGGCAAAGGCTCTCGCAGACGAAAAAGAAGCCGAGAACGAAAGGCTTCGCACTTCGGTCCTCAACAACGAGCAGCTCCTTTCCGAGATACTCGCCGAACTTAAAAAGCGCGGCTGATACGAAACTGATTGTTTAAAGAGAAAAAGGTCGGATCATATGATCCGACCTTTTCTTTTTCAACGTTTGCTGCGCATACTGAGCAGCAAGCCGTTCTTGACGTCCCACAACTTTTGCGAAAGGTCAACGTAATAATTGTGCGGATTCTCCCAGCGCAGTACCTCGTCCCACATCGTCGCAAGCTGCTCGCGGCATCTGTTGCGCGACTCTTCGATGCTCGGTATCTCGTAAACAAGGCGACCGCCGTCGAATATGCGCTCAAGCAGCGGCACAGCCTCAACGTTTTCGATCGTTTTTCTCTTCCAAGTATACTGCGGGTCGAAGATCTCGAAAGGCTCGTCGAAACGTACGTCCTCGTCGTGTACGCAAACAAGGTCCGCTTCCGCCTTTCCGTTTTCGCGGCTGTACAGCCTGTATACTTTTTTGAAATGCGGAGTTGTGATCTTCGCCGTATTTTCACTTATCTTGATCTTCGGTACGACGTTGCCGTTTTCGTCCTCTATCGCGCACAGTTTGTAAACTCCGCCGAAAACGGGCGCGCTTTTCGAGGTTATAAGCCGTTCGCCGACGCCGAAACCGTCGACGCACGCGCCTTGGCGTATGATGTCGCGTATTATCCGCTCGTCAAGAGAGTTGGATATGATGATCTTGCATTGAGGGAACCCCGCCTCGTCAAGCACTTTTCTTGCTTTTCTCGTGGTATAAGCGATGTCCCCGGAATCTATCCTTATGGCGCACTTCGTTATACCTCGCGGCAAAAGCACCTCTTTGAAAGCGCGGATAGCGTTCGGCAGTCCGGACTCGAAAACGTTATACGTGTCGACGAGCAGCGTTGCGTTATCGGGATATATCTCGCAGTAGGTCTTAAACGCAGTGTATTCGTCGGGGAACATCTGCACCCACGAGTGAGCCATCGTTCCGGTCGCGGGAACGGAATAAAGTTCGTCGGTAACGGTGCAGGCGGTTGCGTTAACTCCGCCGATATACGCCGCGCGTGCGCCGAGTATCGCCGCGTCCGCGCCTTGCGCACGACGAGAGCCGAACTCGCTTATCGTACGCCCCTCAGCTGCGCGAACGATACGTGTCGCCTTCGTGGCTATCGCCGACTGATGATTGAACTGCAAAAGAAGATAGGTCTCTATAAACTGTGCCTGCGGAGCTTTCGCGCGAACGGTGATAACGGGCTCACCCGGGAATATGACCGTCCCCTCGGGCACCGCCCAGATGTCGCCGTCGAATTTGAAATTTCTGAGGTAATCGAAAAACGCCTCGTCGAAAATGTTTTTCGTACGCAAATATTCTATATCGTCCTCGGTAAAGTGCAGGTCTTCGATATACTCGATTATTTGAGCCAAGCCCGCCGCAACGGCGTACCCGCCGCCGTCGGGATTGGAGCGATAGAATACGTCGAAATACGTGTAGGTGTCACCGAGACCGCATTTCAAGTATCCGTTCGCCATAGTAAGTTCGTAAAAATCACAAAGCATAGTAAGGTTTCGCTCGACGTTTTTCATAATTTATCGTGCCTTTCACGGCGCATTGCGCCTTTTATTTTCGTGCGTTTGTTTTTTCCGCGTCTGCAGTCGGCAAAAACGCATAGCCGTTTGTCGTTAATATTTTATTCCGTTACGCTGCGTTTGATTTGCGCCGTCGGCGCCCGAGCCGTTTACGGCTTTCGCTGCGCCTCGGAGCCCGTCGCGCGAGCACCGGGAGAACGGTTTTCGCCTTTTTTCGCCGCACGGTGCCTATCGGCGACAAACACTGCGGCAAGTACCGCGGCGGTCAATGCAAAAGCGGCGATGACCGCCAATTTGCCGCCGGCGTCGCGCAAAGCGTCGGCGCCCTCATCCGTTCGCTTGTCCGCGCGCGCCTCCGAAAGCAGGTAGGATAATTGCGCGTCGTCGTAAACGGCGCTGTTGAGAGAGATTTCGTACACCCTCAGCTCATACGGCTCGTCGCCTATGCCGTCGGTAACCGATATACGCGCGGAGGTTATCTCGGCGGCGCTTGAGGCGTCAATGGCAAGGTACAGCGTTTGCCTTGCGTTGGAGTCGACCATCGCGCTTGCCACCGTAACAAGATCGCCCGAAACGAGCGACACGCATATCTCGAAAACGCGCGAATCGTTCGATACGCATTCAAGCTCGAAGGATATACTGTCGGAGTAAGCCGCAAGCTCCGGCTCTTTGCAGACGATGCCGACGGAAGAGGTGCGCGAGCCGCTCATCCGAGCGCTCAAATACCGATCGGAACCATCGACGTCGCTTTTCAGCGAGTTGCAACCGTAGTCGGCAAACCAGCCGAGGACGCCGTTTTTCGCCTTAAAATTCCATATCGGCACGCTGCCGGCAACGGTACCGGGCGTGCCAAGCAGCGCCGTCTCGCGCAGTTCTCTGCCCGAGCCCGCAAAGCCGGTATAGCCGCTTATTATATCGCCCCAATCCTCGGCGGCAAACACCGCAAGAGCGCGAGCTTCGGCGGCACCCGTCTTGTCCGTGCCGGCGTATCTTATCGTTTGCAAAAATCCGCCCGAAACGCTTGTCGCTTCGATATCCGTCACGAACGTCGAAGCGCCGCCGGCGGAAAGCGCGGCGCAACAGTATAAGTACGAGGCGGAAAGAGCCTCCTCGCACGCCACCGAGCCCGTATGCCAACACCAAATATATCCCGCGTTGACGGACAGGCAACGGCTTCTGACAGCGGAGAGCGCTTCGATAAACACGTCAAGCGTATCGGTGCAAAAAAATCCGTTTTTCACGTCGTTCTTTTCGGGCGGTGTATAAGACGGAGTCTCGCCGCCGTCAACCTCCGGCGGCGCGTCTTCCTCCCCGCCCGTCTCGGACGTGCCGACGTCGACGGGCAACGCCGCGTCCGAAGCGTCGTCGCCGCTCTCGCTCGACGTGAGAAAAAATTCGTCGCTCAGACCGTAGGGCGTATTTTCGCTGTCGACCATAACGAAAAACGTCAATTTAGAGAAAGAATAAACCCGTTCGGCAACAGAGCTCAAAAACGCGCGGCAGTGCGCCGCACCGTCGTCTGTCGTCGCGTCACTCACCGGCACGACGAGCGCCGGCGCTCGGTCGGAAGCCATAACCGCCGTAAGACCGACAAGAACGAGAGCGCGAGCGTAGCTTTCGAAATACGCGTCACCCTCGGCATCGGAATAGCCGTATCTCCACGGCACGTCCGCGCTCCTGCCGAGCACGATGCCGCTTATCTTGCCGCTCGAGCCGTCGCCGTAGCGCGAAACGATAAAGTACGTTAAAGCATAGAGCGCAAGCGCCCCCTCTTCGGTCGAAACGTCAAGCGCGCGATATTGCGCCGCACCGACGGACGTCGAAGCAAACGGAACGGCAAAGCCCTCGGCGCTCGTATCGGCGGAAACGAGGAATCTCAAATAAACGTTCGCACCCGAAGCGTATGCCGAACGAACCGCACGGTCGAGCGAGTCCGTTTCGTCCCTGTCGAAATAATATATCATTCCGTCGGAATTAAAAAAGTATCCGTTGCTGCTCTCGCAAAACAATCTGTCGAGATATACGTTTACAAACACCGCTCCGGCGGCAACGTTCGCCGTCTCGCCGCTCTCGTCGGCGGCTATCCCCTTAAATCCCGCGGGGAGCGTGCTTGCCGACGCAAGATCTATATGGCGCGGCGTGTCGACGGCTATTTTTTCTCCGCCGGACTCGATAACGACCACATAGGCGGCGAGTTTGTCAGCCGCACCGCTCGCCGGAACGGAAAAATCGAATCTGACGCCGAGATCGCAGCTTGCCGCAGGCTCGCCGCGGGCGATGACGTCCTCGGCGGATTCCCACGGCATAACGCGGTACACAGCCAATTTTGCCCCCGTATACGACGGCAGCACTCCGTGCGCGATGGTGCCCGATATCCTTACGCTTTCCGTTTGCGCGTCGTATTCGCACAGACTTATATTGCCCGTCTTACCGTCCGCACCCGCGGTCGAAACGCAAAAAGCGGGCGCGAAGACCGCAAACGCCAACGCCAAAGCAACGAAAAAGGAAGCGGCTCTCCTAAAGCCCGATCCGTATTTTTCGCACTGCAAAGAACCGCCTCCTTTCGCAAAAAGCAATTTTTAGCCATTATATCACAGATCGGCGAAAAATAAAAGCGTTTTCGCGAAAATCGCCCCCGAAAACGGACGTTCTTCGGCAAAAGCACGCACTTTTGCCGTTCCGCGCACCGAAACGAGCCTCCGAGTCGGCGGTTTTCCGTCTTAGCGAAAATAATTTCGCCACTCGACGCAAACTTATAGACAAAATTAAAAAAATATGGTAGAATAATATGGTATCGTACGTTACGGAGGTGCGTAAATTTGGACGTCGTTACGCTTGATGGTCGCTCGGCGGCTTCGAACTGCCATATTTTGATATCGAACGGCGAATGTGCCGTTGTCGACCCGTCGGCAAGCGTCGCGGATATCCTGCGACGTGTGCGCGACTCGGGGGCAACGCTGCGTGCCGTTTTGCTGACACACGGGCACTTCGACCATATCACGGCGCTTGCCGAGCTTAAAGCGGCGACAAGCGCGCCGATAATTATGCACCCCGCAGACGAAGAAATGCTTCGCGAGGCGCGACTCAACGCCTCGCTCGCTTTCGGTATGCCTTTTGCGCCCGGAGTACGTGCGGACAGGCTCGTTTGCGACGGCGACGTTTTGCGCGTCGGCAGCGAGGACCTGCTCGTCCTCGCCACCCCCGGGCACACCGAGGGCTCGGTATGCTATCTGACGGACGATCTCGTCGTCTGCGGCGACACGCTCTTCGAGCGCGGCTTCGGCAGATACGATCTGCCGGGCGGAGACGGCGAAAAGCTGCAAAGCTCGCTTACTCGCCTGTCGCAATACTGCCGAGAGCGAAAATTTTTGCCCGGGCACGGCAACGCGTTTTTTGCCGACGCGCGCGACGTTCTCGCACGCGCACGTCAGATACCCCGACATTAAAAAATCAAGCGCGCGAAAAGCGCCGAAATTTAAAACGGCACCGCTTGCCGATCGAAACACAAAACAAACGACGTTATCTCGTCGGAACGGAGACTTATAAAATGGATTTTGTTCAACTTGCCGATCTGCTATTTCCGAACGTTACGTTAACGCCCGAGGACCTCGAGGCGAAATACCCGCCCCGAGAGCTGCCCGAGGGCGCGAAAGTGACGCGCTTTGCGCCGAGCCCGACCGGCTTTGTCCACATCGGCGGCGTTTACCAAACGATGGTGGGCGAAAGACTTGCGCACCAGTCGGGCGGAATATTTTATTTGAGGATCGAGGACACCGATTCGAAGCGCGAGATCGAAGGCGCCGCCGAAAATCTAATCGGAGTCCTTTCGCGCTACGGCATCGCTTTCGACGAGGGCGCGACGATCGACGACGGCGGAAACGTCGCCGACAAAGGCGCCTACGGTCCCTATCGCCAAAGCGACCGCAAGGAGATATATCACGTTTTCGCAAAAAAACTCGTAGCCGAAGGCAAAGCCTACCCCTGCTTTAACACCGACAGCGAGATTGCGGAGCTCGACGCCGTCGACAAAAAGCTGCAGGCGCATCGCGAGCGCACCGAGGAGAGCGACGCGGCGGAAAAAGCCGAAATGCTCGCAAGGCGCAATATTACCCTTGAGGAGGTAAAAGAAAATCTCGCTCGGGGCAATCGCTTCGTTTTGCGCATATTGGCGGACGGCGATCCCGAGAAAAAAACGCCTTTTACCGATCTCATAAAGGGCAAGCTCGAGATCCCCGAAAACGACGAGGATTTCGTTCTGCTCAAGAACGACGGCATCCCGACCTATCACTTCGCCCACGCCGTCGACGATCACCTTATGCGCACGACGCACGTCATCCGAGGCGAGGAGTGGCTGCCGAGCGTTGCGAAGCACATACAGCTTTTCCGTTACCTCGGTTTTCGTCAGCCCAAATATCTGCACACCGCGCAGATAATGCAACTTGACGAAAACGGCAACAAAAAGAAGCTTTCGAAACGCGACCTCGGCGCGAATATGAACGATTACGAACGGCTCGGATATTCGCCGCGCGCCGTTTGCGAATACCTTTTGACCATCCTCAACTCGAATTTCGAGGAATGGCGCACGGCAAACCCGAACGTTCCATACACCTCTTTCGCTTTCAACGTAAAAAAGATGAGCGCGTCCGGGTGCCTTTTCGACCGCGACAAACTTCGCGACGTTTCCAAAAACGTAATGGCTTCGATGACCGCAGGCGAGGTGACGCAAGGCGTTTGCGATTGGGCGAAAGATAACGACCCCGAACTTTACGCCGCTCTTTCCGCCGATCGCGAATACACGGAATCCGTGTTTGCCATAGGTCGCGGCGGCAAAAAGCCGCGCAAGGATTTCGCTCTTTGGAGCGAGGTGCGCGACTGCGTCTCTTATTTCTTCGACGAGCTGTTCGTTCGCCGCGACGCTCTCCCCGTCGGATGCGACCCGAACGACGTGAAAAAAGTGCTGAACGCATACCTTGACGCATACGATCCCGACCTCGACGCCGAGGGATGGTTCGATATGCTGAAATCCGTCGTCTCCTCTCTCGGTTACGCCTCGGATATGAAAGCGTACAAAGCCGACCCGTCGTCGTGGGCAGGCAGTATATCCGACGTCAGCACCTACGTGCGCCTCGCCGTAACGGGCAGGACGAACGCCCCCGACCTTTACACGGTAATCTCCGTACTCGGCAAAGACCGCGCGCTCGCTCGCGTTAAAGCATACGTTGACTCATTATAATCAAAGCAGGGTGATATCGCAATGAAAACGGAAAACACAAGACCTACCTTCCCGAAAAGAGTGCTCGTTACCGCGGGTATGCCTTACGGAAGCAAAGAACTCCACTTCGGTCACATCGGCGGTGTATTCGTACACGCCGACGTTTACGCGCGCTTTATGCGCGACAGAATAGGCAAAGACAACGTTATCTTCGTCTCGGGCACGGACTGCTACGGCTCACCGATAGTCGAAAAATATCGGGAGCTGAAAGAAGCCGGGCTCTTCGAGGGGTCTATGACGGATTTTGTCGAGCAAAACCACGCCTCGCAGCGCGAGACACTCGAGAAATACGGCGTAAGCCTTTCCCTTTTCGGTGCTTCGGGGCTCGGAGCTACCGGGCGCGAACACACGAAGTTCAGCGAGGAGTTCTTTTCCCGTCTTTTCGCAAGCGGTCGCGTTCGCGAGATGTCCACGGCTCAGTTTTACGACGAGGAGCGCGGAGTTTTTCTTAACGGACGCCAAGTTATGGGGCGTTGCCCGATAGCGGGTTGCCGCTCAGAGCACGCCTATGCCGACGAATGCTCGCTCGGACACCAATATTTCCCCGAGGATCTTATCGCGCCCGTCAGCACGTTGTCGGGAACGCGTCCCGTCCTCAAAAACGTGCGAAATTGGTATTTCGATATGAGCGACCTTTTCGATTACCTCAAAAGCGTCGTCGAGGCTTGGCAAAAAGACGATATGGTTCGAGATTTTTCGACCGTCGTATGCGACGAGTTCCTGAAGCGCCCCGCGCTCCAGCTCAAGCTCGAAAACAAAGAAGAAGCGCTTGCGCTCCTCGACGGCTTCGACATCTCCGTCGAAGACAACGAAAAGCAAAAGAACTGCAAGATAACGTTCGCAAGCCTCGAGGATCGCGAACGAGCGACGAAACTGCTTGCAAACGGCGAGATACGCTATCGTACGAACAAGACCGTCGTACCTTTCAGACTTTCGGGCAACGTCGAATGGGGAGTACCCGTGCCCGAGAAAAACGGAATGTCGGGTCTTACCTTTTGGGTCTGGCCCGAATCCCTTTGGGCGCCTATCTCGTTCACCCGCGCATACCTCGAGTCCGTCGGCAAATCCGCCGAGGAATGGAAAGACTGGTGGTGCTCGGACGACGCTCGCGTCGTACAATTCATAGGCGAGGATAATATTTATTTTTACGCGCTTGCCGAGCCCGCTATGTTCCGCGCAATCTCCGAGACCGACGAGACGTGGAACTTCTCCCTGCCTACGATCGTCGCGAACAAACACATTCTGTTCTTCGACAAAAAGGCAAGCAGCAGCGGAGCTATAAAACCCCCGATGGCGAAAGAACTGCTCGAGCACTACTCCGCCGAGCAACTTCGCGCGCATTTTCTCGCGCTCGGCCTGCAAAAAGCAAGCGTTCCTTTCAGACCCAAGCCCTACTCGCCCGACCCGAACTCGAACGAGGGCGACCCCGTTTACCGCGAGTTCGGTGCTTTTACCAACCTTTTGAACCGCGCGATAAGAACGACTTTCTACACCTTTCAGCAATATAACGGCGGCAACGCCGCAATGCCCGTCGGCACGGTATCGCCCGAGGTAAAGGAAATCTGCGACGAGGCGCTTCTGAGGTACGAAAGCTATATGGCAAAGCTCGAGTTTTCCAACGTTATGCCCGTAATGGAAGATTTCTTCCGTTATTATAACAAGTCGCTTTCCGCCAACACAAAAAAGCTGCAGACGGAGTTTGACGCCTCTCTTTACCGCCAAACGATGATCGACGCATTTCACATAATGAAGACCGCCGCTCTTATGGCGCACCCCGTAGCTCCCGAGTCCGTTATGAACGTAGCGAAGTATCTCGGCGCCTCCGACGAGCTTTTCGATTGGCAAAACGCTTTTGCGACTTTCGAAGAAATGTACGGCGAGGGGCACGTCGTCGAATTTCTCGAGCCGAAAGTCGACTTTTTCGCACGTCCCGAATGGCAATACAACGCCTGACGGTCGAGCACCGCGGACTTTGCCTTGCGCTGATATGGTTGCTCGCCGTATCGGGCATCGCAATGCTCGCCGCAGCACACGACAAACGGATAGCGGGCAAAAACGGGCGACGGCGCGTACCCGAGCGCACGCTGATATTACTTGCCGTGCTCGGCGGCTCGCTCGCTACGTACGTTTCAATGAGGGCGCTGAGGCACAAGACCCTGCATAACAAATTTATGATAGGCTTGCCTTTTATCATAATATTTCAGGCTTCCATTGCGGTGCTTATCTGTTGTCGATTTTATCGATATATTTGATCTCAGCCGCGATTTACCGTTGGCAACGTAACCGCTCTCCCGCCGAAACGTCGGCGAGAGGGCGGTTTTTGCTTTTTTTCGAAGAAAAATGCGAAAAACGTCTTGAAAAAAGAAAATAAAGTGGTATAATAAGTCTAAATGCGATGATGAAGTTTGCCTTTTTGCATAAGTGCTCGCCAGAGAGGTCGCCGAGGCTGGAAGCGACCGTGCACGGAAAACGGCTTTTCGCTTCGGAGCAAGTCGGGTGAAGGAACGTCTTGTAGCTCGGCTCGGCAGGCACCGTTATCCGCCGCGCGAGTGTTGGCTCTTGCCGAAATATCGGGTGGTACCGCGGTGCTTTTGTGCTCCGTCCTGATCGTGGGACGCGGGCATTTTTTATTTTTCATTATATTTTATATTTTTGCATACGTGCAGAACTCAACAAGAGAAAGGATAGCATTATGAACAGCATGAGAGAATTGTTGCAGCGCATAAGAGACGGCGCGATCGAAGCGCTTAACTCGCCCGATGCTCAACCCGAGCAGATACGGGTAAAATATTTGGGCAAAAAAGGCGAACTTACAGCCGTACTTCGCGGTATGGGGCAACTTTCGCCCGAGGAGCGTCCCATCGTCGGGCAGATCGCCAACGAAGTGCGCGCCGACATAGAGAACGCAATAGACGAAAAATTGCGCAAAAACGCAGCGGACGCTCTTTCCGCACGTCTCACCGCGGAAAAGCTCGACGTTACCGAGCCCGGTCGCGAATTCCCCGTCGGGCACAGCCACCCCCTCACCGTAGTTCGCCGCAGACTCGAGGACATCTTTTTGGGGCTCGGGTATTCCATTGCGGAGGGACCCGAGGTAGAGTACGACTATTATAATTTCCAAGCGCTCAATATCCCCGAAAATCACCCGGCAAGAGATACGCAGGACACTTTCTACGTAACCGACAACGTCCTTTTACGTTCGCAGACCTCGCCCGTACAAGTACGCGTTATGGAAAAAAGCAAGCCTCCGATAAGGATAATCTCCCCTGGCAGAGTATACCGCTCCGACGACGTCGACGCAACGCACTCGCCGCTCTTCCATCAGCTCGAGGGGCTCGTCGTCGATAAGGGTATAACCATGGGCGACCTCAAAGGCACCTTGGAGCTCTTCGCGAAAGAACTCTTCGGGCAGGAAACGAAGATACGTTTTCGCCCGCACCACTTCCCTTTCACCGAGCCGTCCGCCGAGGTCGACGTTTCCTGCTTCGCATGTGGAGGAAAAGGGTGCCGACTTTGCAAGGGCGAGGGCTGGATCGAGATCCTCGGCGCTGGTATGGTGCACCCGAAAGTGCTTGCGGGCTGCGGCATAGATCCCGAGGAGTATTCGGGATTCGCTTTCGGTCTCGGACTCGAGCGGATAGCTATGCTTAAATACCACATCGACGATATGCGCTTGATGTACGAAAACGATATGCGCTTTATAGGGCAGTTCTGATAGCGAAAGGGGCAAAATTATGATTCTTTCAATGAATTGGCTTTCCGAATTCGTAAACACGGACGGAATAGACGTAAAAAGTTTTTGCGACAAAATGACGGACACCGGCTCCAAGGTTGAGGGGTACGAGGTTATTGGCGAGGATATCGTCAACGTTAAGATCGCGAAAATAACGAATATAAGAAAACACGAAAACAGCGACCACCTCGTTATCTGCACCGTCGACGTTGCGGGCGAGCGACCGCTGACGATCGTAACGGGCGCGCAAAACGTTTTCGAAGGTGCGATCGTTCCCGCAGCCGTTGCTCCCGCAAAGCTCCCCGGCGGCGTAACTATCAAAGCGGGAAAGCTCCGCGGCGAGCTTTCCGAGGGTATGCTCTGCTCTATCGGCGAGCTCGGGCTGACCGAGCACGATATGCCCGGTGCGGATAATAACGGGATCCTTATCCTCGGCGACGAATTTGAGCGGATGATCGGCAAAGACGTTCGCGAAGCGCTTATGCTTGCCGATACCGCTGTCGAGTTCGAGATAACCCCAAACCGCCCCGACTGCCTGTCCGTTATAGGGCTTGCGCGCGAGGCATCGCTCACTTTCGGCCGAAAGATCGAGCTTCACACGCCCTCAATCGCACGTGCGACCGACAAGATCGAGAATTATCTCTCAGTCAGCGACGACGAGCCAACCCTTTGCCCCAGATATACGGCAAAGGTGATAAAAAACGTTAAGATCGCGCCCTCGCCTCTTTGGATGCGCGCACGTCTGCGCGCTTCCGGCGTGCGCCCCATAAACAATATCGTAGATATAACCAACTACGTTATGCTCGAATACGGTCAGCCGATGCACGCTTTCGACTACAAATGCCTCGACGGCTCCAAGGTAACGGTGCGGTGCGCGGCAGACGGCGAAACCTTCGTTTCGCTCGACGGCAAGACTCACACCCTTGACAAAAACACTCTCGTTATAGCCGACGAAAACAAAGCCGTCGCTTTGGCGGGCGTTATGGGCGGCGAAAACAGCGAAATCACCGCAGACACTGCGACCGTCGTTTTCGAAAGCGCAAACTTCGCGGGCGCTTCGGTACGTGTCAGCGCCAAAAAACAGGGTATGCGCACCGAATCCTCCGCAAGATTCGAAAAAGGTCTCGACCCCGAAAACACTTTGCCCGCACTGCTTCGCGCTTGCGAGCTCGTCGAGCTTCTCGGCGCCGGTGAGGTCGTCGACGACACGATAGATCTTTACCCCGGCAAAACGGAAACGAGAAAGGTCAAATTCTCCCCCGAAAGGATAAACGCTTTCCTCGGCACGGATATCGAGCCCGAATTTATGACGAAAACGCTTTGCGACCTCGGCTTTACGCTTGAGGGCGACTCGGTCACCGTTCCCTCGTGGCGCGCGGACGTCGAGGATATGACGGATCTTGCCGAAGAGGTCATAAGAATCCGAGGTTACAACACGATAAAATCGACTGCGATATGCGCACGAACCACCGAGGGCTGCCGCACGCCCTCGCAAAACTTCGAGCTTTTGCTTGAAAAAACGCTTATCGGTATGGGCGTGTCCGAAATAGAGACGTTCTCTTTCATAAGCCCCAAATATTACGACAAAATACGTATGAGCGAGGACGACCCGAGAAGAATTTCGGTAAAAATAAGCAACCCCCTCGGCGAAGATACGAGCATTATGCGCACGACGGCGCTGCCCTCTATGCTTGAGGTGCTCGCGCGAAACAACAACTTTAACAACGCCGGCGTCCGCCTCTACGAAATGGCGAAAGTATACCTGCCGCGCGGCGAAAACGAGCTCCCCGACGAGCCCGCCTCTCTTACGATCGGTCTTTACGAAGATTGCGATTTTTACACTCTCAAAGGTATTATCGAAGCCATATGCCGCGTAGCGCGCATCGACGCGAAGTACAAAGCCCTGTCTTGCGACCCGACGTTCCACCCCGGCAGATGCGCCCGTCTTGAGGATGCCACCGGCAATACGCTCGGAGTCTTCGGTCAGATACACCCCCAAGCAGCCGCAAATTACGGCTTCGACACGCCCGTTTACTGCGCCGAGATAAACGTTCCCGCACTCTTTGCGGCGTCGAAAACGATGGAAGAATATATTCCGTTGCCTAAATATCCGTCGGTAAGCCGCGACTACACCTTCACCTGCGACGAATCGCTTGAGGTCGCAACGATAGAAGAGGTCATCAAAAAAGCCGGCGGCAAACTGTTCGAAGACGTGACCCTTATTTCCGTTTATCGCGACGCAAAACTCGGCGAGGGCAAAAAGAGCCTCTCGTTCCGCGTTGTCCTCCGTGCCGCCGACCGAACGCTAACCAAAGAAGAAAGCGACAAAGCCGCGTCGAAGATATTGTCCGAGGTAGAAAAATCGCTCGGTCTCTCGATCAAAGCGTGAGATGCTATGGATAAGGCAAAGATCGACCGCATAAACGCCTTGGCGGCGAAAGGTCGCGAGGGCACGCTGACAGAAGAAGAGAAAGCCGAACAAGCCGCGTTGCGCGAAGAATATATCAAAGCCTATCGCGCCTCTCTGCGCGGGATACTCGACTCTACGGTCGTTCAATATCCCGACGGAACGAAAAAACCGCTTGCGAAAAAGCAATGATCTCTCCGAGAACGGGGGGCGCCGCCGTGCGCTCTCCGTTTTTTCGATCGGACGGGGTAAAATCGCAAAATAACTTTACACGAGCGTTTTTTTATGATATAATTTTCATATAAAATTCGGAAGTGGATTATGAAGACAACAACGATGCTGAACGAGATTACCTCGTCGCCCGAGGAGACTTTCGCGCTCGGTGCGAAAATCGCGAATCTCGTACTCGAAAACGCGGATATGCCGCGCCTTATAGCTCTTTGCGGCGATCTCGGCGCGGGCAAAACGGAGTTTACGCGCGGATTTTGCTCGGTCGCCGCGCCGTCGTCGCCGGTACGCTCGCCGACCTACGCCATTGTCAACGAATACCGAAGCGGCAGCGTGCCCGTATTCCACTTCGACGTGTACCGCATAACCGACCCCGACGACCTTTATTCGGTCGGGTTTTACGACTATCTCGATCGGGGCATATGCCTTGTGGAATGGTTTGACAATATAAGCGATTGCGTTGACGGCAAGCTGCTGCGCGTAACGATAGAAAAGACCTCCTCCCCCGCCTTGCGACGGGTGGAGATTTGCGAGGTCGACACGGAGAATAACTGATATGAAGATATTTGCTTGCGACAGTTCGGCAAAAAGCGCGTCCGTAGCCGTATGCGACGGGCGCCGTCTTCTTGCGGAATACACCGTCAACAACGGCAACACCCACAGCGAAACTCTTTTGCCTATGGCGGAGGCGGCGCTGCGTTCGCTCGGGATGACGGTCGACGACGTCGACTTGTTCGGGTGTTCCGCGGGGCCGGGGTCTTTCACCGGCGTGCGCATAGGCGCGGCTACCGTAAAAGGCTTGGCTTTCGGCAAAGGAAAGCCGTGTATCGGCGTTTCGACGCTCGAGGCGTTGGCGCGCAACCTCGTCTGTGACTGCGACCGCATTATATATCCCGTTATGGACGCACGGCGCGGGCAATTTTACACCGCCGCATTCAAGTGCGAATCGGGTAAGCTCGTGCGCCTTACCGATGACCGAGCGCTCTCCTCGGACGAATTGCTGCGCGATATCGCTTCGCGCGGCAAGCGGGTTTGGCTCTGCGGCGACGGATACGACGAAGCGCGGCGTCTTTTGCCTTGCGAACTTTTGCACACGACCGAAGAGCGGCTGATATATCAATCGGCGTACAACGTCGCGCTCTCCGTGCTTGAAAGCTACGAGGCGGGCGTGCGAACGACCGACGCGGAACTGCACGCAACGTACCTCAGATTACCGCAAGCGGAGCGCGACCGCCTCGAAAAGCTCGCCGACGAAAAACGAAAAATTCAAACCGAACGTAATTAACAAAATTATATATTTTTTAAGGAGACGACCGATGATCACCGAAAAAATCGTTATTGCCTGCGACCACGCGGGATTCGATTACAAAAACAAACTTGCCGAATTTTTGCGCGAAAAAGGGCTCTACGTCCTCGACGCCGGTACGTACTCGTCCGAAAGCTGCGATTATCCCGTGCCCGTACACGCGCTTTGCCGCAAGATACAATCGGGAGAATTCGCATACGGAATCCTCATTTGCGGCACGGGCATAGGCGTTTCTATGGCGGCGAACAAGCACCGCGGAATACGCGCCGCCGTTTGCTCCGACGAATATTCGACGCAAATGACGCGCCAACACAACAACGCAAACGTTCTCTGTATGGGCGCAAGAGTTTTGGATTTCGACACCGTATGCAAATTCACGGAAATATTTTTGTCCACCGAAGCCCTCGACGAGGAGCGCCACCGCAGGCGCCAACAAATGATCTCCGACCTTGAGGACGGCACCTTCGACGGTAAGTGGGAATGACCAAGCTGCTCGTCGGCATATCCGACGTCCTGCGAGCCGTCGGCGGCAAACCGAAAAAGCGGCACGTCACCGCCGTTATCGTAGCCGCGGGCTCGGGTACTCGCTTCGGCTCGGACGTGCCGAAGCAATTCGCACCGATAAACGGAGTTCCTACCGTCGTTCACACCCTTACGGCATACCAAAATGCGGATTATATTACCGATATCGTAGTAGTGGGGCGCGACGGTGACGCCGCGATATACGACGAATATAAAAAAGCATACGGCATAACAAAACTGCGAGAAACGGTCGTCGGCGGTGCAACGCGCCGCGAATCCGCACTGAAAGGGCTTGAAGCGATCGACCGTGGCACCGCTTACGTCGCCATAGCCGACGCTGCGCGTCCGCTCGTCCGCCCCGAGGAGATAAACGAAGTCTGCCTTGCGGCGATGCGGCACCGCGCGGCAAGCGCGGCGTACCCCGTCGCCGACTCGCTGAAAAGGGTCGACTCGCACGGTTTCATCTGCGAGGGAGTGGATCGCGAGGGTATGTTTTGCGCCGCTACGCCGCAGGTGTTTGAAGTAAATCTTTATCGTGCGGCAGCTTACTATGCCGCGGATTCCGGTTTTGACGCCACCGACGACAACTCCCTTGTCGAAAATATCGGCAGAAAAGTTAAGATAGTGCCCTGCTCGCCCGAAAATATAAAGATCACGTACCGAAGCGACGTTTTATTCGCCGAGGCTGTCATAGCGGCAAGGAACGACGAGAAAGAAGCGCGTCAAAACTCAACGAAGGATGGCAAAAAATGAGGATAGGTCACGGATATGACGTACATCGCCTGACCGAGGGCAGAGATCTTATTCTCGGCGGCGTAAAGATAGACTACCGCCTCGGTCTGCTCGGGCATTCCGACGCCGACGTGCTTACGCACGCCGTAACCGACGCCCTGCTCGGCGCGGCAGCCCTCGGAGACATCGGCACGCATTTCCCCGATACCGACGCGAGATACAAAGGCGCAAACAGTTTGGAATTGGCGCGCGCCGCTTGCAGCCTCGTTAAAGAGGTGGGGTACGTCGTCGAAAACGTCGACTCGACGGTCATAGCTCAGGCACCGAAAATCGCACGATTTATCCCGCAGATGCGGCAAAATCTCGCCGACGCTCTCGGAATTTCCGTCGATCGCGTAAGCATAAAAGCCACAACCGAAGAAGGACTCGGATTTTCCGGTCGCGGCGAGGGGATAGCCGCGCACGCGGTTTGTCTTTTGAGCGAGCTCAAATAACTCTCCGCCTCCCCCAAAAAAGCGCTCCAAAAAACACCGAATATACGCTCCCGCGGCAAAGTTGCCCGCGGGACACGAAAGGAAACGAAATGATATACGTTGCCCCCTCCCTTTTGGCTGCGGACTTTGCCAATCTCGGCGAAGAAGTTGCGAGAATAGACGCCGCAGGCGCGGATCTGCTTCACCTTGACGTTATGGACGGCGCGTTCGTCCCAAACATCTCGTTCGGCGCGGGGGTTATATCCGCACTGCGTAAAAAGACCGATCTGCTCTTCGACGTCCACCTTATGATATGCGATCCCGAAAGATACGCGGATACGTTTATCCGCGCCGGTGCCGACGTCATCACTTTTCATATCGAGGCGTGCCGCGACCCCGAAGCTCTTATCGACCGCATAAAGGAAAAAGGCGTTCGCACCTCACTTGCGATATCTCCGGACACGCCCGCGGAAGTTCTCGTTCCATTCCTCTCCAAACTCGATATGGTGCTCGTGATGACCGTTCGCCCCGGATTCGGCGGACAAAAGCTGATGCCGGAAACGCTGCCTAAGATATCTTACCTTAAGGAGATCATCGACAAAAACGGTTATTCGTGCGACATAGAGGTCGACGGCGGTATATCCGCGGACAACGTCGGCGAGCTTACCTCTCGCGGCGCCAACGTTATCGTAGCGGGCTCTGCCGTGTTCGGCGCTCCCTCCGCAAAGCGCGCGATCCACGCCATAAAAAGTGCAGCTGCCGCATCTCCCTGCTCTTTCTGACTACTAAACGCAACACCGACGGATATTTTTCGATTTTTTCGCATTTTCGTCAACATTTTTTAAAAAAGGACTTGACAAAAGCGTTTTTATTTGGTAAAATGTTATCTGTTCGGTACACGCTGCTATGGCTCAGTTGGTAGAGCACATGCTTGGTAAGCATGAGGTCATCAGTTCGACTCTGATTAGCAGCTCCAAAAGACCGCCGCGATTGCGGCGGTCTTTTGTTTTTTACATAAATCGTCGGCGTCCGGTCTGCGAACGTCGACGACCGCCTTATTCGGCAAACGAAGCCGTGCGAAAAGCAAAGTGCGTCTCGCGCCGCACGGGGAGACCGTTTCGGCGCGAGACGCACGAATCGCAAGAAAGCTCGAGAACTTATCCGCTCTTACAGAACGAATAATTTGAGCGATTTTATAGCCGCACCGCCGGCATATTCGCGCACTTCCGCGATCGCGAAAAACTCGCCGTTTTCGTCACACACCCGAAATCTGCGCCCGACGGTGGCGGTAATGCCTATCTTTTTAAGATAGATCTCGCAGCCGGATCTGAAAAGCTTTTCGAAAAAAGCGTTCAACCGTATCTTACCGAGGTCGAAAAACAGCCGCTCGACATCCGTAAAATGCTTTTCTATCTCCTCTTTAGGCAGTGTTTTCAGCTCCTCAACGGATAACGTGTTTTCTATAGCGAAATCCCCCACCGAGGTGCGGCAAAGCGCAGCCATAACTCCGCCGCACCCGAGTTTTGCACCGATGTCGGCGCAAAGCGTTCTGATATACGTTCCGGCGGAACACGTAACGCGCAAAGCGTAATCAGCTCCGCCGATATGCTCGGCGCTTATCTCGTAAATATGCACGCTTCGCGGCTCTCGCTCGACCACTCCGCCCGCACGAGCGACGTCGCACAATTTGCGTCCGCCGCACTTGATAGCGCTGTACATCGGCGGCACTTGCATAATATCGCCGCAAAAACTTTCGGCGCAAGCGACGACGTCCGCGGGCTCGGGCAACGAGCCGCACTCGCTAAGCACTTTGCCTGTCACGTCCTCCGTATCGGTAGTAAGCCCGAGGCGAAAAACGGCACGATAGGTCTTCGTATGGCACACGGCATACTCCGAAGCCTTGGCGGCGCGCCCCACGAGCAAAACCAAAACTCCCGTCGCCATAGGGTCAAGCGTTCCCGTATGCCCTATCTGCTTCGTTCCGAGGGCACGACGGGCAACGTTAACGACGTCGTGCGAGGTCATACCCGACGGTTTATTGACCGCAAGCACGCCGTAAGGTTCGTCGTGCAGATTATTCATCGTCTCCGCTCCGTTCGTTAAAGCGCACGTGCGCGGAATATATGTTCATCCCCATAGAGGAAAATTTGCTCTCGTATTCGGTAACGATATTTTCGCCCGCAAGCTCGCTCGCGTGCAGATCGCGGGTGTAAAAGGTAAATTCCAGCCCCGCTTCTTTAAATCCGTCGCAAGACCAATCGAAAAGCGGTTCGTTATCCGTCTTAAAGCGCAATTCACCGCCCGGTACCAAAAGTTTGCGATATACCTCGAGATAACTCGGCGCGGTAAGACGACGTTTGTGATAGCCTTTTTTGCACCAAGGATCGCAAAAATTAACGTATATACGGCGAAACATGCCGGGCGCAAACCAATCCTCGAGGTACTGCGCGTTGCCTATAATAAATCTGAGGTTATCCTCGCGCTCCTCAACGTCCGCCATAGACTTTTCGAGCGCCGTCATTGCCACGTCGGGCACCCGCTCTACGGCAACGATACCGCAATTAGGATACTTTCTGCTCAAGCCGTTTGCGAAATCGCCCTTGCCGCACCCGAGCTCCAAAAAAAGTTCTTTGTCGTTACCGAACAGTTGCGGCAGCAACGTGCGGCACTCCATAGGCTCCTTTATCAATATCCGCGAGCAAGCCTCTATTCTTTCCGCGGAATGCTTTTTTTTTCTCATTCTCATCTTGAATTTTCTCTCTGAATCTGTTATAATAAAAAAAATGCGTTGTTGCAACTACCATTATATCACATTTTTCGCACCTGTGCGCAACGTTTTTTAAATTATGCGAAAAATATTGCCTGCGGCAGGTAAAGTTCGCACGCCATACCTGCCTGCAGATCCATTTCCTCGAGAAAGGACGCTTTTTATCCATAAAAGCACAGTAAAATGAAGAAAAACGAATTTGCGGAATCGCTCGTAAAGCATTTGACGAATATGGGTATCGAGCAAAGCGTTATCAACGCCCAAGTCGAGCGAGTTCTTTCGTACATCGACAACAGCGGTATGGAGGATATCGACGTCGACCCCGCTGATATGGCGGACGGCATCGCCAAAGCTCTCGCAAGCGCCCCCAAATCTCCGGGCGCAGAGCAGCGACGCCCGGCTCACGTATCCGATGAGATCGTGCAAAACGCCGCTCGCGCAGAACGTGAATCCGACGTTAAAAGATACGACGGAAAAAGCGCAAAAAGCGAGTGCCCCGCCGCAAAAGCCGTAGCGCAAACGCCCAAAAACGTTGACAAATTCGCGCCGAACAGGAACGCGGAGGATCGCCTGCTCGCGGCAAGGGACAAAAAGCGCGAGCACCGCTCCGACGTCGCGGCGAAAAACGCGAAAAAACGCGCGGACGGGAAAAAGCCGAGATTCTCCGTCCCCGCAAAACAGAACTCGCCCTCACCGGCGAACAAATCGAATAACGCAAGCGAAAACGCGCGGAAAGAAAAATCCCCCGCAAATCCCGTCCCCCAAGAGAACGAAAAGCTCTTTAAGGTCGTCGTTTGCGTCGCTATTCCGCTTGCCGTGATAGCCGCGCTCGTTGCGGTGCTGCTTTACCTCGGATTTTGGCTGTTCCTCGCGCTCGGAATGATACTCGCCATAGCTTTTTTGATACTTTTCGTTTCCGCCGGCACGGTCGTCTCGCTCGTTGGGCTCGTTTACGGCGTCGTACAACTGATAGAAAAAGCGACGGCTGTCGGATTTTTCGAGATCGGGCTTGCGGTCATCGTCGCCGCCGCCGTGCTTTTTGCGGGCGTGCTGCTTTACAATTTTGCGGTACGGCTGATACCGTTCGCTATGAAACAACTGGCAAGGTTGTTCAAATTCGGCGTTTACAAATCTCGCGAGGCTTATTACGCCGCCAAAGGAGCGTGTGAAAGATTATGAAACCCACTTCCGTTATCTTTTTGATAGTGGCTGTGCTCGTCGCTTGCCTCGGTCTGCTCTTGTGTATGAGCGCAAACAATATGGCTGCCGCCGAGGGGATTTCCCTTTTCTCGCAAACGGGCGACGAAAACAACAATTACGTAACGACAAGAATCGTGGAAAACTACGAAGACATCAAAAAGATCGTCGTAAACGTATCCGACGTTAACGTTCACATATACGGAAACCAAAGTGAAAACAAGGTCGAACTCGTAAACTTTACCGACGGAACGTATACCTACACCCAAGGCAAATCCTCGCTCCAGATCAGCGATAATTCGGGGCTTTCCACCATCGTGGATCTCGAGAATTTTAAAATCAATTTCAACGGATTTCGCGACTATCTGCACTACTTTAAATACAAAAGCAAACAAAGAACGATCAATATATATCTCACCGCCGACTCGCCGCTGACGAAGATAGACGTTACGGCAAAGGGCAACTCCGACGTTTTTGCCGTCGACCTCTCCGGCGAGTGCGACTACAAGTTCAAACTCACCGAGGGCGATTTGACCGTTAAAAACGTCACGACGGATTCGAGCATAATCGTCGAATCTGCGGCGGACTCGACCGTATCGATCGAAAACGTTGAGGCGCGCGGTCTTGAAATAAACGCCGTGGTCGGCTACGTATCCGTCGGCGAATCATCGTTTTCGAGTTATATATTCGCCGATATCAAAAGCGGCGAGTTCGATTACGACAGGATCGAAGACGACTTCGCCGGTCTTGACGTTACTCTTTCATCCGAAAAGGGCAAGATACTCCTTTGGGGCAGCGACGTTGGACGGATGTACTCTTTCCTCGACGCGGCTCAAAAGCCAAGCGACGGAACGGGAGCCGACGACAACGCGACTTCGGCGGTTAAAGACCGTTCGATAGACGTGACCGTCACCGAAGGCAAGATAAAAATACACTGAAAAAACGCAGCGACAAAGATACGACCTTTGCCGCTGCGTTTTTATTTATTTGACGGGGGTAAGTTTGGCATAGCTTGCCATAAGCTTTTTCGTCCCCACTTTTTCGAATATGACCTCGTAAAGCCTGTCCGACCCCATCTGCTTGACGGAAAGAATCTCCCCGACGCCGAAAGTCGGGTGCTTTACAGATTGCCCCGGCTCGAACGCCTTGCCGACGCCACCTCGCGCCGCAACGGTCTTATTTAGGGTCAGGCTGTCTTTCGCCAAAGGCGAAGCTGCTTTTGTCCCGGAAGAAAGATACACGCGAGGCGCGCCCGTGCCGACCGCGTGCGCACCTCCGTACGTGCGGTGGGGCGCATACGCTTCGAGCGCTCTCTCTTTCGGCGGAGTCTTGTCGCATATCAGTTCGGGGGGGATATCTTTTACAAATCGCGACGTCGGGTTGCGCATCGTTCTGCCGTACAGCATTCGCGTATCCGCCGCGAAAAGATAAAGCTCCTTTTTCGCACGTGTGATGGCAACGTAGGCAAGCCGCCGCTCCTCGTCAAGCTCGTCGGGGTCGTTCATAGCCTGCTGACTCGGGAATATCCCGTCCTCCATTCCGGGGAGAATGGCTACCGGGAATTCGAGTCCTTTCGCGCTGTGCACCGTCATAAGTACGACGGCGTCCGCCGTTTCGTCGTAACGGTCAACGTCGGCAACGAGCGACGTCTCTTCGAGAAATCCCGAAAGAGTCGGCTCTTCGTTGGCGTTCATATATTCTATAACGCCGGATTTGAACTCTTCGATATTATCGAGCCGGTCTTTTTCGCCCTCGCCGCCGCTCTCGAGCATAGCGCGATATCCGGTTTTTTCAAGTACCGTATCAACGAAAGCGTCAAGCGGGCATCCGCCCTCGAGAATAGCGCCGAGCTCCGTTATCATATCGTAAAACGCACGCAGCGTTTTCGCCGTACGACCGAGAGCAACGTACTCCGCGCTCTTGCCGAGTACGTCGAAAACGGACGCGCCGGTCTCGTTCGCTATGGCTTCCACCGCGGCGATCGTCGTTTCTCCGATCTTTCTTTTCGGCTCGTTTATAATGCGTTTCAGGCGAACGGTGTCCGCGTGATTGTTTATAAGTTGCAGGTACGCTACTATATCCTTTATCTCTTTACGGTCCGTAAATCTGAGACCGCCGCAGATCCTGTAAGGCACACCGCTTTTCGCAAAAGTCCGCTCTATCTCGCTTCCCTGCGCGTTAACTCGGTAAAGAACGGCAAAATCCCGATACGAATAGCGCCCCTCGGCAACAAGCCCGTTTATCAGGTCGACGATCTTTCGCGATTCCGCGTTTTGCGTGTCGCAAAGTTCATACGTAAGCAGCGTCCCCTCGACGTTTTGCGTCCAAAGCGATTTCGCCCTTCTCTTTTGATTTTTCGCGATCACGGCATTCGCCGCGTCGAGAATATTTTTGGTAGATCTGTAATTTTGCTCGAGTTTTATCACCTTGGCTTGCGGATACGTTTTGTCAAAGCTCAGGATGTTTTCTATCGTCGCACCGCGGAAACGATATATGCTTTGGTCGTCGTCTCCCACGACCATAATATTCTTCCACTCGGAGGCAAGAAGCGAGCACAGCTCGAACTGCGCCGTGTTCGTATCCTGATACTCGTCAACGCAGATATATCTGAATTTTTTCGCATAATACGCCCTTATATCGGCGTACTCGCGCAAAAGCAAAACGGTTTGCATTATTATATCGTCAAAATCAAGAGCACCCGACGCGGCAAGTCTTTTTTGATATTCGGCATAAATTTTGGCAAATATCTTTTCGCGATAGCCCGCGCTTGAATTCGCAAGGTAATCCTCCGGGGTCTCGAGCCGCTCCTTGGCGCGGCTTATCGTATTCGCCACGGTCTTCGGCGGGAACTGCTTGTCGTCGATATTAAGCTCTTTCATTACGGAGGCAAGAAGCTTTTTCGTGTCGTCCGTATCGTATATCGTTGTGTGCGCTCCGTATCCGCGCACCGCGCCGTGAGCGCGCAAAATGCGCATACAAACGGAGTGGAAAGTGCCCGTCCAAATGTCTTTTACCGCCTCGCGGTCGCCGAAAACGCCCTCAAGACGCTCCGCTATCTCTTTTGCCGCTTTGTTCGTAAAAGTTATCGCAAGCATATTCCACGGGGCGCACGGCGCGGCGGCAAACTCTTCGAGGATGGGCTCGACGTCGCTCGGCGCAAGCTCGCAAGCAGCCTCGAGCGCCGCTACGGTCTCGGGCGAAACGTCGCTCGGGACGCTATCGGAAGCATATGCGTTTCCGTATTTGATTATCTGCGCGATCCTGCGGACGAGAACGGTCGTTTTTCCGCTTCCGGCACCCGCGATAACAAGCAACGGGCCGTCGGTGGTGAATACCGCTTCCCTTTGCTTTTCGTTTAAGTTCGAGCAAGCTCTGTCGAAAAGACGTCGCTTGGCTTTTAAATATCTTTCTTTAAGCTCGAGTTCCATATGTATTTTAGGGCTTTCGCTTCAAAAGCCGCCTTTCGTAAAATATCTTTTCGCGTGCTCGGCGCATTCCCGTCACGCGCCGGCGGCAACCGGTACCGCACCTTAATATCAATCGTCGCCGTATCTTACGTCTATGCCGAGACGTATCTCGCCGACGAACGAGTAAACGGCGACCGCAAGCCCAATCTCGCAGGCAAGCGCCGCTATCCACCACTCTCCCGCCACCTTTTGCGCCGCCGATACCGCGACGGCGACGGCGCGCGAATTATCGACGAATATCTTGGAGAAAAAAGTCTCGAGGCTCTCGCGCCGAGCCAACGGCATAAGCAGAGACAGGAGCGACACGAACGAAGAAACGGTCGCCAATACAGCGCATACGGCTTGTTTTTTGCCTATATCGCGTCTAAAGTCGGCAAGGGCGCTACGATTACGCTCCCCACCGTCGCCGCAGTGCTCGTCGGCAAGCCTCTTTACCACCGCAAGCGCAAGCACGAACGCCGCCGCAAGGAGCAATTCCCTCAAAATCTTCACCGAGCAAAGAACGGCATAACTTTTAAACGTATCGCCGTCGGCAAAAACGCGCGACACGGAATATTCGGAATAGAAACGTCGGTATACGATCTCAAACACAGTCGATACCGCGCCGTAGGCACAAGAGACGGCAGTCCCCGCCGCACAAAGACGCGAAGAGTACCCGCGGCAAAGCGCGAACAGAGCGAAAAACGCACCGCCGCAAAGCAGACCCGGCGGCAAGATCACGTTGTCTGCGACGATTTCCGTTCCGAGCACGGCTGCGACGATAAAAAGTGTAAAAACGTATTTGACACGGCGACGAATAAAAAATCCGGGGCGCTCTTTGCGCATACGCGCCGTTCGCTCGCTCACGCTCGCGGCAAAAGCACGGTCGGTGCGCGCACGCGAGAGCCACCTCAGGATAAGCACGAGCCAGACCGAGCACACGACAAGCGACGCAAAGAACGAAAAAACGCGAAACATATTCAAATACGGCGAAAAATCAAAAGCCGTGTCGTCGTAAGCTATGTGCGAGGACAGCGTGGCAGTCTCCGGCAGAACGGCAAGCACGTCCTTAGCGATGATAAACGCGACTGTCGCCCGTTCGATCTTCGCAATCCTGCTCTTTCCGCGTCCGTCGTCCGAAAGGACAAAAGACGAGTCGCCCGTTTGCGCCGTATACGAGATCCCCTCGAAATACGCACGCCACGCGGGCACGACCGCCAATACGTCCGCAACGGCAAAAACAAACGCCCACAAAAGGAGCAGCATAGAGCGCTCGCTCCCGCCGGAGAGCGCAAAAGTTAAGTACAGTGCCAAATATTTTGCAGCCGACAAAAGCGCAGCCTTTTTAAATCCGCCGAAAGCGGTCTCCATATGCGGCGATATATCACGCAATTTCAAAAGAGATAGGCAAACGATCGCGTAACCGATAAAATCGGGGAGCACGTCGACTATCGCAAACACGTCGGGGTTAAAGATAAAGAACACCGCGACGCTCATTGCGGCAAAGCCGGTGCCTCGCAATCGTACGGCTCTTTTTATCTTTTCTTCGTTATTTCGTTTCTGCTTTTGTCTTATCATCGGATATTTCCTCCGCGTCGGCTTTCCGCCGCAACGGACGACCCTCTTGCTTTTTATTTTCTTTTTTTGCCGCGGCTCGCGCCGCTTTTTTGTTCGTCGTCAAGCCGTTTTTCTCTGTCGCGACGGATCTGCGACTCGATGGCGCGCGCGGCTTTTTTCTCGCCGCGATCGAGTTCTTCGCGAGCTCTGTTAAAAATACGCGAGCGCGACGGTTTTGCCGTCATATCCGCGTCGTTCTCGGGGCAAACGCGCATATAAAAGCCGAAAAGCATCACGGAAAAGGTTATTATCCGCACTATCTGCGCCAAATACTGAAAAACCGTCAGAGGCGCGTACGCTATCGCGGCGGCATACAAAACGTTTTCGGCTGCGACGATCGCGAAATTCAAGTATACCGTGTGCTTTTTTTCGTCAAGTTTCACGTCGCTTGCGGTCTCGCGCAACGAGTAAAGCAGCGCCAAGTTAAAGGCGAATACCGTAACGGGCATAGCTCCGTCCGCAATCGACGAAAGCGCCGCCTGCGTCTGCTCCTCGAGCCCGAGCACCGCCCCCACGTCCGCAATCCCGCGCAAAACGTTAAGCGAAACGAGCAGGCAATCCGCAAGCAACGAAAACTTGTAACTTTCGTAATATTCCCGCAAAAGCACCGCCGCTCGCCCCATAAGGAGACAACCTACGAGAGCAAAAGACCATCCGTGCGGCACAAGAGAAAGCACAAACGCGAAAACGTAACCGACAAACAGATATCCGTATCCCATACTTACTCCACGTTCGCGCTGCGTGCACCGCAGCATTTTTTGTATTTTTTACCGCTTCCGCAGGGGCACGGCTCGTTAGGTCCCGTTTTTTTGGTCTGTGACCGATTCGGCGCGTTTTTCGTCGAGGTGCCCGTGCGCCCCTCTCGTACGTTGCGCATCTCAGGCGGCGGAGTGACGACCACCTCGGGCAAGCGCCCCGTAAGGATCTCGCGAACCGTTTTTTGGCGGATCTCGTCTATCATATCCGAGTACATATGCGATCCGACTATCTTATATTCGTTCAGCGGGTCGCGTTGCGCATACGCTTGGAGCATAACGTTTCTTTCGAGATTTTCCATCCCGTCGATATGGTCGAGCCACGACTCGTCAATATTATAAAGCAAAACGAATCTTTCATATTTGCCGAAGATCTCTTCGCCCAAGGTCTCGCGGCGCGAGCGGTAAAGATCGAGGCAGTGCCCCGTGATAAGGTCGCGCAGTCGCTCCTCCGCTCCGTGCGCATCCGCCGCGGCAAAATCAAGCTCGCCCTCGGCGCACCCCCATCCGAGATAAGCGCGATACAAGGCGCCGACGTCCCAAGCGTGCTCTTCCTCGGTCGGCGCGGCAAGCGACACGGCTTCGTCTACGGTAGAGCTTATCATAGCGCGTATCTTGTCGGATACGTTGCCCTCCATAAGTATCTCGTTCCTTTGCTCGTATATCTGCCTGCGCTGGTCGTTCAGCACGTCGTCGTACTGAAGCACGTTCTTTCTGCGTTTGAAGTTCTCGGACTCAACGCGTTTTTGCGCTTTTTCCATAACGTCGCCGAGCAATCTGCCGCTGCCAGAAAGATCGCCGTCGCTGTCCTGCAGCATACGCGAGGACATCACGCTGAAGCGGCGCATACGCTCGTCTCCGAAAAGGCGCATAATATCGTCCTCAAGCGAGATGAAAAAAGTGGATTCGCCGGGGTCGCCCTGTCTTCCGGCACGGCCGCGCAACTGATTGTCTATCCTGCGCGATTCGTGACGTTCGGAGCCGATAATGCAAAGTCCGCCCGCGGCAATAACGCGCTCTCTGTCGGGGGCTATCTGCTCTTTGAATTTTTCGTAATAGATCTTAAAGGTGTTGCGAGCGTTGCGAACGTCGGGGTCGTCGGTGGGCGTCGTACCCGTAGCCTGCGCTATAAGTTCGGGGCGTATGCCGAGGCGCCGCATCTCTGCTTTTGCCATATGCTCCGCGTTGCCTCCGAGCATAATGTCCGTTCCGCGCCCCGCCATATTGGTTGCAAGCGTAACGGCGTAGGGTCTGCCGGCTTCGGCAATGATCTCCGCCTCGCGCTCGTGATTTTTAGCGTTGAGCACGTTGTGGCGTATCCCCGCCGCACGCAAGCGCTTTGAGAGAAGCTCGGATTTTTCGACCGACGCCGTTCCTATCAGCACGGGTTGCCCTTTTTCGTTGCACGCCTTTACGTAAGCGACGACGGCTTTGTATTTAAACTCCTCGTTCGTAAAGACGCGGTCGGGATAATCCTTTCGTATCATCGGTCTGTTCGTGGGCACTTCCACTACGTCGAGACCGTATATCTGACGAAATTCGTCCTCTTCCGTTTTTGCGGTACCGGTCATTCCCGAAAGCTTGCGGTACATCCTGAAATAATTTTGTATCGTGATCGTCGCGCTGACGCGGGATTCGCCCTGCACGCTGACGCCCTCTTTCGCCTCTATGGCTTGGTGCAAGCCGTCCTGATAGCGTCTGCCCGGCATAAGTCTGCCCGTAAAGGGGTCGACTATCACGACCTCGCCGTCGACGATAACGTAATCGACGTCACGCTTTTTAACGCCGTAAGCGTGTATCGACTGATTTACGTTGTGCGCGATAACGGCGTTTTCCGGGTCGTTGAGGTTTTCGATACCGAAGAACTCTTCGACTTTTCTTACGCCTCGCGGAGTGATAAGCGCCGAATTACGCTTTTCGTCGACTATATAGTCGAATTCTTCGTCGTCGGTCTCCTCTTTTGCGTCGATCTCTTTAAGCACCTTCTTTTTCATCTTGCGAACGACGGCGTTGCACTTGTCGTATATATCGTCCGTTTTTTCGCTGACGCCCGAGATGATAAGGGGTGTGCGAGCCTCGTCTATCAGTATGGAGTCGACCTCGTCGATTATGCAAAAATTGTGTCCTCTTTGCAGGAGATTGCCGCGCGATTTCGCTATATTGTCGCGCAGATAATCGAATCCGAATTCGCTGTTCGTTCCGTACGTTACGTCCGCGGCATACTGCGCCTGCTTTTGCCTTACTGACATATTTTTGAGCAGTACGCCCGTCGTCAGCCCGAGATATTCGTATATCCTGCCCATTTCGGCGGCGTCGCGCTGCGCGAGATATTCGTTAACGGTGACTATATGCACGCCCTTGCCCTCTATCGCGTTGAGATAAGCGGGCATCGTCGCCACGAGAGTTTTTCCCTCTCCGGTCTTCATCTCGGCTATGCGCCCCTGGTGGAGCAGTATGCCGCCGAGGATCTGTACGTAAAACGGCCTTTTGCCGAGTATCCTGTCGGCTGCCTCGCGCGCGGCGGCAAATGCGTCGGGCAACAGTTCGTCAAGCGTTTCGCCCGCGGCAAGCCTCGCGCGCAGTATATCGGTAACGCCGCGCAGTTCCGCCTCGCTCATAGCGGAATATTTCTCCGAGAGCGCTTCGACGGCATCCGCCGCGCGACTTATCTTTTTTATCTGTTTTTTGCTGTAATCACCGAAAAGAAGTGTTTCGAGCTTCATTTGGACACGCTTTTCCTTTCAAGACAAATATAAAACGATTATATTATACAACATCCGAACTCAAAAAGCCATATCAAAAAGGAAAAAATATAATATTTTCGCTCCGCGAACGCACCATATTATTCTATATTTCTTGACAAATCCGTCGTTTGGATGTATGATATCATAGAAGTTTTACGTCGTGGCGCGAAGCGCGGTGCGGATCGTATTATGAGGAGCAATGTATGGCAAAAGTATTGATCGGTCTCAGCGGCGGCGTCGACAGCACGGTAGCGGCTTTTTTGCTCTTGTCCGCGGGTCACGACGTAACCGGGCTTACTTTCGTGACTTGCGACGCGCAGTTCGGCGAGACGGCGGCGGCAAAAGACGCCGCACGCCAGCTCGGCATCCCCCACGTCGTTGTCGATATGCGCGAAGAATTCGAAAAAAAAGTGATTGAACCTTTTGTGGAACTGTACGTCTCCGGCGTAACGCCGAACCCTTGCGTTCTTTGCAACAGGACCGTCAAATTCCCCGCCCTTACGAGATACGCCGACGAGAACGGTTTCGACCTTATCGCCACGGGGCACTATGCGGAGATAATAAAAAACGGCGAGACCTATGAACTGCACGCGGCACTCGACTCCGCCAAGGATCAAACCTATTTTCTCTATTCGCTTGACCAAAAAGTCCTTTCGCGCACGCTTTTTCCGCTTGCACGCTTCACGAAAGAGCGCGTTCGCGCCGTCGCGCGAGAGAACGGTCTGTCGGTCGCCTCGCGTCCCGACAGCCAAGACGTTTGTTTTATTCCGAGCGGCGATATTTCTTCGCTGATATCCGCAAGATGCCCCGAAAGTCTCAAATGCGGCGATATCGTTTCTTCAAACGGAACGCCGCTCGGCAAACACCGCGGTTGTGCTTTTTACACGGTCGGTCAACGTCGCGGTCTCGGCATTCCGGCAAGCGCACGACTTTACGTAAAATCGATCTCGCCGCGCGACAACGTGATAACCCTCGCTCGCGAGGACGAACTTTACTCGCAATACGTTGAGTTAAAGGACGTTTCTTTCGTTTGCGGCACAGCGCCGCGCGAGCCTTTCGAAGCCGACGTGCGCATACGTTACACGAAAAAATCCGCTCCCGCAGTCGTTTTTCCGTCAAACGGGCGTTGCCTTGTCAAGTTCGGGGCGAAGCAACGCGCAGCCGCGCCGGGGCAAGCCGCCGTGTTCTTCGACGGCGACAGACTCGTCGGCGGCGGTATTATAGAATCCGCGAGATAACGCTCTCGCGACAGCTTACACCGAATATATAAGCGGCGCGAACGCGCCTTACGAATACCGAAGAAAGGAAACTTTGTCAAAACAAAGTCAGGGCGATAACAAACAATGAAATACCTCGTTTTGATCCCCGACGGAATGGCAGACCGAAAGATAGCGCAGCTCGGCGATAAAACGCCTATGGAGGCAGCCGACAAACCTACGATCGATATGCTCGCTTCACAATCCGTCGTAGGCACGGTGCTGAACGTTCCGAACGGAATGGTACCCGAATCCGATACCGCAAATATGGCGATAATGTCTTTCGACCCCAAAGTATATTCTAAGGGGCGCGCACCGCTTGAAGCCGTAAGTATGGGGCTTCATATGGACGATGACGACGTAGCCGTGCGCTTTAACACGGTCGCTCTATCCGAGGGCGAGCGCTACGAGGATCGCATAATGCTCGACCACAGCGCGGACGAGATACCAACCGAGGAATCCTCACAGCTGGTAAAAGCGCTTGACGAAAAATTCGGCAACGAAGCGCGCCGCTTTTACACCGGTGTAAGCTACCGTCATTGCGTACTTTGGAAAGGCGTCGACGAAAAGTACGAATTCGCACGTCCGCACGATATAATCGGCAAAAGGATAGGCGACTATCTGCCCGAGGGCGAATTTCTCGACTTTATGCGTGAAAGTTGCCGTGTGCTCGAGGCGCACCCAGTAAACGTCGACAGAAAAAGGCGCGGTCTCAAGCCCGCGAACTCCGCTTGGCTTTGGAGCCCCGGAAAGCGCCCGACACTCCCCTCTTTCAAAGAAAAATTCGGTCTTACCGCCACCGTTGTCTCGGCAGTCGACCTTATAAAGGGCATCGGCATTTGCGCCGGTATGGAAGTGCCCGACGTTGAGGGAGCGACGGGCAATATTCACACGAATTTCGAGGGCAAAGCCGAAGCCGCGATAAACGCGTTTAAAAGCGGCAGCGATCTCGTTTATCTGCACGTGGAAGCCCCCGACGAATGCGGTCACCGCGCGGAAGCCGAAAACAAAGTGCTGTCCATAGAGTATATCGACAAGCGCATCCTCGCGCCCATCCTCGAATATTTCAAAGCCGAAGCGGAAGACGGTTACGGCATAATGATCCTGCCCGACCACCCGACGCCCGTCGCTTTGCGCACACATACGGCGGAGCCCGTACCCTTTATGATATATTCTTCGCGCTCGGAAGCCCCCGGGGTTTCTTGCTTTACCGAACGCACCGCGGCGGAAAAGCAAGACTTTATGCCCGACGGCTCGAAGCTTATGCGCCGTTTCATAGATATCTGCAGCAGTTAAGCGTGGGGAGACGAAATGTTAAGTAAACAAAAAGCAACTCAAAGCGCGAAGCGAAGCGAAAAAAGCGAAACGCCTCGCGAGAGGTCGATCGCAGCGGATATCTTCGATTGTTTCGAGCTGTTCGCCTTCGCCGCTTGCGCCATATTCATTCTCTGCTCGTTTGTCGTTTGCCTGTGCCGCGTCGACGGCGATTCGATGGTCGACACGCTGCACGACGGCGAGCTGCTGCTCGTATCCGACGTCTTTTCGGACGTGGAACGCGGAGATATCATCGTTTTTCATCAAACCGGCACCGTTTTTAACGAACCGATAGTAAAAAGAGTCGTCTCGACCGGCGGCGAATGGGTGCACATAGAGCTCGACGAAGCAACGGGGCGACTTGTCGTGACCGTGAGCGACGAAAACGGCGAAAACCCCGTTACGCTTGACGAAGATTACGCCGTTTACGACCCGACGTACGCGTCTTACCGAGCGAATTACGGTTATCCTGTCGATACTTTCGTGCCCGAGGGGTCGCTTTACGTTATGGGCGACAACCGCGACCATTCGTCCGACAGCCGTTCTCCGTATATCGGGCTCGTCGACAAACGCCGCGTGCTCGGGAAAGTAGTATATCGCCTGACCCCGACCGACAAAATCGGCGCGGTCGAATAAGAACGGAGAAAATATGCCATCACAGATAATACAGTGGTTCCCGGGGCATATGGCGAAAACGCGCCGTATGATATCGGAAAACCTGAAAAACGTAGACTTTGTAATAGAGCTTCGCGACGCAAGGATACCGAAAAGCTCGGAAAATCCCGAAATAGGCAAACTTATCGGCGCAAAGCCGCGAATGATCCTTTTAAACAAGGCGGGACTTGCCGACCCGTCGATTTCCGCCGTATGGGCAAAGGCGAGCGGCAACGGCACCACAGCCTGCATACTTACCGACTGCAAAACGGGCGCGGGGCTTGACATAATACCGCGCGAGATGAGCCGCATATGCCGAGATAAGATAGATAAATACGAAGAACGCGGAATGTCGGGGCGCAGGCTGAAAGCTATGGTCGTCGGTATACCGAACGTCGGAAAATCCACGCTGATAAATCGTCTTTCGGACTCGAAAAAAGCCAAAGTCGAGGATCGACCGGGCGTCACCCGCGACAAGCAATGGGTGCAAACGCCGCTCGGTATGGATCTGCTCGATATGCCCGGCGTGCTTTGGCCGAAATTCGACGACAAAACGGCAGGCGAAAACCTCGCCCTCACCGGAGCGATAAAAGACGACGTGCTCGACACCGCCGAACTTGCGCTGATCCTTATCCGTCGCTTGCGCGCGCTTTACCCCGCACTGCTCGGCGCAAGATACAAAACCGACCATACGAACGACTTCGGCTCGGCGAGCGACCTTGAACTGTTCGAGCTCATCGGCAAAAAGCGAGGCTTTTTGCTGCGGGGCGGCGAGATCGACTACGATCGGACCGCATCTGTTTTGCTCGACGAATTTCGCGAGGGCAAGATCGGGCACGTAACGCTCGATAGGCGATAAATCACCGTCTCGCAACCGCAAACCGCAGACGGATACTCCGAAAACTCCGGGGGGAAACAATAAATCAATGCTTGAATACACTGTTGAGAGTGAGCTCGCCGCAAACGGTTTCGGCGCCGTTTGCGGGATAGACGAAGCGGGGCGCGGTCCGCTGTGCGGTCCCGTGGTCGCCGCCGCATGCATACTGCCGTGCGGGCTCGAGCTCGCGGGGCTTAACGATTCGAAAAAGCTTTCGGCGAAAAACCGCGAGGCGCTTTACGACGAAATAACGAAAAAAGCCGTCGCTTTCGGCATCGGAACGGCGGACGTTCGCGAGATCGACGAGCTCAATATTCTCGAAGCCACTCTTGCGGCTATGCACCGCGCCGTTGCGGCGTTACCCGTACGCGCCGATTATTTGCTTGTCGACGGCAACGTTTTTCGTGATTTCGAGATCGACGGCAGATGCGTTATCGGAGGCGACGCCAAAGTCCCGTCGATAGCGGCAGCCTCGGTGCTTGCCAAGGTAACGCGTGACAGGATATGCCTTGAGCTCGACCGCGAATATCCCGAGTATATGATCGCGAAAAACAAAGGTTACGGTACCGCCGAACATATGGCGGCGTTGAGGCGATTCGGCCCCTCGCCCTGCCACAGAAAAAAATTCATAAGGTTTTTAAACGATGACGGGGCGCGATAACGAACGCTTGGGAGCCTACGGCGAGGACGCAGCCGCCGAATATCTCACACGCAACGGATACAGCGTCGTCGCGAGAAACGTGCGCCTCGGAAAACGCGAGATCGATATCGTCGCCGAGGACGACGCTCACGTCTGCTTCGTTGAGGTCAAAACCCGTACCGTGTCGTCGCACTGCGACCGCGACACCCGCTATCTCGTCGCACCCGCAGCCGCTGTAAATTACAAAAAACGGCAAAATCTTCTCTCCGCAGCGCGCGAATATCTCGCCGCGCATCCGTCGGGCAAATTTCCGCGCCTCGACGTTATCGAGATCTACGTTACGAAAGATCCTTTAGGCAAGCTCGAGCTCAAAAACGTAAACCACGTAAGAAACGCATTCGGAAGATGAGAGCCTCGTCTTTCGTATACGACCGAAATAAGCCTTTCGCCGCAGCGGGAGCGCATATCGAAACAGAAAAGGAATATGCAACGAAATGAACTACGTCAGTACAAGAAGCAGATCACAAAACGATAAAGTTTCCGCATCGCAGGCGATCCTGCACGGTTTGGCAAACGACGGCGGGCTCTATATGCCCGAGCGCATCCCCGAGATAAACGAAGACTTTATCTCCGCCCTCATTCCCCTTTCGTATGCCGAGCGCGCCTCGCGCATCCTCTCGCTTTTCCTTTCGGATTACACAAAAGAGGAGCTTGACGAATGTTGCCTTGCGGCATACGGTAGCGAAGCCTTTCCGGACGGTGCGGCTCCGGTCAAAAAGATAAACAGCCGCATCTCCGCAATCGAGCTTTGGCACGGTCCCACGGCGGCTTTCAAAGATATGGCGCTCCAACTTATGCCGCGCCTACTCTCCGCCGCCATCAAAAAGAGCGGCACGGACAAAAAAGCGCTCGTCCTCGTCGCAACCTCGGGCGATACCGGCAAAGCGGCGCTCGAGGGATATCGTGACGTAGATGGCATAGAGATCGACGTATTTTACCCCGTTGACGGCGTTAGCAACGTGCAAAAGCTGCAAATGGCAACGCAAAACGGTCAAAACGTCAACGTTTATGCTATCCGCGGCAATTTCGACGACGCTCAGTCGGGTGTAAAAAAGATCTTTTCCGACAAAGATGCCGCCGAAAAGCTCGACAAGGCGGGTTATTTCCTATCAAGCGCGAATTCGATAAACTGGGGGCGTCTCGCTCCGCAGATCGTATATTACTTCTCCGCTTATTGCGATATGGTGCAAAACGGCACCGTCGCTCTCGGCGACAAGATCAACGTCTGCGTTCCCACGGGTAACTTCGGCAACATTTTCGCGGCTTATATCGCAAAAACTATGGGCTTGCCCGTAAAGCGACTCGTTTGCGCATCCAACACCAACAACGTCCTCACCGATTTCCTGACGAGCGGCACCTACGACAGAAACCGCGATTTCCACGCAACGATATCTCCCTCTATGGACATACTCGTATCAAGCAACCTCGAGCGTCTTCTTTACGTTATCTGCGGAAGCGAAAAAACGGCGCAATATATGAGCGAACTTGCCGAAAGCGGGCGTTATACCGTCGAAAGCGACACGCTGAAGAGTATCCGCGAAACGTTTGCGGGATATTTTGCCGACGAGGACGAAACGTCGGCTACCATCAGAACGACGTTCGACAACTTCGGTTATCTTTGCGATACGCACTCCGCCGTCGGACTTTGCTGTGCGGAAAAATATCTTGCGCAGAGCGGTGACGAAACGCCTATGCTCCTCGCGTCTACCGCAAGCCCTTTCAAATTTGCCGCCGACGTTTATCGCGCGCTTACCGATTGCCGCCCGCCCGAGGACTACGCTGCGCTCGGCGAGCTCTCGAAACTGACGGGCGAGCCGATACCGATGCCTTTGGCAGGGCTCGATTCGCGCCGCGTGCGCTTCACCGAGGTCTGCGACCCGAGCGATATGCTCGAGGAGGTCTTCGCCTCCGTCGAGCAAAACTCCGCTCTTCACTGAGTTTTGTCGCGGCGCAAAACGCAAACACGAAAAAAAGCGGGATCGCCCGTAAAGCGATCCCGCAAGCGGCTCACTCCGCTTTCGGCTTAAACGTCGTGCAAGCCGTGTCGCTGCTGTGCTCCGCTCCCGAGGGGCCGACGCTTATCTGCTTGGCTGTGCAATGAGTTTCGCAATCGTGAAACGCGCAATTTTTAACGTCGCACACGATACCCTCGATGTGCTTGCCGCTTTTGCCGCAGCAAGCGCTTCTTTTCGACTGATCGTTCATCTTTAACTCCTTTCGGTTGATCTCACAAAGATTATTCCTCACCGAAAGCGATCGTATTCATATTTAAAAAAACGGTTGCCGAAAAACGCCCGCAAACGCGGGGCACACGGCGAACGAAAGGAGAGATATGTCGCTTTTTACCATAGCCGATCTGCATCTTGCCGGCGCCGCGGGCGACGCAAAATCAATGTCCGTATTCGGCAACCGCTGGATCGGATGCCGCGAAAAGCTCGTAAAAAATTGGACAGCGATCGTCAAAGACGACGACAACGTAGTTATCCCGGGCGATTTTTCTTGGGCGATGACCCTTGACGAAGCCAAAGACGACTTCCTTTTTATAGAATCGTTGCCCGGCAAAAAATATATCGGCAAAGGAAACCACGATTTTTGGTGGAGCACGGTATCGAAAATGAATCGATACCTCTGCGACTTGTCACTCAAAAGCGTTGAATTTCTTTACAACAATGCCTTTGAAACTCCGCAAGGGTTTATTTGCGGAACGCGCGGCTGGTTTCCCGACCCCGCCAACCAAAAGACCGTCGGAGACGTCGATTGGCAACGAATGATCGACCGCGAGAGCCGTCGCCTCAGGGCGAGCCTCGACTGCGCCGCGAACCTGCACTCGCCGCTGCCGAAATACGTATTTTTGCATTTCCCCCCCGTTTGGCGCGACAACGTCTGCCGTGATACGATCGACCTTTTGCACGAATACGGCGTGCAAGAATGCTTTTACGGGCATATCCACGGCGTTTATTCCTCGGAGGGCGATTTTGACTTCGAAGGCATAAAATTCAGAATGATATCGGCGGACAAACTTGACTTTTGTCCTCATAAGATATCATAACGCGCCGCCCGCGCGGGCATAAGTACATTTTTTCGATTTTCTCTTGACAGAAATAAATATTTATGTAAAATATATAAGAATGTATAAATTTTGAAAGGACAAAAAAATGACCATCAAGAACACAACCGTTAACGAAAAAAATCAGGCAGTCGTTGAATTCTCTTTTGATGCGGCTACCGTAGAAGCGGAAAAAGCAAAAGTATTTAAAAAGAAGTCGAACAGCTTTAACGTTCCCGGCTTCCGTCGCGGAAAGGCTCCCCGCTCCGTTATCGAAAAAATGTACGGAACCGGCATCTTCCTCGAGGACGCCGTAAACGAACTTATAAACGCATCCTACCCCGAGATAATCGCGGCAGTCGAAAAAGACGTAGTTTCGCGCCCCGAATTCGAGATATCCGATATGAACGAAAACGAAGTCGTTCTCACCGCAACGATGGACGTAAAACCCGAGATAAAGCTCGGCGAGTACCACGGCATCGAGGTCGACGTAGTTCGCACCCCCGTTACCGACGAAGAGATCGACCGTGAAATCGAGACCGTACGCGAAAGAAACGCAAGAGAGATCGAGGTCACCGATCGTGCGGCAGCTATGGGTGACACCGCTACCATCGACTACGAAGGATTCGTCGACGGCGTTGCGTTTGACGGCGGCAAGGACGAGGGGCACAAGCTCAAGCTCGGCTCCGGTCAGTTCATTCCCGGTTTCGAAGAGGGCGTGGTAGGTCACTCCGTAGGCGAAAACTTTGACGTAAACGTAGTTTTCCCCGCAGAATACCACGCAAAAGATCTCGCGGGCAAAAACGCGACCTTTAAGGTCGCTCTCAAGGCGCTCACGCTGAGCGAGCTTCCCGAGCTTGACGACGATTTCGCACTCGACGTATCCGAATTCAACACTTTTGCGGAATATCGTGCGGATATTGCGGCAAAACTCGAAAAGGGACACGACTCTCGCGCAGACGAAGAGCTTGAGGGCAAGATCCGTCAAAAACTCGCAGAACTCGTCGAAGCCGAAATCCCCGCGTCTATGATCGATGCCGAGGTCGAGGCAATAGTTCGCAACAGCAGCGCAAGAATGCAAATGCAAGGTCTCGATTTCAAGACCTACCTCAAGTATTTCGATATGACCCTCGACGGTTACAAGGAGCAGGTACGCCCCTCTGCCGTTGATTCCGTAAAGCTCGAGCTCGCCCTTGAAAAGATCGCTTCGCTCGAGTCCATCGAGCCCACCGAAGACGAGATAGCAAAGGAATACGAGGACGTCGCAAAGCAATACGGCGTCGAACTCGACTACGCAAAAGAGAATCTTCCCGCCGAGGAGATCGCTCATACGCTTAAGAACCGCCGCGCCGTTGAGATCGCAAAATCCTCGGCAAAGATAACGTATCTCGACAAAGCACCCGAGGCTGCCGCTGACGCGGAATGATCCTCTTCCCCAATAAAATATCACGGAGGTCTTTACTATGAACAGTTTTTCGGGCAACGAAACGCCGCGCGGAGCTTTTGTTCCGTACGTCATCGAACAGACGAACCGCGGTGAGCGTTCTTACGACATATTTTCACGCCTGCTTAACGACCGTGTGATCTTTCTTTCCGACGAGGTCAACGATACTACGGCATCTCTCGTGATCGCGCAAATGCTCTATCTCGAATCCACGGATCCCGATAAAGACATTTCGTTTTATATCAACAGCCCCGGCGGCAGCGTTACCGCCGGGATGGCGATATACGACACTATGCAATTCGTCAAATGTGACGTCAGCACGATATGTATCGGTATGGCGGCGAGTATGGGCGCTTTTCTGCTCTCTGCGGGCACACCCGGAAAACGTTTTGCGTTGCCGCACAGCGAGATTATGATACACCAACCCCTCGGCGGTGCTCAGGGGCAGGTATCCGACGTGCTTATAAGAACGGAGCTCCTCGTTCGTACCAAAAAGATGCTCAACGAGATCCTTGCGAAAAACACCGGCAAGTCCATAAAGGTCATCGAAAAAGACACCGATCGCGACAATTTTATGACCGCCGAGCAAGCGCTCGAATACGGGATTATCGACAAGATAATCGAGCGTCACTGATAGGATAGGTAATAAATAATGCCTTCAAACAATCGGCAAGAACTCCACCTTTGCTCTTTTTGCGGAAGGAACGAGAACGAAGTAAACTTTTTGATTCCCTCCTCCACGGGCGCTTTTATCTGCGATTTTTGCGTCGACGCCTGTGAAGAACTGATCGAAGAAAATCTCAAACGCATTTCTTCGCCGCACGACGACGAGGCGCTGAGCCTTGAAACTTTGCCTCGCCCCGTTCAGATAAAAAACGAGCTTGACAAATTCGTCATCGGGCAAGACAAGGCAAAGATCGCGCTTTCGGTCGCGGTATATAACCATTACAAACGCATCCTTGCGAAAACGGAAAAGCGTGAACGCCACGCGGACGACGCTTGCGAGTACGACGTCGATCTGCAAAAAAGCAACGTGTTGCTGATAGGTCCCACCGGCGTCGGCAAGACCTATCTCGCCCAAACTCTCGCAAAATCGCTCAAAGTTCCCTTTGCCATTGCCGACGCGACGACGCTCACCGAGGCGGGCTACGTCGGCGAGGACGTTGAAAATATA
>CAZOFD010000005.1:0-69329 GCA_964579135.1 uncultured Ruminococcus sp. | reverse complement strand
CGTCCCTTGTGAGTTGTTTCGAACGCGCTCTTTATGATCTCGGGCGTAAGACCGTCGATCTTAAGGTCCATCTGAATGGACGTGATACCCTTATGAGTACCCGCGACCTTAAAGTCCATATCGCCGTAGAAATCCTCAACGCCCTGGATGTCTATCATAGTATCCCAGCTTCCGTCCTCCGCGGTGATAAGTCCGCAGGATATACCCGCAACGGGAGCCTTGATCGGAACGCCCGCGTCCATAAGAGCGAGGGTCGAGCCGCAGACCGAAGCCTGCGAGGTGGAGCCGTTGGAGGATATTACCTCGGATACCAAACGGATCGCATAGGGGAACTCTTCGGGAGTGGGGAGCACGGGAATGAGCGAACGCTCCGCAAGTGCGCCGTGACCTATCTCGCGACGTCCGGGGCTGCGGGTGGATTTCGCCTCGCCGGTGGAAAAGCCGGGCATATTATAGTGGTGGATATATCTCTTTTCGGTGTCGTTGTCGATACCGTCGAGCATCTGCGCCTCGGCGAGAGTGCCGAGAGTCGCACAGGTAAGAACCTGAGTTTGACCGCGCGTGAACATACCCGAGCCGTGAACTCTGCCGAAAAGACCGACCTCGGCGGCAAGCGGACGTATCTCGTTCATCGCTCTGCCGTCGACTCTCTTTTTGTCCTCGAGCAACCAACGACGAACGACCTTCTTTTGCATCTTATATACGAGCTCGCCCATCTGAGTGGGAAGATCGGGATATTCCTCCGCGAATTTCTCGATAATAGCGTCTTGAATCGGCACCATTCTCGCGTCGCGAACGTTTTTGTCGTCGGTGTCGAGCGCGTTCATAAGATCCGCCTCGCAGAAAGCGAAGATCTTGTCGAACATATCGTGGTCAAGCTCGCAAGAGGGATATTCGAACTTGGGTTTGCCGATCTCGTCGACAATGGCGTTAACGAACTTAAGAAGTTCTTTTATCTCCTCGTGCGCTTTCATTATAGCCGCGAACATCGTATCGTCGTCGACTTCTTTTGCGCCCGCCTCGATCATAACGACCTTTTTTTCCGAAGCCGCAACGGTCAATTCGAGATCGCTGACCTTGCGCTCCTCTTCGGTGGGGTTGATAACTATCTTGCCGTTTACAAGACCGACGTGAACGCCCGCGATCGGTCCGTTCCACGGAATGTCGGAGATCGAGAGTGCGACGGAAGCGCCGAGCATAGCGACGACCTCGGGCTCGCAATCGAGATCGACGGACATAACGGTAAGCGTCAAAGCGACGTCGTTACGCAAGTCCTTGGGGAAAAGCGGACGAATAGGTCTGTCGATAACGCGGGAAGAGAGCACCGCTTTTTCGCTGGGTTTGCCCTCGCGCTTGAGGTATCCGCCGGGGATCTTGCCCGCAGCGTACATTCTTTCGTCGAAATCAACGGAAAGGGGGAGAAAATCTATGCCGTCGCGCGGTTTCGCGGAAGCGGTGGCGCAGCAGAGAACGGCGGTCTCGCCGTATCTGACAAGGCAGGAGCCGTTGCAAAGACCCGCCATCTTTCCGACCTCGATCGAGAGGGGGCGACCGGCGAAAGTATAGTTGTAAACCTTATTTGCGGCAAAGGTCATAGCCGAGCTTTTAACTTCGTACATTTTGTACCTCCATATCTTTTCCGGCGGAGGTTAAGCACTTAACGGCTCGCCCGAGCCTGCTCGGGCAAACGGTTAAATGCTGAAGCCTTCCGCACGGTTATTTTACTTAACGAAACGGGAAAATTGCAAACAATGCCGCACAAAAATATTGTGCGGCACTGTATGAGAAATTACTTTCTGATCTCAAGCTTTGCTATGATTGCACGGTAACGCTCGATATCAACGTCTGCAAGATACTTCAGAAGATTTCTTCTGTGACCGACCATCTTAAGAAGTCCGCGACGGCTGTGGTTGTCGTTGTTGTTCTTTTTAAGATGCTCGTTGAGAGAGTTGATGCGGCTCGTGAGCAGCGCGATCTGTACCTCGGGCGAACCAGTGTCGCCTTCGTGCGTTGCATACTCGGCAATAATTGCCTGCTTTTGTTCCTTGGTCATTTCTTTCACCTCTTAAATTAATTTCGGCACCCTCACAGACCGCGGTCGGTGAACTTCCGCGACCCGAGACGATGTCATTCCGTTTGATTATATCATACCGAACTCGGATTGTAAAGCGTTTTTTAAAATTTTTCAAGATCTTTTTATAAGACTCAAAGCATAACCCATACCGTCACGCAAAGTTTTGCGATCGAATATCGCGGCAATCGCGAAAACAGCCAAAAACGCGACAAGGCTCACGACGACGGCGACGGCAGCCCACGAAAAATATCCGGACGTCGAAAAAGAAACGCGAGAGGAGACGAGCGCTGCAACGGCAACGAGCGGGACGAAAAGAGCGAATCGCTTAAACGTCCCCGCCGCACTTTGCGCAAGCAAACGGTGATTCGTATAAAAAATTATGTCCGCGGTCCTGTACAAATATGCCACGGCAGAGCCGACAAGCACACCGACGGTACCGAGCAAATTTACGAAAACAAGTTGGCTGACTACGCATATAACCGCCTCCGCAACTGCACGCCACGCCGTCTCTTTATAATGCCCGCGCGCACATATCATAGTAGTCCCCGGTGTGCGAGCGCAGGATACGAGACCTATGCAAACGAAAAGCATTATAAGCTCGGGGCGCATATAGTTCGCGTCCGTCATACCCGCGGTGTATATGCTTATAAACGGCTTTATCATTATAAGCGCGACGACGTATACCGTAAACGCCGCCATATCGTATCCGAGCTCGTAAAGGCGGAATATTCGGCGCACGCGCTCCTCGTCGCCGGACGAAATAAGGTTACCCATACCGGCAAGCATAGCGGAAGAGACCGTCGAAAGTATCGTAGACAGCCCCGAAAATATCATAGAATAAACGGTAAAAACGCTACCCTCCGCAAGCCCGCAAAAGGTAGACACAACAAGCACCTGACCGCCGTTTATCACAAGCCCGGCTATCTGATGCACGGTCGCCGCGCCGCGACGCGACGTAGCGGCAAGATCGGGCTCGGCTTTTTTATCGAGATACGCGTAATTTCGCCGTACAAAAACGTACATAACGGCAATGCGGCAAACGTACGCGACGACGGTAGCTCCCTGGACGGCTTCTATCCCCCAACCTTTTTTTATCAGGAAAAAAGCGAGGATCGCGCTTGCGGCGGCACCGAGCGTTTGCGCTACGTTAACGACGTAAAGCCGCTGATCCGCGGTCAAAAGCGTTCTGAACTTGCCGGCAAAGAAAAATTCCGACATTCCCGAAACGGAAAGTATCAAAACGAGTTTTACGACCGTAAAATAATCCACGTCGTCGGTAACGAAAAACGGATAAACGAACGCGACCGCCACGGATATAAAGGAAAACAGCGCGCCCGCGCGGTTAAAACTTTTGCCGACCGCGTTGTATATCGAACTGATCTTTTTTTCGTCCTTTTCGCCGAGGGGGCGATACAGCGAAACGACCGACGCCTCGGATATGCCCGAGCCGACCGTTTGGATGTAGTTCATTATCGTTTTTATCGTGCCGACAAGGCCGTTAAGTACCGAGCCGTAAGCGCCCACGATCAAGGGGGGCAATATTATGTTCGCAACGGTGTTTACGACCTGATACGCCATATTGAAAACAAGGTTGCGCACAGCCATAAAAGTACGCGAACGTTCTTTTTTACTCATCGGTTATTATCTTTCGATCTTTCTTTTGATTTTGCGCCGCTCTTGCGCTTTTTTCGCCAGCGTGCGCCTCGCCGACGCCGCCAGAACGACAAAAGCGGGAATATCGAGCGCCTCCGCGATCTCCCCCGTCGTCGCTCCGCCGCTCTTTGCGGCATAAGCATAGGACGCAACGAAGCCGAGCACCGTGCGGCACCCGACGTTGGGACTCACACTCGTCTCGCGAACGAACAGAGCGTATCCGCGAGGGCTTCGTACGATCTTGTTTTCGCGTTTTTCGGGCGAATCGCCGCACGAAACGTCGCGAGCGCATATCGCGAGGTCGGCGCGGAACGTAACGTATCCGTCGTCTGCCAACCGCACGCTCAAAAGCTCCGTCGGCACAAAGTTTTCGTCGGCAAACTCGGGGAAAGGATAGCGGCGAACGATATCCGTATAATACGCCTCGGTAAAGTCCCCGGATAAGTCGTCGGCTCCGCCGGCGACTCTTTTCGTTGCGGACTGCGCCGCGGCAATGCCGCCATCCGCCGTTCTCGCGCCGCGCGGCATACGAACGCCGCAAAACGCCTTGCCGCTCGCGTCGCTCTCCGCGGAAACGAAGATGGTGCGAAGCGACGCTATCGCGTCCTCCTCAAGCACGTCGTCGGGCTCGACGGCGACGAATACTTTACCGTGCGCGAGCTTCGCGGCGCCGTTCATCGCGCGATGCTTTCCGCCGTTTGCGCATTTAACGCAGATCGCATCGAGATCTCCGTCGCGGCGAGAGAGAACGTCGTCAAGCACCGTCCCCACCGTCGTGCCGTCGACGACGATCCACTCGAGATCCCCGTCCGTTTGCGCCTCAAGACTTTCGCGCAGTCGCGCAAGAGCGTCGCGGCGATCGTCGACGTAAGTAAACACGGTGCAAAAAACACTTTCGCCGTCGAAATCACGCGCTTTTTCGGGCAATGCCTTTTTCGTTTTGATATTTTTGAAAATATATTTTTCCGCGATGCGGCAGGCGGGGTCTATGCAGGCAACCAACCAAAACGCCGACGATATCGCAAAGGAATAAAAACCGCTTGCCGACGAACGCGGGAGCATAAATATCGACGACGTCGCGCAAAGGACGAAAGCCTTGTCGAAATACCCGCGCTTTTTGAAAGTCGACGGGATATACGCCAAAAAAGCTCCTATCAAAAAGGCGTATATCGCCATCCAAACGAAGCCGCCGTCGTAGAACGTCTCGATCAAAAACGACGAGCCTCTGCCGTTACCGTTAAGATAATTGCGCTCTCCGAGCACGACGAACGAGAGTCTGTGCGCCATACTGTTGCTCTCGAAAACTTTTTGGATATTGTTGCCGTCTCCGAGCGAGGAGGCACCGAACAGCACGCGTGCGACTTTGCCGTGCGCAATACCGTCGATAATATCGCCGAAAGTATACAAAGGATCGCCCACAAGCCCGTTTATAAGGTCGTAATACTCAAACCCTTGGCAAAGCGTATCGTAGCTCGTGCCTTGCTTATAAAAGAAATCGAGCGCCAAATCGAGAACGGAATTCGTCGGCACCTCGGCGCCGGCGCGAATGTAGTTGAAAGCGCCGAGCAAAAGCACCGCAAACACCAAAAGCACCGCAATAAAAGCAAAATACCTGCGACGAAACCACTTTTCGCCGCGAGGCGCGAAAAATTCACGAAGCATCATATATATCACGGCAAACATAACGCTCATCACTATACCGTTGCGCGACCCGAGCAAAAAAGACGGAAGCGAAAGCGCGATATATCCGGCAAGCGCGGGCAACGCCTGCTTTTTCGGCGGCAAAGTCGCCAAAAATGCAAACAATAGGTAAGGAAAAAGCGCCGCCGCCACGTGAAAGAACGAGGGAAACCACGGACCTACACCCGTATACATCGCCTCGTAATCGAAACGGCGGAGATAAAAGTAACGCACGATCTCCATATAGCCGTACAAAAGCCCGGTCGCAAGCGCGGAAAAGGCGAAAATCCGCCGCGCCAACGGGTGCGCGGGGCGCTCGCGGTCCGCGCTGCGCCACACGGTCGCGCCGCGGCGCCTTTTTCGCCCGAGCGCCTCGAGGGCAACGCAGCCGACCATAATAAATATCACGCCGACGTATATCGACAGCTGCGATGCGAGCGTCGTGCGCCGGCTCCACGTCGACCACCATTTTTCGCCTCGTAAAAAGGCTATCACCGGTCTGTCAAGCAGGAACGTGAACATCATAAGTTCCATTATAAGCACAACGATCCTGTCCTTTATCCGCACGAGCGACCAAAGCAGCGAATAAACCCACGCCGTGCACACCGCCGCAAGCGCCAGCTCGTATCCCCAATCGGCATACATCGTTACGAAATAACTGACCGCCAAAGCGGTCGCCGAGGCAAGCGCAACGATAGCGAACGTAATCCACGATCCGACCGCGCGACCGTAGCCGGCATAAAGCTCGGCGGCTCTCGGCGACTCTATCATTTTATTTACTTTTACTATAACGGCTCGATATTTGCCGTACAACGAAGTTTCGGTAAGTTTCATGGATATGCCTCGGTGCGCACACCGCTTCCTTTAAACGTTTTCATTTTCCGTTATTTTACGCGACTGCGGCGAAAGTACCGCCGGCGAGCGGCACGCCGCGCGCTCGTGAGAGGGTTAAAACGATTCTATCAGTTCAAACCACTTTGCCAAAACGCGTTCCGCGGAATATTCGCCGAGTTTAACGTCCGCCTTGTCGGACATAGACTTCCTCAGCTCGGCATTTTCTATAAGCGTACAAACCGCGTCGGCAAGAGCCGCGGTATCCCTCTCGGGAACGATCAATCCGTTTACCCCGTTCGCAACGAGTTCGGCGGGCCCCGTGGGGCAGTCGAAACTGACGACGGGCAAGCCCGCGCAAGCCGCTTCGAGCAGTACCATCGGCAACCCCTCGTAATACGACGGCAAAACGAACATAGCGTAATCACCGTATCTGCTCGTAAGGTCGTTAACGTTACCGCGGAAAGTCACAAAACCGTCGATGCCGCGCTCTCGCGCGTCGTTCTCGAGTTTTTCGCGCAACGTGCCGTCGCCGAAAACGTCCCAATGCCAATCGGGATGCCGCTGTGCGACCGCAACCGCGCTCTCGAGGAGCATATCGTGCCCCTTTACAGCCTCGAGTCTGCCGGCGCTTATTATCGCTTTCGAATCCGTTTTATATTCTCTCTTTGTTTCGTTCGGAGTAAACCAATTCGGAATGACAGTAAGTTTTTCGCGCGGAGTTTTGAAAACCCGCATAAAATTCCGCATATCGCGCTCGGTCAAAGTAACCGTTTTGTCGGCGACCGCCGAACCTATATATTGGCGCAAAACGTGCTTCTTTCCGTACGTTCTGTTTTCGAGGTTCGAGTGTTCGCAGTAAACGCACGCGGCGTGCGCCGCACGCGCCGCCGAAGCCCCCAAAGTCACGACCCCCGCCGTTATGCAAAAAACAATATTCGTCCCCCGCTCCTTGAAGTGCGCGGCAAGCGCGCCCCGCAAAGAGAGAAAGTTCGCGGTTATGGAGCGCGTTGCGGTCGATATCACGTACAGCGCCACACCCTCGCGAGTGCGGTCGGCGGCGTCGCCTTGCGAATAAAACAGTGAAACGATCTCGGTGTCGTACCTGTGCGAAAACGCCTTAGCCATATTGAGCGCAACGCGCTCCGCTCCCCCGGTAATGGAAACGTCGTACACGAGAATAGATATCTTTTTCATTTCGTTCGGATCATTCCGTTCTGATTCTTTTTTCGTTACTTTCGGGCAGTGCTCGACCGCCGGTCGAGCGCTTTTATCGCCTCGTATATCCTTTTGCTATTATCCGCGTCGAAAAGCGGAAAAAACGCTTTGTGCGCTGCGGCAAATTCCTCGGTAACGTTGCCGACGCCGCGGTCGTATATCTCCTCAAGCAGATCGCAAACGCCGTCCGCGCTCTCGCAAACCTTGCCGAGACCCGCGGTGCGGTCGTCGAGATAACCTTCGGCGTACTGCGCCTCGCGGAATCTCTCCTCGTCGAACTTATAGTACACGACCGGCTTTTTCATATAAGCGAAATCAAGCGCGACGCTCGAATAATCGGTTATCATAACGGCGCTTGTCATAAGCAGCTCTCTTATGTCCGAATTTCGGTTTGAAAGTATCTTTATCCTGTCGGAGCCGGCGGAAAAGAACCGCAGGTATTTTTGCATATTTCTGTGAGGATAAAAGCACAGAGTCAGGTCGCGCTCTTCGAGTATCTTGCAAAGACGAGGCGAATTTATAAGTTCCTCGTACTTTTCGAAATATTCCGTTTTGGTAAAGTCGGAAGTATCCTCGTAAACGTCGGAAAACTCGTTTTTCGAAGCTATCCATTCGCGCCACGAAGGCATAAGAAGAACTTTTTTCTCATCCGTCGCAGCGCCGTGATAATCGTCGAACCGCGCAAAACCCGTGTACGCCACGTGCCCCTCGGGATAACCGAATTTTTCTTTTACGAAATCCGTTTCGGGCTTGGCTCCGCATATAAAAAGACGCATCTTAGTCTCGGAATAGTAGAGCCATTTCGCGTCGTTTTTCGTTATTCCGTGCTGCAAAAAGACCGAATTGCTCTTTTTAAGCCCAAAGACCTCGAGTACGTAGCAGACCGCTTTGTTCGGTCCTCCCGCCTTTTGCGAACTTACGTTATATTCGGCGCCCCAATAGTATATCCAATGTCGAAAACCGCCGAAAGGTATCACCTTGCCCACCGCGCGAACCTTTTCGAGATCGGGCGACTTGCGACTCAGCGCGTAAACGCATTCGATCTCCGGGTGCTCTCGGCACATATATTCGAAAAAGCAAAATCCGTTGTCGCGAGCTTCGTTTTTATCCTCGCATATCACCCAGATCTCCCTTTTTCGCAATTTTACAAGCAGCCTGAAAAACATAGCGGGGATAAGCGAAAAAACGAAAAGAAACACTCCGCCCACGTCCTCCGCCGTAAGATAATTCAGTTCGTGGCGTAATTTTTTAAGCATATCGCATCCATCCCAAAACGTTTGATATCGCTCGGCGGCGTAAGTGCGCAGCACCTCCCCGCGAGCGAAACTTTATCGGTTGTCTCCCTCTTTTTCGCCCGCGCCGACGGCAAGACCGACAAGAGTCCCCGCGCCGTACGCGATATGCAGGCAAAGGAACATAAGCGGCAAAACGAGCATCGACGCTTTTTTCTCTTTCAAAAATTCGACAAGCGACGCCGCGACGACGAAAACGGCATACGCCCCCCACAGAAGCGCCGAAAAAACGCCGACTCCCGCCAAGGACAGCGCACCGCAACCGAGAACGGCAAGCAAAAAGACAAACGGCACGAGATGAAACAGCGAAACGCAATCCGGCGAAATGCTGAGCGTCTTGCCTATCCAATATCCGTTAAGATACTTTTGGCGCATCATCTTTCGCGCCGTGGGGCGCACGAGCTGGTACGAAACGATCTGCGGGTCGTAAAGTATGCCGTACCCCGCACGCCTTATGCGGCAGCTCATATCGTTATCCTCGGTCCTTCCGAGGCGCTCGTCGTAATATCCGACTCTGTCGAACACCTCGCGCCGATAAAAACCGTGAAAAACCGAATCCGCGTACTTTTTCTTTTCCCCGTTGCGATACGAAGCTATCCCGCTGCCGAACATAGACCTTTCCGCGGCTAAAAGAGCGGAGTTCCACGCGCCGTCGCTTTCCGAAACGCTCGGGCGCCTGCCGCCGACGGCATATTCGCCGTCGCTTATCGCCCGCATTCCGCGAGAGATAAAATCGCGCGGTATCGACGCGTGCGCGTCGACTCTGACAAAAACGTCGCCCGTATAATCGCGCAGTGCAACGTTGCACCCGCAGGCAAGCCGCTTCGCGGGGTTTTCGAGCACGGAAACGCGCATATAGTCCCCGCCGTGCGCCAAGGCAAAATCGCGCATTATTTCCGCAGTCGAATCACTCGAGGCGCTGTTAACGAGGATGACCTCCGTAAGTTCTCGCGGATAGTCCTGCGACTCGAGATCCGACAAAAGGGACGGAAGATATTTTTCTTCGTTATATGCGCAAACAACAAAACTTACAGTCATTTTCGCTCCGTTCGTGCTTTTCATTCTTTTTTATCGGCTTTACCGACTTCGGTCTTACCGGCTCTACCCGCACGCGCTTCGCGCCTTGCCGCGGGAAACGCAGCCGAGCGGATCAGTCGTATTTTTTGCCGAGCACGGCAAGCAGTGTGCGAAACATCGTCGCAATATCGCCGAAAAACGAGAAATTTCGCAACGAAGCGAGGTTATATCTCATTTTTTGGGGGAGCACGCGCTCCGTATACGCCGTGTCCGCATCCTCCGCGCCGTCAAGCAACGCCGCTTCGTCCTTGTATCTTATGCTCGCCTCCGAGGTTATCCCGGCAGGCAAAAGCAAAGTCGCCCACATCTCGGGCGTGTACGCGGCAACGTATTTCGGCACCTCCGGGCGAGTCCCGACAAAGGACATCGAGCCGGCAAAAACGTTCAAAAGTTGCGGCAACTCGTCAAGTCTGCAGCCGCGAATAACCTTGCCGACGCGGGTTATACGCGCGTCGCCCGATACCGTTACCGCAAATCCGAGCTTTTCCGCGTCGCTGACCATAGTGCGAAATTTAAAGATCTTAAACTCGCGCCCTCCGGCAGTCACGCGCGTTTGTCGAAAAAAAACGCTCCCGCGCGAATCCGCCTTGATGGCAACGGCGATAACCAAAAACACCGGGGACAAAATCACGAGAAGCAACGCGGAAACAACGACGTCGAAAATCCGTTTCGCCGCCAAAGACGCGCGACGCGACCTCAATATTTCGTAATACGGCGCCACGGCGTCGGTTTTGAGCTGCTTCGGCAGTTCGTTCGGTTTCGGAAGCATCGTTTTTCGTCCCCCAGTTTTCGTTTACGGCAAAAATCCGCCGCCCGCGAGGGCTTTTCGACTGCCGACAAATATACGCGCTAATTATAATCCACCGGGCGTTTTTTGTCAAGTATAATCGGCAAAAGCGACGGCACCGCAAGATACCGCAAGGTGCAACGAGTCGATCTTTCGCCTAAAATCGCGCATATCGCGACAAAACGGGCGACATTTTGTCGCGAGAGGCAACGATTCGCGCTTTGAGACACGCATATGCGAGAAATATTATTGACAAGCGAGGCAAAAAAATGTATAATTATATATCATAATAATGGAGTAATGTGTCGGGATCTCAAGCCCAACGACGTCCGACACGTGTGGTAAAAGATACGCGATGTTTAAAAGTATGACCGCATACGCGTGCACAAGCGCACGTTGCGAGGGGTACGACGTGACGGCGGAAATAAGATCCGTTAACGGCAGATATCTGGATCTGCAGGTAAAATTGCCGCGCACCCTGCAATCGCTCGAGCCGAAAGTACGCGCCCTTGTTTCCGAAAATCCGGTCGCGCGCGGCAGAGTGGACGTTTGCGTGACCGTTTCCTCCACCGCGGAGGAGGCGCGCACCGAGCCGAATTTCGAAAAAGCCGAAGCGTACGTATCTCTCTTGCGCAAACTGCGCGACAGATTTTCGTTGATCGACGATATATCCGTTATGCAGGTCGCGAAAAACGCCGACGTCTTCGCTCCCGCGGAGACTGCCGTCGACGTCGACGCCCTTTGGGCTCCCGTGCGCGAAGCCGTTTCGCTCGCGCTCAAGGGTTTCGTTGCCGAGCGTGCCCGCGAGGGCGCAAGCCTTACCTGCGACGTACGAAAAAAGATAGACTATATGCGCGGCGAGGTCGAGCGCATCAAAACGTTCTCCGAGACCGATGCGAACAACGCCCTCGACCGAGCGCGGCGGCGCATATCCTCTTTGCTTGCCGACTGCGGAGTCGCCCCCGACGAGGGCAGGCTGCTTACCGAAGCCGCAATCTGGGTCGACAGGATCGCGATCGACGAGGAGATCGTACGCCTTACGACGCACCTTGACGCGCTTTACGCTATGACGGAAACAAGCACGCCCGTAGGCAAAAAATTCGAATATCAGCTGCAAGAGGCGTCGCGCGAGATAAACACCATCGGCTCCAAATGCCAAAACGCCGAGATCGCGCAAAGCGTGGTCTTGCTGAAAGCGGAATCCGAAAAGATCCGCGAACAGATACAAAACGTAGAATGAAAGACCGCGCATCGTCGCGAAAAACACGAGGACAAAAAATGCAAACGCACCAAAGATTCATAAGCGTCGGTTACGGCAACGCCGTCGCCTGCGACCGTGTGGTCGCGGTGGTCAGCCCGGATTCCGCACCGGTAAAAAGGCTGATGCAAGACGCGAAAGAAGACGGAAGAGCGATCGACGTTTCCTGCGGAAGAAAGACCCGTTCCGTCATTATCACCGACTCCGAGCACGTCATCTTTTCCGCTCTGCCGAGCGAAAAGATAACGGCAAGACTCAACGGCGAGGAGAACGTCGCCGACGAATAAACGCCGCACTCGGCGGCGCACCCATACCCACGATACCAACGTTATAAAGCAAACGAAGCGAGGAATTAAAGGAATGATCTACCCGACAATCAACAAACTCACAAAAGGCAAATTCAACCGCTATCAGCTCGCGGTCGCAACGGCAAAATGCGCGCGCATAATAACCGACGATTACGTCAATCAGCGCCGCAACGTCGAGAAGCAGCTTACCGGCAACAAAGACGTTGACAGACCTATAATGGAGAGCTCCGTCGACCCGGAATACCGCGACAAAAAAGCCATAAAGCTCGCCATAGACAAGATAGACGCCGGCGAATACACCATCATAGATCGCGATGAAAACGGCGACGTCATCACCGACGCTGCGAATGACGACAACTGACGGGCGCGAAAAAAACGCGGACGGCGAAAACGAACTTTTCGCCTCCGTTTATCCGCTCGACCTGCCGCAGGAGCTCGATAAACGATTCGACTACTCGATTCCGCGCGGGGCGAACGTGCAAAGGGGGAACTTCGTAAGCGTTCCTTTCGGCACTCGGCGGATGATCGCCCTCGTATATTCGGTGCACGGCACACCCGAAACGGACCGAGACAAAATAAGACCCATTCACGCCGTGTGTTCGCGCACCCTATCTCTGTCGGACGAGCAACTCGGCGTTTTTGATTTTTTACGCTCACAAACCCTCTGCTCGGCAAGCGAAGCCGTTCGCGCGATGATACCGCCGTATGCGCTGACAAGCCTTGAGGAATATTTCGTGCCGACGGGCGAGCCCGCCGACGCGATAAACGGCAAAAGGCGCGAGATATACGACTACGTATGCGCTCGCGGCAAGGCAAGCAGTGCCTCCGTTGCGCGAAAATTCGGTGGCGGAACGCAAAAAGACGTATCGTATCTCGTGCGCGGCGGATATCTCGCGCGCAAGCTCGAAGAAAAGGACCCCACGGTCAAAAAGGCCGTTTACCTCACGTCGAGCGACGCGAACGAAGTCGCAAAAGCTCTGCGCGGCGTTATGCGCTCGGAGGGGCAAAAAAAATTGCTTGTTGCCCTCGCGGAAAAAGACCTGACGCTCGGCGAAGCGAGATCGCTCGGCGTTTCGTCGCAGCAGATATCGGCTCTCGAAAAAAAGGGGCTTATCCGTCGGGAAGAAAGAAAGTGCGAAAGGGCGGATAACGGCGCAAAGTCGGGCGAAACCGTTCGCGCCGAACGCGCCGCCGTAGTATTAAACGACGAACAGCAAGCGGCTTACGATTCGCTCGCCGCGACGTTTGACACCGGAGAAGCTCACGCCGCGCTTCTCGAGGGAGTAACGGGCAGCGGAAAGACCTCCGTTATGCTCGCGCTCATAGATCTCGTTTTATCTCGCGGAAAAAGCGTTATTCTCCTCTTACCCGAGATCGCGCTGACGCCGCAAACGACCGCGATATTTTGTTCCAGATACGGCGACGAGGTCGCTATGGTACACTCGTCAATGCCCCCGCGCACAAGGCGCGAAACGTATCTGCGCATCCGCTCGGGCAACGCGCGTCTCGTTATCGGAACGCGCTCCGCGGTGTTCGCCCCCGCCCCGTCGCTCGGGCTTATCGTCATCGACGAAGAGCAGGAACACACCTATAAGTCTGACTCCGCACCTCGGTATCACGCTCGGGACGTAGCACGCTTCAGGTGCGCCAAAAACGGCGCTCTGCTGCTGCTCGCCTCCGCGACGCCGTCGCTCGAAAGCCGCAAAAAAGCCGAGGACGGCGTATACTCTCTTTTAAGACTCAAAGAACGGTACGGCGGAGCCGTGCTGCCGCGCGTGACCGTTGCGGATATGCGCGGCGAAGCGCGCGGCGGAAACGTTTCGCCCATAGGGAAAGTCCTTGCCGAAAAATTACGCGCCACGCTCGCCCGCGGCGAACAAGCCGTACTTTTTCTCAACCGCCGAGGCTACAACAACTACGTCTCGTGCCTCTCTTGCGGCGAAGCGGTGCGTTGCCCGTCTTGCAGCGTTTCGCTGACGTATCACACGGGGCGGCGCGGTGGCGAGATGGTCTGCCATTGGTGCGGCAAACGCTTGCCCGTGCCGACCGCTTGCCCGTCGTGTCGCTCCGAGCATCTTATAAAGCTCGGGTACGGAACTCAAAGGGTGGAAGAAGAGCTCGCCGCGCTGTTGCCCGGCGCGCGCATACTGCGTATGGACGCCGATTCCGTTTCCGACCGCGAGGCGTATGCCGACCTGCTCGGTAGATTTCGAGATCGGGAAGCGGACGTATTGCTCGGAACTCAAATGGTGACGAAAGGTCACGATTTCCCCGGCGTTACGCTCGTCGGCGTGCTCCTTGCCGACGCGTCGCTTTATTACGACGATTATCGCGCTTCGGAACGCACTTTCGCAATGCTGACGCAGGTCATAGGTCGCGCGGGAAGGCGCGGCGGCGAAAGCGAGGCGGTCATACAGACCGTCAACCCCGACAACGAGATAATCGCCCTTGCCGGAGCGCAGGATTACGAAGAGTTTTTCGCGCGGGAGATAAAGCTTCGGCGTGCACTGACTTTTCCTCCTTTTTGCGACGTAGCCGTTGTCGGCGTAACGTCCGCAAACGAAACGGAACTCGTCTCGGCGGCTCAGTCGCTTTCCGCCGTTATGCATTCGCTGAAAAGTAGCGACGAATATCGCGACCTGCCGATGATATTTTTCGGGCCTTTCGAGGCTCCCGTATACCGCGTGGACGGCAAATACCGTATGAGGATGACGGTAAAATGCCGACTCACGTCCGCGGCAAGGCGATTCTTTTTCGACGTAAGGCAAAAATACAGAGAAAGCAACTCTCCCGCAATAAGCATCGACTTTAACCCGACGAATATTTGACCTTGCCGCGTTTCCCCCTCGCGCCGCGGCAAGTGTGCGAAAACCGCGTCTTCATCCTCGCCGAAACCGCCGACTCCGTGCGCCAAAGGCGTACCGAGCGGCGGCTCCCGCGCAAAAACGCCTCGGAACTTTTATCTCGGCGATATGCGCATACGCCGCAAGGCAAGATCTATTAACTCTTTACCGAAGAAGGAATAACCTATGGCAAAAAGAAATATAGTAACCGAGGGCGACCCCGTTCTCCGCTCGCAATGTCGCCCCGTTGAAAAGATAACGCCCCGCGTTCTTACGTTGCTCGACGATATGGTACAAACAATGCGCGCTGCCGACGGCGTCGGTCTTGCCGCGCCGCAAGTGGGCATACTGCGCAGGATAGTCGTTATAGAGGTCGAGCCGGGGCAGGTATACGAACTGATAAACCCCGAGATCGTCGAAACATCCGGAGAACAAGAGGGTCCCGAGGGGTGCCTCTCGCTGCCGGGCAGATCCGGTTGCGTTCGCAGACCTATGAACGCAACGGTCCGCGCACTTGACAGAAACGGGAACACGATAACCGTAAGCGGCACGGGTCTCCTCGCTCGCGCCATATGTCACGAGACCGACCACCTCGACGGCGTGCTGTACACCGACCGTGCGCTTTATATGTACGAAAGCGCCGCACCCGATCGCGACGACGATAAATACGAAAAAGAAAAAAGATTGCGCAAATTCAGAAAAAGGTGACAGCCGCCGCAGCGGTGTCGCCGCACAAAAGAACCATCAAGATCAAAGGACATGAGCAAAATGAAGATACTGTTTATGGGAACTCCCGATTTTGCCGCCGCATCGCTCGAGGCGTTAAGTCGCACCGAGCACACGATCGTCGGCGTCGTAACGGGCGAGGATAAACCGCAAGGGCGCGGCTACAAACTGACGCCGACGCCCGTTAAAACCGTTGCCGAGGCTCACGGATACACCGTTTACCAGCCCCGCACTCTGCGCGACGAAGCGTTTGCGCAACTCGTCGCCTCTCTTGAGCCGGATATCGCCGTGGTGGTTGCATACGGCAAGATATTGCCGAAAAACATCCTGAACGCGCCGAAATTCGGCTGCCTCAACGTTCACGGCTCGATCCTGCCCGAGTATCGCGGCGCCGCACCGATGCAACGCGCCGTTATCGACGGGAAACGGGTGACCGGGATCTCAACTATGCGAATGGACGAAGGGCTCGACACCGGAGACGTTTATATGACTTGCCGCGTGCCTATCGGCGAGGACGACGATTTCGGGATCGTGCACGACAAAATGGCTGCCGCGGGCGCCGACCTGCTCGTTCGCACGCTCGAGGCATTTGGCGACGAGCCGCCGCAAACCGTGCCGCAATCGGAGCTGCCGGGTGTGCCGAGTTATGCGAAAAAGATCGAAAAAGAGGATCGCATTATAGATTTCTCTCTTTCGGCAAAGAATATACACAACCTTATTCGCGCCTTATCGCCCGCCCCGCTCGCAACTACGCACACGCCCGACGGCAAACTGCTGAAGATCATCTCCTCTCGCCCCGAAAAGCCGGGCAACGCCGCGCAACCGGGAAAGATCGTAGCTCTCGACGGCGGTGCCGTTACGGTCGCTTGCGGCGACGGAAAAGACCGAATCGCTTTTACCGCACTTTTGCCCGAGGGCAAAGGCAGAATGAGCGCCGCGGACTTTGTTCGCGGCAGGCGGGTAGCCGTCGGAGACGTTCTTTCCTGACGGAACGCGAAAACGCCGCACGGCGAGCCCCGCACCCGACGGCGGTGCGTCGCAAGGCACGCCGCGATGCCCCGACGACGCAAAAAGCTATCTGAAAAAGTAAAGGAAAATACGATATGTTTTGGTACGACGCAACGTATATACTCGTTATCATCGGATTTTTGATCTCGCTTTGGGCGCAGATCAAAGTAAAAACCGTTTTTTCAAAATATTCCGCTATATCCACGTCCCGCGCCGTCAGCGGGCGTGAAGCCGCCCAAGCGGTGCTCGAAGCCGGCGGAGTGCAAAACGTTGCGTTCGGGCACGTAAACGGCGAGTTAACGGATCACTACGACCCGCGCAACCGCACCGTATTTCTCTCTCCGTCGGTAGCGGAGGGTAGGTCTGCAGCCGCCGTCGGCGTTGCCGCACACGAAGCGGGGCACGCGCTTCAATATGCCGAGGGCTATGCCCCGATAAAGCTTCGTGCCGCCGCTATCCCGGTTTGCAATTTCGCCTCTAATCTCGCAATGCCCCTGTTTTTGGTCGGACTTTTGATCTCGGGGTTTGCCGAGTCCGGAGTTTTCGGTTCCGCGCTTATGTACTGCGGCATATTGGCTTTCGCAACCGCCGCTTGTTTTCAGCTTATCACGCTTCCCGTGGAGTTCAACGCATCACGCCGTGCGCTTGCCGCGCTGAAAGCCGACGGAAGGTTTACCGAAGAGGAGCTTGATGGTGCGAAAAAAGTGCTTTCCGCCGCCGCCTTGACGTACGTTGCCGCACTTGCGGTATCGCTCCTGCAGATATTGCGTCTTTTGCTCATAGCGGGCGGGCGCAAACGCGACTGAGGCTTTTCGCAATATGAGCAAAAAACAAGCGAATCCGCGCCGCCTTGCGCTCGACGTTCTTCTCAAAATGTCGTTTGACGGCGGGGACGGCGGATATTCCAACATTTTAACGGACGCCGCGGTAAAACGCACCGGCATCGAAGGCGCCGACCGTGCGCTTATGAACCGCCTCGTTTGCGGCGTGGCGGAACGTTACCTTACGCTCGAATACGTCGCTTCCCGCCTGACGGACAGAAACGTGCGAAAACTCGACCGAGACGTGCTTTTGACGATAATGCTCGGCATATATCAGCTTGCTTATGCGGACAAGATACCGACTCACGCCGCGGTAAACGAAACGGTAGCCCTCGCGCGACCATCTTGTCGGGGGTTCGTAAACGCGGTCTTGCGCGAATACATACGTCGTGGAAGCGAGATAGAGATCCCCCGCAAAAACGAAATTTCCTTCCTTTCTATTAAATATTCGGTAAACGGAGACCTTGTTCGCGCTCTTATATCCGACTTCGGCAGCGAACGGACAGCCCGTTTGCTCGCGTCGTTTGAACGCGAGAACAGACTGACCCTGCGCGTAAACACCGAGCGCATAAGTCGCGACGAATTGGCATCGCGCCTTGCCGAGCGCGGCATATCCGCCGAAAAAACGCGTTTTTCGCCTTTCGGTCTCAGGCTCGCGCCCGGCGCGGGTCTGCCCGGGGAAATAGACGAGGGGCTCTGTTTCGTACAAGACGAGGCGTCGCAGATATGCGTTTGCGCACTCGCCCCCGCCCCGGGCAACGCTATGCTCGACGTTTGCTCGTGCCCGGGAACAAAAACCTTTTCGTCGGCGCTGATGATGCAAAACAAAGGCGAGATAGTCGCCTGCGATCTGCACGCGTCGAAATTGCCGCTGATCGAACGCGGCGCGAAAAAGCTCGGCATAAACGTTATAAAGACCCGCGAGCGCGATTCGTCGATACGCTGCGCCGAATTCGACGGGCGTTTCGATCGCGTTCTTTGCGACGTGCCGTGTTCCGGCTTCGGAGTGATATCGAAAAAACCCGAGATAAGGTATCGGTCGCCGAACGCGACGTCATCGTTGCCGCAAACGCAACGCGCCATACTCGAATCCGCGAGCCGTGCGCTTGCCGTCGGCTCCTGCCTCGTTTATTCGACCTGCACTTTGCTGAAGCGCGAGAACGAAGACGTCGTGGCGGATTTTCTTGCCCGTCACGAAAACTTTTCTCTCACTCCTTTCACGGTCGGAGAGTTGAGTTGCGACGGTCAAATAACGCTCACGCCCGACGTTCACGGCGCCGACGGATTTTTTATTGCAAAACTCACCAAAAAGGCTTAACGGATATGACAACAGATAAAGACCTGCTTTCCCTCTCGTTCGAAGAATTATCCGAACTGCTCACGGAGCTCGGCGAGCCGAGATACCGCGCAGGGCAAATATTCCCCGCGTTGCACCGCGGCATCTCTCCGCAAAAAATGTCGAATATATCGAAAAAGACCGCGGACAAACTCACAAACGCAGTTCCTTTTCGTTTGCCAAAGGTCGAAACGAAGTTGACGAGCAAGATCGACGGCACCGTAAAATATCTTTTTCGTCTGTACGACGGCAACTGCATAGAAAGCGTGCTTATGCGCTATCGCCACGGGAACACCCTGTGCATATCGTCTCAGGTAGGTTGTCGAATGGGGTGCGCGTTTTGCGCCTCGACCATCGGCGGCAAGATACGCGACCTCGGTGCCGGCGAGATTTTGGGGCAGGTGGTCGCCGCCTCCGCCGACAGCGGCGAGCGCATCGACAACGTCGTTATGATGGGAATCGGCGAGCCTCTCGATAATTTCGACAACGTTCTTAAATTTCTTCGCCTCGTCAACGACCCGCGCGGTATACGTATAGGATATCGCCACATCTCACTTTCGACCTGCGGGCACGTAGACGGAATACGCAAACTCGCCGCGGAGCGACTGCCCATAACGCTTTCGCTTTCGCTTCACGCGCACAACGACGAAGCGAGGAGCAGGATTATGCCCGTTAACCGCCGTTGGGGGCTTGACGAACTTTTGAGCGCCTGCCGCGAATACTGCCTTGAGTGCGGTAGACGAATGTCTTTCGAATATACGTTGATATCGGGCGAAAACTCCGCCGTTTCCGACGCGCGCGCACTTGCCTCGCTCCTAAACGGAGCTATGCGACGCCGCGGCGAATCGTTCCCGATACACGTCAACCTCATCCCCGTCAACCCGGTTAAAGAGACGGGACTTACGCCTCCGAGTCGAGGCGATATCGCGAATTTTGCCGCCGAACTCGAACGGCGCGGAATACGCGCGACCGTGCGGCGAACGCTCGGACCCGATATAAACGCCTCGTGCGGGCAACTGCGCCGGGCTGCGATGGATAAAGATCAAGATCGGGAATAAACGCAAGATCGAAAAAACGAAAAACGCTCATAGCAGAGGAGCAAACGGTAAAAAATGAAATTTTACGGAAAGACGGATATTGGTATGCAGCGGTATGAAAATCAAGACCGCTTCGGAATATACGCGATTCACCCCGGCGTAACGCTGCTCGTCGTATGCGACGGTATGGGCGGTGCGCGCGGCGGCGCGCGTGCCGCGGAAACCGCGATAGAAGCCTTTTCCGACGGCGTTCGGGAAAGATTGACGCCCGATTTTTCGGACCAACCGCTCGATCTGTCACCGCAAAATCTGCGCCGCGCACTGGCTCATTCCGCACGCGACGCCAACAGCGCCGTTCTGCGCGAAGCCGATGAAAAATTCGACGGCAGCCTTGACGGAATGGGCACGACTCTCGTTGCTATGCTGATAGTCGACGGCAAAGACGCTTTTTGCCTAAACATCGGAGACAGCCGCGCGTACGAGATCAAAAACGGCACTATCCGCCAAATCTCACGCGATCACTCGTACGTTCAGCACCTTATAGACATAGGAAAGCTTTCTGCCGAGGAGGCAAAAAATTCTCCGATCAAAAACGTTATCACGCGTGCAATAGGCTCGGACGAAGACATCTGCGCGGACATAATATCGGTGGACGCAACTCCGTCCGCGGAGGGCGAGCTCCACTCTTATCTGCTCTGCTCCGACGGGCTGTCGGGAATGCTCGACGACACCGTTATCTGCAATATCGTAAGCGAAGCGTTACCCATCGAAGCAAGGGTGGAAAAGCTCGTGCGCGAAGCAAACGAAGCCGGCGGCGCCGATAACGTTACCATTATCATCGTCGATCTTTGAGAATACCACGGAACTTGAGATAGAATACTATAACTATGAACAACGTAGATAAATATATAAAACTCGTCGGATTAACGTTTGACGGCAAATATCGTATCGACCAGCTTCTCGGGGTCGGGGGAATGGCTGCCGTTTTCCGCGCGACCGATCTTTCCGACGGATCCGTCGTCGCGCTGAAACTGCTTAACGAAGAGGCAGCCAACGACGAAGAGGCGTGCCGCCGCTTCGTCAACGAGTCCAAAGCGGTCTCGATGCTCTCGCACCCGAACATCGTCGGAATACGCGACGTGTCGTTCAACGGGGAATACAAGTATATCGTTATGGAATATATCGACGGTATATCTCTGCGAGAGTATATGGACAAGCGCGACGTGCTCTCGTTCTCCGAGATAGTGTCTTTTACCGAGCAGATCCTCTCCGCCCTCGACCACGCGCACTCGAAAGGTATAATACACAGAGATATCAAACCGCAAAACATTATGCTTCTGAAAGGCGGTTACATCAAAGTAACCGATTTCGGGATCGCGCAGTTGCCCGAGGGCAGCGACGCCGCCACGATATCCGACAGTGCCATAGGAACGGTATACTACATCAGCCCCGAACAAGGCGAGGGCAAACCGTCCGACTCGCGTGCCGACCTCTATTCGCTCGGCGTTATGCTTTACGAAATGGCGACCGGTACCCTGCCTTTTGACGACGAGCGTCCCGTGTCCGTCGTAATGATGCATATACACGACGCCCCCGTTCCGCCGAAAAGGCTGAATCGCTCGATCCCGCGCGGGCTTGAGCAATTTATCCTTTACGCGATGGAAAAAGACCCGCAAAACAGATATCAGACCGCAACCGATATGTTTGTCGAGCTGAGGAAGCTGCGACGTAACAGATTTGCCGCGGTCACCTCTCCGAAAAAGCTCGCCAAAATAAAGCGATCGGAAAAGAACCGCAAGCAAAATCCCGCGAGCCGCTCGTTTATTCCGATAGTTCTCGGCGTTTCGTTCGCATTGCTCTTCGTGGGGCTCGTAGCGGGATTTTACGTGCTCGACAACCTCAGCATAATCGGTATAAAAAGTGAAAGCGTTAAGGTGCCGAGCGTCGTCGGCGCGACCTACGTGGGCGAAAATTCCGTCGCCGAACTCGGCTTTGACTCGAGATTTTCCGTTACCGTCGAATACGTATACTCAAGCGACGTCCCCGCCGGCGTTATAATGTCTCAAACTCCGCAAGGCAACGCCTCGCGAAGAATACCGTGCAGCGTCACTTTGACTGTCAGCCTCGGAGAGGAGACCGTGGTTCTCGACGACTATACCGTTGTCGAATACAGACAGGCGCAAACCGAGCTCAGAGCGCGCAAATTCGCGGTAAAAGTCGAATACGTCGAATATACGACCGTCCCGCGCGGACTCGTTATATATACCGAACCCTCAGCCGGAGCCTCAGTGCCCGTCGGCAGCACCGTCACGCTGTACGTCAGTCGCAGAACCGAGGACGAAACCGTTACCGTTCCCTCGCTCGAGCTCAAAACCGAAAGCGAAGCGAAAAAGCTGCTTGAACAAGTCGGGCTCGATTGGGGCACCGTAACCTACACGCGCTCGCCCCTGCCCGTGGGCACGATTATATCGCAATCGCTCGAAGCGGGCTCCGACGTCGACCCGATGACGTCGCGCATCGAACTCGTTATAAGTCGCGGCGAAACGGGGGAGATAGCGGTATACCCTTACGTTGTCGGTCTTACCGAAAACGAAGCCGTAAATATTCTTAAAAATCACAGCCTTACCGTTACCGTCGTAACCGTAAGGAGCGACGTCGAAGTATCGCGCGTTTTAAAGCAGTCGCCCGAAACGCTTGAAGAGGTCAAAGCAAGCGGCGGCAACGTTACGTTGACCGTCAGCGGCGGCAGCGACTACCGCGGCAACCCGGTCACTGTACCCTCCGTACTGAACTACAACGTCGAAAACGCGCGCGCCGTACTCGAGCACGCGGGTCTTACCGTCGGTAAAATCACGTATATTGCAAGCGCGTTGCCCGCAGGCACCGTTGTCGCGCAATCGCCGAACGGCTCCGAGGTGCTCTACACCGGCGTCGACAGTCTATACGTCGAACTTACGGTCAGCCTCGGCAACGAAGAAACGGCGAGCGGTATGGTGCCCTACCTCGGCGGTGACGACGAAAGCATCCGTCGAAACACACACACACCGACGCACTGATATGGAATACAAAACTTATGCAAAAATATTGCGCGGAGTCGGAGGGCTGTACACCGTTTCCGCCGTTGACGAGGCGCGCCACACGGATGCGGCAAAAGACGGGCGCCTTTCCGCCGCATCGCCGCTCGCGGGGCAGACCTTGAATTGCCGCGCGCGCGCCGCAAGTAAAAGCGACGGACGGCTGCTTGCGGGAGACGACGTCGTTATATCGTACACGGACGCGTCGTTTATCCGCACCGAAAACGGGGTCGAGCCGAAAAAAGACCCCTCGGGAGTGCCGGAGGCGGCAATAGAGACGACATTACCTCGCAAAAATTCTCTTATACGACCGCCGATGGCAAACCTCGATTTGCTTTTCGTTGCCTGCGCCGCCGCTTCGCCCGCCCCTGCCGCGGATACCATCGACAGGATTCTTTGCGCGGCGGAATATCGAGGGATCGAATGTGCGATAATCATAGGAAAATGCGAGCTTGACAGAGCTCGCGCGGAGGAACTGCGGCAGATATACCTCTCCGCTTATTATCCGACTTTCGTCCTCTCGTGCAAAACGGGAGAGGGGGTCGAGCCTTTCGCAGACTTTGTTCGGGAAAAGCTTTGCGGGCGCGTTGCCGCTTTCGCGGGAGCCTCGGGCGCGGGTAAATCGACGCTGATGAATTCGATATTTCCGCACCTGCAATTGACCTCGGGCGAGGTCAGCCGCAAAACGGAGAGAGGGCGACATACGACAAGGCAAGTCGAGCTGTTCCCCGTAGGCGGAGGATTTTTCGCCGATACGCCGGGATTTTCGCTCGTAGACTTCGAAAACTTCGATTTTTTGCCGCTTGAGGCGCTCGCTTCGTCTATGCGCGAATTCGAAGCCTGCCCGGGGCAGTGCCGTTATCCCGACTGCTCGCACACGAAAGAAGACGGCTGCAAGATCCTTGCCGCTCTCGAAAGAGGCGACGTTTCGCGCTCGCGCCACGCAAGCTATCTTTCTATGCTTGCCGCACTGCGCACAAAACCGAAATGGAAAAAGAACGGTCGCGGTTGAAACGCAAAATCGCACCGAGTTTTGGAGAAATGAGAGCTTACGTATTTACCGGCGGAGAGATCTTTCCGCAATACATAAAATGCAGCCCCGAAAAGGGAGACCTCGTCGTCGCCGCCGATTCGGGATATAAAAACGCCGAAAAACTCGGCGTAAAACCGAGCGTCGTCGTCGGAGATTTCGACTCTATGCCCGAGTGCGAGATCCCGAGCGACGCGCAAGTGATAAAACTTCCCTGCGAAAAAGGCGTGACCGACGCGCAAGCCGCCGTGCAGATCGCACTTGACGAGGGTGCGCGGGATATCGTCGTCATCGGCGGGCTTTCGGGCAGGCTCGACCACACTATCTCGTCTTTCGCGTTGACGGAAAGGCTCCTTTCGCTCGGCGTTCGCGCCGTTATGACGGACGGGGGCTCGCGTGTGCGCTTTTTGCGCTCTTCCTCGGAACTGATAGGAAAAAGCGACTTCGACTATATCTCCGTTTTGGCGGCTGACGAAAAAGTCAAGGGCGTTACACTGCACGGTTGCAAATATCCGCTAAAAAACGCCACGCTGTATCGCGCGCACCAATTTGCCGTAAGCAACGTAATAACCGGCAACTGCGCACTGATAGAAGTAAAAAAAGGCGGCGTGTACGTAATAGAAAGCCGCAACGCTTAAATCCGCGATCCTTCGGGTAACGAAAATGTATAAAAAAAGGATATTTTTAATAGTTCTCGACAGCCTCGGAATAGGTCAATCTCCCGACAGCGCCGCTTACGGAGACTGCGGCGCAGACACCCTCAAAAGTATCTCGCGCTCCGAGGCGTTTCGTATACCGAATCTGCTCAAAGCGGGGCTTTGGGCAACGGACGGCTGCGACTATCTTCCGCGCAAAAAAAGCGACGTACCGCACGCCGCACTTTGTCGCTTGCGTGAGGTGTCCGCGGGCAAAGACACGCTGACAGGGCACCGCGAGATCGTGGGAATACGCAGTTCGCTGCCGCCGCCGACTTACCACGACGGATTCCCGCCCGAGGTGATCGACGCGTTTTGCGCAAGGATAAAAAAGGGCGTGCTCTGCAACAAGCCGTATTCGGGCACTGCCGTTATAAACGATTTCGGCGAGGAACATACGGCAACGGGAAAGCCGATCGTTTATACCTCTGCCGACAGCGTTTTTCAGATAGCCGCACATCGCGACGTGATACCGCTCGACGAGCTTTACTCGCTTTGCCGCACGGCGCGCGAGATCCTTTGCGGCGAACACGCCGTCGGTCGGGTTATCGCTCGCCCTTTTGCGGGTTGCCCGGGCAATTATTACCGCACCGCAGGCAGGCACGACTTTGCGCTCGAGCCGCCCGGCAAAACCCTGCTCGACGCACTGTGCGAGGCGGGACTCGACTGCATCGGCGTCGGTAAGATCGGAGATATTTTTGCCGGTCGCTCACTTAGCGAAAGCCACCCCACCGCCGACAACGACGAAGGGACGGCGCTTACCGCGGAAATCGCGAAACGCGATTTTCACGGGCTGTGCTTCGTTAATCTCGTCGATTTCGACACGCTATACGGGCATCGCCGCGACGCGGACGGCTATGCCGCCGCCCTCTCACGATTCGACGCATGGCTCGGGGAATTTATCCCGCTCCTAAGTGCGGACGACGCGCTGTTTATCACCGCCGACCACGGGTGCGACCCGCGATTTACCGCAACGTTCGACCATACGCGCGAATACGTTCCGCTTGTGGCGATCGGCAACGGCTTAAAATGCGGCAATCTCGGAACGTTTCTCGGTTTCGACCGCGTCGGAGCGACCGTTGCCGCCCTCCTCGGCGTTGATTTTTTACCCGAGAAAAAGCTCGATATATAATGCGATCCGTCGTTGCGTGCGACGCAAGGCGAAAATCGCAAGCAAACGCAAGCGTATGCGAATCGGCGCAAGCAAACTCAAAACGCAACGCAACAAAATAACAAAAATACGGGCAAAGGGAGCCATATGGGCACCGAACACCCGTTTAAAACCGAAAGGAAGCCGACTTTAAAGGAAGCGGATGGTACGGAAAAATGGTCATAACCGATCTCCTCGAAAGGAACGCACGAACGTACGGCGGCGAGACCGCACTCGTCGAGATAAACCCGGCGCATCGAGACGACAACGCGCTAAGATGGCGCGAATTTTCGCTTAACGAAGAGGGGCACGACCCGCGAGTTCGCCTTGAGATGACTTGGGGAGAATTTGATGCTCGCGCAAACCGAATAGCGAATTTTTTGGTATCTCGCGGGGTAAAAAAAGGCGACAAAGTCGCGCTTTTGCTTATGAATTGCATCGAATGGTTGCCGATATACTTCGGCATACTCAAATCCGGCGCTCTCGCGGTGCCGATGAATTATCGCTATACCTCCGACGAGATAAAATATTGTCTTGACCTTTCGGATTCGTCGGTGCTGATATTCGGCGAGGAGTTTATCGGGCGAATACGCGATATCTTGCCCTCGCTATCCTCGCTCGACGGGCTGTTTTTTGCCGGAGAGCCCGGCGTTTGTCCAGATTTTTGCGCAGACCTCGATTTCAACGCAAACGCCGCGCCCGCCCATCGCCCCGACGTGACGGGAACTCTTTGCGAGACGGACCTTGCCGCGATATACTTCTCGTCGGGTACCACCGGCTTCCCGAAAGCGATCCTGCACGATCACTCGGCTCTTATCAACTCCTGCCGCACCGAGCAGGCGCACCACGGGCAAACGCACAACGACGTTTTCGTTTGTATCCCGCCGCTATATCATACCGGTGCGAAAATGCATTGGTTCGGTTCGCTTATGACTGCAAGCCGCGCCGTTTTGCTGCGCGGAGTGACCCCGGAGTGGATCCTGCGCACCGTTGCGGAGGAGCGCGCTACCATAGTATGGCTGCTCGTACCGTGGGCGCAGGACATCCTTGACGCGGTGGAAAGCGGCGCCGTCGATCTTTCAAAATACGATCTTTCGTCTTGGCGGCTGATGCACGTCGGCGCACAACCCGTTCCGCCGAGCCTTATAAGACGGTGGAAAACCGTTTTTCCCACACATCAATACGACACGAACTACGGGCTCTCCGAATCCATAGGTCCCGGCTGCGTTCACCTCGGCACGGAAAATATCGATCACGTGGGTGCGATAGGCAAAGCGGGTTATCTGTGGAAAACGATGATAGCCGACGAAAACGGCTGCCCCGTACGCCGCGGCGACGTCGGCGAACTGTGGGTATCAGGTCCCGGCGTTATGAAATGCTATTACAAAAATCCCGAAGCGACGAAAGAAGCGCTGCGCGGAGAGTGGCTCCTTACGGGGGATATGGCGCGTGAGGACGACGAGGGCTTTATATACCTTGTCGACAGGAAAAAGGACGTTATCATAACCGGCGGCGAAAACATCTACCCCGTACAGATAGAGGACTTTCTGCGCGAAAACGAAAAGATAAAAGACGCAGCGGTTATCGGTCTGCCGGACGCACGCCTCGGAGAGATCGCCGCAGCCGTTATCGAACTGAAAGAGGGCGCTTGCGCCGACGAGGCGGAAATCGCGGAATTTTGTATGGCTCTTCCGAGGTACAAAAGACCGCGCAAGATAATTTTCGCCTCCGTTCCGCGCAACCCCACCGGCAAGATAGAAAAGCCGACCCTGCGCAAGATCTACTGCGGCGAACGCCTTGTGGAGGCGCAAACGAACGGTTGAACGCCCCTTTGTCGGGCAACGGCGCAAGGCAACGATTGCCGTTTTGCGTGATACGTATTTACATTCGCTTCGCATAATGATATAATTGTTTTTAATTTCTCTCCGCGCTTCGGCGGCATACCGCCAAGGACGGCCTAACAAGGCGCAAAACGCGCCCGCCGAAAACGGAGAGACGTGATCGAAAGGAGTTTTAAAATGGCTTTGCTTGAACTTCGCGACGTGGGCAAAATCTACGTCAACGAGGGGAACGTTTCCGTCGGTATACGCGGCGTCAACCTAACGTTTGACCGCGGCGAATTCGTTGCGGTAACGGGTACTTCCGGCTCGGGAAAATCAACGCTGCTGAACGTTATCAGCGGCATCGACACCTATGAGGAGGGCGAACTCCTCATAAACGGCGAAACGACCTCGCACTACTCCACTTCCGAGTGGGAGCAGTATCGACAAAAATACGTATCTTTTATATTTCAGGACTACAATATCATAGAGTGCTTCACCGTTTTGCAAAACGTCGAGCTCGCGCTGATGCACATTCGGGATAAAAAGGAACGCCGCCGCCGCGCACTCGAGCTTATCGATCGCGTCGGTATGACGAAATACCTGCGCCAAAAGGGTTCGCAACTCTCCGGCGGGCAAAAACAGCGCACCGTTATCGCCCGTGCCTTGGCAAAAGACAGCCCGATGATCCTTGCGGACGAGCCGACGGGCAACCTCGACAGTGCCTCAAGTAAAGAGATAATAAACCTGCTTCGCGAAGTATCGCGCGACAAGCTGCTGATAATAGTTACCCACAACTTCGATCAGGTCGCCGATATCGCAACGCGCGAGATCAGAGTGTTTGACGGCGCCGTCGAGTCCGACCACGTGCTCGCTCCGAATCGCATAGGCGACGACCATAGCGCGCAAAGCGCCGCCCCCGCCGAGGAAACGAAAACGCAAAGTGCCAAAACTCGTGCAAAGCGAGCGAAAAGCCGTACGGACAAATCCCGTCGCGACCTGCGAAACGGCATCGCACTCGGGAACGCCATATTCACCTCCCGTCCCAAGCTCAGCGTTTTTATGTGCCTTTTGCTCATAATAGCGTCGCTCGGCATATTCGCGACAACAGCCTCGAACGGAGAGATGTCCGACCTCTTCGATAAGCGCTATATGTTCTCGCCCATCGACGGGCGCGTCGTGTTTACCAAGGGCGACGGCGCGGCGATATCCGAGGATGAGCTCGCCGCCATCGCGAAAAAATACGGAGCGACGTCTTATACCAAATACGACCTGCTTCTCGACGTTGAGGCGGAATTCGAATACTATCGCTCGATCGTTCCCGACGTTACGCTCACTTTCGACGCGGATTTCGGCAGCGGCGTTATAGGCAGCTCCCCGCAAAAAGCAAACGAAGTGCTCCTCAACCTACCCGTTTCTCTCAAAGACAAATTCGGCACCGACAAAGACAATCTGCCGAATATACTTATGTTTAAAACGGTTTGGACCGTGGTCGGCGTGCACTATTACAGCGATAACACCGTCTCACCGTCCGTTTCTTTCACGCGCGAGGGCTTCGATATCGCCTCAAAGCTGTTCTTGGCGAGCGGCGGACGCTACTCGTACGGCGGTTTTTACGCTCAAACCGAAAATCAAAACTACTATTTTGATTACGACGACGTCAATTTCGGCTTTTTCGACGATTGCGACGCTTACGTAAACGCACAATATCCCGAAAAATACGATTGGTACTTAAATTTCGGCGCCTACTCTTTCGATATGGATTTTAATACCAACGAAGAGTTTGACGGCAAAAACGTCAAAAAACTCGACACCGAAGTATGGGGCAAAGTATACGACGGATTTATGTCGCCCGGCGCCATCGTCTCCGTCGATTGCATAACGAAGCTTGTCGACGAATTTTTAGACGAAAATTATTCGCAGGCTTCGCTGTTCTTCGCCAACGACCGCCAAGCCGACGCCGCCGTCGACAAAATGTGTGCCGACGGGTATATCGCCGTTTCCTCCAAGACAGAGTACGAGCCCTCGATGCTCGAGATACTCGAAACGCTCTTCACCTCCGTACTTGCGCTCGTCGTTTGGGGGATATCGGTCATATTCCTCGCTTTCTTTATCAATCTTTGCACGGCAAAAGCATTTTCCGCCTTTAAAGCCGACGCGGGCATTATGCGCTCTATGGGCATATCCGTCAAGGTCATCAAAACGGGAATGTACGTCAGAATGTTGCTTTCGATGATCCCCTCGATAATAGTTCTCGCCGTTGCCGCCGCGCTTTTGTCTTTCGTCCCCTCGGTCAACCGCGCCCTCACGTCACTGCAGCCATGGCACTATATACTTATCGTCGTCGGAACGTTGCTTGTGACGTTGCGCGTTGTCAAAAAGCAACTCTCCGCGCTTTTCGGAGAAAGCGTTAAATCCACGCTCGGAGGTAACAACGAATGAGTATTCTCGAAATAAAAGGCGTAAATAAATATTTCAACCGCGGTAAACAAAACGAAAACCACGTTATAAACGACACCTCGCTCTCCCTGCCCGACAAAGGCATCGTCGCTTTTTTCGGTCGCAGCGGTTGCGGAAAAACGACTTTGCTCAACGTTATAGGCGGTCTTGACAGTTTTTCCGCCGGAACTATCTTGATAGACGGGCAAAACGTTCGCAAGAATACGGACACGATACGCAACAAATACGTCGGCTACATCTTTCAAAATTACAATCTCAACAAAAGCGAAACGGTATTCGACAACGTTGCCGACGCGTTGCGCCTTTGCGGTATAACGGATCGCCAAACTATCGAGGAGCGCGTTTTCGCCGCTCTCGGTAACGTCGGAATGGACAAATACGCGCTCCGCACCCCGAATACCCTCTCGGGCGGACAGCAGCAGCGCGTAGCCATCGCACGCGCCATCGTTAAAAATCCGCACATAATCCTTGCGGACGAACCGACGGGCAACCTCGACGAAAAAAACACGCGAATGATTATGGATCTGCTCAAAAGCATATCCCGCGATCGCCTCGTTTTGCTCGTAACGCACGAGGCGGACCTCGTAGATCACTATTGCGACGTAGTTATCGAGCTCTCCGACGGATCCGTCGTTAACAGATACGAAAACGCCGACGCAACGGGGCTGAACACCCGCGACAAAAACACCGTTTATCTCGGCGATATGCAAAAGAAAACGCTTAGCGGCGAATTCGCGAATATCGAGTTTTACGGCGACGAAATCGACGGCAACGTAAAACTGCGCATAATCAACAACGGCGGCAAGCTGTTGCTCTCCGTAGACACGCCCGGCGTGCGCGTTATCGACAAGTCGAGCGAAATACGTCTTCTTGACAGCTCTTTCGAGGAGATAGCCGCGCAAGACAAAACAAAAGACGTCGATATGTCCGCCCTGCCGCCGATAAACGGCAAAAAATACGGCAAGCTCTTCTCTTTCGCGTATTCCGTAAAGAGCGGATTCTATGCGAATTTCAAGCAAAGCGGAAAAACCAAAAAGGGCAAGATCTCGAAATTCGCCAAAAAACGCACGGGGCGCAAACTGCTATTCTGCTGTATGGCGCTCTTCGCTATGGTAATTGTTTTTATCTCGTCGATCTTCGGCACCTCGATCAAAAATTATCTTGACGCGGAAAGTACGTACAATCACAACGTTTTCTACGTTTGGGTCGAGAACGCCGAGACAGCCGAGGCACTCTACTCCCTCGGCTCGGAGTCCGGCATCGATTTCGTCACGGCATCCCGTTACAGTGCCGGCGACAGAAAATATTATTTTACCCCCGGCTACTTCTCCTCTTTCGCCTCTCGTTCTTACGGCACGGATTTTTATACGAACGCCGTTCCGCTGCCGCAATATCTTGCAGCAGACCTTACGACGGTCGCGGGCTCGGCGGAGCTTAAAGCGGAAAACGACGTTCTGATAACGACCGCGGCGGCGGACAAACTGCTTGAGAGATCGACTTTCGGATACATCTCGGATTACGGCGATCTTATCGGCTTGCGCTCGGAAAGCCAAACTCTCGGCAAAGACCAAAAACTTATGCGGATCGCAGGTGTCGTCGAATCCGACGAAACCGCCGTTTACTTCTCGCAAATAGCATATGCCCGTGCTTTTATGCGCTATCACTCGGATATCTCGTATCTCGTCGCTCCCGCTTCCGACTACGGTATCTCCCTCGACAAGGGGACGGCGATGTACGTCCTCCCCGACGCTTACGAGTCTGCATTTAAAAACGACGAAGAGATAACCGTCAGCGGTGTATCGCTCAAAGTAGACACGGAAAAGAAGAACGACGCGGATATTCGCGAAAAGCTATACGATATCGGCAGCGAGATCGTTTTCCTGATCTCCGACGACGACTACTTCGCCATAGGCACGGGTATGGGCGTTACCGATTCGAGAATATACGTCAAAATCGGTGCATACGATAACGAAAAATATCCCGACGGTTATCCGGAAGACTACGAATTCTATCCCGAACCGGCAAGCATCGACGTCGGCGCCTCGGCGGACGTTTTCATATCCGAGTCCGTTAGCAACGTTATGGTTAGCAGCGGCTACGTTCTCATCCACTCTTTCGACCCGCAAAAGACGGACTCCGTGCTTCGCAACTCTTTCGACACCACGTCGACAAACCGTTACAGACTAAATCTCATAACGCCCGACGACCTGTTTGAAGAGAAAACGGCAGACTGCCTGACCGAACTGATAGCGCAAGCCGTCGTTATGGCGGTAACGATTGCGATACTTTGCGTCTGTATGTATTTTATCGCAAGATCCTCTCTTCTTTCGCGCATCAAAGAGATCGGCATATATCGTGCCATCGGCGTTTCGAAAAAGAATCTCGTTTTTAAATTCTTTATAGAATCGCTCGTACTCACGACCCTGACGGTCTTTATCGGATACCTTGTTACAAGTTGCGGAATATTCTATATCCGCAGCATTACGAGCCTTGCGGACTCCTTCTTCTACTATCCCGCGTGGCTCGCGACTTCCGTCGGCATATTCATCTACGCGGTGTGCACGCTTTGCGGCATTCTTCCCGTTTTGTCGCTCGTTCGCAAAACGCCCGCGCAGATACTCGCAAAATACGATATCTGATCCGCTCGCAATCAAGTGCGCAAAGCGCAAGAGAAACGCGGCACGGATAAAATCGCAACCAAGTCAAAAGAGCTCGGCAGATTGCCGAGCTCTTTTGATCTCTTTTTGTCGTTTTGCATAAAGCGAGATGAAGGAAATTATACGGAAAAGTTTTCCACAGTTTAACTTATTAACAACTCTTGATGCAAAGAATTTTACGCATAAAGCGAAAATATAAGCGTACAAGCCGTTTTCCGCCGCAAAACGATAACGTTTTACACAGTTATCACAAGGTTTTCCACAGATATTTCAAACAACCTGAGGACGTTATCATTTTTTATAAAACAAGCAACCTGCACAATTTTGCCATATCAGAGTTTTCACGTTACGCCGAAACGCCCGCCCCCTGCGAGCACGCCGCGGCGCGGGCACATCATTTTTTCATTTCCTTATAAGGCAAGTCGTAAAAGCCGCATTTGCGATATACCGCAACGGCGCGCTCGTTCTCCTCTTCGACTTCTAGGCGCAAAACGCACCCGTCGTACTTGCGCGAAACGAAATTTATAAATTCAGTTCCGACGCCGCACCCGCGCGCCTCGCTCTTGACGAAAATATCCTCTATCCAAACGCACGGCTTGCCGAACTCGGTGGAAAAGCTCTTGGCAAGCATACCGTACCCCACCGTACGTCCGCCCGATTTGAACACGTAGCCCTCAAGATACGGATTATCTCCGACGCAGGCGTCGACGTCGGCGGCGAATATCTCCTCCGAGCCGTTTGTAAATACCGCGTCCGAGGCATAAAAACCGCGCATCATCGCGATGACCTCGTCGCGGTGCTCCTCGCGCAGAGCAACGATAGCCGTTTTTCCCTCGTTTTTCGTTTTCCCCGCCTCTCCGCAGGCGGTAAGCCTATCAAAACCGTCTTTCACGTGGCTGTTCTCCCCTTTCGTTTTTTCGGCGCACGCCGCACACCGGCGACGCACCCGCCGGATTGCGCAACCCGTTTTTCGGCAAAAATCGCAAAGCCTAAAACATCTCTGCAACTCCGTCGCCGCAAAGCCTGCGCACATCTTTTCGCCGCAAACACGGTGCCGCATAAAAGGGCACGCCGGTGCGGAATTTAAAAAAACGCCGAACTCGATACCTGACCGAGTTCGGCAATATTTTGGCGGAGATGGAGAGATTTGAACTCTCGCGCCGGTTACCCGACCTACACCCTTAGCAGGGGCGCCTCTTCGGCCTCTTGAGTACATCTCCGTATACCCCAAGAACGCAGATACCTGCGCCGTGAACGCCGTTTGCAGAATTCACTTTATTGATTATACAGTATCCGCTCGTCTTTGTCAAGTATTTTCGGCAAATATTTTGTCTAAACGCAAAACGGAAAGCTTGCGCCGCCTTAAGGCAAATCCCGAACGGCGCACCGAGCGGTGCGCGAAGACAAAGCGTCTTCGCACAGCGCGGTAAAGGGCACAAAAAACTATTTTATCTCCGGCAACTTAACCTCGGACTCAAACTCACGCATTATTTCGCCGTTTATATCGTCCCTCGTTCGCTCGAGAACAACCGAAAGTTCGCCGTAAAGCGCCTCTCGTGCCGTATGTTCGAAATCGCTGTCTATATCCGGCAGGCGGCGGCGCGTTTTGCGGAATTCCGCTCTGCGCAAATGCACGGTTTTTAAAAGTCGCAGATATTCGTACGGCGATGCCGTCTGTATGATATCGCGATACACCTCGCGCCTTTTTTTATCAAACGGCACGACTATCGGCTCAAGTTTCGGCAGGCTTTGCAAAAGCCCCACTGCCTCGTTTGCCGAGATCAGCTCGCGCATAGTAACGCTTTCATTGTCCACGGGCGTGTAAATAACAAGGTTTGCCCCCTTTGTCGGCTCGAGTTTATAATACGTTCTCGTATCCGACTCGTCGAAGGGAGACGGGCAAATATCCGTTACGCGGCACACGCCGTTCGTTCCGTATACCATAAGTTTACCTATCTCAAACATAATAACGTACCGTCCGTTTCTTCAAATACCAAATGGTATTTACGTAAACATATTATAACATTTTTTCGCTTGTTTGTCAAAGGTTTTTGATTTTTTTGTGTCTTGTGCGGAGCCGCGCCGCAGCGCAAAACGACAAAAAGATCGCGACGTCCGCTTGGGACGCCGCGATCTTTCGCACTTGCGCAAACACAGCCGTGCGGCGCGAATCAAGGCGAGTAATTCGTTATTTGCCGCGTTTCTCCTTCGCCGCCGTCTTTTCTTCGAGGCGACGGCGACGCTTCTCGTTTTTGATCTCGAGTTCCTCGGGGTTTTCGCTTACGAACACGTTCGTAAACTTATATCCGCGCAGCCCCATCCAATATGCCCAAGTCGAGACCGCAAGCGCGGGAATGACAGTGACAAAATACGTTATCGCGTAAGAATTGAGCGGCGCACCCGCAACGCGAAGCGTAAGCAAACCGGTGTACATCCCCTCTATAAAAAGCGCCGCCGTCGCGCACGAGCCGCCGAGCGAGGAAAAAAATCCACCGTCAGCAACCGCAAATCCGAGCGCGGTACCGAGCGCAAGCAAAATATTCGGCACGTTTGCCAAAAGGGCAACGTAAAGCCCCGTCAAGCGGCGCTCTTTAAGCCTGCCGCCGTCTACGCGTATAATATCGTGCGAGCCGATATTCCAAGACTCGGCGTATACCATAAAAAGATAAAAAAGCGCCGCCGCCGCGCTTGCCGCCACCTGAGCGAAGGCATTGTTCGTCATCCCGAGCGCTATCGTAAGCGATAACCCGAATATCGAGATAACGAGCTGAGTCATAAACATCTTTACGGATTTGGAGAAATATTCCTTAAAAAAAGTTTTCATAAATAATATGCAAGCACCTTTTGCCGTTATTTTCAGCCGTTTGCGCAAAGTACGCCGCGCAACGACCGCTTTATTCGTTAATTATATATTTTTACCGTGAAAAAATCAACAATATCCGCAAAAATTTACACTTTGTACACTAAAAACACGCGAAATGTTGTATAATTAACGTAATATGGTGTTTTAAATTGTTGAGCTCGTGCCCCTCGCATCCCGTAGCGTGGGGCTCGCACGGGCAGCGACAACACCGTCTGTAACGAAAGGGCGCGGGGGGATTGCTCCGCGTTTAACTCTGCGGAAATGGGCACAAAATATATACCGGATGAGTATCCGCCTCTTTTGCGCGATTTTGCGGGTTATAAGCTCGTAATCCAAGGGCGATCGCCGAAAACGGTCGACGAATATATGCTCGATCTGCGAACTTTTTTCAAATTCCTCATAGCGCGAAAAAACGGCATCGCCTACGGCAGCGACGAATACGAAAAAATATCCCTCGATACGGTAGACGCGGACTTTGTGCGTCGCATTGCAACGACCGATATATACGAATTTATGTTTTTTGCCGAGAGAGAACTCGGCAACTCGGCTGTTGCAAGGGCGCGAAAACTGTCTTCCCTGCGCGGCTTCTTCAAATATTGCACGTCGAAACGCGAATTGCTCGAAAAAGATCCGACTCTCGTCGTCGACTCTCCGAAGAAAAGGCAAACGCTTCCGAAATATCTGACCCTCGACGAATCGCGCCTGCTTCTCGCGGCGGTGCGCAACGACGAGGAGGCGGACGAATTTATCCGCCTGCGCAATTTTACAATGATAACGCTCTTCCTCAATTGCGGTATGCGTCTGTCCGAACTCGTGGGTACGGATATCGGCGATATCGATAAGTTTTTGCGTTCGCTGCGAGTGCTCGGCAAAGGCAACAAAGAGCGCATAATATATCTTAACGACGCCTGTCGTGCAGCTCTTGCGGAGTATCTCCCCGCTCGCACGTCACCCGAACGCGGCACGCTCCCGACGAAAGCGCTTTTTATCTCTTCGCGCGGCGTGCGTATATGCAACCGCACGGTGGAGTGGACGGTAGAGAAATATCTGAGGGCTGCCGGGCTTGAAAACAGGCATTTTTCCGTTCACAAACTTCGGCACACCGCCGCAACGCTTATGTATCGCGAGGGCGGCGTTGACGTGCGCGTGCTGAAAGAAATTTTGGGGCACGAGCAGCTCAACACGACCCAGATATACACTCACGTTTCGGATTCCGACGTGGAAGCGGCAATGTACAAAAACCCGCTCGGTGACCCGGGCGCCTCGTCCTGCGGCGAAAAAGGTCGTTTGGGAAGCACCGAAAAAAACGAAAAATCGTAATATACGCCGCAAAATAACGTCATATGCGGCACGCATTTGCAAAACGGCAGAAAGGAAACAGCCTTGGAGCTTACAAATTTTTCACTGATATATCCGGGCGGAACAAGTCAGTCCGCCAAAACACCCAATATATCGCAATACGTTCTCGAGGAACTCGGATTTCTCGATATTCTCGAGCTTCGCAGTCGCGATCTTTCGGAATTTTTCACGTCCGACGCCGACGTGATAGAATACCGCCTTGAAACTTTTCGCGACCTTATGGAAAACCCCTCTCTGCTTGAAACGCTGAATTCGCTGACGCCGATCCTTTGCGATATAACGGAATTGCGTCGTTTGCAGGCAGACAGCGGTAACGCCGAGGACTATCTCTCCGCAATAACGGAAATAGAGCTTTACGTCTCGTGTATAGATACGCTTGACGCCGGGCTCTCCGCCGTCACGAAAGATCTAAAGAGCCGTGCGTTTTTGACGCTCAGCCAACGCATATCCGAACTTGCCGAAAGCGACTACTACCGTCGCCTTAACGAAAAACTTTGCGAATTGACGGAGCGCGTGCGCGAGATCAAAAGCGTGACCGTCGGAGTTAATCTCGACGCTCAACTCCGTCCGAAAAGCGCCGGAGTCCTAGCCATCAACTCCGAGCCTTTCCGTTCCGGTGACGTGATAGACAAAATATTGCGACTGAACTTTAAAAACGACGAGTACACTTGCATCGCAAGCCTTGTGCCTTTCAACAAAAATCACAGCGAAAACCAACGGCTCGCATTGTCGCTTGCCTTTAACGGAGCCATAAACGACGTTTATCATTCGTCGCTCCGCTCTTGGAAAAAGATAGTGCAGCAATATGTGCTCGAAAATACGGATTTTCTTCTTAATCTTATGCCCGAGATGGAATTTCTCGTCAAAGGGACGCGACTTATGCTCGCCCTCAAAGCGCGCGGCAACACGCTTTGCCGCCCCGAGATCGCCCCCGACAACGATTGCCTTTTTACCGCGCACGGGCTGTACAACCCTGCCGTCGCCCTGAAGATCGACGGCGAGATCGTGACGAACGATATCGATTTTGACGAAAACGCAAGGATATACGTTTTGTCGGGGCCGAACAGAGGCGGCAAATCCGTCATAACCTGCGCCGTCGGTATGGCGCAAGCTATGGTGCAACTCGGACTGTACGCCCCCGCCGACTCCGTGACCGTATCTCCCGCCGACGGAATATTTACCCATTTCCCGACGGGTGCCGACGATACCATAGACAAAGGCAGACTCGGCGAGGAGTGTTCGCGCCTCGGCGAGATATTCGACAGCGTTACCTCAAAATCCCTCGTTTTGCTTGACGAGTCGCTCTCCTCCACCGGGTCGTACGAAGCGTCGTATATCGCGGCGGAAGTGTTGGCGGGACTTTCTCGAGCAGGTTGCCGCGCACTCTTCTCCACCCACCTGCACGAACTTGCCGCAATGATAGACGACGTAAACGAAAAAACCGCACCATTCGGCGGGAAGCGTATAGACACGCTCGTTGCGGGGATCGACGAAGGACGCAGATCTTTCAAGATCTATCGCGCAAAACCCGACGGGCGCAGCTATGCGAGGGATATTGCCGATAAATACGGCTTGTCGTATGACAAGATAGTCGAAAAGATAGAGAAAAATTCGCAATCAAACTGAAAAACAGAGGTCGCGAGGGTGCGCACCAAACGGTGCGCACCCTCGCGACAACCTTTGTCTCACGTCCGCGACAAACGCTCGCCCGCATATAACGTCGCCGACTCGCCCGAGCGACGCTCCCGACCGATATTAAAAAACGACGATACTCGACTTTTCGATGCGATCTACTCGCTGAATACGTCACCCTCGGCGGAAACCGAGGCGAGTGCCTCTGCCGAAAAATATTCCGTGGGGTCAACGTCCTCACCGCCGATCTTCATCTCAAAATGCAGGTGCGGCTCCTCCGCGATCTCCATAAAAGCCGCGTCTCCGACCGTGCCGATAACGGTGCCCGCCTTGATCTTTTTGCCGACCTCTATCCCCTCGGCAAGAGTTTGCGAAAGATTTTTGTAAACGGTGACCGAATTACCCGCGTGCTTTACCGTTACGCAAGTCCCCCAAAGTCCATCGTCCGTTATCTCGCTGACGGTCCCCGCGGCAGCCGCCATTACCGCAGCCGAGGTATCGGTCATAATATCCACACCGAGGTGAACTCGCCACTCGCCCAAAGTGCTCGAATACACCTGCATCGTCGGATTATGCGCTTTGCCTATCGACCCCGCCGCGACCGGCAAAATGAGCGTCGGCACGGTCTCGACCACCGGAGTCTCCGGTGACGGTGTTACGGTGTCGGTGCGATTCGGCGTGGTTTCCCTCGGCGGAACCTCGTGCGGCAAAGTTTGTTCGGGAAAGGTCGTGGACGGCGGCAAATCCGACGTATTTTCCGCTTCTTCGCGCCGCGCGCGGTTTGCGGCGGTCGTCATTGCGATAGCCGCTATCATAACGACTATAAGCACCGCGACGGTCATATACACCGTGCGGTTTATTTTTTCGTTGACTGCCCTGTCGTCGGCGCCGTCCTCTTTTTTTGCCTTTGCGGATGCGAGACCGTATTTTTGCGTTTTTTTGATCTTCATAAGCAAACTCCTTTTCAGCAACGTATATGCGGCGAACGTATTCGCGCACACATATTTTTGCCAAAACGTCGCTCTTTATGCAAAAAGCGGCGAGATTTTGCCTATATACGCAAATCCTTGCGGAGAAATACGCGTTTTTTCGCCCGCGTCGGCTTTTTTCTTGCGTTTGAACCCTTTTTATGATACAATTAGTGCGAAGAATGGGCGCACAGAACGGCTCAGCGCCGCAAAAGAGCTATCAGCTCCGACCGCGTCGCCTCGCTCGGCGAGCAAAGCGGCAAGCGATATATTTCTCGGCACAAGCCGAGCTCCGCCATCGCCGCTTTAACGGGTATGGGATTTGTCTCCGCAAACAGTGCGCGGCAAAGTTGCGCATTCTCCTGCGCCGACGTCGTCGCCTCCTCGATCTTGCCGGCGGCAAAAAGTTCGCATACTCGGCAAAGCTCGCGCGGTCTTATATTAGCAAGAACCGATACGACTCCGCTGCCGCCGAGAATCAAAGTGGGGATAAGATCTCCGTCGTTGCCGGACCAAACGGACGCCGCTCCCTTCGCACGCTCCAAAACACGCGCGATATGCCGAACGTCGCCGCTTGCATCCTTTACGCCGACAACGTTCGGCAAAGCGAAAAGCTCACCCCATATATCCTCGGGCACGTCGCAACACGTACGCGACGGCACAACGTAAACCACGATCGGCAAACCGATTGCGGCGTCTATACGTCGATAGTGCTCGAGCAGACCTTTGGCGGTGGGTCTGCTATAATACGGCGTAACGCTGAGCACTGCGTCGGCTCCCGCCGCCTCCGCGGCGCGGGAGGCACGTACCGCTTCGGACGTGGAATTTGACCCTGCGCCCGCTATGACCGGAACCCTGCCGCGCACCTTTTTCGCGACAAAACGAATAAGTTCGCGTTTTTCCTCGCCGGAAAGAGTCGGTGCCTCACCCGTCGTTCCGCAAACGACGAGTGCGGCGACACCGGCGTCGAGCTGCAGGTCTATTATCCTGTCCAAAGAGCCGAAATCTATCGTCCCGTCGTCGTTAAAAGGTGTTATAAGCGCCGTCGCGACGCCGAAAAACAGATCTTTCCCGTTTCGCTTCATAATTCTCCTCCGAGCAGCCGGGCGCGGGCGCACCGTTTTCGATGCTTCTCCGCGCCGCGGGCTTTGATAAGATGATATGCCGCAGCGCTTGCCCACGACACACGTCAAACGAAAATCGGCACCGTCGACGCCGCACCTAAGCCACCGAACGCGCAAAACGCAACCGAAATACGAAAGGACCCATCGCACCATAATGAAAACAAACGTAATCGTTAACGATCTGACCGCCACCGATCTTTGCACGGCGGACTTTAACTACGATCTTCCGAAAGAACTTATAGCACAACACCCGACGGAGCGGCGCGACGCCTCGCGCCTTATGGTTCTTGACCGCGCCGACGGAAGCATATCGCATATGCACTTTTACGATATCGCCGACCTTTTAAACGAGGGCGACACACTCGTTGTTAACGACTCCCGCGTTATTCCCGCAAGACTTTACGGCAACGTATGCGGCAGGGATGAGGCAAAAGTGGAACTTTTGCTCCTACGCCGCCTCGCCGTTGACACTTGGGAGACCCTTGTCAAACCCGGGAAACGCGCGCGCATAGGTATGAAGATCTCGTTCGGCGGCGGCAAACTAACGGCAACGGTCACGGACATAGCGAACGAGGGCAACAGAACGGTCACGTTCGACTACGATCGCGAAAAATATTCTAACGAATACGAACTTTTGCACGAGATAGGGATAATGCCGCTCCCGCCGTACATCACCGAAAGACTCGGTGACGCCGAGAGATATCAAACCGTGTATTCGCGCGAGGAGGGCTCGGCGGCAGCTCCGACGGCGGGGCTGCATTTCACCCCCGAACTGCTCGAAAAAATAAAATCGCGCGGCGTTGCCGTAGTACCCGTAATGTTGCACGTCGGTCTCGGCACGTTTCGCCCCGTAAAAGAAGAACGCATCGACCGCCACGTGATGCACAGCGAATACTTTTCCGTAAGCGAGGAGGCGGCAAACCTTATCAATTCGCGCCGAGCCGCCGGCGGCAGAACTATCTGCGTCGGCACCACCTCGTGTCGCACCCTCGAAAGCGCCGCCGACGACGGCGGCAACGTGCACGCAATGAGCGGCGAAACGGGCATATTTATATACCCGGGATATAAATTTAAGGCGACCGACGCGCTGATAACGAACTTTCACCTGCCGCAATCCACGCTTTTGATGCTCGTTTCGGCACTTTACGACCGAGAGCACGTCCTCGAAGCCTATAAAACGGCAGTCGCGGAAAAGTACAGATTTTTCTCTTTCGGCGACGCAATGTTTATAAAATGATCTTTCGGACACCGCCGCCCGAAGCAAAAACGAAAAGGATATACTCGCCACGGGGCGGGTGCTGATATTATGCTCGGAAAAGAATTTTTGCCCGTTTGCCGCGCCGATATGGAAGCCCGCGGCTGGGACAGACCGGATTTCGTATACGTAACCGGTGACGCTTACGTAGATCACCCCTCGTTCGGTGTTGCCATAATCTCGCGCGTTCTCGAGGCGGCGGGGTACCGCGTCGCCGTTCTTGCACAGCCCGATTGGAAGAGCGCGGACGCTTTTCGCGAATACGGAAGACCGCGCCTCGGCTTTCTCGTTACCGCAGGCAACATAGATTCTATGGTTGCGCATTACTCCGTCTCCCGCCACCGCCGAAATTACGACTATTATTCGCCCGGGGGCGAGATCGGGCACCGCCCCGACCGCGCCTGCATCGTATATTCAAACAGGATACGCGAAGCGTACGGCGACGTGCCGATAGTTCTCGGGGGGCTCGAGGCATCACTGCGCAGATTTGCGCATTACGATTACTGGGACGACAAGATCCGCCGCTCCCTGCTCATAGACAGCCGCGCCGATATTTTGACCTACGGTATGGGCGAAAAAATAATAGTCCGTATAGCGGATCTTTTGGCAAAGGGCGTCCCGGTGAAAAAGATCCGCGACGTGCGCGGCTCTTGCTATATTTGCCGTGCCGACGCGCCCGAGGTGCACTTTCCCGTTGCGGCTGAATTCGACTGGGACGTTATCAAAAACGGCGCGAGGCCGTATGCCGAAGCGTTTGCCGCACAGTATCGCGAGCAAGACGCGATATCCGGCAGGGCAATCATAGAAAGATACGGCGACAAACTGCTTGTGCAAAATCCGCCGATGCCGCCGCTGGAACGCGAAGAGCTCGACCGCGTATACGCGCTGCCGTACACGCGACGTGTGCACCCGATATACGATAAGCAAGGCGGCGTTCCCGCCATTGCCGAGGTTGCTTTTTCCATAACGCAAAACCGCGGCTGCTTCGGTGCCTGCAACTTTTGCGCGCTCGCGTTCCACCAAGGGCGCACCGTGCGCTCGCGCAGCATAGAAAGTTGCGTTGAGGAGGCGAAGATAATCACCTCGATGGACGGATTTAAGGGTTATATCCACGACGTCGGCGGCCCCACGGCAAACTTTCGCGAGCCCGCCTGCGCCAAACAACTGAAAAGCGGCGTTTGCCCGAACAAACGTTGCTTGGCTCCGCGCCCCTGCCCCAATCTTCGCGTCGATCACAGCGACTATATAAAATTGCTTAAAGCCGTAGAGGCGGTCGACGGCGTAAAAAAAGTGTTCGTTCGCTCCGGGGTAAGGTTCGATTACCTTATGCTCGACGAGGACGACGCGTTTTTCCGCAAACTCGTGCGTGACAACGTGAGCGGGCAGCTTAAAGTCGCCCCCGAGCATTGCTCCGCCGGAGTTTTGAACGCTATGGGAAAACCCGACTTTTCCGTCTACAAAAAATTTAAAAAGAAATTTTTCGAAATTACCGCGGAATGCGGCAAAGAGCAGTATCTCGTGCCGTACCTTATGTCCGCGCACCCCGGCTCGACTCTTAACGACGCCGTTGACCTCGCTCTGTATCTCAAGCGCGAGGGGCTGAATCCGGAACAAGTCCAAGATTTTTATCCGACGCCGGGCACCGCGTCCACCGTTATGTTCGCGACCGGGATCGATCCTTTCACGATGAAAGAGATATTCGTTGCCAAAACTCCGCAGGAAAAACGAATGCAACGCGCACTTTTGCAATTCTCCAGACCCGAAAACGCAACCACCGTACGTGAAGCGTTACGTCTCGCCGGAAGAGAAGATCTTATCGGCAACGGGCGGGAGTGCCTTGTCAGACCCGAGAACTCATACAGAAAGAACGTCTCCGCCAAGTGCCGAAACGCACCGAAAGAACGCACGTCTCGCCGCAGCGAGGCGGATAACGGGCGAAACAAACGCCCCGGCACTTCCTCGAAATACGCTGCGAGCGCAAAACCGACTGCCTACGGGCAAAATTCGCAGATCAAAAACAGCGACAACAAGAAAAAGAGCAAAAATACCCCAGTCTCGCACGATATGAAAAAAGCGTCGTCTCCACGCGGATCTTTCGATAAAAAAAGCGGACGAAAATAAAAAACGTTACGACACGGCTCTTTTGAGCCGTGTCGTAACGTTTTTTTGGCATTAAAACTTGCTTTTTACCGATTTATAAGCGATTTTTCTTCAGCAACCGCAATATTTTACGTTAATGACCTCGTCCGTTGCCAGTGCCTCGTCGACAAGAGCGGCAAAATCGAGTTTTGCCTCCTCGGCAAGCACGTTTTCAAGCACGGGGCGCGTTTTGGGGTGGCGCGGCGTAAATACCGTACAGCAATCCTCATACGGAAGTACCGACGTCTCAAACGTACCTATTCTGCGCGCGATCGCCACGATTTCCTCTTTATCCATACCGATACAAGGACGAAAAACGGGCATATTCACGGCGTTATCGGTAACCGCAAGCGCCTGCATCGTTTGCGAGGCGACCTGCCCCATACTCTCGCCGGTTATAAGGGCGCCGCATTCGTTTGCAGCCGCAATGCGCTCCGCAATACTCATCATATACCTGCGCAAAAGCAGTGTGAAATAGTCCTCGGTGCAAGATGCGGAAAGCATCTCCTGTATCTTTGTCACCGAAACGACGTGCAATTTGATGCTGCCCGCCCAGCGGCTGACGGTTCGAGCGAGTTCCGTTACCTTTTCTCTCGCCTGAACGCTCGTGTAGGGAAACGCCTCGAAATATACGGCTTCGAGCTTAACGCCGCGCTTTGCCATTTGCCAACCGGCAACGGGCGAATCTATCCCGCCCGAAAGCAAAAGCATACCTTTGCCGTTGGAGCCGACGGGCATACCGCCCGCGGCTTTGACCTGCCCCGCGCTTACGTATGCCGCGCTCTCGCGGATCTCGCACTTTACCGTAACGTCCGGCTCGTGCACGTTGACCCTGAGGTGCGGAAATGCGCCGAGCAGATAACCGCCCAGCTCGCGGCTGACCTCCTCGGATATAAGCGCAAAGTTCTTGTCCGCTCGCTTCGTCTCCACCTTGAAAGTTTTAACGTACGCGAGCGCACCCTTAAGATAAGTCCCGGCAAGCGCCTTTATCGCTTCCATATCCTTTTCCGTTTCGGCGCAACGATTGACCGCAACGATGCCGAAAGTGTGCATAGCAACGTCGTAAGCCCTGTCGAAAGCACGCTGTGCCTCCTCGTCGCGCGGCTCTATCCTTATCGTGCTTTGAGCGCGAATAACGTCGTATTTGCCGACAAGGGACAGGCGATATTTCAGTTCGCGGCAAAGCTGCGCTTCAAATGTCGCTCGGTTAGCTCCCTTAAGAGCGATCTCGCCGTATTTGCAAAGCAATATCTCACGCATTTTCGCTCTCCTCCGTTTTTTCGTTTTTTTGCTTCTCCGCGTCGTCGCCGCCATCGCCCGACTCAAACGAGCGCGAGACAAGCTCCGAGGCGAAATCGAGCTGCGAGGCGGGTACGTAGATATCCGTCGTATCCGTCGATGCGCCGAGGATAACGCGCACGGCTCCCTCGGTGCGGCTGCGAAGTATATACGGTACGTTCTCCGAGCGCAAAAGGCTCTCTACGATCGACGTTTCGACGGCGGACACCGTCGTCACGAGAAATTCGAAATTTGCCGCTTCCCCGTCCGCTACGTCGCCGACGGCTTGCTCCGCGCACGTATCTCCGCACGCATCGGTCTTGTTCGACGGGCTGTACACACTTTTACGCCGAAAGAAATTCTTCCCAAAAATACTCATATTTTCTCCAAAACAAATAATTATTCGAACTTTGCGTCCACCCGACCGAAAAACACCAAAGGTGCGTTACCTAAGCAATGGTTTTCGGCGATGTGCGCGATCAATCCGCGTAATAATTCGGAAACAGTTTTTCCCAAACTTTCATACATCCGACGGTGTCGGCAATGGACGTATGCGCGGTTCCGTCCCACTCTATCCCGAAGCACGCCATAGCGTCGGAAAGGCTTGCGTGAGAAATATCGGGTCTGTGCTCGTGTATATAGCGAACGAATTCGTTCGCGCAGCAACGCGTTTTGGCTTTGAGCTCGGCTTGCTCCTCTTCCGTTTCGTATATATGCCGTATATGGCTGTAATCGGTCGAAACTCCGTAAGCGATTATATTGTCGGCTTCGGCAAATATAGATTTGATCTCGGGGGTAAGTTCCGCAAGCGTGACGGCGTTCGCCGTCATCTCCGGGGTGATGCCGTGGATCTTTTCCGTGTGCTTCCACTTTTTCGTATGCGTGGGATGAACGAGCGTGTCCATAACGATCTTGCCGTTTGCATCGCAGATAGATATCGAAATTATCTCGTCGCGGTCGTAAACGCCCGTAAGTTCGAGATCGAAAAACAGCACCCTCTCGCGACGCATCCCGTAGTGCGCTCCGCGGTGCTCGTCACCCTCGGCTCGGCGCTGCGCCAGATCCTCCTCGTAACACGCACGACAAAGTTTTTTGCGGTAGCGAACGTCTTTACCGCACTTGATACAGTTGAGAGGCGTTTTGAGCGCCGTCATCTTATCGTAAAAATAAACGGTTTCGCGATTGGCGCGTTTGGTAAACGCAACGGGTTCCTCAACGGCATCGAGATGCATAGCCGCGAGCCTCTCGCGCGAATAATAACCGAGGGCGGCGGCGCGACGCGTTGACATACGGCAGATAACGTTGCCCGACGGCAGCGTCATACGCTCCGTACGCGGCGACGCGGAGTACCATTCCTCGGGTTCAGCCTCGCTCACGCGCTCGGGATCGAACCAAAATACGTATCCCGCGTCCGATACCGTATAAGCCACAGGCGCGTCTGACGAAAGATGCATAAGCGCCAACGTACTTCTGTTAAGATAATTTTTTGCTTGCGCCTCTTTTAAAGATATCTCGGTCGCAAAAACGCCCGAGCGAAGTTTTATCGGGTCTTTCAAAGCGGAACCTCCGACTTTTTCATAGCAGTTTTCGACAATCCGTCGAATTTAAAAATATCGTTTTATTATAACATACTTTTTTATTGATTGCAACCGAATTACTCAAAAAACGACGCTTTGACGTTAAAGACTTGCGTTTATACGGCAAGCGCGCGGCTCGCCCGTCTTTCTCGCATATCGCGAATACCACGGCAACGCGTGCGGACAAACGATATTAGACAAAAAACAAGCATAACGGCTTATATTTCGGATTAAAAGGCGCGTTTCTTTCGCTCGGCAACGAAAAATAAAAAAATTCGTTTTTGCTATTGACAATCGCAACAATATTTGATATAATATTTTCCGCAACCTATAAAGGCAGTATAGCGGCATCGCCAAGCGGTAAGGCAACGGACTCTGACTCCGTCATTACCTAGGTTCGAATCCTAGTGCCGCTGCCAAAAGCACTTGTTCGGCAAGTGCTTTTTTTATTTCGTTTTTTCCGTGCGGTCGGAGCAGCGTGCGCAATCCGTCCCATTGCCAAGGCGTCGCCTCGCGGCGTTTAAAAGCAAAATAATAAAATACACCGCCGCCGGCAATTGCCGACGGCGGTGTATTTTGCAAAGTTACGCATTATATTTGTTCCAAAACATCTTTATCCCCTCTTTGAGGACTTTGAGTTGGGTCTGCAGGTAAAATTCATCCTCAAACAAAGCATAGTGCACGCAAGCGCGAATAAGGATAAAGATAAGCGACGTAGTTACCTCGTACGGGATGCCTATCTTGTCCTCGAGAGACTTCGCATATTCCGTATAACGACGGTTAACTCCCTCGAAAAACTTTTTACCGTGCTCTATGTACTTTGGGTGAGTATATACCTGATACATCAATCGGTATTTTTTGCCGTGCTTTTCCGCCGTCCAATACGGTATCTCGCAAATAAACTTTTCAAGCTCCTCCGCACTGTTCGGCGCTTTTGCCATAAAATCGTCCTCGACCTTGCTCATACAGTGCGCCGTTGACTGAACTATAAGATCGTCAAGATCATTAAAATACGTATACAGTACCGCCGTGTTACACCCGCAGGCTTTGCCGAGTGCACGAATACCCGTTCCGCTGAGACCGTTCTCCGCAAAACACTCGTAACTTTTTTCCATAAGTTCGGTTTTTTTGGTCAAAAACCGTTCTTCGTTGTAAACCCTCATATCTAACCTTTCATTGACAATCTTAAGTATTATAATGCCGCATACGACAAAAGTCAACACATTTTAAGGATCGAGCGCGACAAAATCCGCATTCCGTTCTGCGTCCGCAGTGAGCGCTTAAGCAAGTCCCAGCGCTATCTCCGCCATCTGAGTAAACGAAGTTTGCCGCTCGACCGGAGACGACACCTCGTTTTCGTAAACGAAAGAATCGCTTACGGTACATATGCAAAGTGCTTTTTTGCCCGCGCGCGCCGCGTTGCAATACAGCGCCGCAGACTCCATCTCCACCGCCAAAACTCCCATCTTTCTCCAAAGATCGTCTGTCTTTTCTTCATTATAAAAGACGTCAGACGAGAGAACGTTGCCGACGCGATAGTTTACGCCACTGCGCGCACACTCCTCGGCAGCCGCACGCAAAAGATCGAAATCCGCGATCGGACAAAAAGTCCCGGGCAAGCCGTATTGCGAGGCGTAGTTGCCGTTCGTGCAAGCGCCCTCGGCAAGAACTACGTCGCGCAAATGCAAATCGGGTGAAAACGCGCCGCAAGTACCGACGCGAATTATCGCCTCGACCCCGAAAAAATTATAAAGCTCGTACGAATATATCCCGATCGATGGCTGCCCCATCCCCGACGCCATAACGGAAACTCGCTTGCCCTTATAATATCCCGTATAACCGCGAACGCCGCGCACGTCGTTTACGAGCACCGCGCCGTCGAGATATTTTTCAGCTATAAATTGCGAACGCAACGGATCTCCGGGCATAAGCACCGTCGAAGCGAAATCTCCGCGCTCCGCGCTAATATGAGGAGTTGCCATTGTTCTTTTCCTTTCATTCGCACGCACCGACGAAAAAATCTCGAGCACGCGCGTTTTCGATATCGATCTTATACGGCAAGCCGCATTACTGTCGTTCCGTTATCATATTATACAATTTTTTGCCGTAATTTGCAACACAGATAAGCGTTTTTGTAACCGAAAAGCGGATAATAATTTTCTATTGAAAATTTTTCATATTATGATATAATATATCCGTATCTCTTTGCCGCGTTTACGTAGCAAAGGTAGCTCGGGTTGCCGTATCAAAGCATAATGCAGATACCGCAAGCGCAATATCATACGAAATAATAAACGGGGGACTCTGCGATGTACGGCTCACAAAAACGCGAGATAATCGTTTTTTCCGACTCTCACGGCAGATCCGACGGCATCGTCGCAGCAGCCGCTATGCACCCCACGGCGGACGTTATCCACTTGGGCGACGGCGTCGACGACGTTGCGCAGGCGCACCTTACGGGGCGGCGCATTTGGTGCGTTCGCGGAAATTGCGAGGAGTTTTCTTTTTCGTGTTCGATCTACGGCGCCTCCCCGCGCGAGCTTTTGATAGAAACTTGCGGTCTTAAAATATTCGCGATACACGGTAACCGCGAAAACGTAAAATACGGGATCGAAAAAGCCGTTTGCTCAGCCGCCTCGCACGGCGCGGACATTCTGCTTTTCGGGCACACACACGTTCCTTACGAGGACTATATCCCCTCGGGTACGGAATACGAGCTCGGAGCGGTACTGTCGAAACCTTTGCGCATTTTAAACCCCGGCTCCATAGGAAAAGGGCATCCTTATCCGTCGTACGGTCTCATAACTATCTGCGGAAAAAACGTGATATTATCGCACGGACAGGTCAAATAACGTAAAAACCGCGGATAACCGACCGCGGCAATACTCGTATTTGCCGCAACGAAAAATATCGACGGCAACAAATGCCGTCGATACGATATCCAAGCGCTCCGACCTCGACTTGAGCGCAAGTCAAACCTCTGCGGGTATCTCCTCTGCGCGACTCAACGCCTCTTCGTAAGCGTTTATGACCGCCTTTTCAAGTTCGCCTCTGAACGATGCGTTTATGGGGTGAACGATATCCCTGTAGGTTTCGTCGGGATTTTTTCTGCTCGGCATAACGATGAAGAGTCTTTCGCGCGCATTTATAACTTTTATATCGTGTACCGCAAGTTGATCGTCGAAAGTTACGGAAACGATGGCTTTCATAGGACCTTCGTCGAACAACTTTCTGACTTTGATATCGGTTATAACCATTTTGATTTCCTCCTTGAAAAGATACGCAACTTCCTTTTTCCGTTGGTCTCAGTATACTTCTTCAATGTGAAGAATATTCAACGGGTTACGGGATTTTTTGTGAAATATTTCAAATTTTTGCTAAGGAAGGTAAGACACTGTGTCAACACCTAACACACATTTCGGAGCGGCGGCGATAGCGAATATGCTCCGCGGCGCCGAGAGTATATTCTTTATCGGCATAGGCGGCGTAAATATGTCGTCTCTTGCCGAAATATCGCGTTTGCGCGGATTTCGCGTCGGCGGCTCAGACCGCACCGAAACTGAAACCACAAAAAGACTCTCGGAATCCGATATAACCGTATTTTATTCGCACAACGCCGCCAATATCGAGGGCTACGACGCCGTCGTATACACCGTTGCCATATCGCAAGACAACCCGGAGTATCGCGCCGCATTGTCGCTCGGTATCCCCTGCATCTCTCGTGCGGATTACCTCGGTTACGTAATGACGGGCTACCGTTGCCGCATAGGCATATCGGGAATGCACGGAAAATCGACTTGTACGTCGATGTGCGCACTGTCTTTTATGGAAAGCGGCGCCGACCCGACAATTTTGTCCGGAGCCGCCCTCCCCGCCATAAACGGCTCGTACAGAATAGGAAAAGAAGATTTTTTCATATTCGAAGCCTGCGAATATATGGATTCTTTTCTCGACTTCAACCCGACTGTTGCCGTCGTACTGAACGTGGAAATGGATCACGTCGACTATTTTAAGAGCATAGCTCAGGTCAGGCGGTCTTATTCGAACTTTATATCGCTCACAGGTAACGCCGGCACGGCGGTCATCAATGCGGACGACGACAACGTGCTGCTTGCCGCGCAAGGCTACCGCGGTCGCATCGTAACTTTCAGTGCCGGCGGTAACGAAAAAGCCTCTTATTATGCCGTAAACACGGATATGAGTCGCGGCAGACCCTCTTTCGATATATTCTCCCGCGGATCTTTTGTCGCGCACGTGGACCTGTCCGTGCCGGGAGCGTATAATATTTCCAACGCGCTCGCGGCGTTTGCCGCATCCGTCGAATGTGCTTGCGACCCGACGCTTGTCGCAAGAGGACTGTCGGCGTTTACCGGCGCGAGCCGAAGAAGCGAATATAAGGGCAAATTCGCCGCAGCCGACGTTTTCGACGACTACGCGCACCACCCGACCGAAGTAGCGGCAACGCTGCGTGGGCTGCGCGACCTCGGATACAAGCGCATAGTTTGCGTTTTTCAACCGCATACGTATACGAGAACCGCAGAATTTTTCGACGGATTCGCTCACGCGCTGTCGCTTGCGGACCGCGTGATCGTTGCGGATATATACGCCGCGAGAGAGACGGATAATCTCGGCGTCAGTTCCGAAAAACTTGCCGCCGCGATAGGCGAAAAAGCCGTTTACGGCGGTAATATCGGCAATATTGCCGCAAATTTGCCGCGCGAGGTGCGAAGCGGCGACGCATTGATAATTATGGGCGCCGGAGATATCGAAAACATCTTCGGGATCTTGGATATCAAATGAGCGTAAAGGACGGATACGGAGCCGTAAGCGCGGCGTACGACGCATTTAATACCGAGGCAGACTACGAAAAATGGGCGAATTTTGCCGAAAGCGTTTTCGCCGAGTTTCTCCCGTCGCGACCCGAAATCGTTTTGGACCTCGGTTGCGGTACGGGTATGCTTACGAAAACCCTTGCCGATTACGGTCACGATATGATCGGGGTGGACATATCTCCCGATATGCTTTCGGAAGCAAGGTGCAAATGCCCGCCGTCGGTGCTTTTGCTCTGTCAGGACGTTCGTTCGTTCGAACTTTACGGCACCGTGGGAGCGACCGTCTGTTCCTACGACGTTATAAATCACCTCGAAACGCGCGACGATATGGCAAATTGCTTTAAGACCGTTCACAATTACCTCGATCCGAGCGGAATATTCGTTTTCGACGTTAATTCCCCGTTCCGTTTCAAACACGAATACGCGCAAAACACGTATTCCTTTGACGAAAAAACTCCGGACGGTACCGCGGCTTTTTGTTCGTGGCAAAACTGCTTTGACGAAGAGAGCGGAGTCTGCCGTTTCTCGCTTACGGTGTTTACCGAGCGCAAAGCAGGCAGCGGTATATATTCGCGACGCAACAGCGAGTGGTTCGAGACCTGTTTTACCCGCGAGACGATCGAATCCGAACTCGAAAAAAGCGGATTTGAGATCTGCGCCGTTTACGGCTCGCCGGAAAAAACGTTGCCTCGCGAGGACGATATCAAACTTTATTTCGTTGCAAGAGCAATTAAAGATCGTTAATTCCATTTATTACCATTTATGAATCGAGAGCCGATGAATAATAATTTTTTTGACCTGTTTTTGCAAATACTCGGCGAAAACGGTATGAACGAATACTGCACTGTGGAAACGGCTGAAAAATTCGCCGCACTCGCAGAGCTTTTGAAATCCGAAAATAAAAAGTACAATCTTACAGCCATAACCGAAGACGAACAGATAATTCTTCTGCATTTTGTCGATTCACTCACTGCCGTAAAGTACCTTGGCGGCTCTTCCCTTTTGGATATCGGCTCCGGAGCGGGATTTCCGTCGTTACCGATAGCGATAGTGCGCCCCGATATCAAAGTTTTTGCCCTCGACGCCACCGCCAAAAAGACAAACTTCTCGAATCTTGCCGCAAAAGTGCTCGGGCTTTACAATTTCAAAGCAATTAACGGCAGAGCCGAAGAGTTGGCGGCACAAACGTACGAATATCGCGAAAATTTCGATACCGTAACCGCCCGCGCGGTCGCCTCGCTGCCGATATTGGCGGAATTATGCGCGCCTTTCGTCCGCATCGGCGGAAAACTCGTTATGCTTAAAAGCGCAGACGTCGGCGACGAACTCAAAGGTCATATATATGCGCAAAAATCTCTCGGGATAAGATTTCGTTCAAAACACGACCTTACGATTTCACACGGCGAAAACGTTAACTCGAGATCAGTGGTAATATTCGACAAAACAACCGCTTGCGGAAAAAAATATCCGCGCCAATATGCAGCAATCAAAAACAAGCCGTTATTTTAACGGTTTGTTTTTTCGTTTTCCAATGCGAATACCGCTAAGGGTCGTTTCTTGCTCATTTTACCGCAGCATCATACGTATATTTTGCTTTTTGTCTTTTATCGCAGATAAAATAAATGTGAATATTCGTTTTGATGACCTATCGTTGTACGTAACGCAAGCGAAACACTCCGACACGGCAACGTCAAATAAATCTCAATAGCTTTGTGCCCCTACGTTTCAAACGTTTCACGTGAAACGTAGAAAATTATTACCTGTCCGCGCGGCAATCGGCGCTAATCGAAATCGCCTTACCATACGATTATTATTAATTAATAATGATCTTTACAAGCGTTTCACGTGAAACGCTTGAATTTATGAGACTATATTTTGTCTTAAGCTCTCGAAATATCAAATATACGTCCCTATAAATTACAAATCGGTTTTGAAAATATAATTTGATTTAACTATTGAATTACTTTACCGCTCGTGATATAATTTATTCAACAACGGTTTTAGACTTAGTTTGACAATAGCAAAATAAACGCTCGATATAGGAGTTCGTATGGGTAAGATAATTTCGTTTGCAAATCAAAAAGGCGGTGTCGGAAAAACAACGTCTGCGGTAAATGCAGCCGCTTCGCTCGGTCTGCTCGATATGAACGTGCTCCTTGTCGACCTCGACCCGCAAGGCAACAGCACAAGCGGCGTGGGAATCGCAAAAAAAGGTTTAAAAACCACTGTAAAGGATCTTCTCGATCCCGAACTCGAAGGCGAAGAACTTGCCTCTCTTGTAAAAAACACGATAAAAAAGACACGATTTAAAGGGCTTTCGCTTATTCCCTCCACTATTTCGCTCGCAGGAGCCGAATTCGATTTGTTTTCCGACGGAGAAAGCGAATATTGCCTCAAAAACGCACTCGAAAGTGTAAAAAACGACTACGATTACATCATAATAGACTGTCCCCCATCCCTCGGAATGCTCACTATAAACGCTCTTTCCGCAAGTGACGGAGTAATTATTCCTATGCAATGCGAATTTTACGCCCTCGAGGGCTTTTCTCAGCTTATGCTGACGATATCGAGGATAAAACAAAGATACAATCCCGATCTCGGCATTACGGGAATACTCATCACAATGTTTAACGGCAGACTCGTTTTAACGTCTCAGGTGCTTTCCGAACTGAAAAAACACTATTACGACAAACTTTTCGCAACGGCTATCTCAAGAGGCGTTCGTCTTTCGGAAGCACCGTCTTTCGGAATGCCGGTTTATTATCACGATAAACACTCAAAAGGCGCGTCCGAATATCTTGAAGTCGCGCGAGAGATAATAGAAAGAATATAAAAACGAAATAAAACAACGGAGCTTACTATAAATGGCAGCAAAAATAAGAAAAAGCGGACTCGGACGTGACTTTAATTCCCTTTTTGAGGATAATTACGTCGAAAAATCGCACGGTCCGGCGGAAATGATAAGGCTTTGCGACATAGAGCCCAATCGCGCACAACCCAGAAAATTATTTAACGAGGAAGAACTTGCGACTCTTGCCGCCTCGATCTCTCAGTTCGGGCTTTTACAACCGATAGTCGTTACCGAAAACGTAGATTACCCCGGAACTTACAAAATAATCGCCGGCGAACGCAGATGGCGAGCAAGTAATATGGCGGGGCTTACGGAAATACCGGCGGTTGTGTTTTCCGGCGACGAACTCGCACAATCCCAAATCGCACTGATAGAAAACGTGCAAAGGCAAGACCTGACGGCAATCGAAGAGGCTCTCGGATACAGAGATCTTATAGAAAGATTCGGTCTTACGCAAGAACAAGTCTCGGTAAACGTCGGCAAAAGCCGCTCGGCAATAACTAATGCACTGAGATTACTCGAGTTACCGAGAGACGTTTTAGAGCTTGTCGACGCCGGAAAACTCTCCGCGGGACATGCGCGAACGCTTTTGGGGATCAAAAACAGCGAAAAAATCACCGAAACGGCACGTTTCATCGTCGAAAACGGAATATCCGTTCGCGAAACCGAAAAATTGGTAAAAAAGCTGAATACTCCCGCAAGTGAAAAAAACGTCGCAGAAAAGGATCTGCAAAAAGTATCGTATATATCCGATCTCGAGGAACGGTCGATGCGTCTGTCGGGTCACAGAATTAAAATACGTGACGACGCAAAAGGAAAACGCCGAATAGAGATCTATTACGGAGAAAACGAAGACCTCGAAGAGATACTCGTAAAAATATGCGGCAACGAGATCTTCGGTTGATCGTATGCAGTCGATTTATGATAATCAACCATAATTGTTTCACGTGAAACTTTTTACAATAAATAATTGTATTATTTTCCATTTTTATATAAAAGGTGGTATTAATGTATCGTTTTTTTCTTGACGACGAATCCTTTTTCGATCTGCTTTCGGATCTTATCAAAGAAAGTTTTTCAATAAACGCAAAAAACTACGAAAACATAAATCTCGGTCACGGAATCGTGGATTTGCGTCTTTTGATAATAGGTGTTTTCGCAGGGCTTGTAATTGCGTCGTACGCAGCGTTTTTTCACCGCAGAATAACCGGTAAATTCGTCAGATCGCTCATAAAATGCGGAGCCGACAGCCCCGAAAACTCAAAAACTCTGAAAGAGCTCGGACTTGAAAAATCTTTTTACGTACGTCGCGCTATAAAAAAAGAATACGTATATCGCTCGGTCGTTTCCTGCACGGAACGCGAAAGATATTATGAAAATATCAAATTTTTCCGCGACGGGGAGAAAACGCAGCCGGAAGAAACTGCCGAAAGCGGAGCAAACTCAAAAGACAAAAGCGAAAGATACAGCGCCTCGCCTTTTGAATACGATTTCGAAACGAATACTTTCTACGTCGATCGTGAAAACGTACAAAAAGCCGAAAAAAGATTTTCCGCCTCGGCGTCCGACGTTATCGCGCCGATAATCGTCACCTTGCTTGCGCCGATAGCGACTGTCGTTACGCTGAAATTTCTACCCGAATTATTACTTTGGCTCGACAACGCCATAAGCGGATTTAAGAGTTAAACGATAGCAAGCAAAACAGGTCAAAAAATACCGCGCGTTTATTCGCAGAAGGCATAAAATGGCAAAATTCAGAAAGTATAAACGTAAAATACATTTTTCGAGACGACAAAGGTTGCTGTTTTCCGCATTGGCGGCAATCGTCGTGTTCGTTTTCGTCTTGTTTGCACTTTATTTTTCGGGATACAAAGTAGAAAAGGAATCACCGCAAAACGACGACGTAGGCTTCGTCGGAAAAAAGGACGGCAACGGAATACCGCTTAACGGAAAAATATATTTTTCCGACGGAACGACGGCATACGTCGGCGACGGCAGCGTTACTTATTCCGACGGAAGCGTTTTTTTCGGAACGCTCAGCGCGGAATTCAAACGCGAGGGAAGCGGCGTACTTTCTTTCGCAAACGGCGACAAATACGAGGGCGAGTTCGTATCCGACGAAATTAACGGATACGGAACATACGAATATTCAAACGGCGACAGGTACGAAGGCAATTTTAAGAACGGCATAATAAACGGCTACGGAGTCTATCGTTACGCAAACGGCGACGTTTACAGCGGAAACTTTTCAAACGGTCTGAAAAACGGGGAGGGAACGTTCGTTTTATCCGACGGTTCAAAATTCGAGGGAACCTTCGAAAACGGGAAAAAGATCGGAAAAGGAGTATACGTGTATTCGAACGGCGACAGATACGAGGGCGATTTTAAAAACGATATACGCGAAGGATACGGAGTATATTATTGGGCAAACGGCGAGCGTTACGAGGGCGATTTCGCAAACAATAATATAAACGGTTGGGGAACTTATTATTGGGTAGACGGAGAAAGAAACACTTATTCCGGATATTTTAAAGACGGTATTATCACCGTAGTGGAAACGGACAAAACGTCACAATAAAGTCGACAAACAAATCGATATAAAAACGGGGTCACGGTCGGATCCCGTTTTTGTTTTTTACGTACGCAAATACGTTCACAAAAAATTTACATTGTAAATTCACACACCTCGCAATATAAATTTTCATTTTTTATTGTAAACGGGCATTTAATATGATATAATATATTATATATATTATAATATTAAAGCGGCGGAACGCGTTTTTCCGTCCGACGTAACGTATAAAATTTGTGCTTTTAAAGCACCGAAACGGAGTTATATATGGCTTATCTCGACGAATTTCGTTCGGTTTGGAAAGACGTTATGGAAGAATTTCACAAAACAATGCCGACGTCTTCCATAGATATGTGGTTTTCGGAACTTAAAATATTATCTTTCGACACGGACAACGTCCTTACTATGGCAACGTCGTCGATAATTAAATACAACATCATCAAGCAAAGATATCTCGACTCGATAGAAAAGCATTTTTGCGACGTTCTCGGCTTCGACATAAAGGTCAATTTGATATTTCGCGACGAGCCTCGCCCGGGGGATTACGATTACGTCGTAGTAGCACCGACAACGAATGCTATGCCTGCCGTGGAAGAAAGACCGAGATCCGACGCTTGGGGCTCCACGATGCCGCCTTACAACTTCGAATACACGTTCGATAATTTTATAGTCGGAAACTCGAATAAATTCGCCCACGCCGCCTGCACCGCGGTCGCGGCAAATCCCGCAATGAACTACAACCCGCTTTTTATATACGGACCGTCGGGAATAGGAAAAACTCACCTTCTCTACGCAATAACGAACGAAGTAAAAAAGAAAAATCCCAACGTTCGAATAATATACATAAAAGGCGAGGACTTTACGAACCAGTTTATAGAGGCGCTGAGTTCGAATATGACCGTTGAATTCAGAAACAAATATCGCTCTTGCGATATGCTTCTTATAGACGACATACAGTTTATAGCGGGAAAAGTATCCACGCAGGAAGAATTTTTTCACACTTTCAACGCTCTTTACGAAGACCACAAGCAGATAATACTGACGTCGGACAGACCTCCACGCGAGATGAAAACTCTCGAGGATAGGCTTAAAACGAGGTTCGAATGGGGTCTGCTTGCCGATATACAGCCGCCGGACCTCGAACTCCGTATGGCTATAATCAAAAAAAAGGCGGAGCAAGTCAAGGTAAATCTCTCGGAAGAAGTTTTGACCTATCTTGCCGAGAACTTAAGATCCAACATAAGGCAGATTGAAGGAGCGATGAAAAAGCTCGGCGCCATCGTTTTTCTCGAGGGCAGACAGATAACTATGGAGGTAGCCCGCGGCTGCATATCGGATCTTCTCGGAGGGGAGGAGCCCGTCAGCGTTACGATAGATAAGATATTTGCCGCGGTATGGCGCAAGTACGATATAAAAAAAGAAGATCTGACAGGCGCGCGTCGCTCGCGAGACATCGCTCAGGTTCGCCACGTTACCATTTATCTCATACGCAAAATAACGGAAATGTCGTATCCGAATATAGGCAAGATATTCAACCGCGACCATACTACGATACTCGCCTCGTATCAGATGATAGAAAAGAAACTTTTGACGGATAATGCCTTAAGGCTCGATATCGAGGATATAGAAAAAAATATAAATTGATAGGCGTTACGAACGCGTCCTGTTGAAAATTCAAAGGTTTTCAACAAGATTAAAACCGATAAATCAACAAAAAATATCGGTTTTTCATACTGCGAAAAGCCTTGATTTTCAAGGCTCCGCGTAGTTTTCCACAATATCTACACCCCCTACTGCTGATACCGCTGCTTATTATCTATTATTTTAATTATTTTTATTTTTAAAAAACGAAAAAGCGCGAAAGCGCTTCGATCGACCAAATCGAGAAAGGAAACTTTCGTTTTACGAAAGTTCTGGTACAACGTATATGAAGATCATATTTAACCGTCAGGAAACGATAAACACTTTGTCGCCGCTTATGTGCGCAGCCTCGTCGCGAGGGACTATACCTACGACGGAATGTGTGCTTATAGACGCGAAAGACAATAACAGTATAGTATTTACTACTTACGACCTCGAAAAAGGCGTTCGTTGCCATGCCGAGGGAACCGTTCTCGAAAACGGATGCTTTGCTCTTAACGCCCATAAGTTTATGCAAACGCTGAAAGTTATGGATAACGACGAAGTTACCCTTGAAATAAACGACAAGCTCGAGGCTTCCATCACCGCGGGAAAATCAAATCACAAAATGTCGGCTTTTTCGGGTGAAGATTTTCCGGCATTGCCCGGCGTAAGAGAAGATCAAAGTTTCGAGCTTCCCGCGGGACTTTTAAAGCGCATATTTATAAAGATACAATTTGCTATGGGTATAAACGACCAAAGGCAGGTACTTAACGGAGCGTATTTCCGCGTTCTCGACAACGAGCTGCTCGCTGTCTCGTGCGACAGCTTTAAAATGGCAAAATGCGTTTGCCACGTTAATCCGACTAATAAAAACGGAGACAATTCGGAGCTGAAATACAGTTTTATCGTGCCGCAAAAAACGGTTAACGAACTGATAAAGATGTTGCCGGACGATGAAGACGAGATAGTTACCGTTTTTATGAGTCGCAAAAATATGATATATATGTTCGACGGTCTCGTTTTCTTTACCAGACTTATCGAGGGAGAATATATCGATTTCGACAGGATCATCCTCAAAAATCATAAGATAAACGTTACCGCGGATAAAGAAAGGCTGATATCCGCGCTTGAAAGAAGCGCCGTCGTCACCGAAGAAAAAGTCGCGGGCATTGCGCGTACTCCTCTTAAGCTGACGGTCGAGGGCAACACTATGAAGCTCACGGCAAATTCCTCCGCAGGGTCGTCTTACGACGAGGTAGACGTTGATCATACCGGTGACGACATAACTATGGCGTTCAACAACAGATATCTCATCGACGCCGTTCGCGCGTGCTCGGGAGATACCGTAAAGATAGAGATGTCGACACCTCTTTACAGCATAAATATCATTCCCACGGAGCCGGAGGACAACAGTGACGATCTGTTCTTCCTTTTGCCGGTAAGGATGAAGAATTGACGCTTTACCGTGAAAATATTCGGCTTTTATACGCCGAGATCGGTTTCGGGACTCGAATTTGAAATGCAAAAACATAAAAATCGATAATTTTAGGAATATTCGTTCCGAATACGTTGAGTTTTCGGACGGTACCAACCTTTTGTGGGGAGACAACGCGCAGGGAAAGACGAATATGCTCGAGGCATTGTGTTTTTTCTCGCTCGGAAAATCTTTCAGGGGAGCCAAAGATTCGGAGTATATAGCTTTTGACAGCAAAGACGCATCCTTAACGCTCGAGTTCGAAGATTCGGTACGCGAGCATAAGATGCGCTTCGCCTTTTCGCGGGATAAGACCCGCTCGGCGGAACAAAACGGATTTAAAGTTAATCGTATATCCGAGATAATCGGTCAGTTTCGCGCCGTGCTTTTTTGCCCGGAGCATCTCAATATAGTAAAAGAGGGTCCCGCTATGCGGCGGAACTACCTTGACGTTGCGATAAGTCAACTTCGTCCGATGTATCTGAGATCGCTGCAAAGGTATAACCATATTCTCGTACAGCGCAATAAACTGATAAAAAACGCCGAATACGACAGGCGCAGTTTCGATTCGACCATCGAATTTTGGTCGTATCAACTCGCTCACGAGGCGGCGTACGTCATATCGTCGAGACTAAAATACGTAAGTCTTGCCGAAAAAGAGCTTGAATCTTGTTTTTACGATATGACGGAGAGGCGCGAGGTTCCGTCGCTCGAATATGAAAATTCGTTTAAGATAAGTTACGATGACGCGATAGATACGGAAAAATCCGAAAAACTCTATCTTTCAAAGCTGATGTCGTCGCACGAAAGAGAGATAAACGCCGGCGCAACTCTTTTCGGTCCGCATAAGGACGATCTAAGTATCGAGATAAACGACAAAAACGCGCGTACGTTTGCTTCCCAAGGGCAACAGCGTTCTCTCGCTCTCGGTCTCAAACTTGCGGAAAGCGCCGTTTCGCGAAGCGATACCGGCGAAACTCCGGTACTGTTGCTCGACGACGTTTTTTCCGAACTCGATTCGTCACGCAGAGATTATTTGACGAAAAAGATAGGGCACGGTCAGGTGATAATGACCTCTTGCGGAGATATCGCCGCTGCCGATCTTGCAAACGTTAACGTTATAAACGTAAAAAACGGAATATTCGGGTGATCTTATTCGCAAGCGTTGATTTTTACGCTAAGTATTTCGGAGTTATCAGCCGATATTCTGCATATTGAAAATTAACGCCCCCGTTTATCGAGGTTAAGAATGTATCTGCATATAGGAAACAATAAAACGGTCAGGACAAAAGAAATCCTCGGGATATTCGACACCGACAACGCGACTCTCGGCAGTTCGGTAACGAAAAAATTTTTGCTGACGAAGCAAAAAGAAAAAAGAGTGATTTCGGCAGGCGACGATATACCGAAAAGTTTTGTGGTTTACGGGAAAAGAAATGATAACACCGTATGTTTTTCGTTGCTTTCACCGTCCGCATTGCTCGGACGGCTCGTCGGAGACGGCAAAAACGCCGCTCTTGCTTCCGTATCGGATATAGTCACCACGGACGACGCTCGGACCGATGAAAAATAAACGATAACGAAAATAAAAGTCGCGTAAAACGTAAATAAAATTTCAAAGCGGAGACGTTCCGCAAAGAAAGGGCAAAAATGGCAGAAGAAAAAATTGGTGCCGAATACGGCGCGGATACCGAAAACGGCAATACGCCGAAAATCGAAAACGCAAGGGCGGAAGACGCTGCGGTGAATTCTTTGCCCGATGAAGTCGAGGCGGAAGAAGAACTCGATATAATCGAACTCGATCCCGAGGGGTCTGAAATAAATACCACGGTAGACGACAACGCCTACACCGAAAACCAGATCCAAGTGCTCGAAGGGCTCGAAGCCGTTCGCAAACGCCCCGGAATGTATATAGGTACGACGTCTATAAGGGGTCTGCACCATCTCGTTCACGAGATAGTTGACAACTCAATCGACGAGGCTCTTGCGGGTCACTGCGATACTATAAAGGTTACCGTTAACAAAGACAACAGCGTTACGGTAGAGGACAACGGTCGCGGTATTCCCGCGGGTATACATCCGAAGCAGGGAATTCCGACCCCCGAAGTGGTGTATACGATACTTCACGCAGGCGGAAAGTTCGGAGGCGAGGGATATAAGATAGCCGGCGGACTTCACGGAGTCGGAGCCTCCGTCGTTAACGCTCTCTCCGAATGGCTTGAGCTCGAGGACGTTTGCGACGGTATAAAATATACCGAAAGATTCGAACGCGGCGGCGTTGCGAGAAAGTTTAAATGCGAGGGACCAGTTGCCGCGGGAGAAAAGCGACACGGCGTTAAGGTAACGTTCAAGCCCGACAGGACTATATTCGAGACCGAAGTGTTCGATTACGAGATGCTTCTAAACCGTATGAGGGAGCAGGCGTTTTTGAACGCCGGCGTTTGCATCGTACTTAAGGATACGAGGTTTGACGAGCCGCGCGAAATCGAACTGAAGTTCGACGGAGGCATCAGAAACTTCGTTTCATACCTCAATTCGCAAAAAAACAACGAACTTATACATCCCGACGTTATATATATGCGCGGCGAAAAGGGCACCGCGCAAGCCGAAATAGCAATGCAATACAATTCGTCGTATCACGAGATGATATTGACGTTTGCAAACAATATGAACACCGTCGAGGGCGGAACGCACGAGGTAGGGTTTAAAACGGCTCTTACGCGCGTTATGAACGCCTATGCGAGAAAAAACGGTATCCTTAAAGATTCGGACAAGGCATTGTCCGGAGAGGACGTTCGCGAGGGAATTTGCGCCATTGTGAGCGTCAAACTGCAAAATGCGCAATTTGAAAGCCAAACGAAAGCAAAACTCGGAAACACCGAGATAAAAACGCTCGTTGAGTCGACGGTTGCCGCAAGGCTCGGCGAATTTTTGGAAGAAAATCCGTCTACCGCAAGGGCTATCCTCGACAAAGCTCTCAGCGCGGCGCGCGCAAGGGAAGCAGCGAGAAAAGCACGCGAACTTACGAGAAGAAAAGGTCTGCTCGAGGGTTCTACCTTGCCCGGCAAACTTGCCGATTGCCAGGAAAGAGACGCTTCTTTGACCGAACTTTATCTCGTTGAGGGAGATTCCGCGGGAGGCAGCGCGAAATCCGGACGAAATTCGAAATTTCAGGCTATTTTGCCGCTTCGCGGAAAAGTATTGAACGTCGAAAAGAGCAGACTCGACAAAGTATATTCCAACGTTTCGATAATTCCGATAATTCAGGCTCTCGGGTGCGGTATCGGCGAGGATTTCGATATTTCGAAACTCAGATACGGTAAGATAATCCTTATGGCGGATGCCGACGTTGACGGATCGCATATAAGGATACTACTTTTGACGTTCCTTTTCAGACATATGAGAAAACTGATAGAAGAGGGGCACGTATTTTTGGCACAGCCTCCCCTTTACAAGGTATATAAACGAGGCAAAAACGGCGGCGAAAGATTTGCCTTTTCCGACGAAGAACGCGACAGATATATTGCCGAGCTCGGCACGGTCGGTGTCGAAGCCGACAGATACAAAGGTCTCGGTGAGATGGACGCTGAGCAGCTTTGGGAGACAACTATGGACCCCGAGCGCAGGATACTTCTCAAAGTCACTCTCGAAGATGCGGCAAAATGCGACGCCACTTTTTCGCTGCTTATGGGCGATAAAGTCGAACCGCGCCGTGAGTTTATAGAGCAAAACGCAAAGTACGCCGTTAATCTCGATATATGATACGTAACCGTATTCGGTTTTAAGGTTTGTCGTAAATAAAACCGACCTCAAACGGTTAAAACGTACGACCGTGACGGATTTGTGCGAAAGTATTCCACAGGTTGTGGAAAAAGGTGTGTTTTATTATCATTTTTTAAGATACGGCTCCACAAAAAACATAACAGACGCCGATTGTGATTATTTCGATTATAGGATTCCCGAGCATACGAAGTTTGCTCGTTTCCTCGGATAGTTTTTCATCGCCGCAGGTACCGTGCACAGCATAACGCGGATATTTTTCCCGTGTTTCCACAGCATACGGTAAAATGCAATTTCGGTCTGTTATGATCTATTGAAAAAGTTACGTTTCGACCGCACGGTCTTTTGGTTTTAACAGAGATGCGCGTTTGTTGCCGAGTGCTTGCGGTGAATACGGAGATTCCGAAACGAAAGGAACGCTAAAGTGGAAAATAACAAAGAAGATCTGACATTTAAAAATCAGAAGATAGTCGACGTCGAAATGGACCACGAGGTAAAGAGGTCTTTTATAGAATATTCGATGTCGGTAATAACATCCAGAGCTTTGCCCGACGTGCGCGACGGAATGAAACCCGGTCAAAGACGCATTATGTGGGCTATGTACGAGGATCATCTTACGTCGGACAAGCCTTTCCGTAAATCCGCGACCACGGTAGGTAACGTTCTCGGTCGTTACCATCCGCACGGAGACAGCGCCGTATACGGAACTATGGTAAGAATGGCGCAGGATTTTTCTCTGCGTTATCCTCTTGTCGAGGGTCACGGAAACTTCGGTTCCGTTGACGGCGACCCGCCTGCGGCATATCGTTATACCGAGGCGCGCCTTGCCAAGATATCCGACGAGATGATGCGCGATATGGATAAAAACGTTGTCGTTATGAACCGAAATTTCGACAACAGACTCGAAGAGCCGAGCGTTCTTCCGTCGCGTTTCCCGAATCTTTTGGTAAACGGTTCCGTCGGTATCGCCGTCGGTATGGCAACGAACATCCCCCCGCACAATATGGGCGAGGTAATAGACGCTACGATATATCGTATGGAGAATCCGGATTGTACGGTTTATGACCTTATGGAATATATAAAAGGTCCCGATTTTCCGACAGCCGCTATGATATACGGTATAAACGGTATCAAAGAAGCTTATCTCACCGGTAAGGGGCGCGTTATGGTGCGCGCGCGCGCCGAAGTCGAGGAGGCAAAACACAGGATAATCGTTACCGAGATACCTTACGGCGTAAACAAGAGTTTGCTTTGCGAATCCATAGCGAATCTCGTTAAGGAAAAGCGCATCGAGGGCATAACGGATATAAGAGACGAGTCCGGGCGCGACGGTATGCGCATAGTCGTGGAGTACAGGCGCGACGCGAACGGCGAGATCATTTTGAAGCAACTCTACAAGTATTCGCAACTTGAGGATACTTGCGCCGTCAATATGCTCGCTCTCGTAAACGGAGAGCCGAAGATCCTTTCGCTCGACAGGATCCTTGACGAATATATAAGGCATCAGGAGTCGGTAGTTACCCGCAGAACGAAGTTCGAACTCGACCGCGCCCTTGCGCGTGCCCATATTTTGGAGGGATACAGCATCGCGATCGAAAATATCGATCAGATCGTCGAACTTATGAAAACGTCGCCATCCATCCCCGAATCCAAAGCTCGTCTTTGCGAAAGATATGCGCTTACGGATATTCAGGCTCAGGCGATAGTCGATATGACTCTCGGCAGGCTCACGGGTCTTGAGAGAGACAAGATAGCGGACGAGCTCGCAAAGCTTAACGACCTTATCAAAGAGCTTCGCGAGATACTTGCCGATATCGGAAAGATCAACGAGATAATCAAAAACGAATTGCTCGAGGTTCGCCGCAAGTACGCCGACCCGCGTCGTACCGAAATAATCGAAGCGACCGACGAGATAGAGCTTGAGGATCTTATCGAAAAGCACGACTGCGTTATTACGGTAACGAACAGCGGATATATCAAGCGTCTTCCCGCGGATACTTATTCCGCTCAGCACAGGGGTGGTAAGGGTATCATAGGAATGACGACGAAAGAGGAAGATTTTATCGAGCGAATGCTCGTTATGAAGTCCCACTCTTACGTGATGTTCTTTACGACTTTCGGTCGCGTATTTTTGCGGAAAGCGTATAATATCCCCGAAGCGAGCCGCACCGCAAAGGGAACGAATCTTGTGAATATCATAGAGATCGAAAGCGGCGAAAAGGTCAGTGCCGTCATAGAGGTCGATAATTTTGAGGATACCGACGGCAAGTACTTGACTATGGTCACCAAAAACGGTATTCTCAAGCGTACGAAACTTACGGAATACGTTTTCCACCGCAAAGGCGGAAAAATAGCTATAGATCTCGACGAGGGCGATGAACTCGTTTCCGTTATGCTTACCGAGGGAACGAGCGATATCATAATAGCCTCCGCGGAGGGAAATACCGTGCGCTTTTCCGAAAAAGGCGCGCGTACTATGAGCCGCACCGCAAGGGGAGTTATAGGTATCCGTTTGCGCGGCGACGACAAGGTCGTCGGAACGGTCGCAGTCGAGGACGGTAAAAAGCTCGTGGTCATAACCGAAAACGGATACGGAAAGAGGGTCGAATTCGACGAATTCAGACTTATGAAAAATCGCGGCGGTCTCGGTGTTACCTGCCAAAACGTTAACGCGAAGACCGGTAGAGTAGTCGGTATCTCGTCCGTGTTCGACAATGACGATATTATGCTCGTTACCGATGCCGGTACCGTTATCCGCACCCGTTGCGAGGATATTCCCGTATATTCAAGGTCCGCTGCCGGAGTTATCGTGATGCGTATGGGCGAAGGGCAGAGATGTGCCGGATTTACCGCGATCGCCTCGTGCGAGGACGAAAATGACGAAGTAAACGCGCCGGGTGAGGTCGACGAGGTCGAACCGATTTCGTACGATGCGGATGACGCCTCCGACGAAACATGAAAAGGGCTCTTATAATAACCGTTTGCGCGATACTCGCCACGGTACTGTTGTTTACGTCGGTGTGGGCGCTGTTTTTCAGGAGCCCTGCACCCGATATTGAAGAGGTAAGGGCGATATTTGCCGATCTTATCGAAAATTCTTTCGAGATAAACGACATATTTTTCGGGGAGGGGCTGCCGACTTATGCGCGCCCCGACCCGCTAAAGTGGGAAAACGACGAGTACGATGAGGAACTTGAGGTTTATTATAACTATATAACCGATTCGGAAAGCGGCAAAACCATTCTGAGGTACAGCAAAAAAGGCGACGTCACCAAGGGATATACGTACCTTGAGGTATCAAGGGACGACAACGGCACAAGCGTAGGTCACGATAACGACGGCAATTATTACTATCCGTCGGATTATACCGAAAAACCGTCGCCATACGATTCGGAATCGCCGGAAAAATACGATTACGTAACGGTTGATTGTGAATATCAGTCGATCGAGAGCATAAAAAAAGCCGCCGAGGCGGTATATTCTTCGTCGTATCTTTCGTCCGTTTATTCGTCCGTATTCGACGGGATATACACCGATTACGGAACAAGTTACGCAAGATACAAGCAATCGGAAACGCTTGGCGATTCGTTTTTTTTGAAATCCAACGAATTCGAGCCTTTTTTCTCTTCGCAAAGCGTATACGATATATCGTCAATGAGGATAGTAAAGCCGTCGAACGCAAAAAGCGTAAACGTTTCGATAGACGCCGAGGGGACGTATTACGACGCGACGGCGGGCAAACTTACCGAGGGAAAGTATACGAGAACGCTCAGATTCGTTTTCGAGGGCGGGGCGTGGAGACTGGATACGCCGACGTATTGACAGTGTCGCCAAATCGTTCTAAAGACTGCGGCAGGTCAAATTTCAGGTGAAAGGAAAATCAATGTATATTGTAGATTCTCATTGCGACAGTATAGGCGAGGTCGATTCGACGGGTTGCAATCTAGTTATGCCGCACAATTTCAGCAACAAGTATCCGCAACTACAATTTGTCGCTATGTTTTGCTGCCACAGCGGCGAAACGGAGGAGGAATGTTATCGCAGAGCCGTCAGATACGTGGGTCATTTTGCGATACAGTCCGAGGCGGAAAAGCAAAGCTTCGTACCCGTGCGGACTTATGCCGATATAGAAAGGGCTTTTGCAAGCGGAAAGCACGCGGCGCTTTTAACGATCGAGGGCGGCAGCGGCATCAAGAGCAGTGCAGAGGAATTTCGAAAGTTTTATAACGTCGGTGTGCGCGTTTTCGGTATGGCTTGGCTCTCAAACAGCCTTGCGAAAAGCAACAGGCTCTCCTATGGTGAGGAAGATACGGGTCTGACGCCTCTCGGGCGCGAAATAATCAACGAGGGTAATCGCCTCGGAATGATATTCGACGTTTCGCATCTTTCCGACAAAAGCTTTTGGGATACGATGGAGCTTGCAGCCAAACCTCCGATCGCGAGCCATTCGAATTTTCGCGCTCTTTGCCCACACGGCAGAAATCTGACAGACGATATGGCAAAGGCACTGATAGCAAGGGGCGGAATGATAGGGCTCAACTTTTATCCGCCTTTTATTACGAAAGACGGCGACGGTGCGACTGTGGAAGAGCTTTTTAAACACGCCGAGCATTGTCTTGAGATAGGCGGAGAGAACAATATAGGTTTCGGCGGCGACGTCGACGGTACGAGCGGGCACTATCCGTCGGAGATAGATCAAACGAGATCTATTCACGATCAGCTTGTGGAGTTTATGCTGCGCCACAACTACTCCGAGAAACTTGCGGAAAAGATCGCGTATAAAAATTATATGAATTATCTTCGCGTAAATCTAACCTGAATTTTATAATACGAAGATCATGCGCATAGCTTCCGTGCGCTTGATCTTCGCTGTATTTCGCACGTTTCGCTCCCGGTGTTTATGCTTGTCCGCCTGCTGCTCGGCTCGTTATGGGAATAAGATTTGCGGCACAGCCTTTATCTCTCAGGCGTAGCGTCGGTGCCGGTATGAGAAACGTTAAAAACTGATTGACACGTAATAACGCGAAAATAAGAGACGCTCGGGTATAAAAATCAAAAAAATAAACTTTTTTCGGCGTGGGTATTGACAACGCCTTTTTTATATGCTAAAATATCAAAGCAGTTTTGAGTGGACGTGCGGGTGTAGTTCAATGGTAGAATACCAGCC
>CAZOFD010000004.1:0-72904 GCA_964579135.1 uncultured Ruminococcus sp. | reverse complement strand
CCGAGACCGAACGTTGCGCCCGAAACGTAGGACGTCTCCACCTCAATCAGTCGCACCATTGCCATAGCGCTTTTTTCCTGAGCGAATTTTTCGGCGATCGTATTGAGTTCTTTATCCTGATACGTGACCGTAAGCGGATAGCTGCCCTTGCACTCCCAATAAAGTTTGCCGACGGCTTCGGCTGCCCTTGCGGCTTTTTGCGAGTCAAACACGTTTACGAGTTTGTCCTCGGCGTTCTTTGCGAGAATGTTGAGATCGCAGGAAGCGATAAAGGCGTCGAGAGTTATACCGGTCGAGCAAAGCACGCCGTAGGTGTCGTTTTCGTCCTTTTCGCCCGCAACGTCGCCGGTAGAGTCGTCGTAGAACTGCTCCGCAAGCGTGTACATCTTGGATATCGTCCACTCGCCCGTGTCGACCCACGCGTAAGGGTCTTCGTAGCCGAGATTTTTAAACGTCGTCTCGTTAAAAAGCGTTATGATGGACATACGATACGTTGCGATGGCGATTGCGCCCATTACGTAGAACTGCTTGCCCTTGTAACTTGCCGCGCTGTTGACGCCCTGCGCCCAATAATCTTTCGTAAGATCGAGGTATTGCAGGTTGCTGATATCGAGATAAAGATTGTTGCAGGTGTTAACTCCGGCGTGATAAAGCGCATCGGCAACTATGGAATAGTCGTTTCTGCCCGCGTCGCGCATATTTTGCACGTCGTCGCCTATGTAGCCCCAACCGTTGTCGTCGTAGGAATATACGTTTTTGAGCTCGACGCCGAGATGTCTCTCGACGATAGCCTGACGCTCCCAAACGGCTTTGGTGATCTTGTCGCCGAGGTCAGCATCAACGCAAACGTCGTCGTCAAACCACTCGTGACCGCGCGAATATATCACGATCAGCTCGTCGTTATAATCCATCTGCGGCACGTCGTGCACGTCCTGCGCGAGCACCGTACTGCCGACGCTCGGCGGGACGGTCTCATCTTTTTTCGTCGCGTCACCGCCGCCCGTGTTCGCGCAGCCGACAAAGCACGCCGAAAACGTCAACATCGCAAGCAACGCACAAACGATCTTTGAGATCTTCTTCATATTTTTTTCTCCTTGTCATACGTCGTCCGTAAAAAGTCCGCAAACTTTGCCGTGGCGGTCTAAAACGCCTCACGAAAATCACGCAACGGATTTCGGAGTTTGGCAACAGTCAACGTATTTGTTCAAAACAAACAAAATTTATCGGATAGCAGTTTTTATTATATATTATCACCCCCCCCCCGCAAAATGTCAAGTATTTTTCACCCGGCGAACACAAATTTGTGCAATTCGTCAAAAACGGCGTCGGATAACAATATCCGTGCCGAGACGCATACCGCTCTCTTTGCGGATTTTTTCGCCGCGAGGGGTAAAGTTCGCGTTTTTGCTATTGATATTTTTGCCGTTTTATATTATTATAATATGCAACTGTGCGTAATTTTTTTGCGGAGGGCTTATGTTCGGATATATCAGACCGTACGTGCCGAATCTGCTCGTTTCGGACTATGAATATTATAAAGCCGTTTACTGCGCGCTTTGCCGCGAGCACGGCAAGTTCGGCGCGACGTCGCGAACCTGCCTTTCGTACGACGGTGCGTTTTTGGTACTGTTGCGACAAGCCGTATGCGGCGAGACCGGCGACGTTATGCGTGCGAGGTGCGCGGCGTATCCGCCGGCAAAGCGTAATATGACGCTTGCCTCGAGCCATTCGTTGCTTGCGGCGGCGGCAAGCGTTATCCTTGCCGAGCAAAAAGTCGCCGACGACAAAGCGGACGAGCGCGGGATAAAGCGGTTCGCCGCGTACGCCGCTCACCCGATTGCGGCAAGTTGGGCAAAAAAAGCCACGGACGAATTCGAGGGGCTGGAGACGGGGATACGCGAGCGGCTGCGCATCGTTTACGAAACGGAGCGCGAGATGACGCCGGACAACGCATCCGTCGACCGCCCCGCCTCGGCTTTCGGCGAGGTAACGGCATTCGCCGCCGCCTACGAGCTCTCGGGGCACGAAAAGCTGTTGGCGGAGGCTATCGGGCGAAGCGTCGGCTCGTGGGTATACTGTATCGACGCACTCGACGATCTTGCCGAGGACGCGTCGCGCGGCAGATTCAACCCGTTTTTGCTTTTCGACCCCACGGCGGGCGATATCGCCGCGCACGAGGTCGACACGGAAACGGTCAAGCTCGCCGTCGTGCATAAAATAAGCGACGCCGTGGCGGCAGCTGACCTTATAAGCGAGAACTCGGACGCCTCGAAAGATCGTGCGCGGCGGATACTGTTAAACGTGCTGACCGAGGGGATACCGCACGTTACCGAACTCGTCGCCGCCGGCAAACTACCGCGCGGCGGCGTGTGCTCGCACGGAAGATCGCGTTTAACGGAGGAAAAGTGATTGGCAAACAAAGACCCGTACGAAATACTCGGCGTTGACAGAGGCGCCGACGACGAAGAAATAAAAAAGAAATATCGCGCCCTCGCCAGAAAATATCACCCCGATAAATACGGAGACAGCGATCTTGCCGAACTCGCAACGCAAAAAATGCAGGAGATAAACGCCGCGTACGACGAGATACGTCGCGAGCGTGCCGAGGGCACTCGCACCGCCGGCGGCGGAGCAAACGGCTCTTACTCCGGCGGCACGGGCGACGCGTACGGCTCCGCCGGCAGCGAACGCTTTGCCGCCGTGCGGCGAATGATAAACGCGGGCGACGTCGACGGTGCCGAAGCCGTGCTTCTCGGTATGGAGCCCGCCTTGCGCGGCGGCGAGTGGCAATTTTTGCGCGGTTGCACACTCGTGCGGCGCGGCAACTACGTGGACGCCGCCCGCTGCTTTGATATTGCCTGCGCAAGCGACCCGTACAACGAAGAATACTGCGCCGCACGCGACGGATTGCGCGAGCGCGTCGGGCGAACGAGTGTGCACGGCGGCGACGGCTGCTCCGATTGCTGCAGACTTTGCTGCTTTTTGAATCTTTGCATAGGCGGTCCCTGCTGTTAAAATGCGCAACGGATACGTCTGTGCGAACCATATCAACGAAAGGATGCCGCGCGTAGCGCGGCGCGGAACAAAGTATGAAATACGTGGATTTTTGCGGCGAAAAAGTTTCGCTGCTCGGTATGGGCAATATGCGATTGCCGACGGTCGCCTCGAGCGGCGAGAAAAGATCGCAAAAGATCGACCGCGAGCGCGCAACGGAGATTATCGAATACGCCTTGGCAAGCGGCATAAATTATTTCGACACGGCTTATATGTATCACGGCGGCGACTCGGAAGTCTTTCTCGGCGAGGCACTCTCGAAATACGACAGAAACAGCTATTTTCTCGCCGACAAAATGCCGGGAATGATGCTCGGGGAAAAACCGACCCGCGCGACCGTCGCGACGATATTCGAAGAACAGCTTTCGCGCTGCCGCACGGACAGATTCGACTTTTATCTTTTGCACAACGTTTGCGCCGACACACGCGACGTCTATCTCGACCGCGAACTCGGCATTGTCGAATATCTGACCGAGCAAAAAGCCGCCGGCAGAATATCTCACCTCGGTTTTTCGTCGCACTCGAAGCCCGAGCAGCTCGAATCGTTTATCTCCTCGTTCCCCGAGGGCACTTTCGAATTCTGCCAATTGCAGATAAACTACCTCGACTGGGAGCTGCAAAACGCGTGCGAGCAATACGAGATAGCGACGTCGCACTCTCTCCCCGTTATCGTTATGGAGCCGTGCCGCGGCGGCAGGCTCGCGTCGCTTGACGAAAATGCGGATCTCCTGCTCAAAAAAGCACGCCCCGACGACTCGGTGGCGTCTTGGGCTTTCCGCTACGTGGCTTCCCTGCCGAACGTCGCACTCGTTTTAAGCGGAATGAGCAACCGCGAGCAGGCTGTCGACAACGTTCACACGTTTTCGAACTTCGAGCCGTTCTCGGACGACGAGCGCCGTGTGCTCGAGGGGGCACTCGATATATTGCGCGCGAAGATCAACGTCCCCTGTACGCGTTGCCGCTACTGCGAAAAGTGCCCGATCGGTCTCGACATACCCGCGCTTTTAGCGTCGTACAACCGCTACAAACTCGGTGATAGGAGCGAGCTCGAAGACGTATCGCTGCTTCCGCCCTCGTCGCAGCCGAGCGCGTGCGTCGCTTGCCGCGCTTGCGCCTCGGTTTGCCCGCAACGTATAGATATACCGCGCGTGTTTGCGGAGTTCGCCGAAAAAATCGCCGAATTCAAAAGCAAAAAATAAACGGCAAGAAAGGTGCGGCGCAAAGCGACGCGGCATAGCCTTGACAGCGTGCTGTCGGCGTTCGCCGCAAACGTAAAAAAGGCGGCGCGGAGAAATCCTCTCCGCGCCGCCTTTTTATCGGCTTTATTCGCTCCGGTTTCGCCTTTCGGTCGCATTTTTCGGCTTTTTTCGCTCGTATTATCCTCTCTTTTGTCGCTTGTTTATCGTCTTTTGCATCCGCCTGTCGCTGTTTTATCGCCTTTTTGTCGATTTTGCGACTTGCGGCAGGCGTTCGTCACGTTCGGAGTCACGCAATACTTTGTCTCGGCAAAAAAGTCTGCGGCGTGGCGCTTTTGCCGTCACTCGTGCGCAGATCGCCCTTTTTTGCCGAAAAAACAACGAAAACGGTTGAAAAAAAGACAATATTGAGGTATAATTACCTTATATTTTTACGGAGAAAACAAATGAAGATATCGGATATATTGACAAACGGCAAAAACACGTTATCCTGCGAGGTTTTTCCGCCCAAGAGCACCGACGCCTTTGATTCGGTGCGCGAAGCGACGGAAAAAATCGCCGCACTTAAGCCCGCATATATGAGCGTTACGTACGGTGCCGGAGGCAACGGCTCGCGCTTTACCCTGCCGATTGCGGAAAACATCGAAAAAAAGTATTCCGTTTCGGTTATACATCACCTGACGTGCGTCGGGTCAACGCTCGAGGGGATAGACGCGAGCCTTGATAAAATTCGGGCAAGCGGCATCGAAAACGTTTTGGCGTTGCGCGGCGACGTACCCGACGGGAGCGACCCGAACGCGTGGGCTTTCCGCCACGCCGGCGAGCTCGCAGCCCACGTCAAAGCGCACGGCGACATTTGCGTCGGCGGAGCCTGCTACCCCGAGGGGCACCCCGAATCCGCCTCGCTCGAAGAGGATATTCGATATCTTAAGGAAAAGGTCGAGTGCGGCTGCGATTTTCTTACGACGCAACTCTTTTTCGACAACGACGTCTTTTTCCGATTTCTTGAGCGAACGGAACGCGCAGGCATAACGGCGCCGATTACGGCTGGCATTATGCCGCTTACGAGCGGTAAGCAGATAAACCGTATGCGCGCCCTGTCGGGCTCGGACGTACCCTCGGATCTGACTGACGCCGCCGCAAGATACGAAAACGACCCCAAAGCGATGTTTACTTACGGCGTGGAGCGTGCGATAAAACAGATATCCGACCTTTATCTTCGCGGGGTGAAAAACGTCCACCTGTATTCGATGAACAACGCCCGCGTATCGAGCGAAGTAATGCTCGGGGTTCGCGATTTTCTCGTCTGAGGCGACGTTACGCGGCAAACGCAAAGCTTTCGGTTTTTGCCCGATAGATCTTTCGGATCGCTTTTTCCCTTTGAAAGGCAGCAACGTATCGTATGAATAACGAAAATATAAAAAGCCGAGAGCTACGCAACAAGCTCGGCAAGGAAATACTCTTTTTCGACGGCGGTTTCGGCACTATGTTGCAAGCTCGCGGGCTGGCGGCGGGTACGCCCCCCGAGATGCTGAACGTGACCGAGCCGAGCAAGGTCGTCGCCGTCCACCGAGAATATATCGAGGCGGGCGCGGACATAATCAAGCTCAACACTTTCGGCGCAAATTTCCTGCGCCATCCGCAAAGCGATGCGCACCCCGCCGACGAACTTATCCGCGCCGCCGTCGCCTGCGCGGCGCAAGCGGCAAAAGAGGCGGGCAAAAGCCCTTACGTCGCGCTTGACGTAGGACCGCTCGGCAAGCTTGTCGGCAAGGGTGAGCTCGACTTCGAGGACGCGGTGCGAGCTTTTGCGGACGTGGTGCGCGTAGGCGCGGAATATTGCGATCTCGTTTTGCTCGAGACTTTCGGAGATATCGCCGAGGTGCGCGCCGCCCTTATAGCCGTTAAAGAAAATTGCGCCTTGCCCGTCGTCGTCACCTGTGTTTTCGACGCCGACGGCAAGACCTTTACCGGCAGCGACGTCGAAAGTATGGTATGTGCACTCGACGCACTCGGCGCCGACGCCGTCGGTATGAATTGCTCGACGGGTCCGCGCGAGATGTTGCCACTCGTACCCCGCTTCGCTCTCGCGACCGATCTGCCCGTCGCCGTCAACCCCAACGCGGGGCTGCCGCGGATGTTGCCGAACGGCAAAGCCGAATACGACCTCACGGCAGACGAGTTCGCATACGAGATGAGGAGAATTGTCGAGGCGGGCGCGACCTTGGTCGGCGGTTGTTGCGGAACGACCCCCGAATTTATAAAAAAATCGCGCCTTGCCGTCGCAGACGCAACGTGCGTCACCCGCGGGCGTCGCGAACGCCCGACGGCAGTATCCTCGCCCGTAAAACGGTTTGTTTTCGGAGGCAAGACCGCGGTTATCGGCGAGCGCATCAATCCCACGGGCAAACCGAAATTCAAAGCCGCGCTGAAAAGCGGAGACTTCGATTACGCCGTTGCCGAAGCGCACAACGAAGCCGCCTGCGGCGCCGACCTGCTCGACGTTAACGTCGGCATCCCCGACGTAGACGAGCCGACGGTGCTGACCCGAACCGTGGAAAACATACAATCCGTTTGTTCCCTGCCCTTGCAGATCGACACGTCCGATCCCGTAGCTATGGAACGGGCACTGCGCAGGTACAACGGCAAGGCACTGATAAATTCCGTAAACGGAAGCGAAAAATCTCTCTCGACCGTACTCCCGCTCGCGGCAAAATACGGCGGAGTTATAATAGCTTTGACACTTGACGAAAACGGCATACCCGACACCGCCGAAGGCAGATACGCGATCGCCGAAAAGATCGTCGCCCGTGCGGCGGAATACGGTATCCCCCGCGAAGATATAATAGCAGACCCGCTCACGCTTACCCTCGGCGCCGATCCCGCCGCAGCCGAAAAAACGTTGTCCGCCCTGCGGATGATAAAGTCGCGCCTCGGGATCAAAACGTCACTCGGGATATCCAACGTATCTTTCGGGCTTCCCGACCGAGATCGCGTTAACTGCGACTTTTTGTGCGCGGCGATCGACGCGGGGCTCGACGCGGCTATAATGAACCCCTGCTCCGCCCCGATGATGGCGATAGCGAGAGGCAACGTCAAAAACGCCGACGAAGCTATGGCTGCCCTTTCGGCATCGATAAAAAGTGCCGCGTCCGTCGAGTCGACGACGGACGACCTGACCGGTTGCATATACGGCGGGCTCGCCGCACGCGCGGCAAAACTCGCCGCCGAAGAATGTGACAAAATGCCGCCGACAGAGGTGATCTCGCGTCTTGTCGTACCTGCGCTCGAGCGCGCGGGTGGCGAGTTCGAGCGCGGCAAGATGTTTTTGCCCGCACTGCTCGCTTGCGCCGACGCGGCGATATCCGCGCTTTCCGTAATATCCGACCGAATGCTCTCCTCGAGCGTCGCTCCCGCGTCGAAAAACAAAGTCGTTCTCGCCACGGTAGAGGGCGACGTGCACGATATCGGAAAAAACATCGTCGGCGTTATGCTTAAAAGTTACGGATTCGAGGTCGTAGACCTCGGGCGCGACGTTCCGCCCGCAACCGTGGCGGAAGCGCTCGAAACGACCGGGGCGTCGCTTCTCGGGCTTTCCGCACTTATGACGACCACGGTGCCATCGATGCGCCGAACGATAGAAATCGTAAGGGCAACGCATCCGAACGTCAAGATCGTAGTCGGCGGTGCCGTGCTGACCGAAGAATACGCCGCCTCCGTCGGTGCCGACAGATATGCCCCCGACGCTATGGCGACCGTAAGATTCGCCGCGGAAGTATACGGGCAAAACGGCAAATAACTTTCGCGGCGATCTCGCCTTTGCCGCCGACAATCGAAAGCGTCGACTTTATTACGACCGAAAGCACACACCTATACGGATAAAAACGAAACGAACGGGAGAGGCGATACGACTTTTGCCATGAACTCTTCAAAATATCCTTTTCTTTCTCGCGTCAACTCGCCGAGCGACGTTAAAAATATGTCCGACTCCGAGCTTGACGCTCTATGTGCGGAAATACGCGAGTTTCTCATCGACTCGGTTACGAAAACGGGCGGTCATCTCGCTTCGAATCTCGGAGTCGTGGAGCTCACGCTCGCGATTCATCGCGTATTCGACAGTCCGCGCGACAAAATCGTTTGGGACGTGGGTCACCAGTCGTACGTTCACAAGCTGTTGACGGGGCGAGGCGACCGCTTCGACACCCTGCGCGCCCCCGGCGGTCTGTCGGGATTTACCAAGCGCGAGGAGAGCGAACACGATCCTTTCGGAGCCGGGCACAGCTCCACGTCCGTATCCGCGGCACTCGGTATCGCCGAGGCGGCGCGTCTCGCGGGCGACGATTCGTATACCATCGCGGTGCTCGGCGACGGTGCGTTTACGGGCGGTATGGTGCACGAGGCGCTCAACAACTGCAGCGAGAGAAAGGGGCTCAAGCTTATCGTCATCATCAACGAAAACGAGATGTCGATATCAAAAAACATCGGCAGGCTTGCGAAAAGCATATCCAAGATCCGTACGCGCCCCGAATATTTCCGTGCCAAAGACGCAACCCGAGGCATCCTTTGCCGTATTCCCCTCATCGGCAAGCCCCTTGTAAAACTGATGGTGTGCCTCAAAAAAAGGCTGAAGAATGCTCTTTACGACTCCAACTATTTCGAAAATCTCGGGCTGTACTATATAGGACCGATCGACGGGAACGACCGCAAAAGCGTCGAAGCTATGCTGAGCGAAGCGAAAAAATGCAACGAAAGCGTTATTTTGCACGTAAAAACGGTCAAAGGCAAAGGGTACGCCCCCGCCGAGGAAACCCCGGACAAATATCACTCGATACCGAGCAAGTACGCCGATCCCGCGGGCGGATTTTCCTCCGCGTTCGGCGACGAACTTTGCGCCCTCGCCGCGAATAACGAAAAAATTTGCGCGATAACCGCCGCTATGAGCCGCGGAACGGGGCTTTCACGCTTCGAGAGCGAATTTTCCGACAGATTTTTCGACGTCGGAATCGCCGAAGAGCACGCGGTCACTTTTGCCGCAGGGCTTGCGGCAGGCGGTGCGCGCCCCGTTTGCGCAATATACTCCACTTTTTTGCAACGAGCATACGACAACGTCATCCACGACGTTGCGCTGCAAAAACTGCCCGTAGTATTTTGCGTCGATCGCGCCGGCATAAATATATCCGACGGAGCCACGCATAACGGCATCTACGACGTTGCCTTTCTCTCCGAGATACCGAACGTAAAGATCTATACGCCGGCAACGTACGCCGCGTTGCGTGCCGCGCTTGCCGAGGCACTCCGCGCTGCGGAGCCTGCAGCCGTCAGATACCCGAACGACGTGGAGGACGCGGCGATAACGGACGCATTTTACAAAGATCGCGCCCCCGACGTCGCGGGGGTACGAACGAGCGGTCTGACAAGCGAAACGCGCTGTGCCGTTGTAGTTCACGGGCGAATGGCGACAACAGCGCTGAAAGCCAAAGAACTCCTCGGGCGGCGCGGGATCGAGTGCGCGGTCTTTCTTTGCGAATACGCCGCGCCGTACGACAAGCTCGCCTCGGAGCTCCTCGATGCTTCAAACGGCAAAATTCGCAACGTCGTATTTCTCGAAGAGGAGATACGACGCGGCGGCTTCGGTATGAATCTTTCGGACGCGCTCGCGCGTCGCGGCGCGTTTACCCACGCGCGTTATACCATCCTCGCCTCGGACGACGGTTTTGCCGCGGCAAACGGCAAGGAAAGCGTTTATGCATCGCAAAAGATCGACGCGGACAGCGTCGTTCTGGCAATGGAGGATATGCTGCGCGACGAAGCATAAATCGAGCCGTAACGATAAAAAGCGAAAATATCCGCCGAAAGGTCGCACCTATGCGCCCATTCGGCGGATGTTTTTATAATAAAAGCGGCGATCTTTGCGATCGCCGCTTTTTCGTGACTTTTGCGCGGGTCAAAACGTATCGAACATCGATATTTGGTCGGTCTCGCTCAATCCGTCGAACGCGCCGGCGTTTCTGAGCGTTTCTATAACCGATTTGTTGACCTTGGCGCGAATACGCAGATCTTCGATCGAAAAGAAAGGCTCCTCCGCTCTTGCCTGCGCTATGCTCTCCGCCGCCGTTACGCCGAGCCCCGGAAGCGATGAGAGCGGCATCCTGATATTGCCCTTTTCGGGCAAAAATTCCTTTGCGTCGGAATACTTTAGGCTGACGGGCAAAAACCTTATGCCGCGAAGCATTGCCTCGTCTGCGAGTTGGAGCGCAGACGCCGTTTCTTTGTCTTTTTGCGTAGCGTCCTTACCGAGCTTTTCGATATCCTCGAGTTTGCGCACCACGGCGTCGCGCCCTCGCCCGACTATCTCGCCGTCAAACCCGTCGGGGGCAACGGTCAATATCGCGCAATAAAAGGCAACGGGGCGGTGCACCTTGAACCACGCAAGGCGTATCGCCGACATAACGTACGCCGCGGCGTGAGCCTTCGGAAACATATACTTGATCTTTTGCAGCGAATCTATGTACCATTCGGGCACGCCCTTTTCGCGCATCGCCGCCATCATATCGTCGGGGATCTTAATGCCGCGTTTATTTTTTCTGACGAACTCCATAATCTTAAACGACAGGAGCTTGTCAACGCCGTATCTTATAAGGTCAAGCATTATACCGTCACGTGTTCCGACGACTTCGGATATGGTGCAAATACCGTCGCGTATAAGATCCTGCGCGTTGCCGAGCCAAACGTCGGTTCCGTGAGTAAGCCCCGATATCTGCATAAGGTCCGCAAAATTCTTCGGTTTTGCGTCGATCAAAACACCCTGAATAAAGTTCGTACCGAACTCCGGCAAGCCGAGCGTTCCGACGGAAAGACCGAGCAATTTCGTTTTATGGTCGTCGCGACTCATTTGCGGGATACCGAGCGGATCGGTGGATTCGAATATCTCGTAAACGCTGCGGTCGTTCATTTGCACGTCCATTACCGACATTCCGCTGTACTTTTCGAGATATTTGTATTTTGTCGGAATATCGTGACCGAGCTCGTCGAGCTTAAGAATGGTATCGTGCAGGTACGAAAAAGCAAAGTGCGTTGTGATTATGTCCGATTTCGGGTCGTCCGCGGGGTGCTGCACGGGGGTAAAATCGTAAACGTCGTACTCCCTCGGTATAACGATGATACCGCCGGGGTGCTGCCCCGTCGTGCGCTTGACGCCGACGCAATTCGATATTATCCTGTCGATCTCGGCGCGCGAGAGGTGCTGCCCCTTGGACTCGAAATATTTCATAACGAAACCGTACGCGGTCTTGTCGGCAAGCGTGCCGAGAGTTCCCGCACGGAACACGTTTTCGGCTCCGAACAGTTCCTCGGTAAACTTATGCACACGCCCCTGCACGTCTCCCGAGAAGTTCAGGTCGATATCCGGAGATTTATCGCCTTTAAAGCCCAAAAAGGTCTCAAAAGGTATATCTTGCCCGTCCTGCTCGAGCTTTTCGCCGCAACGCGGGCAAAACGCGGTGGGCAGATCGAAGCCCGAACCGACGTTATTCGGATTCGAAAAGTCGTTGTAACGACATTTTTTGCAGTAATAATGCGGCGGCAAGGGATTGACCTCCGAAATGCCCGCCATCGTAGCAACGAAAGACGACCCGACCGAGCCGCGCGAGCCTACGAGATACCCTTGGCTCTCGCTGTATTTAACAAGCCTTTCCGCAATAACGTAAAGCACCGCGAAACCGTGCTTGATGATAGAATCGAGCTCGGTGGAAAGTCGCTTTTCGACAAGTTCCGGCAAGTCGTCGCCATACATAGAGCGCGCACGCGTCCAGCATTTTTCGGTCAGTTCTTCTTCGGCGCCGTCAAGATGCGGCGTGTACGTCCCCGGGGGTATCGGTCTTATCCTTTCGACCGTGTCGGCTATGCGCCGCGTGTTTTCGACAACGACCTCAAAAGCCTTTTCTTCCCCGAGGTACGAAAACTCGCGAAGCATTTCGTCCGTCGTACGCAGGTAAATCGGAGTGGGGCGATCTGCGTCCTTAAATTTCATTCCCGCAAGCAAAATCCTGCGATAGAGCTCGTCCGCCGGGTCGAGAAAATGCGCGTCGCAGGTAGCGACGACGGGCTTGCCGAATTTTTCGCCGAGCTCGCAAATGCGTCGGTTGATATTTTGCAGGTCTTCAACGCCGCCGACCGTGTTCTCTTCTATAAGGTACCCGTCGTTCGAGGTCGGTTGTATCTCGAGGTAATCGTAATATTCCGCAATCTCCTCGATCTCTTTGTCGGGCTTGTTTTCGAGTATTGCGGAATAGAGCTCACCCGAGGAACAAGCCGAGCCGACCAAAAGCCCCTCGCGATATTTGTCGAGCTCCGTTTTCGGTATTCGTGGTTGGCGGTGATAGTAGTTCAAATAGCTTTTCGATATCAAACGGTAGAGATTTTTCAGTCCCGTTTGATTTTTCGCAAGCAGTATCATATGATACGTTTTGAGTTTCAGCGGGTCGGCGCTGCTCGTTATCTCGCGCACTACGGCGGCAAAATCGAAAAGCTCGAAGTTGCGCAGCTTCTCTACCATACAAACGTATATCTCGGAGAGAATCTTCGCGTCGTCTATAGCGCGATGGTGGTGAAAGTCTTCGAGTCCGAAATATTTTGCCACCGTGTCGAGTTTATGATTTTTGATATCGCGATTCAAAAAGCGGGAAAGCCCGACCGTATCGAGATACGGATTTTTAAATTCGAGCGACAGTTGCTTTGCCGCAGCCCGAACGAAACCGACGTCAAAATCGGCGTTGTGCGCAACGAGCAAACGGTCTCCGACAAAATCGAGGAATTTCGGCAAGACCTCTTCTATCGCGGGCGCGTTCTCCACGTCGGCGTCGGTTATGGATGTCAAGCGCGTGATCTCCTCGGAAATATGCATTTTGGGGTCGACAAAAGTCGAAAATCTGTCGATCTCGCGCCCGGCGCGCATTTTTATCGCGCCGATCTCTATAATTTTGCAGGTCGCGGCGGAAAGTCCCGTCGTCTCAAGGTCGAAAACGATCGTTTCGTCGTCGAAGCCGCCGTCGTACTTGCCGTAAAGCGGGCTTGCCGTATTGTTGACGAAGTACGCCTCCATACCGTAAATGACCTTAAGGCGTTCTTCCTCGGGCACGTCGGAGTTTTTGCCGTACGCCTTTTCGAGGGCGATCATCGCCTCGGGAAAGCCCTGAACGTTTCCGTGGTCGGTTATGGCTATCGCCTTGTGCCCCCATTTTATCGCGCGTTTTACAAGTGCGTCGGGCGGGATAAGCGCATCCATCGTCGACATATTCGTATGCAAATGCAGTTCCACGCGTTTTTGCTCGGCTTTGTCCGTGCGTTTTATCTCCGATACGGCGGCAAAAGACTTCGGATCCATATAAAGGTCGTGAGATTTTATATCGGTCTTAACATCGCCCATAACGGCAACGCAATCGCCCGAGGGGAATTTTGCAGCCAATTCCTCGGCAAGTTGCGCCCCGCTCTTTTCTTCCTCGCCGTCTTCGGGCTCGCTTATCGGCTTAAAGCGCAATTGCATAGTTGCGTTGCCGTCGAATACACCGCAGGTCACGTAATGCTTTTTAAATCTTTCTTCGCACCTCGTATTGCAAACGGTTCCGACTATCACCGCGCCGCGTTTATTTCCGCGCAACGCGGAAACGGACTCCGGGACTATCTTAAACGGGTCGCCGAAATAATATTTCGGCTCGGATATATCGAACTGCGAGTCGCCTATGGTACAAACTCCGTCCTCGACGACGGCTATCTCGTTCTCATTATAAGGCGACCAAAGGCGCGTAAGGTCGCCACGCTCTTCCTCCGCGCTCACGCTGGCGTTCGCCTCGTAGCGCTCCGTCTCCGAAGCGTGCGCGTCGTAGGTCTCTATCGAACGGCGACATTGCGCCTCGATCGTTTCTATCTGATTCTTGTGCGCTTCGGACGAATAATACGATACGCAATTCGCCTTTTCTTTTATATCGACGGCGATCCTTATGCCGAATTCGGCATAAATTATATCGGATATAAGGCTTTTCGTTTTGCCCATATCCAAAAACTCTATCCCGCCTTTGCCGAAAGGGATCGAAAACGCAAGCATATCACCATCGATCTCGTAATCGCATTCGGTAAAAAAGCCCTTTGTAACGCCTCCGAGGCGCTCGATCTCCGGGATAAGTTCGGGAATATATTGCAAAGAAAAAAGTTCGGAGGGATATTTCGGGCGAAACTGAACGAAATATTTGCCGTCGTAAGCCTCGCGTATACCGTTCTCTGCGGCATAAACGTATTTTCTCGCTACGATATTAGGCAGCGACGCCGTTATCTCGAACATTTCCTCGCGAGCGGGAGAGCGCCTTATCGAATATTCCGTTATAGCGGAAAAAAACTTATCCGCCTCCGCGTCGGGCGTGTATTTGGAGAATAATTCGTAAATAGATTTCATATATCCACCGCGCCGATATATCAGTGCGCATAATTATCTTTTATGTACGATATAAGCACTCCGATGATATCGTCCTCGTCTATTTTTCTTATCGTTTTACCGTGCGCGAACAGCAAGGCTTCGCCTTTTCCGCCGGCTATGCCGACGTCCGCTTCGCGCGCCTCGCCGGGACCGTTGACAACGCACCCCATAAGCGCCACCTTAATCGGAATATCGGTAAGATTCGCCTCCTCTGCCGCTTGCTCGAAGCGGTGCACAAGCGAAACAAGGTCGATACGCGTCCTGCCGCAAGTCGGACAGGATACGATATCCATACCCGAGTGCCCCTCGCACCCGAGCGAACGCAAGATGTCCTTCGCGGCGCGCACCTCTGCCTCCGGGCGCTCGGTAAGCGAAACTCTTACCGTGTCGCCGATACCGAGCGATACGAGCGTACCGATGGCTTCGGCATTTTTTATGATCCCCATACGGCTGCTGCCCGCCTCGGTAACGCCGACGTGCAGCGGATAATCGCAATGCTCCGAAACGTAGCGGCAAGCGGCGACGGCGGCGGGGACGCTCGACGATTTTACGGAGACGACTATATCGTCGAAATCGAATTTATTAAGCAAGGCTACGTGCCCCGCCGCGCTTTCGTAAAGCGCCTCGGGCGTCGGCGCACCGTATTTTTGCAAAAGATGTTTTTCGAGCGAGCCGCCGTTTACGCCGATCCTTATAGGAATATTTTTCGCCCGGCAGGCGCGACAAACGGCGCGCACGCGCTCCTCGTCGCCGATATTTCCGGGGTTTATCCTTATTTTGTCCACCCCGTACTCGGCGCACCTTATGGCTATCCTGTAATCGAAGTGTATATCCGCAACGATCGGCACCTGCGGAGCCCGCTCTTTTACAAAGCGTATAGTCTCTGCCGCTTCCTCGTCCGGAACGGCGATGCGCACGACGTCGCACCCGACGGCGGCAAGCGATCTTACCTGCTCGAGAGTCGCCTGCGCGTTGTGCGCCTCCACGTTTGTCATCGACTGCACGGCTATCCTTGCGCCTCCGCCTATTTTGACGTTGCCGACATTGACCTCTCGCGTTATCTTTCTCATTTTTTGCCCCTTACGTCTCCGATTTTCGCATCGCGCAAACGGTTTCGCGCGATGCGACTTCTGTCAAGATCAAATCATTCGCAGACCGTTTTAAAACAGTGCTATTATATCTTTAGCCATTATAACGAACATCAATATCATAAGCAACGCAAGACCCGCAAAATTGATATACGCCTCAATCTCACGCTTTACGGGTTTGCGCCGTACCGCCTCGAGCAGTAAAAACAGCAGCCTGCCGCCGTCAAGCCCCGGGATCGGCAAAAGATTCATAACTCCGAGGTTTACGGATATAAACGAAACGAGATATATAAGGCTGAGCCACCCGGACTTTGCCGCGTTGCCGACAGTCTCCGTCATACCTATCGGACCCGAAACGGAATCGAGCCCGTACCTGCCGCGTATCAGATCTTTTAACGAATCGACCACCATCTTCACGGTCGAGCAAGAGCGCCAAAACGTGTGTTTCGCAACGGCAAAAAACGTTTTTTCCTCCGCGTAGACCCGAAAATCCATATCGCCGAAAACAACGCCCTGCTCCTCCGTCGTCGGGAAAGATACGTCGTAAAGCGTCAGCCTCTCGCCGTTTCTCTCTATCGTCACGTTTACGGGCACGTGACCGCGATTCATAATCTCGTAGGCAAGTTCGTTACCCGTATGAACCGAGGTCGAGCCGATTTTTAATATGCGGTCGCCCTCGGCAAGACCGCACTGCGCGCTCGTTGCGTCGCCCGAAAAGTCGCATACTACGGTCGACGCGAGATTTTTCGTTCCCGCGACGAGAATAAACATACAAACGAAACCGAGAACGAAATTCATCAAAACGCCCGCAAAAGCGGTAATCATACGCTTCGGCACGCTTTTGTTGTTAAATGCGTTTTCGTCGTCCGAATCTTCGTTCTCGCCCGCCATACTCACGTAACCGCCGATAGGCAACAGCCTCAGAGAATAGCGTATGCTGGATTTTTTCGAAACTTTCGATAATATTTTCGGTCCCATTCCGACCGAAAATTCATTGACCGTTATTCCGCAAAGTCTTGCGGCAACGAAGTGCCCGCCCTCGTGAACGGCGACGAGCAGTCCGATAATAAACACTGTGAGAAGAAAATACAAAAAACTCATCAGATACAATCCTTTCGGCTACCGTTATAAATTCGCCGCGGCGCAACGCTGCGCGTGCGCCGCCTTAAATTTCGCCCCGCTTTGTCGCGACAAACTCGCTCGCGACCCTGCGTGCCTCTTTTTCATATCCGAGGATCTCCTCAAGCGTCTGCGCGTCGCTCGCGCGACAAAGCTCGCTCATAACGTATTCCTGGGTATCGAATATTGTTGTAAAAGCGATCTTTTCTTCAAGAAAAGACCGTACCGCCACGTCGTTTGCCCCGTGTAGCACCGCAGTCGCGGCGCCGCCCGCACCGAGCGCCTCCTTGGCAAGCCTTAAGGATACGAAAGTCTCCGTATCGGGCTCGGCAAAAGTCAATTTGCCCACGCGCAAAAGATCGAGCTGAGGGATAACGGCGTCACGCCGATGCGGCTCCTCCACCGCATACTGTACGCAAGAACGCATATCCGGCACGGACATTTGCGCCATCGTTACGTTGTCGACGAACTCCACCATCGAATGTATTATGCTCTCCCTATGCACGATAACGGAGATCTTTTCTTCGCCGACGCCGAAAAGCCGCGCCGCCTCTATAACCTCAAACCCTTTGTTCATAAGCGTCGCGCTGTCGATCGTTATTTTCGCGCCCATCTTCCACGTCGGGTGCGCCAACGCACGTGCAAGCGTGACCTCGCCGAGGTCACTCCTTTTCTGCCCGAAGAAAGGCCCGCCCGACGCCGTGATCAAAAGTCTCTTTACCTCCGAGGCGTCACCGGCTCGCAGACACTGCGCGATTGCGCAATGCTCGCTGTCGACGGGCGATATCTCAACGCCGCGCTCTCTCGCGTGCGCCATAACGATATCCCCCGCGATCACAAGCGACTCTTTGTTTGCGAGAGCGAGCTTTTTGCCCGACTCGATACAAGCGAGGGTCGGCGCAAGCCCCGCAAGACCTATTACGGAATTGACGACAACGTCGGCATCCGTCTCGCGTATCATATCGCAAATGCCGCGCTCGCCCGCATATATCTTAACGTCGAGATCGGCAGTACGTACTTTTAACGAATTTGCCGCCGCTTCGTCCGCCATTGCGGCTGCCCGCACGCCGAATTCCCTGATCTGCGCTTCGACGGCGTCAACGTCTCTGTTTGCACAAATTGCACGGACGGAATAATTTCGCGCCCGTGCAACGTCTGCCGCCTGCATTCCCACCGACCCCGTAGAGCCGAGGATAATAAGCGATCTGTTTTTCATCTTACCGTTTCCGCTCCTTATCGTACCGCGTATTTCGGTATCATATAAATTTGTTTGCCAACGCGCTTATGACCCAAAGAATGACCGAAACAGCCATTACCGAATCGAAACGGTCGAGGACACCGCCGTGCCCGGGAAATAATTTGCCGTAATCCTTTATTCCTCTCGCGCGCTTTATCGCCGACATCATAAGATCGCCGATCTGCGCGACTATCGAGGCGAAAAATCCCGCAACGGCAAGCAAAAGTACGTTGACGGATCTGCTTGCTCCCGACCTTGACAAAACGAGCCCGTATATCGCAAACGCCAAAACACAAAAAACTATACCGCCGAGTGATCCCTCGATCGTCTTTTTCGGACTGATATCGGGGATCAGCTTATGCTTGCCGAAGAATACTCCGGTAAAATAAGCGAATATGTCCGTGATCCACGCGCCGATAAATACGAGTATCAGCATATATCTGCCCGAGGGCTCCTTGCCGCAAAGCAAAACTATTGCGGAAAACGCAAGGGCGATATAGCCGCAAGCGCCGACGACGCCCCCCGCCTGCTCAAGCGTGACTTTGCCTTTTGCAAACGTATAAACGCCGAAAATTATCAGCGCGAAAAGCGCAAACGCCGGCATTGCGTAGGAAAAAAAGAGTGCAGTCTCGAGATATCTTGCGCCTATCGCGCCGCCTGCCGCCAGCAGATATACGGGTATCGACACAAAAACGTTTTTTTCGAGCCCCAAGCAACGAAGCATTTCGAACTCTCCGACAAGCGCCATAAAAAGCATCACCGCAACGAGAAGCGGCGTATGCGAAAATATAACGGTCGGCAAAAGAACAAGCGTCAGCGCCAGACCTGTGATTATTCTTTTTAACATATCGATCAAACCTTACCGTATCGTCTTTTCCTTTTATAAAAATCCTCGACGGCGGCGTCGACGTCCTTTTTCGACATATCGGGCCAAAGAGTGTCCGTATAATAAAACTCGGAATACGCCGCCTGCCATAGCAAGAAATTGGACAGCCGCCTTTCGCCCGCGGTCCTGACTATCAAATCGGGGTCGGGAACGTCCGCCGTATACAGCGCACGTGCCAAATCCGCCTCGGAAACGGCGGTCTTGCCCTCGGCTATAAGTTTGTTGCAGGCGTGCACGATCTCGCTCCTGCCGCCGTAATTCAGCGCTACGTTCAGCACTCGCGTGCGATTTGCGGTTTTGCTCTCGATACGGCGTATCTTTGACGTAAACGACTCTTCAAACGGCGAAAGATCGCCGATAAAACGGATCTTGATATCGTAATCGTCCGCCGTTTTCTCACATTCGTCCAAATAATCGTCGAGCAATTTCATAATAGAATCGATCTCCTCGCGGGGGCGAGACCAATTCTCGGGGGAAAAAGCGTATACCGTTACGTATTCGACGCCGATCTCTCCGCAATATTCTATCACGCGCTTAAAGGCACGCGCACCGTATTTGTGCCCGACGCTGCGCGGCAGTCCGCGCTTTTGCGCCCACCTGCCGTTGCCGTCCATTATAAACGCCATATGGCGCAGTCGCCCGTCGACCTTGATCGGTTCTTTTGCCATTTTTCGTCTCCAAATACGTCTTAGCCGTTTTGCCGCGTGACACGCGTTACCAAGGCAAGACCGTCAGATGCTCATAATCTCCTTGGTCTTGTTATCGGTGATGGTGTCGACCGTCTTTATATACTTATCGGTCATATCCTGGATAGCCTTTTCGGAAGCCTTTTGCTCGTCTTCCGTCATCTCTCCGTCCTTTTTCATCTTCTTGCACTGTTCATTCGCGTCGCGGCGGATGTTGCGCACTGCGACTTTCGCCTCTTCGCCCTGCTTTTGTATGCCCTTTGCGATCTCGCGGCGACGCTCCTCGGTCGGCTGCGGAAAAACAAGGCGGATAACTCTGCCGTCGTTTGCGGGGGTTATACCTATATCCGACGCCAAAAGCGCTTTTTCCATAGCCTTAAGCGTGCTTGCGTCGTAAGGGGTTATACATATCGTTTTGGGGTCGGTTACCTTGATATCCGCCATCGTGTTTATCGGCGTCTGCGATCCGTAGTACTCAAAGCACACGTGGCTTATGAGCATAGGATTTGCCTGACCCGCGCGAATGTTAGCGAGCGTAGACTCGTATGCGGAAATGGTCTTTTTCATTTTTTCTTCGTAAGCTTTGTTGTCGAGTTTCATCTTAAACCTCCGAAAATTGTGTATTGTTTCGTCCTTGTTTTGCGTGGACGCTTATCGTCTTTTTATCGTCGTTCCGACTGCGTTACCCGCCATAGCGCGAAGGATATCCTCGGGATCCGAAAGACGGAAAGCGAACGCGTCGGGACCGAAATCGGCACCGAGCGCGGAAGCCGTAAGGTCGATACCCTTGAGATTCAGCTTGACCATATCGGAATAAGTAATCTCGTCGAAACGGGTAGCCGCGCCGAGCTTGGGGTCGCTGTCGTATATTCCGTCGACGTTTTTCGCAAGCAAAAATACGTCGGCGTCGATCTCGATAGCGCGAAGCATCCCCGCGGTATCCGTCGAGAAAAGCGGGTTACCGCTTCCGCCGGCGCAGATAACTATACGCCCCTCGGAAAGCGCGTTTTTCGCGCGCTGCGCGGTATAATGCTCCGCAAAAGATTCCATAGGAGTCGCCGTCAGCACCAGAGGATCTCCGCCGGCGCGCGCTATTGCGTCCTTTGCAGCCAAAGAATTTATGACCGTCGCAAGCATTCCCATACTGTCGGCGGTAACGCGATTCATATCGCCGCCGCTGCGCCCGCGCCAAATATTGCCAGCACCGAATATCAGCGCGACCTCAACGCCGTCTTTCGCCGCCCTCACGAGCGTTTGTGCGATCCTGTCCATAAATTCGAAATCTATTATCGAATCTTTACCCGCGACGGCTTCGCCCGAGAGCTTTAAAAGCACGCGCTTGTATTTATAATCATTTGCCATTTTAACGACCGTGGCTTTCGACGGGCGAAAGCCCCCTTTCACGTTTTCGGTAAAAACTTCGCACCTGTCGGCTTGCGGAGTGATCTTTTTTCCGCCGCGCATTGCCGCAGCCGCTCCTTTAGCCATATATGCTTTTTTATTATATTTTATAATATTTTTTACGTTTTGTAAACACCCAAACGCATTTTTCGGTGTTTTTGGGCATAAAAAATCCCGTTTGATGTCGACAAAAGGCACAAACGGGATCTTTTATAACCTGTTCGAAAAAGTTCTTATCAGTTACCGGAGGTGAGCTTGGCGATCTCCTCGGCAAAGTTGTCCTCTCTCTTTTCGATGCCCTCGCCCTTTTCATAGTGAACGAAATCCGTTACTTTGATGTCGGCGCCGAGCTCTTTGGATGCTGCAGCCAAATATTTTGCTACCGTAAGGCTGTCATCCTTAATGTATTCCTGCTCAAGCAGGCAAACGCCCTCGTAGAACTTGCCCATCTTTCCGACAACGATCTTTTCGAGAATATTGTCGGGCTTGTTTGCGTTTTTGGGATCGTTCTTCATTGCGGCGATCTGGATGTTCTTCTCCTCCTCGATAACGGAAACGGGAACGTCTTCGCGGCTGATATATGCGGGTGCGGGCGTGCTGCCTGCCACCTGAAGGGCAATATTCTTAGCAACTGCGGCAAACTCGTCCTTTTCCGCGACCGCAGGATCAACGTCGAACACAACTACGACGCCGGCAACGCCGTTGCCGTGGATGTACGTGCTCGAAACGCCCTCGCGAAGTGCAAAACGACGGATGTTGATCTTTTCGCCGATGGCGAAGATCATCTCTTTGAGTTTCGCGTCAACGGTGATGTCGGTGCCGTAATATACGCAACCGAGAAGCGCGTCGATATCGGCGGGCTTGCTCTCGACGATGGTTTCGAGCAAGTTCTTAACGAATTCTTTGAAAGTCTCGTTCTTTGCAACGAAGTCGGTCTCGGAGTTGACCTCGATCATTGCGGTAACGTTGCCCTTTTTAAGTATGTCGACAACGCCGTCGGCTGCGATTCTGCCCTCTTTCTTCGCGGCAACCGCCAATCCTCTTTCTCTGAGGACCTTGAGAGCCTTTTCGACGTCGCCGTCTGCCTCTACGAGAGCCTTTTTACATTCCATCATTCCGATGCCCGTTTTTGCACGGAGCGCCGCTACGTCTTTAGCCGTAATGTTAGCCATTTTAAACTCTCCTCTTAAGATCTTATATCATTCTTCGTCGGAAGCAGCATCCTCGGCGGTTGCTCCTTCGTTCTCGGCTTCGTTCTGCTCGCCCTGCTTGCCCTCGATGACCGCGTCTGCGAGAACCTGGGAGATGAGCTTGATGGCACGGATTGCGTCGTCGTTGCCGGGGATGATGTAATCGGCGTCATCGGGGTCGCAGTTGGTGTCGACGATCGCGATAACGGGGATGCCGAGTTTCTTCGCTTCTTTAACGGCGTTGGCTTCCTTTTTGGGGTCTACGATAAAGATAGCCGCGGGAAGCTCGGTCATAGTCTTTATACCGCCGTAGTTCTTCTCGAGGTCGGACATTTCCTTTTGGAGCGATGCAGCCTCTTTCTTGGGCAGCATATCGAACGTGCCGTCCTCAGCCATTCTTTCGAGAGAGTTGAGACGGTTGATGGACTTCTTGATGGTCTTGAAGTTGGTCATCATACCGCCGGGCCAACGAACGTTTACGAAGTACATTCCGCATCTCTCCGCCTCTTCTTTGATAGCGTCGGCAGCCTGCTTCTTGGTACCTACGAAAAGGATGTTCTTGCCGGAAGCGGAAAGGTCGCGAACGAACATATAAGCTTCCTCGAACTTTTTAACGGTCTTTTGAAGGTCGATGATATAAATACCGTTGCGCTCGGTATAGATGTACTCCGCCATTTTGGGGTTCCATCTTCTGGTGTGGTGACCGAAATGGACACCCGCTTCAAGCAACTGCTTGATAGTGATAACTGACATTTTCAATGTCCTCCTTGATTTTGGTTTTTCCACCACGGCGATAATATCCGCCCGACCGCGCCCGTTTGACGCGGCACCGGAGAGGACGCCCCGCCGTGTGTGTTATCTTGCGGTGCGCAAACACCGCAACGTCGGGATTATATCACATTTAAACGTTAAATTCAAGACGAAATAAAAATGTTAACATTTTTTTTACATTTTCGATTCGTTTTGTTTGCGCCGCTCCCCCGGCGCCGCCGAAAGAGACCTATGCGGTGTATCGAACCCAACCCTTGCAAGCGTTTCGCGAAAAGCGAACGAGTTTTTCGCAGCCGCCCTCTTCCCTACCGTCTGTCTTTTTTAGGCGGGCGACACACAAGCTCCTCGGGCGGCACCCTGACGAGTATCGCATCTTCGCCTATGCGATCTATCCTATCCCACGGCACGACAGCCCGTTCGTTTTTCCCGAAAGCGAAGAATCCGCAGTCTTTTGCAACGACGACGGCGCAGATACGCCCGTCGCAAACGTCGAACTCGAGCTCGACAACGTAGCCGAGTTTTGCACCGTCGCAAAGATTGATAACGATCTTTTGACGCAGCTGCTCGGTATTCATTTTGTTCATAAGCGCGACCTCCGAATATATTTTTTTAAATATATTCGTCGCGCGGCTCGGTTATGACTTTCCCCCGACGGAACGCGACGCGGAAAAAAATATCGCCCCGACGAGCTGCAACACGCAAACGCACGCGAAATACGCACCGACCGACGCCCCTCGGCAAACGATACCGAGCGCGACGGCGGCAAAGTAAGCCGCGGCGGCACCGAGCGCACCGCTCGCCGCAAGAACGACGGCGTTTTTTCCGACTTTACCCTTACGGCGCGGCGAAGCGAAAAAGAGCGCAAACGCACACGCCGCAACGTCGCCGAGCCACCCCGCCGCCAACACTTGCACGGGAGTCGGCACCAAAGCCGTTTCGCCCGCGACGAGCGGTATCAATATCGAAAAAAGTCGCAAAACGACAGAAAAAACAACGTAATCGCGAAAAGCGGCAATGCGCGAAGCGTACGTGCGCGCGAAATACAAAGCCTCGCAAACCGCACCGAATCCGCCGCGCCCCGACGTCTTTGCAAATCCGTCGGTATAAAAAGCCGAGCGAAGCCTGACGGCATCCTGCACGTTTTCTCCGCAGGCTATCGAGCACGCGCCTTTCGGCAAAACGCCGAGATCGGATATATTTCCGACCACCGCGCATACGTTTTTGCCGTCTTTTTGAGCGCGCAACGCCAGCTCGCGTTTTTCCTTTTTGCCGAGCCCCAAAAACACGGTTTGTCGCCGCTCGCGTCCCCGCTGCGCCCCGGCGGTATCAAAATTACGCAAGGTTGCGCCGTCCTTTGCGAATCCGCACTTTTTCGCGCTTTCGGCGGCGATAATATCGGCGTTTGTCGAGACGAAAACCGCATCCGCCCCCAACTCGGACAAACGTAGCAACCCGCTTGCGCAGTCCTCCCACACAGCGTCGAGCGCAAACGCGCCCTCGAACACGGCGCAAGGCTTTGCTCCGTCGTTCGATATCAGCAAAACGACTTCGTTGCCCTTGGCGCGCATTTCGTCGATAAATCGGTATATGCCGCCGAGCACCTCGGCGGAAAGCCTGCGTTTTTCGCCGTCTTTCGCACGATAAAAAACGCAAGACGACAAAAGCGAGGTTCCGAAAGTTATCGAAAACAGGTTTGCCGCACCGAGCGGGTCGGTGTCGAACTCGATTGCGGCGGAAAAAGAGTCCGCCGAAAAGCGGTCGCCGCGCACCTCGCGAGACCGCACCGCGTGATACGCGAGCGACGCACCCGTTTGCTCGCAATACGCGTTTACGGCACGCAGCAAAGAATCGTTGCGGTGATGGGCATCTTCCGCCTCATCGCAGAGCGCCTCGGCGGTCAATCTGAGGCGCGAAAGACACTCCGCAAATCCCGGCGAATATATTTCGCCCCCGCCGCATACCCGATCGTCGAAATACGCCGCGGACACGTTGATTTGTCCGTCGTTGAGGAGCCGCTCCTCCATAACAGCGACAAAATCCGCACGCGCGAGCTCGTCGCATTTGGCGGGCAGCGGCGTAACGCCGACCTTTTTTTCGCTCTTTGCGACGGCATCGGCAAGCAAATGCTCCGCCATAACCGCCGTGGGCTCGCCGCCGGCGGTAAAAGCAAAAGCCAAAGCGGTGACGCACGTCTGCACAAGACTCAACTCCGCCCCGCCCCGCGCACGCCAAACAGCCAGCGCGACAACGGGAAAGATCGCCGCAAGCGAGGCGACCGACGCGGTACGCAATTTTTGCGTGAATTGCGCAAGAGACGGGGGAAGTTCCGCGGCGACACCGTCGTCGGCGGCAAAACCGAGCAAAGCGCCCCGCGTTTCGTCCCCGACGGCGACAGCGACTGCCTTGCCCCTGCCCGACAGAACGGCGGACGAGGCGTAGACCGTGTTGGAGTAGAACTGCATCTCGTCGCTTCCCGAATACAATGCCCCGGCGTCTTTCGAAGCGGAAACGGAAAGCCACCTGCCGTCATCGCCGAGCTTTTTCTCAAGAGTCTTTAGCTTAATTGCGGATATCAAACGTGCGTCCGCGGGGATAACGTCCCCCGCACGAAAGACCAGCACGTCACCGACGGTCACCTCGCCGCGCGGTATGCGGCAAACTTTGCCGTCGCGTATCACGCGAGCTTGCGGCGCGTTTTTTTCGCACGAACGCCGAAATACCGCGCGAGATGCCGCGCGAACCGCGGCGAACAGCGACGTAAATATCAGCCATACGACCGCAACGAGCACCGCGCCGCGCCATTCGCCGAAGAAAGCCCAAACGGCGACGAATATCGCGAATATCACGAACGTCGGCTCCGCCGCGACGGACGCAAAACACGAGAGTATCCCCTCGCTCGGCTTTCTTGCGCGTCTCGTGCTCGCATCGCGACGGTCGGCGTCGCCCGTGTCCTGCGGTCTGCCGCGCCGAGGGTCGACACCCAGCCGCTCGCAAACCTGCTCGACAGTCAGTCTTTGACAGTTTCGCATATCCCTACCGACTTATTCGTACGATATGCACAGCTCGCCGTTCGAAGCGTCGAGAGTGATTTTCGACGTGCCCTTGCCGTGCTTTGCGACGATCTGCGAGGCTATCTTGTCTTCGATCTCTTTTTGTATAAACCTGCGCATATTTCTCGCGCCGTATTTCGGCGAATATCCGCCGTCGGCGACGTACTTTTCCGCACTGTCCGTAAACTCAAGCGTAATGTATTTTTCCGCGAGAACGGAGGCAAGATCCGAAAGCATTATGCCCGCAATACGCACGAAATCATCGAGAGAGAGAGAGTTAAAGGTTATTATCTCGTCTACGCGATTTATAAATTCGGGGCGCAAAAACTCAAGCAGAGCCTTTTCCGTGCGCCGTCTTTCCGCTTCGCCGTCCGCGGTAAATCCCGCGGGAGAGGAGACCGCGCTGCCGGCGTTCGTCGTCATAACTATGACCGTATTCGAAAAATCGACGGTTCTTCCCTGCGCGTCCGTTATCCTGCCGTCGTCAAGTATCTGCAAAAGTATATTAAGCACGTCGGGGTGCGCCTTTTCTATCTCGTCGAAAAGAACGACGGAATACGGGCGGCGGCGTATCTTTTCGGTAAGTTGCCCCACGTCGTCGTATCCGACGTATCCGGGAGGAGATCCGATAAGGCGCGATACCGTATGCTTTTCCATAAACTCCGACATATCGAAACGTATAAGCGTTTCCGGCGTGCTGAAAAGATCCTCGGAGAGGACCTTGACGAGTTCCGTTTTTCCGACGCCCGTGGGCCCCGCGAATATAAACGAAACCGGTTTGCGTTTATACGATATACCGGCACGGCTGCGTTTGACCGCGCGTGCCACGGCGTCTATCGCGGCGTCCTGACCGACGACGCGACGCGCTATTCGTTCGCCGAGCTTTTCGATACGCTCGAACTCGTTCTCCTTTACCGCCGTCGCGGGCACGCCCGTCCATACTTCGATGACGTGCGCCAGATTCTCGACGTCGAGGGTTATCTTCTCGCATTCGCCCTCGAGCTGCGCGAGTTTGCTTGACAGTACGAGCTCGCGCGAGCGCAAATTGGCGATCTTTTCGTAGCGCTCGTTCTCGGGCGCCTCGTCTCCGTCGGAGTTTTCTTCCGCCTCCCGCTCCTCTTTCAGTTTCAAAAGTTCGGCGCGCACCTGTGCGCTTTCGTTTATCGGAGCGCTCGAAATGGAAAGCTCTGCAGCCGCCTCGTCGAGCAGATCTATCGCCTTATCGGGCAGATATCTGTCGGTTATATATCTTTCGGAAAGGGCGACGGCGCGACGAAGCACGTCGTCGGGTATCCTTATCCTGTGGTATTCTTCGTAATAATGGCTTATACCGCGCAACATACGCACCGCGTCCTCGACCGAGGGCTCGTTAACGTTGACGGGCTGGAATCGCCTTTCGAGCGCGGAATCTTTTTCGATGTACTTGCGATATTCCTTAAGCGTCGTGGCACCTATAACGTGCACCTCTCCGCGCGACAACGCCGGCTTTAAGATGTTCGCCGCATTCACGCTACCCTCGGCGTCGCCGGCGCCGACTATATTGTGCACCTCGTCGATGACCAAGATAACGTTGCCGCTTGATTTGACCTCTTTTATAAGCGTCATCATACGTTGCTCGAATTGCCCGCGAAATTGCGTACCGGCAACGATAGCGGTAAGATCGACCAAATAGAGCTGCTTATCCCGCAGTTTATACGGCACGTCGCCCGCGACGATTTTTTGCGCCAATCCCTCGGCAATGGCGGTCTTTCCGACGCCGGGTTCGCCTATAAGACAGGGATTGTTTTTTTGCCGCCTGCAAAGTATCTGGATAACGCGTGCGATCTCGTTCTCGCGACCGATTATGGCGTCAAGTTGCCCTTTTTTCGCGGCTTCAGTCAGATTTTTGCAATACTTGTCCAAAAACTCGTGCTCTTCGCGCTCTTTTTTCTCGCCCTGTCGTTCCTTGCCCTTGCCTTTTTTCTCTTTCTTTTTTTCGGGCAACGAGCCGTCGGTCTCCGCGCCCTCTATCGCGGCAATCGCCTGCGCTGCCTCGGCAAACAACTTTTTCATATCTATAGACGGAGCGCCGCCGTCGTCGCCTATCGTCGGCGTATCTTCGTCGTCGGGCAACGCCTCGATGTCATCGGCATATTCCGCCACGCCGTCCTCGAGCTCCGTCATCTGTTCGGCGGTCAGCCCCATTTTTTTCAGTTGGTCGCCCATCATATCTTCAATAGGCAGACCGAGTTCCCGTGCGCAGTGCATACAAAGACCCTCTGTCTTTTTTTCACCCGCCTCGAGTTTCGTTATAAAGACCATCGCGAGTCTTTTTTTGCATCTTGAACATTTTATCATATCGAATCACCTTTTATGCCGCGCCTCATAAGGACGTAAAAACGGTCGGCATTACAGAGTAAAATATTTTCATTATGTACGAGTCGAGAAGCCATTGCGGCAAAATGCCGATATTCGCGGTAACGGCAAGTGCAAGGCATATGAGCCACACCCACACAAGCCCCTTGAGCACTCCGACGAGCGCACCGAGAACTGCGTTCAGTTGCCTTATCAAGGGCAGCTTTGTGAACGCAAAATCCACCGCACGCCCCACAACGGCGAAGACGACCCTCGCTATAACGAACACGGTCAAAAAGCCGAGCAATGCGGAAACGACGTACGCTATCGGCGCCGCTATCGTTTGCGACATCGCTTCGATCTCGCCCTCCGACGCAAGCACGTCGCGGGAAATGCCCGCGCGGCTCGCCCACTCGGCGATAAATTCGGGGAGCTTTGCGACGTCGAGCGTTCCGCCCTCGGTAACAGCCGCACCGAAAGTCTCGCTCACTCGTTTCGTAAGCGCATTGTTGACAAGCGAAGAATAAAGCAGGTCGCCGAGCGGTTTGCCGAAAAGATAAGCACACACGGCGGAGCCGACCGCGGCTATAAAGCCCCAAACGGATCTCGCAAAGCCTCGCTTTGCACACAGCACCACCGTAAAGACAAATACGGCTGCGAGAAACAAATCGAACAAATATCTCAAGTTATCTTCCTCCGATCATCTTGTCTCGAAAACGACGGAACGCGCGCACGAAGAAGCGCAAACGTAAAGCCGCCCGCCGCCGCAATAAAGCAGTTTCGCGTTTTCGTCCACGTACGACGTATGCTCGCAAACGCCGTCCGCTCCGACGCGCAAAAGCGTGCCGTGCTCGTTTATATAAGCCGCTCCGTCACCGTAAACCACCGATGAGACTGCGCCCGAGAACGTCGTCTCCGCCTCGCAATCGCCGCTCTGCGAAAAAACGAGCGCACGGTAAGAGGCAGCGTTTTTCGTCGAGAGAACGACGGCGGCGCCTTGCCGCGTAACGTCGGCATCGCAGATCTTGCCGCCGTCAAAATCAAATTTCGACCTTAGCGACAGATCCGCGGCAAACGAAAGAAGAGCGTCGTCGCACAGCAGCAAAACGCCGCCGTCGACAAAAGAGATGCGAAGCGGCAGCCCCGCACGCACGATCGTTTTCGCCGAAATCTCGCTTTTGCCGAACTCGCAAAACATTATCTCCGTCTCGTATTCCCCGTTCGAGTTTACGCTTACGGTCGCCACGGCTATGCCTTTATCGTCGTCGAGCGATACGGCAGTAACGTAACCGTTTTTCAAAAAGCGATTGACAAGCCTGAAATTTTTGTCGTAAAGTTCGACCGCAGTCGTATATTCCTCGCTTTCGACGATAAGCGCGTACCAACCGTCGTCGGAAACGGCGGCTCCGTATATCTTTTTGCCCGAATTTTCGCGCCACACCTCGGAAAACGAGTTGTAAACGGCATACTCTTCGCCGTCGCCGTCGAAAACGAGCGCATATTTTTCCGACGAAGCGAGAACCGGCGTGGAATATCCGTGCGAGCCGTCGCACAAAAGCCTACCCGTCGGCGAAAAAATATTGATCCCCGACGAGCCCGCGACCGCAAGACCCTTGCCGAAAAACGCGAACGACACGTCCGAGTCGGGGTTATACAGTATGCCGTCCGCATTTGCCCCGTTCTCAGCGAGTTTTACGGAAAAATTGCGAACGACGTACCCGAGGCTGTCGTACGATATGCTTCCCGCGTTGCCGATCGCAGCGAAAACGACGTAAAATATCAGCGCTGCGAGCAGCAAAAGTTCAGCCGCGCGATATGCGACGGATACTTTGTCGTAAAACCCATTATATTCACCCGAGGCACCGAATATATCGTCCACACGCTCGTTTGAGTTCGCCGCGGTCAAATCCGACGGGCGCTTTTTTCTTTTTCCGAAGATCGCCACTTTCGCCTCCGTTAATATTTAACGTCCCACAAATAAAGTCCCTCGGCGGGAGCGGTCACACCTGCGCGCGACCTGTCGCGCGAGTCTATTATTTCCGCTATCGCCCCCTCGGGGATACGCCCTCGCGCAACGTCGAGAAGCGTCCCCGCTATTATGCGGACCATATTATATAAAAATCCGTCCGCACCGACGTAAATCTCGATAAGATCTCCGCGACGCAAAACGTCAACCCGAGTTACGGTGCGAACCGTACTCTTGACCGACGACCCCGACGCCATAAACGCCGAAAAATCGTGTTTGCCGACGATATCCACCGCCGCCGCTCGCATAGCGCGAACGTCCGATTCCGAAATGGGTCGCGGGCAGTGCCACGCCCGCTTTTCGTAAAACGGGTCTCGCTCGGGAGAATTAAGGATCCTATACACGTACGTCTTCTCGCGAACCCCGTAGCGTGCGTGAAAGTCGTCGCCTACCCACCTCGCCTCGTATACCGCGATATCGCTCGGCAAACGCACGTTAAGCGCGCGCGGAACTTTTTCGCACGGCAACGACGACACAAGAGAGTCCTCGCCCTTTTTCGCGACGGTCAGGCAAAAACATTCGGCATGAACGCCGGCATCGGTCCTTGAACAGCCGACGATATCGCAATCGAAGCCGAAAAGATCTTGCGTCGCTTCGTTCAGCTTTTGCTGCACCGTAACGGCATTCTTTTGCACCTGATATCCGCCGTAACGCGAGCCGTCGTATTTTATCTTTAAAAAGAGTTTCATATCGAATACGCGGGCAAAACGAGCACGCGATTAAGCAGCACGAGCGAAACGCAAAAAACCGCGGCAACGAATGCGGCGACAAGATCCGCCGCGCCGAAACGGGGCACGTTGAGCCTCGTACGCCCCTCTCCGCCGCGATAACAGCGACATTCCATAGCCGTTGCCAGTTCGTCGGCACGCCTGAACGAGGATACGAAGAGCGGGATTATAACGGGGACGAGGGCCTTTATGCGCTTTACGATAGAGCCCGTCGAAAAATCCGCGCCCCGCGCCCTTTGCGCCGTCATTATCCTGTCTATCTCATCGGAGAGCGTCGGAATAAACCGCAGCGCAATGGACATCATCATAGCGAACTCGTGCACGGGAAAATGCAGCACCTTAAGCGGCTTCAAAAGATCCTCGAGAGCATCCGTCAATTCTATCGGCGTCGTCGTGTACGAAACGAAGAGCGACGTGCCCAATATAAGCGACAAGATACGCACGGACATAAGCAGCGCCTTGATTATCCCCTCGGGATAAAGTTTGAATATCCAAAAAGAAAATATCGGCTCGCCCGCTCCGGACGTAAAAAACATATTGAGAAAAAAAGTAAACGCTATAATGAAAGCGACGGTGCGTACGGAACGCATTACGATACCGAACGGAATACGACAAACGGCAATAAGCGCAAGGGTGGCAAATGCCAGAAAAGCAAACGACGCCGCCGTTTTGCAAAGAAAGGTGCAAACGGCAAAAGCCACGGCAAGCAAAAGTTTGACCCTGCCGTCGAGCCTGTGCACACGCGAATCCGAGGGATAATATTGCCCTATCGACACGTTTTTCATCTTGCATCCTCCTCTGCCTTGCAAAACAGATCGTAAACGGCGTCGACTGCGTCGGAGACCTTATAAAGAGTTTTGCCCGTCGGATATCCGAGAGCGGCAAGAAGATCCGTCGTCAGCGTGACCTCGGGAACGTCGAGCCCGACCGCGCGCAATGCGTCCGGTGCGGAAAAGACCTCGTCAGCCGTGCCGCAAAGCACCGCGCTTCCGCCGGACATAACGACGACGCTGTCGCAAAGAAGAGCCATATCCTCCATACTGTGCGAAACTATCAAAACCGTCGCGCCCTCGGACTTTTTGTAATTTTCTATCGCGTCGAATATCGTTTTTCTTCCGATCGGGTCGAGCCCCGCCGCAGGCTCGTCGAGTACGAGCACCTCCGGGCGCATTGCCATCACGCCCGCGATTGCCGCGCGTCGCTTTTGTCCGCCCGACAGCTCGAACGGAGACCTCGCGAGTTCCTCCTCGCCGAGCCCGACCAATGCGGAATATTCGGCAACGCGACGCCGCACCTCGTCTTCGTCCAGCCCCATATTCTTCGGGCCGTAGGCGATATCCGCCGCGACCGTCTCCTCGAATAGCTGATATTCGGGATACTGCATCACAAGCCCCACGCGAAAGCGGATCTTGCCTATCTCCTTGGGTTTTGCCCAAATATCCTCGCCGTCAAGAAGCACTTGCCCCGCGGAGGGCCTCTCGAGCCCGTTAAGCAGGCGCACGAGCGTCGACTTGCCGGAGCCCGTGTGCCCGATGATCCCAACGGTCTCGCCGCAAGACACGGACATACTGACGTTTTTAAGCGCGTCGATCTCAAACGGAGTCTTCTTTCCGTATACGAAAGATACGTTTTTCAGTTCTATCTTATTTGCTTTGATCATTTTTGACCTTTCCGAGTGCGACGGCTATATTAGCCGCACATTCCTCGGGCGTTATTCCCATTTTTACGTTTGCACCGCGCGCGTTCAGTTCCGCCACGAGCGCGGAACACTGCGGAAGTTCGAGCCCTGCGTCGCGCAGAAGCGCCGCATCGGCAAAAACGTCGTGCGGATCTCCGTCGGAGATGACCTCGCCGCCGTTTATAACTATCACGCGCGAGGCGCGCGCCGCCTCGTTCATATGGTGCGTTATGTTTATGACCGTTATTCCCTCGCGCACGAGTTTTTCCATAACGTCGACGACCTCTCGCCTGCCCACGGGGTCTAGCATTGCCGTCGATTCGTCGAATATTATGCAACTCGGTTTCATCGCGAGGATCCCCGCTATCGCAACGCGTTGCTTTTGCCCGCCGGAAAGGCGCGACGGCTCGTGCTTTGCGTATTCGCGCATACCGACGTCGTCAAGCGCTTCGTCCACACGTTTGCGTATCTCCGCCGACGGCACGCCGAGATTCTCGGGACCGAAAGCGACGTCCTCCTCCACGACGGTCGCAACGAGTTGGTTGTCCGGGTTTTGAAAGACCATCCCTATCCTGCGGCGCAGCTCGGTAAGAGCGCAGTCGTCGATATCTCCGTCGATTTTTTGACCGTCGACGACAAGCGTGCCGCCGCTCGGTTCGAGGACAAGATTCAGCATCTTAGCGAACGTCGATTTCCCCGATCCGTTTCGTCCGACTATCGCTATATACTCGCCTTTTGCAACGTCTATCGTTATATTGCGCACGGCATAGTTTTCGTTTGCACCGGCGGCTTTTTCGTCGTCGCGATCGCCCAAGGTCGTCTGCGCTTCGTCGGAAGAATAATTATATTCGAGTCCGACGGCTTCGATAAATTTTTCCATCAAAATCTCCCCGACGTTATCTTGCCGACGGCGCGGTCCATCTCGCCGAAGCGCCGCAAGGCAAAAGCCCGCCCGTCGACTCCACGGGCAACGCAAGCTCGCCGATCTCGCACTTGCCGCCGACCTTGTCGGTTATACGCCTGTCTATCATATACTTCATCGTAAGCGGCGAAAGCCCCGTCGTATAGGAGTTCACCAAAAAAAACAGCGGGTCGTCAGAGAGGAGCCCCGAGGCAAGGGTTATCAGCTCGTCTATCGATTCCTCTATCTTCCACACCTCGCCCCCGGGTCCCCGACCGTACGATGGCGGATCCATTATTATCGCTTCGTATCTGTTCCCGCGTCGCAACTCGCGCTCCACGAATTTTTTGCAGTCGTCGACGATATATCGCACGTGCGCGTCGCGCAGACCGGACAGCGCGGCGTTCTCTTTCGCTTGCGCGACCATACCCTTTGCCGCGTCAACGTGGCAAACGGACGCCCCCGCCGCCGCCGCCGCAACGGTGGCTCCTCCGGTGTAGGCGAAAAGATTAAGCACGCGTATCTCGCGCCCAGCGTTCGAAATAAGTTCGGAAAACCAATCCCAGTTAGCGGCTTGCTCGGGAAAAAGCCCCGTATGCTTAAATCCCATCGGGCGCAAAACGAAGCGCAGCTTCCCGTACGACACGTTCCATTCGCGCGGCAGACGGTTTACGCTCCACGCGCCGCCGCCCGAGGAAGAGCGGCTGTACACTCCGTCGGCAGCGTGCCATTCGCGCCGTTTCTTTTCCCCGTGCCACACGACTTGCGGGTCGGGGCGTACGAGCACGTAGGAGCCCCATTTTTCAAGCCTCTCGCCATTCAGCGTGTCCAAGAGTTTATAATCGTTCCATTTGTCAGCTATCCACATTTTTCAGATCCGTCCGTTATAATATTTTGCAATACGCGATGGCGTCGCGTGCGCATGGCAGACCGCTATCGCAAGAGCGTCCGCCGTATCGTCGGGCTTCGGCGGCTTTTTGAGAGACAAAATCAGCGTTATCATAGAGATGACCTGCTTTTTGTCCGCCCGGCCGTAGCCTACGACCGACTGCTTTACCTGAAGCGGCGTATATTCCGCAATATCCGCTCCGTTTCGCTCGGCGCACAAAAGTATCACGCCGCGAGCTTCCGCCACCCTTATGCCCGTCGTTATATTCGTGTTAAAAAACAGTTCCTCTATCGCAACGGCTTCGGGCTTGTATTTTTTCATTATCGCGTCGAGCTCGTCGTAAAGCGCGACAAGCCTCTTTTCCGTGGGGATTCCGGGCGGAGTGACGACCGCACCGTAATCAACGGCGCGATGCCTTGTGCCGTCCGTTTCGATAACTCCCCAGCCTATCGTCGCAAGCCCCGGGTCAATTCCCAAAATCATCATAAATCGCAAAATCTCCATAAAAGCAAACACTTATCCGAGTATACTGATATAAAATTATACCACAACGCAAAAGCAAAGTCAATACCGCCGAGGGTTTATGCTTGCTCGCGCCGACAAACGACAGGTGCGCTCGCCGACGTGCACTTGCCGAATTCACATTGAGCGTTAGCCCTCGCGTTTTCCCGCTTTGCCGCCGCGACCTAAGATCGCACCGTCGCGTCGCGGAAAACAATTGCGGCAAATTTCGCATTTTCGTTGAAATTCCGCTTACTTTTTTGTATAATGAAATCGAAATACGACAAAAAGGTGTATGAAATGACAAAATCGGAATTTTTTGAATATTGCCGCACCTGCCACGACGTAACCCCCGACTATCCTTTCGGCGACGACTCCGACTCCGCCGTGTTGCGACATCCCGAAAATCGCAAGTGGTATGCGCTCGTAATGAGGGTACCGCGCCGAAAGTTCGTCCCGTCCGCCGACGGCTGCGTCGACGTCGTCAACTTAAAATTGCCGCCGGAAATATCCGCGTCTTTCGGTACGTCGGACGGCGTTTACCCCGCGTACCATATGAACAAAACGCACTGGGTCTCCGTGCTTTTGTCCGACGCTTCAAACGATCTTTTGCATTTTCTCGCAAACGTAAGTTTCGATATAACGTCGGGAAAGTCGAAATCGCGCGACTGCGACAATAATATAGGGGACGGGCAGGCGTTATCATCCTAAACGCGCCGACCGATCGCGCCAAACGATCTTTTCGGGCAAAAACGGACGTAAAACCGCAATCACCGCAAAAGCCTCCGTTCGGCAACATTCCGCAACGCACGTTTTTCCAAAGCGCGGCGGCGCATTTTGCGCATTTGCGAGATGCCAAAGCGGTACTTGACACAAAACGCGCCAAATGATATAATTGTTACGTCTTTTTTCGGACAAATAATTTCGAAAGAACCGCAAAACGCGGCGAAACGGAGAAAAAATGCCGATATTCATCCCCGAGGGCTATCGCTCGCACCTTACCGTGCGGCAGACCCAGATCGCAATAAAAAAAGTTAAAGATTTTTTCCAAAACGATCTTGCCAATCAGCTCAATCTGCGCCGCGTCAGCGCGCCGCTGTTCGTCGGCACCGACAGCGGACTTAACGACGACCTCAACGGTGTGGAGCGCCCCGTTTCTTTCGATCTCGGCGAGGACGGTAAAAGTTACTCCGTCGTACATTCGCTTGCAAAATGGAAAAGAACGGCGCTTGCAAAGTACGGGTTCTCCGTCGGCGAGGGGCTGTATACCGACATGAACGCAATTCGGCGCGACGAGACGACCGACAACGTCCACTCCATATTCGTAGATCAGTGGGATTGGGAAAAGGTCATAGCTCGCGAGGACAGAAACGAAGCGTACCTGCAAAAAACGGTAAGATACATATACGACGCACTGAAGCAAACGGAAAACTACATCGCCGACGACTATAATTTTATAGACAAGCTGCTACCCGAGGAGATAACATTCGTTTCCTCGCAAGAGCTTGAGGATCGTTACCCCACCCTTTCGCCGAAAGAACGCGAAAAAGCCGCGGCGAAAAAGTACGGCGCGGTCTTTATATCCGGGATAGGTGCTCCGCTCGCCTCGGGGAAACGCCACGACGGCAGAGCCCCCGACTACGACGACTGGATGCTTAACGGCGACATAATAGTTTACTACCCCGTTTTGGATATGCCGCTCGAGCTTTCGAGTATGGGCATAAGGGTCGACGAGGCGGCGCTTTTGCGCCAACTCGCTGCCGCAGGCTGTCCTGAGCGCGCGTCGTTGCCCTTTCACTCGGCGCTGCTTCGCGGCGAGCTGCCGTACACTGTCGGCGGCGGCATAGGGCAATCGCGTATGTGTATGTTCTTTTTGCGCAAAGCTCATATCGGCGAGGTCCAGTGTTCCTGCTGGACCGACGAAACGAAACTCGCCTGCAGGGAGCACGGCATAACGCTTCTGTAAACCGAGCGATAAAACGAAATAATAAAACGCAAGGCGCGTCTCTCAAACACCTCGAGAGACGCGCCTTGCGTATATTTTTCGATCTTTGCGGAAAGATAATCTAAACGATTATACGTCGGAGGAGCAAATGGGAGCCGTCTTTTGGCGAACTGCCGTAATATACGCACTTTTAACCGGCGCTATGCGCATTATGGGGAAAAGACAGATAGGTCAACTTGACGTTTCCGATCTCGTCAGCACCCTTTTAATATCCGAAATAGCCGCATTCCCGATAGAAAATCCGAGCGAACCGCTGTATATCGCCTTGATTCCTATCGCCGCCGTCACGGGGATAGAGATCCTTTCCGCATATATGCAATGCAGATTTCCGAAGCTCAAGACCTTGTTCTCGGTCAGACCGAGCGTGCTTATCGAGATGGGGCAGCCGAAATTCGACGAACTGAAAAAAGCGCGGATATCCTCGGACGAGCTTATGGTCGCACTGCGACGCGCCGGCGTGTGCGACCCCGACGAGGTCGGTGCCGCGATCCTCGAACAGGACGGCAGCGTTTCCGTTATACCGAAAGCGAGTTGCCGTCCCGCGACCGCCTCGGACGTCGGGGCGGCGTGCGACGAGGGCGGAATATATCATATAGTGGTAGACAACGGCACCGTCAACAAAAATTCACTCGCCGCCATAGGAAAAGACGAAAAATGGCTTGCAAAAAAAGCACCGAACCTCGATGCGACCACGCTTATGCTCGCCGACGCGCAAGGCAACGTGCGGATATACAAAAGCGACGGCACTCGATCTTGAGCCCGTCGCTTTTTATCGTTTTACGCGTTTACCTTGTCCTTAAGCGCCTTGCCTGCTTTGAAAGCGGGAGCCTTGGAAGCCTCGATCTTTACGGCTTCGCCCGTGCGGGGATTCTTGCCCATTCTTTCGCCGCGCTCGCGCACCTCGAAAGTACCGAAACCGATAAGCTGAACGGATTCGCCCTTTGCCATTGCATCGGAAATAGCGTCGAACGTTGCCGCGACCGCTGCCGCAGCGTCCTTTTTGGAGATACCGGCGACCTCTGCGACCGATGTGATAAGTTCTGTCTTGTTCATTTTAAAATTTCCTTTCGAAATATTTTTTGCAAGTAAATAATAGCTCATTTTGTGAACTTTGTCAACATATTTTTGAAAAAGTTCACAGCATTTGTGCTTTTTGTGTAAAACCTTGAATTTGCCGTTATCATAAAGCAATAAATCGTTATTTTACCGAAAAAATCAGTTAAGAAATCCCTCGAGGATCTTCTCCTCCGCCTGCTTTTCGTCAAGACCGAGAGTCATAAGTTTGAGCAGTTGATCGCCCGCTATCTTGCCGATAGCCGCCTCGTGCACGAGCCTTGCATCGGTGTGCTCGGCGCTTATCGCAGGCACGGAGGTGATCTTCGCTTCGTCCATTATTATGGAATCGCATTCAACGTGACCGAAACTTGCGGCTTTTCCCGTCAGATTCGGGTAAAACGTTTGTACGGAGCGGTCGCGCGCAACGGACCTCGAGACTATGCGCCCCGTCGCGCCGCTCTCCTGCAAAACGACGTCCATCTTGGAGATGGCGACCTGGTCTCCGTGCGTCATAAGTTTTTCGTTAACGACGACCTCGGCGTTTTTTCCGACGAATATCTCGGTTTTTCTGTCCGTGGAGTCGACGCCGCGTATCTGCGTCATATCCATTTGCATAAACGATCCCTCGGAGAGATATACCGTCGTTTTCGGGTCGAGCACGCGGTCGCCCGTTCCCTCTCCCGAGCCGTAATGCTTTTCGACGTATCTGACGCGCGAGTTTTTGCCAACGTAAAAGGTGTGGATGCCGTCGTGCCTGCTCGTTTCGCAGCCGGAATTGTGTATGCCGCAGCCCGCGACGATAAGCACGTCGCAATCCTCGCCGATATAAAAGTCGTTGTATACGACGTCGGTCAGACCGCTTTGCGTCATTATAACGGGAATATGGCAGGATTCGTTTTTCGTTCCGTCCTTTATCTTTATGATTATGCCGTTCCCTTTTTCTTTCGGCTCTATGATTATATTCTCGGTTGAGGCGCGACCGCCGCTTTCTCCGTTGCGTCGCAGATTGTACGCCCCCTGCGGCACGGTCTCGAGATCGGCGATCTCGCGCAAAAGTTTGATCTCGTTGCTGTCCATATCAGACCTCCGACGCTTTCATATATTTGCACCCCGGCTCCGCCCCCGCTATGATGGACGGGAATATCTCGTCTTTCGTTCCGTGGCGAGCGACCTTACCGTCAGCCAAGACGACAATCTCGTCCGCAAGGTTTATTATCCGCTCTTGGTGCGAAATAACTACTATCGTAGCTTCGCCCGCGCGATGCATCTCCCTAAAGGTCTCCGTGAGTTTGGCAAAAGACCAAAGATCGATCCCCGCCTCGGGCTCGTCGAATATCATAAGCTCGGAGTTCCTCGCAAGAATCGTAGCGATCTCGATACGTTTGACCTCGCCGCCCGAGAGAGATGCGTCGACGTCCCTGTCGATATAGTCGCCCGCGCAAAGCCCTACGCGATTCAGGTACTTGCAGCAATCGGCTGTCGAAAGCCCCTTTTTCCCGCTTGCCAGCTCGAGCAGGTCGCGCACGCGCATACCCTTAAATCTCGCGGGCTGCTGAAAACCGTAACTTATCCCCATCCGTGCCCTTTGCGTTATATCGGCGTCGGTTATATCGGTGCCGTTCCACACTATCCTGCCGCAAGTAGGCTCGACGATACCCATTATCGCCTTTGCAAGGGTCGTTTTTCCGCCTCCGTTCGGTCCCGTCAGCACGGTAAACGAGCCGCTTTTTATATTCAGATCTATCCCTTTGAGGATCTCTTTTTCGGATCCGCCCTCGCCGGCTTTAAATCCGAGTCCTTTGATTTCAAGCATTGTTTGTCCTTTCCCGCCGAGTTGAGTTATCGGCAAAGTTCGTCGTTCTGCGATCATATATACAGCTTAAGCGTATCCTCTATCCAATAAACGAATTCCGCTCTCGGCAACTTGTCCTCGTATTTTTTCAGTTTGAGATACGCTTCCGTTCCGTCGGAGGGGTCGTGCCATACATCGGCGAAAACGAAATCGTATCCGCCCTTTTCCATTTCGTTCTCGGCGAAGGAAAAGGCGTCGGCGCAAACGATATTTATCTTGTCGGCAACCTCGAGCTGCGGTAGCACGTAAGTTTTGAAAAGATTCGTTATGTCGCCCGATAGCTCGACCACCGTCACCGATTCGACCTCGTCCTTCAGCGCCGCGCGATACGCGAAATATCCGAGCCCCAAACCGAAAGTCAGCACTTTGCCGTGCGCCCGCTCGACTGCGGGCAGCGTCGTGTTTATCTCGTTGGGCATAAGCGTCATCCACTCGCGTCCGCCCTCGGTCACCGCGGGGTATTCGTAATCCGTCGGGAAGTACGCAATCTGCGGCACTATCTTGCCGCTCGGAGTAATTGTCGGGTCGTTGTAAACGAAAGCTTCGTAAGCACGGCAAACGCGCTTTTCGAATTTCCAATCGCCGCATTCCCCCGAGGGGAAGCGCACCTTTCGATAGTACGGGTCGTTGATATACGGCTCGGGGTCGGCGCGGCGGAACGCCGGTACGAAGTACTCGGCAAAAAACTCCCTGTCGTGCGCGTTGCCGTATATATCGAGCCCGCATGCCGACGCTACGAGCGCGGCATAAGCATATTCCTCACCCTCTCGCTCGCCCGACGTGATCTCGCGTATCATTTCGGGCGTGATATAATCGGGGCGAAGATTTAAAAAAACGCTGAGGATCTTGAATATGCGCGAATTGTATCTTTCGATTTGTGCCTTATCCATTATTAAGTGTCGACCGATCGTCTTGCGTTTTATCGGTTTTCTTTCGTTTTTTTTCGCGTTTGGCGAGGATTCCGCAGAACCCTCGCGCCGACGCTGTCGCAACGGCAAGCAACGCAAGCCCGCAAATAATGCCTCCCGCTATCCCCGCCGCGACCGCCACCGCGTCCTCCGCAAACGGGAGCGCACCGGCGTAATCTTTTTTCAAAAGGCAACTCACGGCGTTATAAAGCGCGCCGCCCGGGGCAAGCGGAATAAGCGAAGGGATCATTATGACCACGGCGGGCATCTTGCCTATACGCGCGAATATCTCCGCAAACAACGAGGCAAAACACGCAGCCGTAAGGCTTGCCAAAAAGAGCGACGTGCCGAGCTGATCCGCCGCGACGTATATCGACGTCGAAACGAAGTCGCCTATCGCCACGGGCACAAGGGCGCGCGGCGATACGCCGCCGACTATCGAATATCCGAGTGATCCGACGACCACTCCGAGTATCCTGACGGTCCATTCGAATATCATTTTACAAGCCCTCCGAAAACGGCGAATGCCGCGGCATAGCCGATGGCTATCATCACCGCAGTCAGCAAAGTCTGCACCAGTCGCATCGCACCCGACGCGAAATTACCGTTTATCAGGTCGACCGCTGATATGCCGAAAGCCATTCCGGGTATGACCTGCATTATCGTGCCCGTGATTATCGCGTCGGCGTCGCGCCCGAACCCCACTCGCACCGCTATAACGGCAAGCGACGCCGCGATAAACGACCCGAGCACGGTGCTCACCATTCCGTTGTTAAATGGCAAATCTATACACCGACAAAGGCTGACCACGGTGCCTATCAAGCCGCCTATCAAAGCGTCGAGCGCTCCGCCGCCGAAAAAGACCACGAAACCCGCGACGAAGAGAAACGCGCCGACGTGCTTTAACCAATTCGGATAAGGATATACTTTTTTACATTCGGCAATCCGCTCTCGCGCCTCGTCAAGCGTTATCCTGCCCGAGCACATATCCCGCGAGATACGATTCATCGCTTCGATTTTGTAAAAATTGTTCGAGGAGCCCTTGACACGCCGTATCTGGTCGGAATACGAACCGTCGGGCATTCTTATCGAAGCGTTTATAAGGTTTATGATGGCAAAAGCCTCGACGTGAGACGCCCCGTACGCATAACAGATGCGCTCGATGGTGTTTTCCACTCGGCTTATCTCGCTCCCGCTTTTAAGCAGATGTTCACCTATGTCGATCGCCGTGCAAAGTATGGCGTCGGCGTCGTATTCCGCGCCGACCGCGTTTGACTCGTTCGTCATATGCATAAACTCCCGCCTTAATATTCTTTTATCACGCAAACGCCCTCGTCAGCCGTTTTACAAACCGACAAAAACGCATCGGGAAAGGCATTCGCAACCTCGCGCCGACACCTCTCGGCTGCCTCAAAAGCCCCGAAAAGAGCAAAAACAGCCGATCCGCTGCCGCACAGCATAGCCTTGTCGCTTCTTTGCGAAAGGAACGACGTAAGACGTGCGGTGCGCGGAGAAAAATCCGAGATAACGGCTTCGAAATCGTTTTGCATACACGCCCGAGCGCCCGCCGCGTCGCCGCGAAGCAAATGAGCAAGCAACGGCTCCGATGACGGTGCGCCGAGTGCTCCCGCCTCGCGCAAACGATCTATCGCCGCATATGCCCGAGGGGTCGAAACGCCCTCGCCGACCTTTGCCACCAGGATATGCAGCCGCGGCGACGCAAGAGTCTGTGCCAAAGAGTCGCCGATGCCCGTCATTCGTTTGCAACCGCCGCTTATGCAAAACGGCACGTCCGCGCCGATTCGCGAGCCTATCGCACATAGCTCCTCGCCGTTGCAGATACCGCCGAGAGCCCTGTTCAAGCCGACGAGCACTGCAGCCGCGTCCGCGCTTCCGCCGCCCATACCCGCACGCGACGGTATATGCTTTTCGATCGCAATGCGTATCGCGCGCCTTTCGCCGACGTGCGCAAAATACGCCTCGGCGGCTTTCGCCGCAAGGTTTGTGCCGTCCGTCGGAACGTTTGGGTCGTCGCACAGTAGCTCCGTACCGTCGCCGCGTTTTACGCAAACGTCGATAAGGTCGCAAAGATCCACCGATTGCATAACGGTATCAACCGTATGCATACCGTCCTCTCTGCGCGAGCCGACTGACAGATGGAGATTTATCTTCGCATTCGCCCTTAACCGAACGCCGATACACATATCGCCCCTCCGAAAAACAACAAATTCATTATATGATATCATACGGTGCGAATATTTTCAAGTGCAATTCGACATTTTTTTGCCCGCGTCCGCAACTTTCGCCCCGCAAGAGCGCTCGATTGCTGCGCTTTTCTTGACAAAACGCAAAATAAGAGTATAATTTACGGTATAAAACGATAATTTCGACAAAATAAAAAAAGGAGTGCGAAAATTATGGATCAAACCGAAAAAAAAGGCGGAATATCCGTCGAAACGGAACATATATTTCCGATAATAAAAAAATGGTTATATTCCGAAAAAGATATTTTTCTGCGCGAGATAGTATCAAACGCTTCCGACGCGGTGACAAAACTGCGGCGCCTCGCGTCGCTCGGGCAAACCGAGCTTGACGGGAGCGACTTTCGCATAACCGTCGAGCTCGATAAAGCGGCAGGCACGATTACCGTCTGCGATAACGGCATCGGTATGACGGAGGACGAGGTGCGGCGCTATATATGCTCCATCGCTTTGTCGGGGGCTCTCGATTTCGTTCAAAAATACGAAAACGGAGATAATTCAAACGGCATAATCGGTCACTTCGGGCTCGGATTTTACTCCTCGTTTATGATAAGCGACGTCGTTGAGATCGACACGAAGTCGTATGACGGCTCGCCCGCTGTGCACTGGACCTGCAACGAGGCGGGAGAATACGAGATATCCCCCTCGAGCCGCACCGAGCGCGGCACAAGCGTAACCATGCACGTTTGCGACGCGGAAAAAGAATATCTCGACCCCACGAGGATACTCGGCATCCTCGACAAATATTGCGCGTTTATGCCCGTACCGATATACTTTTCCGCAGGCGAAGAGAACGCGGAGGGCGACGAGCAGGCGCACAACGAGAGCGATGCCAAACCCGTAAACACGACGGTTCCCCTTTGGTGCCGCCCCGCCTCCGAGATCACGGAAGAAGAATACAACGAACTTTATCATAAATTGTTTTTCGACCCGCAGGATCCGCTCTTTCACGTGCATATAAACGCGGACTATCCCCTCAACTTCAAAGGTATTCTCTTCTTCCCCCGCATACGCCAAGACGCGCAATCGCTCGAGGGCGAAGTCAAGCTCTTTTACAACCAGGTCTTCGTCGCCGACAACGTCAAAGAAGTTCTGCCGGACTATCTTTTGATGCTTAAGGGCGCTCTCGACTGCCCCGAGTTGCCGCTGAACGTTTCGCGCAGCTATCTCCAAGACGACGCATACGTCAAAAAGATGTCGAAGCATATAGTCAAAAAGGTAGCCGACAAACTGAACTCCCTTGCGACGAACGAGCGCGAAAAATACGAAAAGTTGTATGCGGATATCCGCATCTTCCTCGAATTCGCCTGCCTGCGCGAGCGCGGTTTTTACGACAAAGTCAAAAACAGTCTGCTTTTGCGCCTGACCGACGGTAAGTGCGAAACCTACGACGAATATCTCGAAAAAGCCAAAGAAAAGCACGAGGGCAAGATCTATTACACCACCGACCCCGCTCTGCAGGCGCAGCACGTCGCAATGCTACGCGATAACGGGATCGAGGTCGCCGTGTTCGATCTTTCTTTCGATTCGCAATTTCTCTCTTCGATAGAACAGTACGGATCGGGCATAAAATTCATTCGCGTCGATTCCGGCATCGATTCGTCGCTTATCGCCGACTGCGACCGCGTTGACGTTGACGAACGCCTTGTTTCCGCCTTCAAAGCCGTGTCCGGCAACGAAAAGCTTACGGTAAAGGCGGAGTCGCTCAAAAACGCCGAGATCCCCGCCGTCCTCTCCGTAAGCGAAGAATCGCGCCGCCTCGAGGATATGATACGCCTTTACTCCGTGCCGGGCGACGGGGCGCCGGAAATACCGCTCGACTACACCCTTACCCTCAACAGCGCCTGCCCGCTTTACGAAAAATTAAGCGCTATGGCAAAAGACGCCCCCGACGACAAAAAAACGGTCGCAACCATCGGGCTCGTATACAGACTCGCGTTGCTGACGCAAAAAAAGCCGAGCGCGGACGAGCTCTCCGCGCTTTTGAAAGACGGATATGATCTTATGGAGTTGATTTGAAAATGAAAAAAAGCACTTATATGACAAAAGGAGTTTGCTCTCGCTCGATAGATATCGAAATCGGCGACGACGGAAAGATCGCAAACGTAAAATTCAACGGCGGCTGCAGCGGAAACACGCAAGGCGTCGCCGCACTCGTTCGCGGTATGGACGTTGCCGAAGCCATCACGCGCCTCGAGGGCATAAAATGCGGGCTCAAGCCCACGTCTTGCCCCGACCAACTCGCTCGTGCGCTTAAGGAAATGAACTGATAAAAAGCTCACCGATCACATCCGATCGGTGAGCTTTTTTGTTTTCGCGCAGTTGATATATCAACCGTAGTAATTGTCCTCGTCGGGAGAAACGAAACCGTTCTCTTTCGCATATCTGTCAACATAATCCCTGTCCACGTCCGCCCCGATCTGGTCGCTGTACTCCTCGCGCCGTTCTTCGAGTGCCTCTTTTTGCGCCGCAAGCAGATCGCGCTCGCGCACGAGGTCGCCGTATTCCATAAGCATATCGGCGGATATCGCCAAAAGGACTATTATCAAGACCATCAAAGATATTTTAACTATCGTCCCCGCTCTGTTCAGCGGCGTTTCGTCGTTTTCGGCGTATCCCGATTTTATCCTTTTCATACTTCCTCCGAATATGCGCGGAATTTTGTTTTTTGAGCTTTTTCGAAGCGTCGTCGCCTCTATCGTATGTATGTGGCGAAAAATTTGCCAACAGACCGTCTTCGCCGGCGCGGCGTATCCTCAGTTGCAAACTCTTTTTACGCCTACGCGAGCGCAAGGCACGCACACCGCGTTTTGCCGCGGCGACGACGGGCGCAAAAGCGCGCCGCAGACAACGGATCAAAAATTTCGGCGGCAAAACGATCAAAGCCGCAAAACGCAGCAAAAGAAAGCCGAGCCACGCCGAAAAGACGGCAAAAACAGTTCCGAAGAGCTTTCTTGCGGCAAAGCAAGACGCCGCGGACAATATCGCCGAAAAAAGCCTGAAGCGCCCGTTGTTAAATATAAAATTCAGAAGTATAAGCGTACACGCGAAATATAGGCAAAGGGCAAGATCCGTGAGGAAAGTTGCGATCTTCGCTCCCTTTTTTTCGTTTTCGCACTTTCCCCTCGCGAATTTGTGCGCATACGAACGCAGCGGCACCCCTTTTAGGTCGACAAGCAAGCGCGGTCGCAGCGCAACGGAAACGGCAACGTCCGCCCACGCCGCCGCGCCGCCGTGCAATATCGAAAAAAGCGCGAGCTTAAAGAGAGCGCTCGGGTCGACGGTAAGCGGCGTCATTCCGATCTCGCAAACGATATCTTTCTCTTTTTGCGCACGTATCCGTCGGAATAATAGACCCCCGATATCTCTCCGCTTATCTCCGACGCGCCGCGTTCGAGATCGAGCGACTTAACGCAAAGCGCGCTCCCCTCGACCGTCAGCTCTCCGCCGTCGGTGTCGAATATCACCGCACTCTCGTCAAAGCCGACAAGACTTTTTACCCCGTCCACGCGAACGTCTTTTCGCGCACGCACGGAGAAAGTATGCTCCGTGCCGAGAGAATTTCGATCCAATGCAACACACCTCGCTTTTCCACTCCATTGTATGCGGCATCGCGAAAGTTTATGCCGCAAGCGGAGCAAGATGCGTTTTTTCGCCGTCCGGCGAAGACGTTATTGACTTATAACGTCGTACATAAGCGCCGCGGCGTCCTTGCCGACGGTCTCTTTTACCTCGCGCACACGCACGACGAGCGTCCGCTGACCGAAAGATACCGCGATCTCGTCGCCTGCCTTTACCTCGTACGAGGCGCGCGCTATCTTGCCGTTCACGCTGACGTGACCGCCGTCGCAAGCGTCGTTTGCAACCGTGCGGCGTTTTATGATGCGCGAAACTTTTAAATATTTATCGAGTCTCATATTCGTATTATATTACTTACCTTACCGTATGTCAAGTCCTGTTCTTTATCTCGTTCCATATTGCGTCAAGCTCGCTTTGCGGCGTATTCGTCACGTCGAGCCCGCGCTCCGTCGCTACCGTCTCAAGGCGTGCAAAGCGCGAAATATACTTGTCCGTTGCGAGCGTCAAAGCCTTTTCGGCGTCAACGCCGCAGTGACGCGCAAGGCTCACCGCGGTAAAGAGCAGGTCTCCGACTTCCTCTTCGACCTCGTCGGGGTTCCCGCTCTTTATCGCCTCGGCGACCTCGAGCGCCTCTTCGTTAAGTTTCGCAAGCACCTCGTCTTTGTCGGCAAAGTCGAAAAAACTCGTTTTTTTGCCTATTTTTTGTGCGCGCATAAGCGCGGGCAACTGCCGCGGGACGGCGTTAAGTTTCGAGGCAAGGGTTATCCTTTGCTTTTCCTCGCTCTTGATAGCGTCCCAGTTTTCAAGCACTTGCTCCGAGGTCTCGGCGACAACGGAGCCGAAAACGTGGGGGTGGCGACGTATCAGCTTTGCGCATATATCGTTTACGACGCCGTCAAAATCGCTCCTGCCGAGCTCCGCCTCTATTTGCGAATGAAACACGATCTGCAAAAGCAGGTCGCCGAGCTCCTCGCGCATAAGCGAGGGGTCGTCGTTGTCGATTGCCTCGACAACCTCGTAAGTTTCCTCCAAAAGGTCGCGGCGGATGCTTTTGTGGTCCTGCTCGATATCCCACGGGCAACCGCCCTCGCCGCGCAAAGCGGCAACGATCTCCCGCAGATCGTTTACGTCGTAAGGCGGCTCTTTGCCGGCAAGGCGCTCTATTCTTTGAGCATTGGTCATTTTACTTTTCCTTTCGTTTTATATGATCGTTTCGAGAGCTTGAGCTTTACGAGAACGTTTGCAAACGACTCGCCGTGAGGCAACGTTTCCACGTCTGACAAAGAAAAAACTCCGAATTTAAAAGACAAAACAAGATAGCTTAGCGCGGCAAGCGCCACCGATAGCAGAAGCGCAAAGTCGACCGCGACCGAACGCCCCGACAAATAAAGGTGCAAAAGCGTTGCCGCAAACACCGACGGCGCCGCGGCGGCGAGCGCTCGCCAAAGAACTCGCGTGCCGACTCGTATCGGAGTGTGGCGCGCGATAAACACCGCGTTTGAAACGACGACTGTTACCGAGCAAAGAAACGTGCTTATCGGCGCACCGAAAACGCCGACCGGCGAAGCGAGCAAGATATACTCCGCCGATATTTTGACCGCCGCGCCGAAAAGCATCGACAATATCGGCAAAATCTGTTTGCCGTAGGATTGAAGCACGGCGTTCGTAACGGTTATAAGACAGCAAAAAAGCGCCGAGATCGAAAGAAGCGAAAGCAGGGGCGCCGCAACGGCTACCGCCTCCGCCTCGTGTGAAAAAACAATACTCAAGATCGGCTCGGCAAAAGCGCTCATTCCCATAGCGGCGGGCAACGCAAGACCTATGCAAAACCGCAGCGCCGAATCCGCACTGCGCTTTTGCATCTCCTCGTCTTTGCGCATCACCGCCGACGTCAGCGACGGCACAAGCGCCGTTCCGACGGGAGATATAACGGCGGGAACAAGGTTAAAAAGCGGCACCGCGAGATTCGTATAGCTTCCGTAGACCGCGCGGGCAACGTCCTCGGCATATCCCGCACCGACAAGTCCGTTGGTTATAAAAGCCGTATCCGCAAGGCTCGTAAGGCTTGTTATCGCCGCACCGAGAGTTATCGGCAAAGCTATCGCGCCGAGCGAGGTCAGTATATCTTTGCGCGGCGGTGTTTCTCCGCTCCGACCTTGCTTCGGGACGCACGCGACGAAAGCAACGTATCTCAAGCACGCAAAAACGGCGGAAACGACGACGCCGAGCGTTACGCCGAAAACGGATGCGGCTGCGACCGCATCGTCCGCCGCCCCCGAGTGCAGCGCAAGGTATGCAAACCCCACGCCGAACGCGAGTTTGCCGAGTGACTGGATAAGTTGCGTTATCGCGCTCGGCGCCATAATCTCGTGCCCCTGGAAAAAGCCGCAAAACGCACTTGCAACCGCGGCAAAAAGCAGCGACGGCGCTATCGCACGCACCGAGGACGCAGCCGACGGCAGACCGATCGCCGACGAATACTTCTCGGCGCAGAGCGAAAGGACAAGCGTGCCCACCGCTCCGATAAAAACGAACAACGCAAACGCGGTGCGGAATATGCGCAGCGTATTTTTTCGAGTGCCGCAACCGATACTTCTCGATATCATCACCGACAGCGCGACGGGCAGTCCCGCGTTCGTTAACGCGCCGAAAAGCAAAAACACGTGATAAGCAGCTGTAAAGTAGCTCATCCCTCCGACGCCGACGTATCGAATCAAAGGAAGTTTAAAAAGGAGCCCGACAGCCTTACATATTACCGCCGAAACGGAAAGCAGCAAGGCTCCGCCGATAAATCCGCCGTTTTTCCCGTTCGCCGCACGGCGTTTCTTACCGCCGCTTGCAGAGGCGCTTGTCACGGCATCCGCCTTTGCGAAACCGGTGCTCGGCACCGCTTTTCGATCTCTTTCCACTTTTCCACCGCCCCGTCGGTTTTATTTATGCCTATGACGGGGGCGGCGAAATATATTCCGAAACGCGAAATTTTCTAAACGAATTCGTGATAAAGCGAGTCGGGGGCAAGGATATCCGTAGATATCGCTCTCACGCGCTCAACGGAGTCAAGCATCGCCCGCGCACGAGAAAAAAACGCATCGTCTCGACGCACCTCGCCCAAAATTTCGACAAGGAACGGCTTTAGCACGGCAACGTCGTACTCCATACTCGAATCAATCCGCATATCGGCGAGAGCGACGTTCGGAAAAATATATTTTTCTTCGTTTTTTCGCACGTTTTCCCAAAACCAAAAAGTTTCCGCGGCACTCGCGCCGCGACGGCGGCGATCCCGCACTATGCGGCGCATAAGCCTTATATCGTTCGGCGTAAACTCCGCCCCGCCCTCTCGCAACGTCTTTTCGGGGCAAATGAAGAGCTTGAGCGACGGGCTCGCCGACAATTCGCCAAGTACGTTCGGATAAAACGCTTGTATCCCCTCCAGGACGAGCACGTCTCCCGCGCCGAGTTCCGCCTCGTGCCAAGAGGCTACCTTGCCGCTTATAAAATCATAGTGCGGCACGCGTGCGCGACCTCCGCCATCGCGCAAAAGACCGGCAACGGTCTCGCCGAGAAGCTTCGCGTTCACGGTTGCGGGCGAGTCGAGGTCGGGCGCGAAGCCGCTCGGCGTACGCGCGAGAAGCTCTTCTCGCGGGACGAAAAAATCGTCAATGGAGATCGTGCAAAGCGTCTTGCCGTAACCTCGAGCGGCTGCGGCGAGCTTTTTCGCCGCGGTCGTCTTCCCCGAGCAAGACGGTCCCTCGAGCAATATAAGGCGAACGCCGTCGTTTTGCGCGAGCGCGCGCGCGACCTCGTCTATCGCGCGGTCAAAGCGCCCATCGCTCCGCTTTACCGTGCACAGCGCACGTATACCCGAAACGTTCATAAAGATCTCCTTTCGCCGATAGAAAAGCAGGTGGCGTTGCGAGCAATCAGTTCATACGGCTGTAAAAAGCGTCGATCTCCGCTACGTGCTCGCCGTTATCGTCCGCGCTCAGATATTCGTACGGATATTTCGGGTTGAAAAGCCTTTTTATCTCCGTTTTTTCATCGTTCGAATGCTTGAGCTTTACAAGTTTCGTAACGGCGCCCGCGCCTGCCGCGAGGATCGTATGTATCTCCTCCATCATAAAGATGTTGTACATCCCCTCGGTTCCCTCAAGCGCAAAGCCCACGTTTTCGAAATTTCCCACCGTGTTTTTTTGGCGATACATATAGTAGGGCACGTAGCCCGACTGTTGCGCTTTGATTTGCGAATAATCGACGCATTTGCCCGCGTCGCCGCCGCGCATCGAAAACACGTTCGCTTTTTGTCTCCAAGCGGCAGAGCGTTTAACGCAAAACGTATGCACCGTTATATTTTCGGGGCGAAGCGCAAGTATGCCGTCCATAGACGCGGCAAAGCGGTTAAAGGTGTCGTTCGGCAAACCCGCTATAAGATCGGTGTTTATGCACTCGATCCCCACGTCGCGCGCCGTCGCGAAAGCACGATAAAAATCCTCCACCGTATGCGAGCGCCCTATACCCTCGAGTACCTCGGGGCAAAGCGTTTGCGGATTTACGCTGATACGGCGAACGCCGTACTTTTTCGCGACGGCAAGTTTTTCCGCGCTTATCGTATCGGGTCTGCCCGCCTCAAACGTAAACTCCGCCGGCACGTTGTCGCCGAGCCCCTCGCAAATCGTCGACAACACCCTCTCGAGTTGCTCGGGCTCAAGTATCGACGGCGTGCCGCCTCCGATATAAACGGTCTTTACGTTCAGACCGTAGCGTTTTATGACCGCGAATATATCGCGAAGTTCTTTAACGAGCCTCTCGATATATTCCGGTATCAGCGAAAGCAGTTTCTTCGACGTATACGAAACGAACGAGCAATACGCGCAGCGCGACGGGCAAAACGGTATCGAAACGTATATGCTGCAATCTTTGTCGGAGGGCGTGCCGATTATTTTTTGCTCGTTAAGCGCAACGTCCACCGCCAATGCCGCTTTCTTCGGGAACGTCAGGTAATCCTGCATTAGGAGCTTTTTCGTTCGCGTTTTGCTTATCCCCGCGTTTAGCATCTCGGTCGCAACTTTTGAGGGGCGCACGCCTGTGAGTATGCCCCACGACGGACGATATTCCAGCAAATTCCCGAGCGCTGCGTTGACAGACGCGCCGACAGCTATCTTGCGGCACCTCTCGTCCGACAGATCGCTCCTCGCTTCGCACTCTCTTTCCGCCTCGGCGCTGTCGCCGCAATAGTTCACCCGCGTTCTCGCACGATAGCCGACGTCTGTCTTTTCGAGTTTTAAAAAGAGTTCGGGTACCTCGTCTCCCGCGACCTCGTCTCCCGAAAACGTCGCGCCGGGGAAGAATATCATAGAAAGCATTTGAACGTAGTAACGGTTGATGTCGCCGTCGATGTGAAGAATCATTTTATAAAAATCCTTTATCCCTTTTTAAGTATTTCGCTTTGCAGCACCATAGTCACGGGACCGCTGTTCTCTATATGCACAAGCATATCCGCCCCGAATTCGCCCGTGCCGACCCGTTTAACGCGTTTTTCAAGGCACGCTACGAAGTGCATATAGAGTTCGTCGGCGCGCGTGGGCTTTGCCGCAGCGAAAAAATCCGGTCTGTTGCCGTGACGATAATTCGCCAGCAACGTAAAGTTGGAAACGACTATCGCCTCGCCGCCGACGTCTGTCAGCGAAAGATTCATTTTGCCGTTTTCGTCCGAAAATATACGCAATTTCGGGATCTTTTCGGCTAAGACCTCGGCGTCGCTCTCGTCGTCGCTGTCGGCAACGCCGAGAAGTATCAAAAGCCCCTCTCCGCATTCCGCCGTCGTTCTTTCGCCGACGTTTACCGAAGCGCGAGCTACCCTTTGTATTACCGCAATCATTATAAAAAACCTCTCGTTACGCTTGTAACGTCTTTAAGCGAGCGCAAACGCGATACTATCGAATTATAGTGGTCGATGTTTTTGCACGCTACTTTAACGGATATCATCACCGTATCCTCCGACCTTTTTTGCGAGTTTATCTGCAATATCGAAACGCGCATATCCGCAAGCGCGTTGGTCACGTCCGCAATAAGCGTTATTGAATTATATGCAACGATCTGCACGAGCGCCTCGTATACGCCGATGTCGGCGGAGGCGGCGACCGTCTCCCACTCGGCGTTGACCCAACGCGAGCGATTTTCCTCCGACGAGAGTCCGGCAAGCACGTTCGGGCAATCCTTTTTGTGTATGGAAATGCCGTATCCCTTTGTGATAAAGCCGATTATCGCGTCGCCCGGCAGCGGATTGCAACATTTGGCGAATTTTACCGCGCACCCGACCTCGCCGTCAACCAGCACGCCGCTGTTCGTTTTCACGTTCTTCGTGTTTTTCGAGATCTTTACGCTCTCGGGCGAAGTCGTCTTCGGCGGAGCCTCTTCCGCTTTTACAACTCGATCGAATTCGTCGTGCAATTTGCCCACAAGCTTCGATACGGACATACCGCCGTAACCGACGGTATTATACATATCCTCTTCGGTCATAAATCCGACGCGTTTGCCGACCGCAAGGCAAATTTCGTTCATTTGCGCGTCGGTGTAGCTTCTGCCGAACTTTTTGAATTCAGCCTCTATCATCGCCTTGCCGACGATAATATTGTCCTCGCGCTTCTCTTTTTTGAACCACGCGCGTATCTTGGTCCTGGCCTCGCTCGTTTTAACGATCTTAAGCCAATCTCTGCTCGGACCCTTGCACGCGGACGAGGTCAGTATCTCCACTATCTCGCCGTTTTGCGGCACGCGATCTATCGGAACTATCGTACCGTTGATCTTGGCGCCGACCATCTTGTTTCCGACCGCGGAATGGATCGCGTAAGCGAAATCTATCACCGTCGAGCCGTAAGGCAGTGCCACCACGTCGCCGCGCGGAGTAAAAACGTACGTCTCTTCGTGGAAAACGTCGGTCTTTATTGCCTGCATAAACTCGTCGGGGTCGCGAGTCTCGTCCTCCGTCTCGATAAGGCGGGATATCCACTCAAGGTGCTTGTCCATCTCCGCGCCGGCGCGCTCGCCGCTTTTGTATTTCCAGTGAGCAGCCACACCGTATTCGGCTATCCGATGCATCTCTTTCGTTCTTATCTGAACTTCGAAAGGTATGCCGTCGCGACCTATAACGGTCGTATGGAGCGAGCTGTACATATTCGATTTCGGCGTGGAAATATAGTCCTTGAATCTGCCGGGCATCGAGTTAAAGGTCTCGTGAATCACGCCGAGGGCGGTATAACACTCGAGCTCCGTATCCACGATAACGCGCAAAGCGTAAAAATCGTAGATCTCGTCAAAGCTCTTGTTCTGGTTGTACATCTTTTTATAGACGCTGTATACGGTCTTGATCCTGCCCTCGAGAACAAAGTTTATTCCGTATTCTTTTAACTTGTCCGAAACAAGTTTGCGCGTATTATCGATAAAATCGCGGTTTTTGCCGTATTTTCGCTCGATATCGTTGCGCACCTCGTTATATCCTATCGGATCGAGATAATAAAGCCCGAGATTCTCGAGCTCCTGCTTAACCCTTTGCATACCGAGACGATGCGCCAAAGGTGCGTACACTTGCATCGTTTCATGCGCGACGAGCCTTTGTTTCTCCTCGCTTTTGGCTTTAAGCGTGCGCATATTGTGGAGTCTGTCGCAGAGCTTTATAAATATAACTCGTATGTCTTTCGACATTGCCAAAAGCATCTTGCGCAGGTTTTCGATATGCGCCTCTTCCTTGTCCTCCACCGAAAGAAAAACTATCTTCGTCAGCCCGTCGACAAGCATAGCTACCGTTTCGCCGAAAAGTTTTCTTATCTCTTCGAGATTGGTTTTGTCCGCGCAATCCTCCACGGTGTCGTGCAAGAGCGCCGCACAGATGGAATCCGTGTCAAGCCCGAGCCCCGCCACTATCTCCGCAACGGCAAGAGGGTGCGAGATATACGGCTCGCCGCTGTCGCGAAATTGCCCCTCGTGCATTGCGGCGGCATAATCGTATGCCTTTTTTATCTTTTCGATATTGTATTTTTTCCCCGAGCCGACGAGTGTGCCGAAAAGCCGTTCGGTACCCGACACAACGTCGCTTATTTCATTTTTGTCGCACATAAGATCACCTTTTGCAAAATATGGTTATCGGCTCTTGCAGTTCTTTCTCAAAAGCCTCATAAGTTCGCACGCCTCGATATCCACTTTTTCGCGATGAACGACGGGAACGATATCCGAGATATCCTGTGGCAACTCGCCGTTTTCCGCAGCGTCGTCCGGGACGTATTCCGACTGTTTTATCGCAAAAATCTCCGTTTGCTCGAAGATCTTCATCATCAGTTTATATTTTACGTAATTTATTCGCCGCTCAAGTGGCAACTTGGTGTTTACAAGGTACAGCGCGTAACCGTCCGTCAGCGACCCGCCCCCTGCCACGGCAGCCTTTACAAGCGTATAAAGATTGACAAGATCCTGCCTGTCGGGCAAAAAGTTCTCGTCCTCATAGAACTCTCCGCCCATCAAAATATCCGAAACGCGCTTTCGCGCCGCACTTCGCGCGAGGATATCGCGCGAGGACGCGTGCATATCGCTTATAAGCAGCTGCAGCTTTTCGTTGCCGCCGTATTTGTTAACGTCGACGGTAAAGATCACGTCCGCCGTGTCTCCGGCGCAAAATCCCGTTTCTTCGGGCGATATACCGAAATACATCGCGTCGAACTTTTTGCCGCCTGCGGAAAGCGTGAGTTTCGTGTGCTTGCCTGCGCCGACGCCCCGTATCGAAGCTATCTCGGCGTTCCTAAGCATAAACACCGGCGTCTCGTTCCCCACACCGCACGGTTCCATAACGTCCGATATCTCCCTCGCAAATCCGAGGGTCAAAGCGTCGGGACGAATTTCCGCGTCCACAAGCACCGTAACGGACGACGCCGCCCCGGCGAACGTGCTTTTTACGTAATCACCGAGTTTTTGACGAAATTCGTCAACGTTCTCGCGCCTGATACTGAGCCCCGCAGCCATCTCGTGACCGCCGTAACGCTCGAGCAGCCCCGAACACTCGGAGAGTGCGCTGACAAGATTCATCCCGTCGACGCCGCGCCCCGAGCCGCGACCTACGTCGCCGGGGCGCGGAACTCCGTCCTCGTTTGCACCGTCAAAAGTTATCAGCACGGTAGGCATACCGTATTTTTCGGTTATTCGCGAAGCGACGATTCCGACGATCCCGTTTTTCCACGTGTCGGAGGCAAGAACGACGGCGCCGCCGTTCGAAATATCCGCCGCTTCGTCTATCATACGCGTCGCTTCCTCGACAGCCGCGCTCTCCTCCGCTTTTCGTCTTTCGTTGATCTCGCAAAGCCCGCGCGCTATCTCTTGCGCCTCGTTTTCGTCGTCGCAAAGCAAAAGTTCGACTGCGAGCGAGGCGTTTTCCATTCGCCCCGCAGCGTTTATGCGCGGCGCGAGACCGAAGCCTATAAAAGTCGCGGATACGTCTCTGCGACGATCACCGCCCGCGGCGCGCACGAGCGCCGTGATTCCGACTCGCTTTTCCCCGGCTATACTTTTTGCCCCGCGGGCAACTATCGCGCGGTTTTCGTCGATAAGCGGCATAACGTCCGCAACGGTGCCGAGCGACGCAAGGTCGGCATATTCTTCGAAAACGCGCTCCGACGCCTCGGCGGCGTCAAGCCCTCGCCTTTCGGCATCCGATTCGGCAAGGGCACATACGAGTTTTAGCGCAACGCCGACGCCTGCGAGCTCGCAAAAAGGATATTCGCTGTCGGGACGATGCGGGTTTACCACCGCAAGAGCCGCCGGCAGCTCGCCGTGACATTCGTGATGGTCGGTAATGACCATATCGACGCCGAGCGAGCGGGCATACTCCGTTTCCGCAACGGCGGTTATACCCGTATCGACCGTTATTATCAGCGTAACTCCGCGGTCGGCAAGCCTTTTTACAGCGTCGGCATTAACGCCGTACCCCTCTCCGCTCCTCGAGGGTATATAATACCCTACGTGCGCGCCGCGCGAAACGAGGTACAGATACGTCGTGCATACCGCGGTGACTCCGTCAACGTCATAATCTCCGTATATCGCGATTATCTCGCCGCGCTCAACGGCGCGTTCGATCCTCGCAACAGCCGCGCGCATATCCGGCAAAAGCCACGGCGAGCGGTCGCCGCAAGGCTTGCGCGAAGCGAACGCGCGAGCCGAGTCGGCTCCCGTTACGCCGCGTGCAACGAGAAGCCGTGCGCAAGTCTCCGAAACGCCGAGAGCGTCGGCTACCTCGCGCAACGCCGCCTCGTCAACGCGAGAGGGACGCATTTCCCATTTTTTCGTTATCTTTTTTTTCATTGTTTACCGTGTTACGTTAAAGATCCGTGCAAAGGGGCAAACCTGCGCATTATATTAAGCGCGACGGCTACTCCGTCCACAGCGGCACTCGTGATGCCGCCGGCGTACCCCGCCCCCTCGCCGCAAGGATAAACGAGCTTATGACCGACAGCCGTACCATCCTCGCCGCGAAGCATCCTTACCGGGGACGACGTGCGCGTTTCAACACCCGTCAATATCGCGCTCGGCGCGTCAAATCCGCGGATCCTGCCCGCGAATCGCCGTATACCGCGATCGAGCCCGTTCGATACGTACGTCGGCAATATCGAGCGCAGGTCGCACGTTTCGTACTCGCCGCGCGTATAGGACGGCAATATTCTTTGCGGCTGTGCGAATGCCGACGTTTTACCGCTCAAAAAATCTCCGACCGTTTCAATCGGTGCGGCAAAAGAACCTCCCGCCGCTCGAAACGCCCGCCGCTCAATCGAACGCTGGAATTCTATCGCGCCCTCGGGAGTTGACCCGAAATCCGTCGGAAATATGCTGACGGCAAGCGCGCAGTTCGAATTTTCGCCGCTCCTCGCTCTGTAACTCATACCGTTCACGACCACGCCGTCGCGCTCGCTCGAGCAGGCGACGACGACGCCGCCGGGGCACATACAAAACGAATATACTCCGCGCTTGTCGCTCGTGTCGGAGAGATTATATTCCGCGTGACCGAGCCTCGGGTCGCCGGCATACTTGCCGTAAAGAGCCGCGTCCACGTCGCTTGCCTTGTGCTCTATCCGCACGCCGACGGAAAACGGCTTGGCTTCGAGCGCAAAGCCGCTCGCGAGCAGTGCCTTTTGCGTGTCGCGCGCACTGTGACCGAGTGCCAAAACGACGGCTCCGCACGGTACGTCGCCGCGGGTCGTGTGCGCAACGACGTAGCCGTCGCGCTCGTCAATACCGTCAAGGCGGCATCTGTAGCGCACCTCGCCGCCGAGGCGAACTATCTCGCGCATAATATTGTCGACCACTCCGCGCAACACGTCGGTGCCCACGTGCGGTCTGGCAAGCTTCGTAATATCGTCGGGCGCGCCGAATTCGCGCATACGCCGCAATACCCAAGACGTGCGCGTGTCGTTTATCCGCGTTACGAGTTTTCCGTCGGAAAACGTACCAGCGCCGCCCGCGCCGAACATAACGTTCGACTCCTCGTCAAGTTCGCCGCCGGCAAAAAACGCATCCGTCGTCGCGGCGCGCTTCTCGATACCGTCGCCGCGCTCTATAAGCAGCGGCGCGTAGCCGTTTTCCGCCAAAAGCAGAGCGCAAAACATCCCCGCAGGTCCCGAGCCGCGACGACGGGGCGATGGGAGAGCGGCTCGCTCCCCAAGACAACGTCGACCGAATCGTTCGGGCATATGCGAAAGCCCGCGCGGCTGAGTTTATCGGGATCCGCGTCGAAATACGCCTCGCCACGCGCCTCTATCGCGACGGTGTATACGAAAAAGATCTCGTCTTTGCGGCGCGCGTCCGTAGATCTGCGATAGACGTATGCGTCGAAGGGCACGCCGCAAAGTTCGGGGGCTGCCTTTTTAAAGGCTTTTACCCCTTTCTCGACAGCAAGTGCCTCTTCGGCGGCGAAAGGGAGCGAAACGCTCCCCGAAAGTATTTTTTTTACGCGCATTGTCTATGCCGCTCCGAATGCTTTTTTATTTGCCGCGTCGCTTTCGTTTGCGGTGTCGCCGCCCGAGTCCGCCGTTTCGGGCACGAGCTCCGTCACCGTCAGCTTTACGACGGTTTCGCCCTCGGCGGTAAACACGCCGTCCGGCAAAGCAACGCTTATTGTGTCGCCCTCGCGAGTTTCGGACGTGATAACGGCGTATACGACGTCAAGTTTTTCAAGATACGTCGGATCGCCCTTTAGGACGAGATTCTCGCACGAAAGTTTCGCCGACGTGACGCCGCTCGTGCGAATATCGGCTGCGACGGCGACCGTTTTTTGCATCTCCACCGGGATCTTTACGGCGCAATATTCGTTGTCAAAGGATACGTAGCGCGAATCTACGGCGTCGCCGGCGGCGTTTTCGAGTACGAGTTTTACCTTTTTCTCCATTCCGGAGGAAACGTTGCCGAGCTCTATCGGTGCTTTTGCGACCTCGATCCTGTCAAGCACCGTTTGCGGTCCTCGCAACGTTACGCTGTCAAACTCGGTTTTGAGATCGCCGAAACGGTATGCGGAGTTCATAAGATTGTACGAAAGGAGTTCGGCTTTGACAGGCACCGTTTTTTCGCTTATAACGTCAACGTTGCACACGACGTTTGCGGGCGAGCGCTCCACCACCTGCACCGAATTCGGCACGTTGACCTTGACCTCACAGGACTGCTTGCCCCCCGACGTGAGTTCACTTACGTCGATATACGCGAAAAAGTCCTCGGCGGTAAGCGAGTTGATATCGCTTCGCAATCCGCTGACGGTTATGCGCACCTTACCCTCTTCCATATCGAAAACGGTCATATTTTGCCGTTCGGCGAGCTTTTCGGTGCCCTCCAGCGAAATATCTATAAGGTCAAAAGTTTTTTCGTAATTTTCCGTAGTTACGTTGACCACGTACACCCATATAACGAAAGCCAATGCAAGCGAAACTATACGAGCGAGAAAAAACGTCTTTTTTCTGCCGTTTTCGCCGCTTTCCTTTTGTCCAAATGCGTCAGACATCATTCGTTCCTCCCTTGAGAAGACTTTTCGCCGCCGGCGTTTCTCTTTTTCCAGAACTTCCACTTCGAACCGCCGACTTCCGCGGATTCCGCGGGTATCAGATACTTTATAAGCGCTTGCTTGAGCGAACTGTAATTATAATTTCGCCTCAGATCGCCGCCCACGGCAAGCGATATCGTGCCCGTTTCCTCGGAGACTACTATAACGATCGCGTCGCTGACCTCCGACAGACCGATGGCGGCACGGTGGCGCGTGCCGAGATCTTTGTTTATATCCGCTTGCGAAAGCGGCAGATAGCACCCCGCCGCGTAAACGCGCCAGTCGCGAACGATGACCGCTCCGTCGTGAAGCGGCGCCTTGTTAACGAATATATTGCGCAAAAGCGGGCTCGACATCTCCGCGTTGAGTATAACGCCCTGCCCCAAATACTCTCCGAGTTTCGTAGACCTCTCGACGGCGATTATAGCGCCGGTGTGCGTCCTCGCCATAGCGTCCGCCGCTTCGCTGACGGTGTCCGCCATATCAACGATGGCTTTGTACTCGTTTGCGCTTATGTTCCACAGTTTTTTCATATCCGTCGAGCCGAATTTTTCAAGCGCGGAGCGCAGGTCGGACTGAAAGATAACGATGATGGCTATCATCCCGACCTGATAAAAATTTTCGAGGATATATTTGAGCGCCCTCATATTGAGGAGCATACTGAATATCATAACGCCGACGACGAAAACGAGACCGCGCGCCAAGCGCGCCGCACGCCTTTCGCGAATAAATTTATAAACGTAAAAAATTATAGCCGCAAGCAAAAGGATGTCGATAACGTCGACGAATTGCAAATTTAAAACGGCATGCACCAAATATTCGCCGACCAGAGTTTTTACGTATTCGTATAACGCGACAAGTTTTTCCGGCATAACGTACTCCTGCAGATATATTTATATTATTGTATCATACATACGCTTTTTTTTCAATAGAAATGTTATGCAAATCGTCAATTTCGCCGCTGCCGTTCCCGACGCCCGAGCGCACGCGCTAAAAACCGATAGGTCGGCGGAGCCTGTGGCTGCCGCCGACCTACGTCACGAACTATATTTTTTTGCTCTTACTGCCGTAGCGCGCAATATCCGCTTCGTCGATATCGTCGTAACGCGCCCTTTTTTTGTTGCGCACGGCGACGAAAATACCGTAGCATACCATAGCGGCAACGATAACGCCGCAAAGGACGTACACTCCGCAACCGATCGAATTCTCGATCTTGAGATCCTCCCAAAGCGAGTTCATAACGGCACGGGTTTCATTGCTCAGGTTGGAATAATAACTCGTTTTTACCGTATCCGCGTGACCGTAAAGAATATCGTACGCATCGGGGTGAAGCTCGTTCATCGCCTCGCGATAAGCCTCGTTTTCGATAACGAGCTTGTTCGGCGAAGCGTAGCAGATATATTCGGCGTTGGCTACCGCCGCCTCCTCGGAGAGCATATAGTTTATATATATCTCCGCAAGCTCCTTGTTTTCGCTCCCTTTGGGCACGCACATCGCATCCACGAAGATATTCGTCCCCTCCTCGGGATAATAAAAGGCAAGATCTTCGTTGTCGGCATACATCGTAAAAAAGTCGCCGGCGTAATACGGCGCGATAGCAGCCGAGCCGTTTTTCATCTTGTTAAAGATCTCGTCCATAACGTAGCTTTGGATAAGCGGCTTTTGCTTTTGCAGTTGCTCGAAAGCCTCGCGCCAATCGCTCTCGCTCGACGTATTGACGTCTATGCCCTTTCTGTACATTGCCGTACCGAAAGCGTCGCGAGGGTTGTTAAACGTGAGTATCTTGCCCGCATAAGCCTCGTCCCAAAGCAGATCCCAACTCGTGGGCGTGCCCGAAACGTATTTCGTGTTGTATATAATGCCGACCATTCCCGCCGTATACGGCACGGAATATTCGTTCGTCGGATCGTAACCGGGATTTACGTACTTCTCCGCTATATATTCGAAATTCGGGATGTTGGAAAAATCGAGCTTGACGAGCATATCCTCCGCTATCATCTGCTCGATCATATAATCCGACGGAATAACGACGTCGTAGCTGACAGCTCCGCTTTTGAGCTTGGCATACATATCCTCGTTCGAAGCGAATACGGAATAGTTTACCTTGACCTTTTTTCCGTACGTTTTATAATACCACGCCTCAAACTCGGCGTTCGTATCGAAGGTACCCTCCGACCCGTCGGAGATATATTCGCCCCAATTGTAAACGTTAAGCACCTCGGTCTCCTCGCCCGAGCAGGAAGAAAGCAAGGATATCGTCGAGAGCGCAATCAAAGCAAGCAACGCGAGCGACAAAGCGCGTTTTAAGTTACGGGAACGACTGATTTTCACTTTGCCGCCTCCTTTAGCTTTTTATCACGGCTCGCACCGCTTTTTTTGCCGCCGCTGACGTTCGAAAGGATAAGCAACACCAAAATGGAAATGATCATAAGGGTCGAAAGCGCGTAAATGTAGGGTTTTACCTCTTTTTTGGTCATCGAATAGATCAGTATCGGCAAAGTCTGAAAATCGCTGCCGCTCGTAAAGTAGCTTATAACGAAATCGTCGAGCGAAAGAGTAAACGCCATAATAAAACCGGCGACGATCCCCGGGAAGATCGCGGGCAACTCCACCTTGAAAAACGCCTGAGCCGACGCGCACCCCAGATCCCTCGCCGCTTCGGTCAGGTGGCGGTCCATCTGCCGGAACTTCGGGGTTATATTGAGAAGAACGTACGGCAGATTAAAGGTAACGTGCGCCGCAAGAAGGGTGAAAAAATTGAGTTTGTCCGTCGTATTGCCGAGCAGATTGCCGACAAAAACGAAAAGCAGCATCATAGACACGCCGGTAACTATATCGGGGTTCATCATAGGCACGTTGGTAACGGACGTGATAAGCCCGCGCACCCGACGCGAACGAAGCCTGTCGAGCCCGACTGCGGTAACGGTAGCCAACACGGTGGATATCAAAGCGGAAGAAAGCGCCAATATCAGCGTGTTTCGCAGAGCCGCAAGCACCTCGCCGCTTCGAAACAGCTCTCTGTACCAGCGAAGCGAAAAGCCCTCGAACGTCGCGGTGCTCGCGGAACTGTTAAAGGAGAAGAACATAAGCACGAATATCGGCAGATAAAGTATCAAAAAACAGATAGCAACATAAACTTTTCCTGCGGATTTCAAAGCACCATTCCCCCCCCTTTTGCGCCGTCCGCGTCACCGAAACGGTTCATAACGGCTATGGAAATAAGTATCAGGATCATCATCACAAGAGATATGGCTGCGCCGACGCTGTACGTATCGGGACGCTGGAATTGGCGTTCTATCGCGTCGCCGATAAGGTCGAAAGTGCCCCCGCCGAGCTTTTGCGAGATATAAAACGTGCTGATCGACGGTACGAAAACCATCGTTATGCCCGATATTATCCCCGACTTCGTAAGCGGCATAACTACGCGCGTGATAACGCGCACGGGCGTACAACCGAGATCCTGCGCTGCCTCTATCAAGCGTCCGTCAAGTCGCGACATAACGGAATAAAGCGGCAAAAGCATATACGGAAAAAAGTTGTATACCATACCGAAAATAACGGCTGCGGGCGTGCCGATAATATGTATCCCCTCGAAATTCGGCGCAAACGTCCAAATAAATCGGTTGAGAAAACCCGCGTCGTCGAATATGGCAAGCATAGAATACGTGCGTATCAAAAGATTCATCCACATCGGAAGCATCGCGAGCATAACGAGCACCTTTTGCGACCGAGCGGACATAGCGCAAAGAAAATATGCCATAGGATACGCTATCAAAAGGCATATAACGGTCGCTATCAAGGCAAAGCAAACGGAAAGACCGAAAGTCCCCATATGATCGCCGAGCGCGACGACGTTGGCGATGGTAAATGCGCCGTCGGCATCCGTAAAGGCATAATACGCCACGAAAGCAAGCGGAGCGACGATAAATATCAGTGTCCAAAGAACGTGCGGAGAAAGAAGCACCGCATTCCAAAATCCCTGTTTTTTCTGCATCGCGCTCGCCTCATTCTTCGTCGGGCGGGAGTTCGGAAAGGCGGTCGAGTTCATCGCTGAACGAAGAATAGTCGCCGAACATACCGGAAAACTCGGATTTCTTCATAACCTGTATCTCGTAGGGGTCGATGGATATACCTATGGTGTCTCCGACCCTTACCCTGTCCGTCGTTTCTATCATCCATTTAAAGTTGTCTATATCGACTATTATCTCGTAATAATCGCCCTTAAAGGTGACCGAAGTTACATTACCGCGAAGCATACTGTCCTCAACGGGCACGATATCGATATCTTCCGGTCGAACGACAACGTCAACCGGCTCGTTTTTGGCAAATCCGCAATCCTCGCACACAAACTTTTGCCCCGCAAAAGAAACGAGATAGTCCTCGATCATCGTACCGTTTACGATATTCGATTCCCCGATAAAGTCCGCAACGAATGCGTTTTCGGGCTCGTTGTATATCTTTTCGGGGGTACCGATCTGCTGTATACAGCCGTTCGCCATAACCACGACCGTATCCGACATAGAAAGCGCCTCTTCTTGGTCGTGAGTTACGTAAACAAACGTTATGCCGGTAGCCCTTTGCATATGTTTAAGCTCGACCTGCATATCTTTGCGGAGCTTGAGGTCGAGAGCTCCGAGCGGCTCGTCGAGCAAAAGAACTTTCGGGCGGTTTATAAGCGCCCTTGCAATAGCAACCCTTTGCTGCTGCCCGCCGGAGAGATTGTTAACGCTCCTGCGCTCGAAGCCCTTGAGATTTACCATCTCGAGCATCTCTTTTACCCTTACGCGTATCTCTTTTTCGTCAACCTTTTGGAGTCTCAGACCGAAAGCCACGTTTTCGAAAACGTTCAGGTGAGGAAAGAGCGCGTAACGCTGAAAAACGGTGTTCACGTGGCGGCGGTGCGGCGGCACGTCGTTTATCACCTCGCCGTCAAATATCACCTCGCCCTCGTCGGGCTTTACGAATCCTCCTATCATACGCAGTGTGGTAGTTTTGCCGCAGCCCGAGGGTCCGAGCAAAGTAACGAATTCTTCTTTGTAGATATCGAGATTCACGGATCGCAGGATCTGCTCGCCGTCAAACGATTTCGACACCCCGCGCAATTCGATCAGCTTTTCGTTGTTCATTGGAGTTCCCTTTCAAAAGTTTAATTCGGAAAGGTCTATGTCGCACGTCGGAAAAAAGCGTAAATCCGCCCGACGTGTAAAAAACACGTTCAGGCGGGTTGAAAAAGCCGAGTGCACTTGCGTACCACAAATTCCGCTATTATTTTAGCAGAACACCGTATAAATTGCAATACATTTTAAAAAAAATTTGCGTTCCCGTCGTTTTTTGCGCAAAAGAGAGCGCAAAGCGCACAAAACGGCTTATTTTCGCCGATCTCGGAGTTTATACGTATGAAAACACGCACGAAACGCTTCCTCACAATAGGCTTTTTTCCGCTCGCGATACTGACCATTATGCTCGTTTTTCAGCCGCCCGTCGTTTTTTTCGCGTCGCTCACGGCTGCGTTGGTTCACGAAACGGGGCACCTTATCGCCGCCAAAGCGATGAAGATACCCGTCATCGCCCTCGAGATCGGCAAAACCGGCGCAAGTATAAAAATATGCAGTTCGCTCATATCGTTCGGCAAAGAGTTTTGCCTTTGCGCCGCGGGTCCCGCCACGAACTTAGTCACGGGTTGGGCATCACGCCGTATATTCTCCTACCCGTTCTTCGAGTGGTTTTTCGCGGTGTCCGTTATGCTTGCGGCTATAAATCTGCTGCCGATAGACGGTTTTGACGGCGGGCGTATGCTCGCTTGCCTCGCGTCTTGGCTGTTCGGTGTACGCGCCGCCCATATTGCCACGTCTTTTTGCTCCCTTTGCTCGCTTATACTGCTGTGGATCGTCTCCGTATATCTTTTGCTGAGATACGGCACGTCGCTCTCGCTATTCGTTTTTACCCTTTCGGTGTTTTACCGCGTTTTTATCGACGAAAGGGGAAAATAGCCGATCTCGCGCGAGGGACTTGACAGACGCGGCAATGCTGTGATATAATCGTAGGCACGGCATCCGTTGCCGTGCGATCGGCTCCGGACCGAGCGGTGCGGTGCAGCCGCGGCGGCGCGCCAAGGGCGCTCGACGCGCTATGCGCCCGAAGCTCCTCTCTCGCAGGTGTGGCGGAATTGGCAGACGCGTTGGATTTAGGATCCAATTCTGACGAGTGCAGGTTCAAGTCCTGTCACCTGTACCATATCGAGTATTCATAAGGGATTTGACCTATGAATGCTCGATTTTTTCTTTTTCGAAGCCTCGTTTTCGGCAAAACGTTTCGCCGCGTGGCTTTCGTGTCCGCGCTGCGCCCTTGCCATACCACGCAAGCAATCAGCGCCGCGCACACTAAGATACGGCGACAAGCGAAACCGCGGCGCAACGTACGTTGCACCGCGGTTGTTTTTATGCGAACTGACTGTAATAAAGCGCGGCGTACGCGCCCTTTTTCTCGAGCAATTCCCTATAGCTGCCCGATTCCGTGATATCGCCGTTTTCCATAAACAAGATCGTATCCGCGTCGCGGATGGTGGAAAGGCGGTGCGCGATAACGAAACTCGTTCTGCCGCGCATCAGCTTCTTCATAGCCTTGCCTATCTCCATTTCCGTGCGAGTATCCACGCTCGAGGTCGCCTCGTCCAAAACTATCACGGTCGGGTCACAAAGGAAAACGCGCGCGATGGTAATGAGCTGGCGTTGCCCTGCCGAAAGATTGCCGGCATCGTTGTCGAGCACGGTATCATACCCCTTTGGCAAAGTTCGGATAAAATAATCCGCTTTCGCCGCTTTTGCCGCCGCCCTTATCTCGTCCATCGTAGCCTCGGGACGACCGTAGGCTATATTTTCGGCAACCGTACCGCCGAAAAGCCACGTATCTTGCAGCACTATGCCGAAATTCGCGCGAACGTCTTTGCGCGTCATCGCGGAGGTCGATATGCCGTCTATCGTTATACTGCCGCCGTTCACGTCGTAAAAACGCATCAAAAGATTGATAAGCGTGGTTTTGCCGGCACCGGTGGAACCGACTATCGCGACTTTTTGCCCGGGTTTTGCGCAAAAATTAACGTTTTTCATCAAAATCTTATCGGGTTTATATCCGAATTTTACATTATTAAAGGTTATCTCACCCGTTATATTGCTCGGACAAACGGCGTTTTGCGGGTCGGGCGACTCCTCCTCGGCATCGATAAAATCAAACGTACGCTCCGCCGAAGCCAAAGCCGATTGCAACGAATTTATCATATACGACGTTTCCGTCAGCGGCTCGGCGGCTACGTTTACGTACTGAAAGAACGCCTGCACGACGCCGACAGTCATCTTGCCGCTCAGCATCTGCGCACACGCCGACAGCATTATCGCCGCTTGCGAAACGCGCGAAAGCAGACGAATAAGGGGGCTGACGCAGTTTTGCAAAAAATCGGCGCGTCGTCCGCAACGCCTTAAATCGTCGACTGCGGTCTCGACGGTTTCGACGCTTTGCTCTTCGTGATTATACGCTCTGATAACGTCGCGCCCCGTATAATATTCCTCCGCTATACCGCTGAGGTGCGCCAAATTCTCCTGTCGTTCGCTCGCGGCGGCAAGATTCTTTTTGGATATCGCCCTCGTTATCAAAAGGCTGACGGCGGCAAATCCCCAAAAGAGCAACGTTAACGCAGGACTGTAATAAAACATAAACGAAAGCGCACCGACAAGCGTACCTATCGACGTTATCAGCTTAAGCAGTCCCGTTTGCAACGTTTCCGAAACGCGGTCGAGATCTCCCGTAACGCGGCTGAGTATCTCACCCGGCTTGTTGCCGTCGAAAAATTTTAGCGGCAATTTGTTCAGTTTGCGGCTTATTTGCTCGCGCAACGTCAAAATGAGTTTTTCCGCCACGCTTGCCATCAGATAGCCTTGCAAAAAATAAACGACGCTTGTCAAAAGATACATTACGCAAAGAGAAAGCATCTCTTTGCCGAGCGGATCCCACGGCATCGAAAACCGCGCCCCACCCGAGACGCAAGCGCGAATCGTATCAAAGAGTCGGTCTATAACCCCCGCGCTGTAATACGGGGTATACACCGTTAAGAAAACGTAAGCGGCGATACATAATCCGACGAAGATCAACCTTATACGTTGATTTTTCAGTTGCGAAAACAGTCGGCGCGAGGTAGCCGCGGCGCTTCGCGGCACGTCTTCGTCGCACGATTCCGCACGTCTCTTGAGGTTTTTGTCTCTTTTATACGCTTTGTCTTTTATCTTACTCATTTTCGCCCGCCTCCTTTGTCTGAGAATCGTATATTTCCTTATAGAGCGGGCAGGTCTGCAAAAGCTCCTCGTGTTTGCCCATTCCGACGGGGGTGCCCTCGTCGAGCACCACGACGTTGTCCGCGTGCAAAACCGTGCTTATCCGCTGAGCGATGATGACCACAGCCGCGTCGCGCGTTTCGGGCACGAGAGCACGGCGCAAAGCCGCGTCGGTCTTGAAATCAAGCGCGGAAAAGCTGTCGTCAAATACGTAAAGCTGCGGCTTTTTCACAAGTGCCCGCGCTATCGAAAGGCGCTGACGTTGACCGCCCGAGAAATTCGTGCCGCCTTGCGCAACGAACGAATCGAGTTTGTCGGGCAACGCCTCGACAAAAGCTTTTGCCTGCGCAACGTCAAGCGCGTGCCAAAGTTCTTCGTCGGTGGCGTCCGGAGCACCGTATCGCAAATTTTCCGCTATGGTACCGGAAAAGAGCCACGCCTTTTGCTGAACGAAAGAAAGTTTTTCGCGCAGTTGCTTTTGCGGCATCTCGCGAACGTCGACGCCGTTCATAAGCACCGCGCCCTCCGTCACGTCGTTAAAGCGCATCATAAGCGACGCTACCGTCGATTTTCCGCTGCCGGTGCCGCCGATTATGGCTGTCGTCTCTCCGCGCTTGCAATCGAAGTTCAGCCCCTTAAGGTTATATTCGTCGGCATCGGCAAAGCGAAACGAAACGTTTTTAAACGACATTACCGCAGCGGCGCCCTCCGACTTCTCCGCGCGCTCGTCGGTTGCGTCGGCTATCGTGGGCGAAAAGTCAAGCACCTCTCCTATACGGTCAGAACACTCGAGTGCGCGCGGCAAAGTGAGTATTACCATTTGAGCCATCATCATAAAGAACATCGAAAGCATCGCGTACTCGATAATGGCGGTGATATCTCCTATTTCAAACGCCCCCGCGGTGATCCTCGCGCCGCTGAGATAATATACTATAACGACGAACGCGTTAACCGCGAAGAACGAGCCCCCGTCGAGGATCGTAAACTGCTTGTTGACCTTTATCGCCGTTTTCGCGTAACTGCGGAACTCACCGCACAGCCGCTCCTCCTCGCGCGATTCTTTGTTAAACGCGCGTATCACGCGCACGCCCGTGATATTTTCAAGCAAAACTTTGCTCATCCTGTCGAGCTTTTTTTGCAACTTTTTGAATATCGGCGCAGCCATATGCATAATAACTGCGGCTATCACGCTTATCACGACTATCACCGCAAGCAATATCGAGCCGAGCAAAGCGTCTATTCGAAACGCGAAAACGAGCGATATGACAAAAATAAAAGGCACCGGAAAAAGCAGCTGGAAACAGTTCGCCAGCGCGACTTGGATATTGGCAACGTCGGACACGGTTCGCGTCGTCATCGACGCCGTGCCGAAAGCGCGGAAATCCGCCCCCGAGAGACTCAAAGTCTTTTTATAGATCGCGTTTTGCATATCAGCCGCGACCTTAGAGGTCAGGTCGGAGCAATAATACGACGAGCCTATCATTGCCGCACCCGATATTACCGCGACGACGAGCATTTTTGCGCAAGTCGTTACAAGCATCGAAAGATCGGCGTTTTGCGCCGTTGCCGCATTCAACATCTCCGCCACGCAAGTCGGCACTATAAGCGCGCCGAGAACGTCGACAAACGCCAAAAAAATCGTGATAAAGCATAATTTTCGGTGCGGTCTCAAAAACCGTAAAATAACTTTCATAAAATCTTGTCTCCGTAAACGTCAGATACTCGTTCGCCCTCGGCGACGTCGCCGCAGGCAAGTGTAAAGAGCGTTGCTTCCTCGGCAACGCCATTCGTTTTTCGCTTATATATTCGCCGTTTAGCCGAAAGCGTTAGCGTTCGCCTTTGCCGCCGCGCCCACACGGTCGGCGAGCTCACTCATATATTTTTTCGTTATCTCAAGCATAAGTTCGCACTCCTCGGCGGACAAACTGCCGAAGCTCTCGCACTCGCTTTTTATAACCGGCATCATAAATCGCTCGATAAATTTTTTGCCGTTTGCCGTCGGCTTTATCAAGCTGTTCTTTTTGTTGCCTCGCACGGGCTCCAAATAAACGATATCCTTTTTTATCAGTTCCTTGATAGCCGAATTTACGGTCTGCGGCGCAAAAAACCAATCTCCGCTGAAAGCGCTTTGGGTAAAGCACTCCGCCTCTTCTGCAAGCGAATAAAGTATCCAAAAGGCGCTGTCGGAAAGTCCGCAACTTTTCGCATAGGCGTGGTATACCGCGTCCATCCCGCGGCAGATCCTGTTGTAGGTATTAAGGCAGGCAAGCGTATTCATTTCCTCGACTCTCTTTCGTTTTTTATCTGCAGCTCATCGTATATCGCAATGCCGAGCGGTATTGTAATCCGAAATCGGATTATTGTCAAGCCTTTTGCGACAAGTATCGCTTTTTTGTGAAAAAGCGATACTTTGCGGCACGCATAGCGACAAAAACGCACCGCAATACACAACGCCCTCGACACGAGAAAAAAGGGTTGACGCCTCGACTTGATTATGATATAATCAAGTCGTACAAGCCGCCCTCGGCGGTCCGAAACGGAATATCGCTGCCACCGGGTAGCAAAAATGCCAAAAGCATTCGCAAACACGTCGTTAGGTCTTTGAAGACGTGTGGGCGAATGCTTATTTTTTTTGAAAGGTAAGATCAAAAATGACAAAAAACGCGTCGCGCTTTAAAAATTATTTTTCCCGTTGCGAAAAGATCCTATGGTCGACGACAACTGCGGGTATATTGCTCGCCTTTTTTATCTTCGACGGCAAAGACCCCCTCACTCTTACGGCATCCCTTGTCGGGGCGACGGCTTTGATATTTAATGCCAAAGGCAATCCTTTCGGGCAAGTATTGATGGTTGCTTTCAGTATAATATACGGCATAATATCGTTTTCGTTTGCGTATTACGGCGAAATGATCACATATCTCGGTATGACCCTGCCGATGGCTGTCGTATCTCTCGTATCGTGGTTGCGCCACCCGTTCGACGGCGATCGCGCCGCCGTTAAGATCGAGCGCCTTAAAAAGCAAGACGCACTGCGCACCGCTTGGCTCACCGTCGCCGTTACGCTGCCGTTCGCATTTATACTCGCACTGCTGAAAACAGCCAATCTGATCCCGAGCACGATATCGGTTGCCACGAGTTTTATTGCCGCATATCTTACGTATCACCGCGTGCCCGAATTCGCTTTGGCTTACGCCGCAAACGACGTAGTTCTGATAATACTGTGGTGTCTCGCCTCGGCAGAGGACAAAAAATACGTATCGATCACCGTATGCTTCGTCGCTTTTTTGATCAACGACCTGTACGGCTATATGAATTGGCGAAAGATGCAAAAAAAGCAATCCGACAGCACCTCGGCAAAATAAGCGCCGTTCGTGCGCCGCTTCCCCGTCGCCGCGGAGCACGCGACTCTTTCGCGAAGAAAAACAACGCCCCGAGCAAAAATGCTCGGGGCGCCGGCGACAAACGCGCCGAAATTTAAAACGGACTTGCCGCCTCGTCGCAGATGACCGTCACGTCGTGGTGGTACTGCAGCACGGACGCGGGGATCGCAGGCGTAACGTCGCCGAAAAGCGCCTTTTTAAGCACTTCTCTTTTCTCGGCGCCCGTAACTACGAGCACGATCTTCCGCGCCGCCATTATGGTTCCGATGCCGAGCGTTACGGCGCGGCGCGGCACGTCATCCTCGGAGGCGAAAAAGCGGCGATTGGCTTTTATGGTCATCGGCGCCAGCTCCACGACGTGCGTTTTGGAAACAAAAACGTCGCCCGGCTCGTTAAAGCCGATGTGCCCGTCGTGCCCGATCCCCAAAAACTGCACATCAATCCCGCCGAGTTCCTCTATTCTCTTGTCATACGCCGCACATTCCGCGTCGAGATCGTCGGCGATACCCGACGGCACGAACGTTTTTTTCGGATCTATATTTACGTGATCGAAAAGATTTTCCTGCATAAATCGGCGATAACTCTGCTCGTGGTCGGGGGCAAGCCCGACGTACTCGTCCAAGTTGACGGTAGTAACGGCGGAAAGGTCTACCTCGCCACGTTTTTCTCTTCTGATAAATTCTTTGTAAAAAGGTTGGGGGGTGGATCCCGTTGCCAAGCCGAGAACACAATTCGGCTTTTCGGCAACGTATGCCGCAAAAATGTCAGCTATCTCGCGCGCTGCGCTTTCACCGTCTTTGCAAACCGTAATCTTCATATAAAAACCTCACTCGCTCTCAAGGTCGCGCTCCGCCAAAACAAGCCTTGCACGTCGCGCGCCGTATTGATCGTTTTCTTATCATTTTATCATATTTTTATATTTTTTCAAGTAGTATAACGGCAAACTTCGTATAATTATTTATAAGTTTCTCCGTAAACGATCAAAATGCCGCGCTTGACTTAGGCGACATCCGAGCAATAAGCGAAAAGCCGACGAAAAAATATCCGCACGAAAGGGAAAGCGCCTTCGTGCGCATATTACCGCAAATTTCCCGTTAAAACGCAACGAATTTATATTATTTTTTTGTTTTTTGGTATTGCTTTTTTCAAAAATATGTGATATAATACGTTTTGTGAGTTCGTGGCAACGTGCATCGGCTTTGCTCTTTGCCGCGTCCTCTTCACGGAGGGATATCGAAGTGGTCATAACGGGGCTGACTCGAAATCAGTTTGCGAGCAATCGCAC
>CAZOFD010000003.1:73490-82566 GCA_964579135.1 uncultured Ruminococcus sp. | reverse complement strand
CTGTAAATCTGTTGTCACTGACTTCGGTGGTCCGAATCCACCATCCCCCACCAAGACCCGTCGTATTTTATGATACGACGGGTCTTATTTTCGCAAGCGTCGCATTACGCGCGCCTGCACCCAATATCGCAAAAAGGAAGCTCCGACAGAGAGCGAAAAAGAAAAAATGAATCTCTCCGTGATCGCCCAGACGATAGGCGTCGTCGCTATGGTCTTTAACGTTTTATCGTATCAGGGGAAAAAGCAAAGCACCGTTATCGCCTGCCAGCTCGTCGGCAGTTTGCTGTTTTCCGTTAATTTTTTGTTGCTCGGCGCATATACCGGTGCGCTTATGAACGTGATATCCGCCGTACGCGCCGTAATATTTCTATTTAAAAAGCGTTTGCGCGCGGATCGTCCCGCGTGGCTCGCGGCATTTATATGCATATATCTGGCGGTCTACATTCTCAATTTCACGGCGTTCGGCAAAGAGCCGACCCCGGCGGCTCTTGCCACGGAATTTTTGCCCGTAATCGGTATGACGGCGGTAAGCGTCGGATTTATGCTGAACGGCGCGGCAAACGTTCGCCGCTGCGGTCTTATCGCCTCGCCCGCGTGGCTGATATACAACGTCAGAGCCCGCTCCGTCGGTGCGATAATATGCGAAATACTGACGCTGTGCTCGGTAATAACGGGCATCGTTCGGCGTGACGGCGGTCTTTTCAAAAAGCAAAAAAACAAAACCTCGGAGCACTGACTCCGAGGTTTTTTATTCGCTCACGCATTTTCGCACCGCGCCCCAAAACGGCAACGGCGAGCTGCAGCGAGCAACGCACGCCTTTTAAGGCTGTGCGCCGCCTTTTATTCGATCCTGAGCTTCGCAAGCCCCGCTTCGCTCGTTTCCTTATACGGGGTCGAGAGATCGCGCCCCGTTTCCTTCATCGTTTTGATGACGTTGTCAAGAGAGATCTTGCGCGTGCTCCACAAAAAGCTCGAAAGGTTCACGGCGTTTATGGCACGCATCGCCGCAACGGCATTGCGCTCGATGCACGGGATCTGCACAAGACCGCAAATGGGGTCGCAAGTCAGCCCGAGATGGTGCTCTATGGCAATCTCCGCGGCATATTCGATCTTGTCCGTGCCGAGCTCGAAAAGCTCCGCCAGCGCAGCAGCCGCCATAGCGCACGCACTGCCTATCTCCGCCTGGCAACCGCATTCCGCTCCCGATATGGAGGCGTTCGTTTTTATAAGATTCCCGACGAGCCCCGCCGTCATAAGCGCACGGATGATAGATACGTCGTCAAAGCCGTTCTTTTTTTGCTGATAATAAAGCACCGCGGGCACAACCCCCGCCGCTCCGCAGGTGGGGGCGGTAACTATCGTTTCTCCCGAGGCGTTTTGCTCGCTCACGGCAAAGGCATACGAGCATACGATTCTGTTTTCGCGCGTTTCCGACGATTCGTCTATATGTCGGCTGTTATAAAGCGTTTTCGCTTTTTTTTGCACACCGAGCCCGCCCGGCAGCACGCCCTCGTCCTCAAGTCCGCGCTCGACGGACTCGCGCATTTTTTTCCACACCTCTTGCATATATTCGTAAAAATCCGCGTCCTCGTTTTCGGCAACGTATTCCCAAAGACGCATTTTTCTTTTTTTGCAGTATTCGGATATATCGCCGAACTTGCTTTGACCGTACACCACGCGCGGCGGCTCCACCTCGGCATTCTCGAAAACTATACTTCCGCCGCCCACGCTGAACACGCGAGCACTGCCGATTTCTTTGCCGTTACGTTCGGCGATAAGCAGCATCGTGTTGGGGTGGGGGATATCCGTTTCGATGTGATCGAACTTTATATCGCATTTTTTCGGCAAAAAAGTTTTGCGTATAACGGTATCCGTGCCGTGCCCTTTGCCCGTTTTCGCAAGCGAGCCGTAAAGAACGGCTCGAAACCCCGTTGCCTCGGGATACTTATCCCCGAATATTATGCAAGCCCTCTCCGGACCTATCGTGTGCGAGCTCGAGGGACCGCGACCGATCTTGTATATCTCCGCGACGGAGCACATTCCGTCCGTCCTCTCCCTTATATCGTCGCCGTTACCGCCGCCCTTTTTTCCGTAAAAAGTGTCGAGCGGAACGGCGAATATCTCGGACAAAGAAAAAACGTCCTGCGCGGACGGAAGCGAAGTTCCGTTTTCCCATTTCGAAACGGTGCGCGGACTTACGCCGAGTTTTGCCGCCAGCGCACGCTGCGTCGTTCCGTTTTTCGCCCGCAGATCTTTTATCAATCGAAAATCAAAATCATTCATATCAATGCCATCCTTACCGAGACGGTTTTACCTACCGTAATTTTATCATACAAGACGCGCGCTGTAAAGCGGCGCGTCGATTTTTTCGTCGTTCGCGCGAAATTTCGCGCAAAAGGGCACGCGACTGCAATCGCACGCAAAAAATCCGCAGCGACGCTCGCCCGACGCAAAAACTAAAATTTTTTGACCTTGGCGTACCCGCATCTTTGGCAAAGGTTCTCCGTGACTTTGCGATTCCTGAAGCCGTCGCGTATCGCAACGGCGCGAGCGGACGAAAGTATATCCCGCGCGGTCACGCCGACGTCGAATATATTGCCGAGCGGAACGGCTCCGTCCGCGTCGAGACAGCACGGGACGACGGTGCCGTTTGACAGAATCCCTATCTGATTGCGCAAACCGTAGCAGGCGTTGGTATCGCCGCAGTATTCCGCTTCGGGGTCGGGCCACTCGAAGCGCTCGCCCCATTCCAAAAACAGCCTCGGAGCGATCTTATACCCGCTTGCGCGCTCCTCCCATTTGCCGGCAAAGCGGCGGTGCATCCTATCGAGCACCTCGCCGTTTCTTTCGTTTTCTCCCCCGAGATTCCAAAGCCGCATAACTGCGACTTTGCCCGCGCGAGCCGCCTCGGCGCAAAAATCAAAACAAGTATCGAGGTACCCCCCGATATCGGCAAAAGGCGAGTTCGCCTCAAACGAATGGAGCGAAACGCTGACCTTGAAAAGCCCCGCCGCCCCGAGAAGTTCGTCTCCGCGAATCGACAGCAAGGTTCCGTTCGTCGTTATCACCGACTTAAAACCGTCGGCTCTCGCGATCTCGGTAAATCGCACAAGATCGGGGTGCAAAAGCGGCTCTCCCATCAAATGATAATACATATATTCCGCTTCGCCGCTCATTTTTTTCGACACGAGACGAAATTCTTTCTCTGTCACGTATCTAACGGGGCGTCGAGTTCCGTGGCAAAAGGAACACGCAAGATTGCACTCGTTGGTTATCTCGAAAAATACTTTTTTTAACACGATATTATGCTTCCGTTACTTTTTTCGCGTTTTTCGTCGGTCAGACGTTGCCTCAGCGAACGAAAAGAACGCCGAGCCGTCGGTCAAACGTCGCCGCAAGACCCTTTACCTACGATTATACCACACAACGCAGCACTTGTAAACCTCGGTTTCTTCGCAAGGTCAAAACACGCGGCGGGATATTGACTTTGCCCCCGTATTGATGTAAAATATTATATAATATATATTTATCGGAGAAAACGTATATGGCGGAAAGATCGAAACTTGTTCTTCACGACACCCGCACCGAGGAGATATCGTTCGTAAGCCGACCGAGCGCAAACAAAAAATTAAAGCTGAAGTTCTCTTTTAAGCACGAGCTGAGATACGTCGCGCCCGGCTTGGCTCGCGCGGAGCTGACCGTAACCGCCGATCCCGAAACGAAAGAGGACGGCTCGGAATTCGGATTAAAAATAAAGCAAGTCGGCATTTTCTCGCATCCGAGCGATATGCCGCGCGAGGTGATACACACCGAATCTTTCGGCGAGCTTTTCCCCTACGCCGGCGCCGCCGCGGCGTCGGTCAGCGCGCTTGCGGGTGCAGCCCCGGTGCGCCTGCCGCGCCCGAACGTCTCGCCCGAAAACGTGTACAAAATAGAATTCAAATTGCCGCAATTCGGCAACGACGGCACGGAGGACCCGCAATGACAGAAGCACGCACGGCATTTCGCCGCCCCGAAATACTTTCCCCGGCGGGGAATCCCGAAAAACTTGCCGCCGCGTTGCGTTTCGGCGCAGATGCCGTATACCTTGCCGGCGAAAGCTTCGGTATGCGCTCCGCCGCAGACAATTTCACCGTAGGCGAACTGTACGATGCCGCGCACACCGTTCACGCCGCGCACAAAAAGCTGTACCTGACGCTCAACACGCTGCCCCACGGCGGCGAGTATCCGCGCCTTTACGAGTTTTTGCGCGAGGTCGCCGACGCAGGCATCGACGCATACATAGTTGCCGACCTCGGCGTTATGGCGACTTTGCGCGAGGTCATTCCGAATGCCGAAACACACGTCTCTACCCAAGCCAGCATAGTAAGTCCCGCCGCGGCCAAAGCCTATGCAGCCCTCGGCGCCTCTCGTCTCGTGCTCGCACGCGAGTTGACACTCGACGAAATACGAGCCATTCGCGACTCGCTGGCGCCAAACGTCGAGCTCGAGGCGTTCGTACACGGATCTATGTGCGTGTCTTACAGCGGAAGATGTATGCTGTCCAACATGCTGACGGGTCGCGACGCGAACCGCGGCGCGTGCGCTCAACCCTGCCGCTGGAACTACACTCTTTACGAAGAAAAAAGACCCGAGACCCCGATACCCGTCGAGCAAAGCGAAATCGGTACGTTTATTATGTCGTCCAAAGATATGTGTATGATAGACCACGTCGGCAAGTTGGCGGACGCGGGAGTCGACTCTTTCAAGATAGAGGGGCGCATAAAATCCGCGTATTACGCCGCCGTTGTAACGAATGCGTACAAAATGGCTGTGGACGCCTGCGCCGACTTTGTGGCAAACGGCGGAAACGCACGCGATTTTCGCCCCGCCCCCGAGCTTTATACCGAGCTTTGCTCCGTATCCCACAGAGAATATGCAACGGGATTTTTCTTCGACCGTCCCACGGAGAATCCGCAACTCGTTACCGAGGGCGGATACGTGCGCGAAAAAGCTTACCTTGCGGTAGCCGAGGATCCGAACGGTTGGCACGGCGAGGGAGAGCTTTTCACGTTTCGTCAAAGAAACAAACTTTGCCTCGGAGACGAAGCCGAGCTGCTTACCCCCGGCAAGACCGGACAACGCTTCACGATTACCGAAATGTACGATATGAACGGCGAAGCGATAAGTTCCGCGCCGCACCCCTCTATGTACCTTAAGATAAAAGTCCCCTTCACCGTGCGTGAGGGCGACATTCTCCGCGGCGCGGGCGCGTAACGCCGCGCCGTGCGATATTCGCCCCAATCCCGAGAGAAAGGCTGAAAAGGCAGAAATGATGATAATCGAAATACTGAAAGCGGTCCTGTACGGAATTGTCGAGGGGATCACCGAGTGGTTGCCCGTCAGTTCCACGGGGCACCTTATACTGCTCGATGAATTTTTGCACCTGAACGTTTCGTCCGACCCGGCGTTTAACGCGGAATTCGGTCAAATGTTCGAGGTCGTGATACAACTCGGCGCTATCCTCGCCGTTGTGGTTTTCTTTTGGAAAAAACTGTGGCCGTTTTCCGCACGCACCTCGCGCGAGGAGCATCGCGCGGTGTGGTCGCTTTGGGGCAAAGTGCTCGTCGCCTCGATCCCCGCGGCGATCGTCGGTATCGTACTTGACAAGGTGATCGAGAAGATCTCGGGCAAGGATATCGACGGCTGGATATACAACGCTTGGGTCGTAGCGGCGGCGCTGATCGTATACGGTATTCTTTTCATAGTTATCGAGAAAAGCAGAAAAAACAAAACGCCGTCGATCGTCGACGTTCACGACGTAACTCCGAAAACGGCACTGCTTATCGGCATATTTCAGATGCTCGCGATAATCCCCGGCACGTCGCGCTCGGGCTCGACCATACTCGGTTCTATGATGCTCGGCATATCACGCCCCGCGGCGGCTGAGTTCTCGTTCTTTATGGCGATACCCGCTATGGCTGGCGCAAGCCTTATCAAAGCGGCGGGATTTTTCGCCTACGTTGCCGAAAGTGCGCAAAGTGTCCCCGCGACCGCATGGGCTGTCCTCGCCACCGCGGCAGCCGTCGCCTTTATCGTTTCCGTAGTTGCCATAAGATTTTTGACCGATTTTGTTAAAAAGCACAGCTTCGCTCCGTTCGGCGTGTATCGCATAGTACTCGGCACAGCCGTACTCGTATACTTCCTCGTAAGATGAGCCCCGAACGCCTTAAGATACCCTACCCCGTGATAGTGGAGGGCAAATACGACAAATTGCGTATCTCCGCCGTAGCGGAAGCCGAGATCATAACGACCGACGGCTTCGGCATCTTTAAAAACAACGAAAAAAAGGCGCTTTTGCGCGCTTTGGCGAAAAAGACGCCCCTGATCGTACTGACCGACCCCGACGGCGCGGGCGGCGTGATACGCTCGCACATCGATTCCATAATCCCGAAAGACAGGATCATACGCCTTTACGTACCGCAAATAGCGGGAAAAGAAAAAAGGAAATCCGAGCCTTCGGCAGAGGGCGTACTCGGCGTGGAGGGTATGGCGCCGAGCCTTTTGCGAGATCTGCTCGCGCCTTACGCCGCAGACGCGCTGCCGAACCGAAACACCCTCAGCGCCGCGGACCTTTTTCGCGACGGACTCACCGGCTGCCCGGGCAGCTCCGCCCGTCGCGACGCCGTGTGCGACAAGCTCGGTCTGCCGCGCGGGATGAACGCCAAAGCATTATTGTGCGCTATGCGTTATCTTTTAAGCGACGGCGAATACAGCTCAATGATCGAAAATCAATATCGGAGGTGACCGAACATAATGAAAAACGCCCTTTTTATAATCAACCCCGTTTCGGGCAAAATTCGCATAAAAGACGGGCTCTTTGACGCAACGCGTAAATTTTCGGATCGCGGCATAATCCCGTGCATAGAATATTCCCGCCAGCGAAAGCACGCCGCATTGCTCGCCGCCGAGGGCGCGAAAAGCGGAAAATACGACGCCATCGTCTGCTGCGGCGGCGACGGCACGCTCAACGAAGTTATCACCGGTCTGCTTTCGTCGGGCGTCGACCTGCCGCTCGGCTACGTCCCATCCGGCAGTACGAACGATTTTGCCGCCGCGCTGCACATACCGCAAAACGTTGTCGACGCGGCAGAGGCTTGCGCCTCGGCTTTGATACGCGAAAAATATTTCAGCCTCGACGTCGGCAAATTCGGCGACAGATACTTTACGTACATCGCCTGCTTCGGAGCTTTTGCCGCCTCGTCGTATTCCGCCCCGCAATATCTGAAAAACTCTATCGGGCATCTCGCGTATATTTTGGAGGGTATAAAAGATCTTTCGAGCATAAAACCCATACGCGTCCGTTGCCGCACCGCCGAGGGGCGAACGTTTGAGGGCGACTACCTTTTTTGCGGCGTAACGAACTCCACCTCCATCGGCGGAATAGTTAAACTCGGGACAAAAACCGTCAACCTCGACGACGGGCAATTCGAAGTTGCGCTCGTGCGCACACCCAAAACGCTGACCGAACTCAACACCATTACGCACGCGCTTATCTCGTCGAATCTTAAATGCGATATGATCGACTTTTTCCGCACGTCCGAGATCACATTCCGCGTTCCCGAGGGGACTCCGTGGACGCTTGACGGCGAGCGTGCGAGCGGCAGCACGGTCAAAATCGAAAATCTGCACCGCGCGGTAAAGCTGCTCAAACCCTGATACGTCGGCAGTATATTTCCGATTTTCGCTCGGCTCAGACCCGCACTCCGTAAGAGCGGCGGCGCCGACGTCAACCTACGGCAAAACACCCGCTTAACGGCAAAACCGTCAAGCGGGTGTTTTTATTGCGAAGAAATTATGCCCAAGCCATCTCGCGAGGTTTATCCTCTTCCATAACCATAGGAGCCAAGAAGGCAACTGCCTTACGAAGTCCCTCGTCTATGGTCATAATACTGTCCTCGTGCTCGATGGAAAGAACTCCGTCGTAGCCGCAAAGGCGCAGATTGGAAACGATATCGCGCCAATAAGACTCGCCGTTACCGAATCCGACGGTGCGGAACACCCACGCACGATTAAGCTCGTCGCTGTAATGCTTGGTGTCGAGCACGCCGTTGCGAGCAACGTTGTACTTATCTATCTTGGTATCCTTGGCGTGGAAGTGATAGATCGCGCCCTTAAGCTCTCTGATAGCGGCGATGGGGTCGATACCCTGCCATATCAGGTGCGAGGGGTCGAAGTTCGCGCCGATAACGTCGCCTACCGCCTCACGCAGACGCAAAAGCGTTGCGGGGTTGTAAACGCAAAATCCGGGGTGCATCTCAAAAGCTATCTTGCGCACGCCGTGAGCCTCGGCAAAAGCCGCCGTATCTTTCCAGTAAGGAATGACCTTTTCGTTCCACTGCCAATCGAGGACTTTGGAATACTCCTCGGGCCAAGGGCAGGTGACCCAGTTGGGATTCTCCGACTTGTCGCAGTCGCCGGGGCAACCGGAAAAGCCGATGATCGTTTCGATCCCGAGCTTCTCGGCAAGCAATATCGCATCGCGAAAATCTTTGTCGTAAGCCTCGGCAACGGCGCGGTCGGGGTGCAAGGGGTTACCGTGGCAACCGAGTGCGGCGATCTCGACGCCGTACTTTTCGAAAACGGAAACAAACGCTTTATACTTTTCCTCGTCAGCCAAAAGCTCGGCGGGATTGCAATGCGCTTTCCCGGGGTAGCCGCCCGCACCGATCTCTACGGTACGTACGCCGAGAGAGGTCAGTATGGAAAGCGATTCCTCGAGCGTTTTCGCGGCATAGAGGTTTTCAAGAACACAAAGTTTCATAATCGGACCTCGCTCGTCTGATCAGAATCTGTATATGTCGCCGGTCTTAGCGGAAGTATAGATACCCTCGAGGATTCTCGTAACCGTGTACGCCTGCTCGGGAGTAACGACGAGATCGGTATTGTTCTTGATGGCGCTGACCCAAACGGCAAGTTCGCGGTCTGCACGATTTTCGCCCTCTCCGACTCCCGCGTTATACGCAACGCCGCCGGTCTTCAAATCGATGTTGGTAATGAACTGCGAACCGTTTTCAACGCCGTTAAAGCGAACGTT
>CAZOFD010000003.1:51862-73390 GCA_964579135.1 uncultured Ruminococcus sp. | reverse complement strand
TCTTCCTTGCCGCCTTCCATATCCGCGCCGCCCTTGGTACCGCAAATGGTAGTGCGTGCCTCATGCGCGTCGAGGAGGTTAAGTGCCCAAGAGGACTCGAGGCTGATGGTCGCGCCGTTCTCCATAACTACGAAACCGAACGCGGAATCCTCAACCGAGTACTTATCGCAATCCCAAGGACCGAAAGCGTTGCCCTGAGCCTCTACGGGAAGCTGATTGAGCTTCTTGTACACGGAGCCTATGCAGTATTTGGGCTTATAGTTGTTCATCATCCAAAGGGTAAGGTCGAGCGCGTGCGTACCGATGTCGATAAGGGGACCGCCGCCCTGCTCGTACTCGTTCAGGAACACGCCCCAAGTGGGAACACCGCGGCGACGAAGAGCCAGTGCTCTTGCGTAATAGATATCGCCGAATTTGCCGTCTTCCGCCGCTTTATGCATACAAAGAGCCTTTCTGCTCTGGCGGTTCTGGTAACCGATGGTGAGCTTTTTGCCGGTACGCTTTGCCGCGTCTACCATCTTCTTCGCTTCTTCGGAGTTGATAGCCATAGGCTTCTCGCAAAGAACGTGCTTGCCCGCCTCGAGAGCGTCGACGGTGATAAAGCTGTGCGAACGGTTGGGGGTCAAAACGTGAACCGCCTCGATCTCGGGGATCTCGAGAAGCTCTTTGTAGTTCGTGGTAACGAAAGCGTTTTCAACGCCGTACTCTTTTGCCGCCTTTTGCGCTCTTTCCTCTATGATATCGCAAAAAGCAACGAGCTCAACGTCCTTGCGCTTTGCCAATGCGGGGAAGTGCTTGCCGTTGGCAATACCGCCGCAACCTATAATACCGATCTTAATGGTTCTTTCACTCATATTTGTTTACCGTCCTTACGGAAGAATTTGCGGACATACCGCTTTCACATAAATTATACAACATTTCGTTGCGAAATCAATAGTTTTTTCGCATTTTGCAATAAAATCGCAAGTTTTTACTTTTTTTGTGCAAAACATTTCTCAATTTCGCAGATATACATCCTGTGGTAATCTTTGGTAGGGTATACGGCTCCGTCTATTGTCGTGTCGACGAAATTTTGCGGGCGAATATCGTCGACGTACGCTTTTTTGCAAACGAAAATGAGTTTTGCCTCCTCGAGCGCGCTCACACCGCCGAGCTCCGTATAATGCAAGCCGCAATCCGCGGCTTTATCACGGTCTCTGCCGCTTTTCGTACCGAAATAACGCAGTTCCTCGCGCATCTCGCCGCCGAAAAAGCAAAGGCTGAACCTGTCGGCGCTCTCGGTAAGCGAATAGGTAAATCTTTGCGGACGTATAAAGCAAACCGCGCTCGGCTTGTTCCACATATTGCCGAAAAAGCCCCAACTTGCCGTCATTGCGTTCGCCTTGCCGTTCTCGTCGCACGCGCATATCAGCATCCAATCCTTCGCGACCGCGGAAAACACGTTGCCGAAGCTTTCGTCGGCAGTCAATTCAAACGGCGATATCTCGTAAAACTCTTTCATCTTTTCGATCCCCTTGTCTCCCGCCCGAGGCGGGAGACCCTTTCCGATAATTATTCAAATATGTTTTTCGTCTCGTATCCGCCTTTGTTCGGCGCGTTTCAAAGCCAAAAAATCAAAGTCACGCGAAACAAAAACGCCGAAGTACCCGCGCGTTATGCGTGCGTGTGTGCGCGTGTGGATCGTGCGCGTGCAAAAAGCTGATTTTACGCGGCGCAAGCCTTATTCGCCATTTTCGCGCTCGCTCCCTTTTTCGGCAACGGTTTTTTCGTGCTTTTGCGCCGCACTCAGCAATTCTTTTTCTTCGAAAACGTATTTTGAGCCGCAAAATCTGCAACACACCTCGAGTTCGCGCGCTTTACCCTCTTTTTCCTGCTCGTCAAGCAACGTTTTTACCTCGTTTTCGCCGAGCGAAGCAACGGCACTCAGCATACGTTCGCGCGAGCAGGTGCACCTGTACTCGACCTCGAGCTCGTCGAAAACGTCGTATTCGATGCCGTCAAGCGCGATATCCGCGATCTCCTTAAGGCTCTTGCCGGAGTCGAACAGGCGCGAAACGTTTGAGAGATGGGCGGCGTTTCGCTCAAGTCGCTCGGCAACGGCGTCGTCGTAAAAAGGCAAAAGCTGTATCATAACGCCGCCCGCCGCGCGGCAGGAAAGATCGGTATCCACAAGCACCCCGAGCGCGCAAAGCGTTGGCGTTTGCTCGCTTTCGGCGTAATATGCCGCGATATCCTCGGCGATCTCGCCGCTGACGAGCTCGACCGAGCCGCCGTACGACTCGCCCTCTCCGTTATCGCGTACGACCGTAAGCACGCCCGCGCCGACCCCGGCGCCGACGTTAAGTTTGCCGTCCGAGCGAAGCGGCAGGTCGGCACTCGCGTTTTGCACGCAGCCGCGCACGTTTCCGCAACTGTCGGCAACGGCTATCACCCGCCCGAGCTCGCCGTCGCCCGCGAGCGTCAGGGTCACGGACTTCATTCCGTCGCCCATCATCGCGCCTATCATAGATGCGGCGCTCAAAAGTCTGCCGAGAGCAGCCGTCGCAAGAGGCGACGTTCCGTGGCGTGCCGCCGCCTCGTTTACTATCGCCCGCGAATCTATTATATGTATCCGCGCGGACCCGTCGTGCGACATCGCGCGCAATATCCTTGCTTTTGCTTTTCCGTTTACGTTCGTATCGTTGTTCATCATTTTACACCGTCCGTTTTTATTGTCTTTATTAATATCACTCCGCGCTTTTCGCCGAGTCGTCGCTCTCGCGCCAAAAATCCGCAAGGAGCGCGGGCAAGGCGCCTATCTCGCGCACGTCGAGTGCACCTTTAAAGTGCTCGGGCAAAACGCGCGCGTATTTCTCGTCCGTATATCTGTCGTCGACCAAAACGATCACTCCGCGGTCATCGATTTTCCTTATGACCCTGCCCGCTGCCTGCATAACGTTGTTGAGCCCCGGATAAGTATATGCGTAATCGTAACCGCATTCTCCGTCCGCGTCGAAATATTCGCGTATCATATTTTTTTCGGCTGAAAGCCCCGGCAACCCGACGCCGACGATCACGGTGCCTATCAGTCTGCTGCCCGGCAGATCCACCCCCTCGGAAAAACTGCCGCCGAGCACGCAAAAGCCTATGCGCAACTTGCCATTGTCGTTTTTGAAAAAAGCCAAGAACTCTTCTTTTTCCGCACGGGTCATATGCGGTTTTTGCACGGCGGTCGGCACCGACGGGTATTTCGCCGCAAAGATGGGCAAAACCTTGTTCAAATATCCGTACGACGGGAAATACACGATATAATTTCCTTTTTTCGCAGACGCGACCGCGGCAATAACCGTGCTTACGCGACGCGCGCTCTTGTCGCGATCCTCAAACCTTGTGCTTATACATCCGACGGTGGCGACAAAGCGCCGCTCGGGCGGAAAAGGCGAGGGGAGCACGATCTTTTCGAATTTCGATCCGCCGCCGAGCACCGAGGCAAAATAGTCCGCAGGCGACAACGTGGCGGAAAACAGGATCGACGCGTGCGCTGCACGCATAGCGGTGTCAAGCCGCCGCGAGGGGTCAAGGCAAAATAGTTTTATCTCCGTTTCCTCTCCGCGCGTTTCCACGTACGTACGGTATTTCTCGTCGTAATGCTCCGCAGCGTCGTTCCATTTTTCGCAAAGGCGCAAAAACGCCCCGGCGACCACCGCCGCATCGTCGCCCTTGTGCGCATAGCAAAATTTTTCAATGGCAGCACCGGCAGCTTCGACGTATCCGTTAAATTCCGACAAAGGCGAAGCGGAATAATAAAATCCCCGCTCTATCCCGTCGTCGCCGAGGCGCGTCTCCTCGCGACACAGTTCACCGAGATCCGCCAGTGCGCCGTCGAGAGCGCGCAGAGCGTCGGCGGTAGAGCCGAACGGCACCGCCCGAAGCGCTGCCGCAACGTCCGCGCGACAAATCCGCGCGGAGTATATCTCCCGTGCGCGCTCGGGGAGGTTGTGCGCTTCGTCTATCAAAAAAACGCAAGTCGCCTTTTTCTCCCCCGAAAAGTACCGCTTCAGTTTAACGCACGGATCAAACGCGTAATTATAGTCGCATATCACTATATCGCAATATTCCGACAGATCGAGCGACAGCTCGTAAGGACAAACGCCGTGCTTTGCGGCGCACGAGGCAACGGCGGACACGCTGTACCCGTGCCAAGTATCCAAAAGCTCGCTTACGGCAGTGGGAGCGCGGCGCGAATATCCGCGCATAAGTTCGCACGTGGCGGGGGTGCAAGCGTACGGCTTGCCTATCACACGGTGCGGGCAAACGTGCTCCTTTGCGGTCAACGTAACGGTTCGCAGATCCGCTCCCGCGGAATATATCTTCGCCGCGGCGGCAAAAGCCTCTCTGCCCGTGCTCGCTTTTGCCGTAAGGTAAAATATCTTGCCGTATCCGCCGCGGTGCATAGCGCGTATCGCACCGTACAGCACAGAGGCGGTTTTGCCTATCCCCGTCGGCGCCTCGGCGAAAAGCCTGCCGCCTCGGCGACACACGGAATTGACCGCGCCTATAAGCTCGCGTTGCCCCTCTCTCAGCGACGAATAAGGGAACGGCAAGCCGCGATCCGCGCGGCTTGCCGCCACGGCGCGCCGCTTCTCCTCTGCCGCACGGCGGCGCAAAGCGCCGGTCGCAGAGGCAACGACGGTCATAGCGTCGCGGGCGTATATCACTCGCACCTTGTGCTCGCGCACCTCTCCGTCGCGCCCTTGCGCCGAAGCGTAAAACCGCACCGACTCCGCATCGTCGCGGCAACACAAAGCCAGTGCGCATACGCTTGCGCGAAGCGCGACGTCGTGCGGCAGCGCACGCGCGGACGAGCGCGACGAGGCAAGATACGTTATCGAAAAACCGTCTTTTTCCTCTCTCGGCGCACATCGGACGAAGATCGGCGTCTCCCCCGTCTCCGCCTCAAGCCATAATTCGGCCCCGCCTCCGTCGACAAGAGGTGCTCGTTCGCCGCAAACAAGCGACACGAACTCGTCGACGTCGAGTTCCACGCCGCCGCGAGCAAAACTGTATCTCATTTTTCGTTTTCCCGCGCGCGACGCGGCACCCCTTTCCCCCGATATCTTATCCGTTTTATGATACCACATATCCGCGTTTAAGTCAATAAACCGCGGCGTTTTAGGCGGCAAAAGGCAAGGCGCACTTGACACATACCCCGCCTTTGTGCTATAATTAGTCGGCAACTCTGCCGGACGGCCGCGCGATATTGCGCCGAAAGGTATTATCGTGAGGAAAGTCCGGGCTTCACAGGGCAGGATAGCTGATAACGTCAGCCGCAGGCGACTGCCGGAAAAGTGCAACAGAAACAGACCGCCCGCTTATGCGGGCAAGGGTGGAAATGTGCGGTAAGAGCGCACAAGTTCATATGGTAACATATGTCCGCTGTAAACTCTATCCGAAGCAACACCGTATGGGGATCGTTTGCCCGACACATATCCTCGGGTGGCACGGGGCTTGCCCCGGAGCACCGCAGCGATGCGGTGCAAAGATAGATGGTCGTCCACGACAGAACCCGGCTTACAGGCAGAGTTGCTTTCTACGTTCTGCGATTTCGGGGCGGGTGTTTATCGCACCGTCCCTTTCAATGGCGCAAAAAAGCGTCGAGCATTTTGCTCGTACCCTAAAGAATAGTTTGGCAAGAATACGGTATATCTCGAAAGAGGTATGCCGTATTCTTGCTTTTTTAGTCCTTACGCAGGATTTGCGAATTTCTTCCATCATTTCACGGAGTTCATTCTCATCGGTAATGTCGATCAGACCTGCTGCCGTAAAGTAAACGTCAAGCTTTACGCGCTTTCTTCCATCGACTTTCTCGCTCTTGTGAACCTCAATGCGCTGAATAAGTCTGTTGATAAGTGCAGGTGTAAGCGCCTTGATGTCGGTAAACTTGCGGATTGTTTCAAATAACACTCAAAGATCGAATTAACATTCCCACGGTCTATACGGGTTGCAACCTCAACGGTAAGGTCCTCGCCCCATAGCTCGTTGGCAAGCTGAGCGTCAATGGCGTGAGCAACATCTGGCATCACCGCACCGGGATTGAAGAATTGATACCCGTGGTAGGCTGAATGTCGTCCTCGTCCGTTTCCTCCAAGAGCGATAACATAATCTCTTTAGCACTGTCGGAGCGCAGTTGATACCCAACACAAATTTCTTTTCCTCCGTTGCGAAATGATCGCAAGGAAAACAGAGAATTTCGGCGGCAAGTCTTTCCGCATCATCAAATTTTTTGTTCTTAATTTCCATCACGGTTTTGTTCTTGTTCGCCATATAGGCGAGCAGCTTACTGACGTGGGATCTCACATCCTAAATTTTAGTTGTTGCCCCTCCACTACTTTCTTCGCATACTCTTATTGAATTGCTCCAAGCACATTAATCACCTTGCCGGCGCAGCGTCGGTATTCAAGCCAGTCCACATAGCTGAGTGAGTTCGCCTTCGCCGCGATCCGATTCATACTCACGCCCAATCGACGAAGCTCGCACGTAAATTTCTTCACTTCCAACGAGAGCAACCCAATAAATGGTCATTGCTCAAATCCTTGTTGACTGCTGCCGCGTCCTTACAGAGCTTTTCATATTCTTCGTAATTCAAAAAGAACTTAACGAGATGCTTACGCTTGCTCTCTCCAGTAGTTGTCTTTACCTTTTATTCTGTTTGCATCCTTTGGATTTTCGCCTTCAATTTTTCAAAATTTTGTTGCAGATTTTTTCATACGGTGTCTGGGCTTCTCCCTAACTTTCTCATTTTGCGTCCACAAATGCAGTGCCTATCAAGAAAATCGACGGGCACAAAGTCCGTGATAAATTTAGAGATAAACCCTCGCGTCTGACTTGCCGTTCTTACTTTCCGAAAAAACATCGTATTCGTCTTTACATCCCTATCCATAGTCCAAATTTTTATTTACCTCATACCTCTTAATTGAAAACTTTTTTGAGATTTAACCAATGCTTTTTTCCGCAATTTACAAATTGTTTTCATTTTCAGTCGCGGCTTACATTGCTCCGCGCGGGAGAGAAAATAAAAAATGCCCGTACTTTTACATACAGGTTACGGAGAGAAGCACCAAAAAGCAAACAGCACTTGTTCGCTTAAAAATGTGATCTCCGTGCCCTTTATGTAGAAAAAGTACGAGTCTAAAGACCTCGTGACGCTCGTGCTAAGCGTATAGAAAGACGGAACTTACACAGCTGCCCGCAGTACTTATAATCGTATTCAATTTGTATAAGGGATAAGTCAAACTGCCCAATCTTATATTGAAGTAAATCAGCTCAACTTACTGCTTAGACGGATAGCTTCGGCTTTCATTTGTAAGTATAAACAAGCAGCTTATGCACACAAATCAGATGTCAAGAACTCACCTTGACGCGCTTTCAAAAGATTTATATTCGGTTGTATAAAGCTCAATTTGATGGGCAATACCAATAATGGGAAAGTATGTCATATCAAAATTGAGTATTAAATGGAAATATAAGAGTTCCTCGTTCCTCAATTTTATCTCTAAGGCTTTAATGTCTGGTTCGTTTTTCAAAAGGACCTTGGAATAACCAAAACCTGTTTCTTTTGTTGTGGGAGTGTATAACTTTGCTAAAAACTCAAGCATCACATCAATTTCACTGCTGATTGTGAACAAGAGTTTTAAATAAGACACAGAATAGGTATTATAGTTATCTTCCGAAATTGTCACACATTCCGTCGTTAACTGAAAATCTTTTTCTAACAAGAGATAGTGATTTATATAATTTCAGCTATTGTCATATTGACATTTCCTTTTCTTCGTCGGGAAATTTATACACTTAATTCTCCAACAAATTCTTGATTTTCTCTATCAACATATCTCGGTTTTTCTTTTTTAACTCGCATTCCCAAATGCGAATTACCGTCCAATTTTTATTTTGCAAGGTTTCGGTCACAACGGCATCGTGCTGTTTATTATAGGCGCGCTTTGCATTCCAAAAATCCGCATTATCGCTCGGGGTTACGTTTCGGCAATCGTGTCCGTGCCAAAAGCAACCGTCAACAAAAACGACGATACGTTTTTTTGGAAAAACAAAATCTGGTTTCCCAATCAACGGATAGGTTCTTCGCCATCCTATAATGTGTAACTCTTTGAAAATTTCTATCATTTTTAATTCCGTCGTTTTGGTATTTCGACTTTTTACGGCTTTCATAACAGACGAACGTTTTTCTTTGCAAAAAATATCACTCATATTTGTACTATCCTTAATTGAGGAGTATCCCCCCTTATGGAAAAAAGGGGGGACAAAATCATTCTTTCTTTGCTTGATCTCTTATTTTGATAAGTGTTTCAAGCGTTATTCTCTTGATGTCTTCAAAGTCAAGATAATCAAAAATGCTTATTGCAGCATAATGATTTAGCTCTTTTTTGCATTCTCTGAAATAGTCGGTAATACCTTCGGTAGGTCCCACCATACCTTTGAAGTCTTGAATTGCCAAAAGGATTCCTTTCATTCTCTTGAAATTCGTTCTGTTTAGCGTATCAAGTATGTCTTTACCCAACATCTGATTCTCAAACAAGTTTCTTGTCAAGGTATAATGGTCTTTGCTATCAGGATCATAGGTCAAGTGTGCCCACCACCAAAGTCTTGATAACCCGTTAAAATAGTAGAGTCCCATTCCTTCACTGGGAACGAAATATCTCTGTTCAGGTTTACTATCGCTCCAACGATAGCGCATATATTTACGGCAATCATCGTCTACGTGACACATATATGCCCACATATATTTGTTAGTTGCTTGGAGTGGAGTAATTTTGAACGCTTCGTGCAATCTTATAGCATTGATACAGTCGTCCTCGCTTTTATCCTTTGATCCCGAAAGCCAAGGATCGAATTTATTTACTTCCTGTGAAGAAATACCGCACCATTCGACACCTTTTGCGAAATAAGTAGACACCCAGTTATCGGGTTCAAGATATTTATCTTTATTTTCTTCGACTTCGTCTAATAGCCTATCGTACGCGTCTTCCGTGAAAAATCCCAAATACATTAGTCAACACCTCCGGTATTTACGTACTCGCCGCTGTTGGTTTCTTCATCGATGGTATTTTTAACGCTTAACAAACCATCGTAAGCAATACCGCCTAAGAGCTTGTCCGCCAATTCCGTGTACGAATGATTTTCGTGCTCTTCTTCCAAATTCACGCCAAGACCTTTAAGCTTATGATCGATAGTTTTAAACCATCTTTTCTCGGAGTACTCGCTTCCGTTGCGGTAGTGGTCACACATTTTAGCTATACCTTCGATCAAAACGGGGTATGCAATAATTCCGTTGAGATACCTATGTAACGCGCCGTTATTGAAATCCTTAATATCATAGTAAAGCTGATTCAAACGCTCACTCAGATAAACAACGATTTTTTCATCAACGTCGAAATTGGATTCAATCTCCGCGTCGGAATGCGTATTCCTTTGGATACTGAAGATAGAAGAAATCGGTTTTTCAAGCTCGGAGTCGTCAATAGGAATCGTTCTTAGCTGTCCTTGTGCTAATACGTCCGCTTTCCTTACGGGAAAAGACATATTTTTGAAATACAGATCGTTGAAATCTTCGTCGCAACGAAAAGATTGCATATCTTCCTTCGCAAGAATATATCCGCAAAAGTCAATATTCTTTCTTACGTCAAACTTCGGAATTTTAATTTCCTTAGTTAACTCTGCGGGAGCGAATTCAAAGGCTCGTCTATAAAAGGATGCACTACTGCTTATTAAAACCACGATTGCAGCCTTTCCTTGCTTTATGAGATCTGATAATCCGTTGCATTGAAGATCACAAACAGCGGGGATGATAATGTTATCGTCATTGACAATAATTTCTTCTTCCTTGAACGAAACGTCAAACGTACAATCTTCGTTATAATCGTCGCCATCGATAGAGAGCACGGGATTTGGATAGTCGATATTCAAGCTCATTTGTTACCTCATTCCGAAAGAATCAGATTAACTCTCATCTTTCCTTTTTTGTTGAATGTAATCATAAATTCTGCCGCAGTACCTTTGGAAACCTTTATAGGACCTGCTTTAGTACCATTACACCTAACGGGCTTCCCTTGATACATAAATTTGTTGATAGAAAGTGTTTCTCGCTTTCCATCCTCGCCTGTAGCTACGCACTCCACAAAAAGTTGTTCGTAATCTTTAGACGGCATAACGACCGCTTTATATAAGCCGATATTGGGATTGTATGGAAAACATCTACGCTTTGACAATTCTTTAACCGGTATCGTCCTATTTCCGTTTCCTTCTACCACGCCTTTTTGAGTAGGCTCTGTTCCGGGTTTTACAACGGGATCAGGGGAAGGACCGGGATTAGGTCCTGGCAATGGACCGGGGCCTGGTCCGGGGAACAGTCCGGGAGGAACGGGAGGCGTAGGTCCAACTCTCGATCCTTGATTTTCACCGTTAGAGGACACTTCGCCGCCTTCATCTTCTACGCCCGGTACATCCATTGAGGAAGGAGAAGTCCTTCTAATCTTGGGTTTTCCTATTTTTATTTTTACTTTGAGTATATCTTTACCCACGCTATCTTCGGGAAGGGTTCCGTCTTCGGTATCAGCCAAATAAGCGTTCATACCGGGAGCGTCCGTTGCATCACCGGCGGGAGTTTCATATTGAGATTTCAAAATGTTACGGAGTTCTTTATCTAAAACGTCTAATGCTTTTTTAGCATTATCTCTCTTTGCTTTGTTTGCTTCTCCCTTAATCAGCTTATAATCCCATCTATTGTGACGAGGTGGTTCGCACTCTCTTAGGAGTTTGCCTAATTCTTCACCTCTTACGATCATAATAGCCGCATAGTGTTGGAAAAATTTTTTATAACCTTGACCTACCAACATACCCGTGGAACGGAAATTGGCGATGGTTCTTGCAAAAGAACTCTCGGATTTTACATATATTTCAACGGCGTCCTTTTCTCCCAATATTTCGATAGGCACTTTAACGTCGGGATTTGAAAATGCCGAAAACAGTTGGCGGGTAATCTCCAACTGACGATCGTTTTTGGCATATTCCTCAATGAGATCGGCAATTTTCGTGTCGTCGATGCGAGTAACGTGCTGTCCGTCCTTTATTTCTACAACAAGCTTTTTCTCAGCAATCGCAACGAAAAAGTTCTTGATAGCTGCTTTCGCTACGTTTTCTTGCCAATTATCAGGTTCGTTAAAACCAACGATAATAACGTCCGTTCCGTGTTCTTCTCTTACGAACAGATCTCTAAAAGCATTGGTGTCTTCCTTATAGATTGGTAACCATATTTCGTTATCATCGTCATTGTTTTGATATTTACCGATTCTTTGCGTGGGCTTTCCTTCATCGTTCAGAAGTGTAGCAACTCTACCTACACCGACAAAAGATTTGTGATTATCAATATCATAAGTATTATAGAATACCATACTTAAAGCGGAGCAAGCAAAAGGAGCGTTTTTACCAATACCGAAAGAACCCCCACTATTATCGTCGGGTTTAACCGATATGCCGTCAGCACCCGTTAATGCTTCCCACGGCGTTTTGATATTATTTAAGTCGTGATTGCCCCAAAGCCCCTTGGTGTTATAATCACTTGCTATCAATACGCTAACGGAATCCTTACTTAGCGTACTTTCGGCTTCAGTCAAGAACGTCGAAAGTTTAGCGTCAAGATCACCGCCCACAGACCAAAAGTCGCGGCAACCTTTAAGGCACTTCGAGTACCCGGAAAACACGTCGTAATCTTGGGTTTGTATAGGCTTCAATTCAAATACGACTTTAACCGGTCCCTCTGCGCTATCATCACGGGCATCCAAAGAGTTTTGGCAAATTTCACGCGCAAGGTTATCAATTAATTCCTCGCCCTTAAAGCCTTCAATATCGTTATTGGTGTATCCCTGCTTAGATCCGCCGGATAAGGGCGGAAATCTCCAAGATATTTTCATGTTCAACACCCCTTAAATCAAAGCTTAAATTTTTCTTCTTCCGAACCCGTAGCCATATATTTCATTTTTGCCGCGCGAAGTTCTTTCTCCAACGTATTAAAAATTTTATTGACGTCCGCTTCGGTATAATCGTAATTCGCTTTGTTTGCACAGTTGCCCAACAATCTCAACATATCGATGATTTTATTGGTTCTGTTCTCAACAATTCTGACAAATTTATCGCGTTTGGTTTCCATATATTGCAACCCTCCAAAATTATTTTGTAATTGTATTATACCATCTATGTCAAAATGTGTCAATAGCTTTTACAAAATTTGCGAAAATTATTTTTCGTATATTGCAATATTTGAAAAATGCAGTTTGAAATGTAGCAAAAAAGAGGCTGCCAAAACAGCCCCTTTTCATAGGATTTAAGATTAAATTTCAATTATCTTCATTAAGAAGATTAATCATTTTATTGGCAAATGCTATTGCCATCAAGGGCGGAACCGCGTTTCCAACTTGCCTTGCGACGTCGGTTCGAGTTCCTTCAAAGCAATACCAATCGGGGAAGGATTGTATTCTCGCACCTTCTCGCGGCGTTAACGCGCGATCTTGCTCATAATGAATGCACCTTAACGCAGACGGAGTGGCTAAATTATTCGTAATAGTGGTAGAGGGTTTATCTCTTTCCAATCTTCCGTAAGTATTACCATATCCCGACGTTAAATAATACTTCTCATCAACTAAACCTTCTTTTACTTTCCTATTAAAATCGTTTTTTCCTTCGCCTTCTTCAACGTTTTGAATAACGGTTCTGATTTTGTCACCATAAATACCGCAATAATGTTCTGTAATCTTATCGCTACCTTTACGCATCAATTGCTGATATTCGTTTTGCGGTTCCACAGTATATTCACAAGCTTCTTGTCCTTCTCCTACCGGAGGCAGATCGGATATTGCTTGATAAATTGAATATAACGGACCGTTTCCTTTGGGATATTCCCATTTTATATCGAGATCGTTTCTTATTCCTATTATGAAGACTCTTTCTCTGCTTTGTGGAACACCAAAATCGGAAGCAAGCATTGTTTTGAATACGGTTTTGTATCCGATTCTATTGAATTCTTCCGTCAACTTGTTCATTACGAGATCGCCGTAATGGTCGATTATAGGTTCTTTTCTCGTAAATTCAACGCTTCCGCGATGCTTTTTTACATCTTGATACATCATTTTTCCATCTGCATCAAGTTTGTAAAAAATCTCACTCATCGATAAAATTCCTTTTACGTTTTCAAAAAGGAATGCCTTCGGCTTGATTTTCTCCAAAATTCGCAGATATTGATTGGATAACTTTGCTCTATCATCGTATTGTCTTTGACCTACCGTACTAAACGATTGGCAAGGAGGTCCGCCGATTATAACGTCAACCTCTTTTCCGTCAACATATTGTTCAATAATATCTTCGGTTATATCGCAAATATCTCCCTTGATAACGGGAATGTCCTTGCCATAATTCTTTTTAAACGCCTTTACCGCTTGGGGTGCGTATTCGTTTGAAAAAACAAATTCTACGTTATCTCTTTTAACAAACTCTCCGTTTACAAGATTGTAATAGAAACCAAAGGTTAATCCTCCCGCACCCGAAAATAAATCTACTATTCTAAATTTACTCATCTCTTTTTCCTCATACACTTTGATACAATGAAACCGTTAATAACTTAAATCGCCCAAATCGGAACGATAAGATTATTTCTATCGAATGCACCGAATTGATCCGACATACAAAGAACGGCTCCTGTTCCAAGCTGCAAAGGGGATTTATCAATCACACTAAACGTACGAACGATGCGCTTATCGGGTGTGGCAGTCTTTTTAATTTCTAACGGACAAAGCTTTCCGTCACCTTCCATAATAACGTCAATTTCTTTAGCGTCACGATCACGGTAAAAATACAAATAAGGTTCTCTGCCTGCGTTCTGATAACCTTTCATTATCTCAGACACAGCAAAGTTTTCAAGAAGCGCTCCACTCATTGCTCCGCTTTCTGCAACCTCGGGTGAGGACCATTTAGTAAGATAGCATACGAGTCCCGTATCGTAAAAATAAACTTTCGGCGTCTTGATTGTACGTTTCAATACGTTATTTGAGTAAGGGTGAAGAAGGAATATAATACCCAATGTTTCCAAAATATCCACCCAAGCTTTTGCCGTCGGCATATCTATTTCCGCATCCTCCGCGAGAGCGTGATAATTTAAAAGTTGTGACGTTCTTGCAGCCACTGCGGTAATAAATCGATTAAACTTTAACGCATCCACCGTACCGGAAATATCACGCACATCGCGCTCTACATAGGTGGAAAGATATGACGAATAATACATATTACGATCGGGATAAAGCCCCGAAACTATACCGGGCATAGAACCTTTCCATATGCGCTCAAACAAAGCAGGTGTATCTACAGGTTTGATTTTCTTGCATTCGTCAATCAATACGTTCATATTCGTGGTAAAAGGAATGCAGTCCGCGCCCACAATCTCGCGTTGCGACATAGGCGCCATATGAAGGAGCGCTACTCGTCCTGCGAGTGATTCTTGAACCCCGTGCATAAGTCGGAATATCTGAGAGCCTGTCATCCAAAAATCACCGGGATTATGATGTTCGTCTATATGAATTTTAATATAAGTAAAAAGTTCGGGAGCGTACTGAACCTCATCGATCAAGACGGGGGGCTTGTGCATTTGCAGGAAAAGAGCAGGATCGTTTTTCGCCATATCGCGCATAGCAAGATCATCAAGGGAAACATATTCTCGTCCTTTATTTTCTTTATCTGCGATTGAACGCAACATCGTTGTTTTTCCCGCTTGACGGGGTCCCGTCAGTAAAATCGCAGAGTAGGATTTGGACAACTCGAGAATGCGATTTTCCATATGACGCAAAATATAACTCATATATACCTCCAAGCAGCTTCGGCAAATTTTATTATATTTGTTATTGTAGCCGAAAAGCAGTCGTTTGTCAACAGTTTTTCGGCACATTTTAAGGAATTTAATCAATCCGCCGAAATGATGGTGGCGGCTTGCGTTTATCTATTACTTAGAAAAAAACTCTATAGCTATCTCCATTCCAAGCTTGAAAGCGCACTCAAAGATATCCGCTTCAGCCAAACTCATATATTCGCTCCAACAATCGCAGAACTTTTCAAAGATTTGCTTCTGATCATCGGTAAAGTTCTTTTCTATGTCTTCGTGATGGCGTGACATATAGCCGCGCAATTCTTTCTTTTCCTTGGAGTCCCTTCTAATGTCCTCTTGGAAATTATATTTCCGTGCCATAGTTCGTTGATAACCGACCTTATACATAAACCCATCTCCTGCAAGACGATTTCTTCCGCGCTTGCTTTAATATTGTTCATCTCTGCAACCCAACGGAGCATATCGTGAGATTTCAAGTTCTCATCAATAACTCTTTCGGTAGCAAAATGTTTGCCACCATTGTTTTCGCTTAAATATCGATTTCATAAAGCCGCGATTGAGTACGCCTTCCGAGAGAAGATTTGTGTAGCCACCTTTGCTATACGCTTTGAGATATTCGAAATGCAATCTTCCGTGTTTGCCGACCTCCTTTTGTTCGTGGGGCAAGCAAGGGATAATATTGCTCACCTCTAAGTTCATAGGTAATTCCGTTCCGTTTATACGGCATTTCCATAATTGCACCGTAATTTCCTTTGGTGCTTTAAGTGTACTACAAAGGCGAAAATACTATAAATGTGCAAAAAAGAAAAATACGAGAAACACCGAAATGTTCTCGTATTCTTCTTCGCCTTTGCAATGCTCGTAGTTCTTAATTCTAAAAAAGCTGTCCTTAACAGCACGGAGCATTTTGCTCGACGCTTTTGTTTTGTCCTCAGTCGGCGAGGATGGTGATCCTGTTTTGGGTGATCTCGGTGATGAGATCGACAACCCAAGCTGCCGCATTGCCGAGTCCGGTAACGGTGCAAAGAATACCCACAACGAGAGTTACGACGTTTTTGGTCTCCGTATAGCGAACGATGCGATAAATGCCGCCGATGATGCCGCCAAGGCAAATCTGCAGGATGATCTTCGCTATCTTGGGGAGATTTTCGTAGTATTCGGTGATCTTCATAATATTTTCTCCTTACGTATTATCGTTATCTCGCGATAACTTTATGCTGACAGTACAATTATATCACTCGGGCTTCGAAATATCAACACATATTTTTCAAAATACCGTTTTTACATTCCGACCTTGAGAGGAGATTTGAATTCGCCCTTTTCGTACTCGGCAAATCTCGTCATTATTATCCCGACCACCTCTTCGGGCGAGAGCGACTCGGTGTTGATTATAAGGTCGAAGTTGTTAAGGTCGAGGTTATCGACCCCATAAAGCGTTTTGTAGCGAACGTTCTCCTCGCGCATTCTCGCCTCGAGCTGTTCCGCCGCCTCCGCCTCGCTCGCATAGCGCTCGACGTCGCCGCGATCGTCCGCCGTTACGCGGCGCGCCGCGACAGCCGTATCGATATAGAGATATACCTTGAACGAGCTTTGAGCGAAATGCCACGCCATTCGCGAATCGAACAAGAGTTTCTCGTCCGCGCGCTCGCGCGAAACGCTTGAGACCGTGTCGTCAAGCATACGGTCAAAGCTCTCGTCCTCCGCCATAAGTCTGTTCATCTCGAGCGCGGTAAGCCCCTTTTTCGCGGCTATCTCGCGCAATATCGTACCCGTGCTGTATATGGTAAATCCGTAATCCCGTGCGATCAGTTTGGCAACCGTACTTTTCCCGCTTCCGAGGCGTCCCGTGATGGAAATATGCATTTTTGTCTCTCCTTGTATGCCGCAGCGCGGCGTTCTTCGTTTAAAAGCAATCCTTGCGGCGGCGATGCTTTCGCTCGCGCCGCCGCTCTGCGCGTTCGCCCGACGACCGCGTCAGTGCCGCCCCGATTTTTTCAGATATTCCGCACGCGATTCCCGTGCCACGTTCATACGCTTTATCTTGCGCGACGAATTCTTTTCAAACGGCTCGTTACGAACTATAAAATACGATATCTTTTTATAGCTTTGTACAACGGAGTTGACGTTTTCGACGGCAAGCGCGCACTCCGCCTCGATCTGACCGCGAGTGTACCCCTTGCCGTACGCCTCGGTAAAAGCGGCGTCGTTGGGGCAGATAACGGCAACCACGTCGTAATCGCCCTTTTTTTCGTTCATATATCCGACAACGACCGCCTCCGCAACGAACTCGTTTCGACAAAGATAAGTCTCAAGCTCCTCGGGGAACACGTTTTTGCCGCCCGCGGTAACGATAACGTTCTTTTTTCTGCCTGTGATGTAAAGAAAGCCGTCGTTGTCTATATACCCGAGATCTCCCGTATACAGCCAACCGTCGCGCATAACTTCCGCGGTTGCCTCGGGATTTTTGTAATACCCGAGCATAACGTTGTCGCCCTTATACCTTATCTCGCCCGTTCCGTCGCTTTGCACGTCGTATATATCGAGCACGGCGTTCGGAGTCGCCAAACCCGCCGACGCGTCGCGGAAATTGTTGTCCATATTAACGGCGGCTATCGGTGCGCATTCGCTGAGACCGTAGCCTTGGATCGCAAATATACCGAGCTCGCGCAGCCCCGCAAGCACGTCGGGGTCAGCCGCAGCCCCGCCGCAGACCATAATACGCATATTGCCGCCGAGCGAATCGTGGATCTCCGCGAACACACGGCGCTTGAGCGCCATATTGTTCCCCGTCAGTTTTATGGCGCGGCGCACCTTTTTCTCTATACCCTTGCGGCGAATATTCGCCCATATCTTTTTATATACCGTCTCAAGCAGTACGGGCACGCAGAACATCGCACTCGGGTGCACCTCTTGCATATTTCGCGTTATATAGCGCAGCCCCTCGCCGAAAGCGACGCAGCCTCCGACGGACAGCACGAACAAAAATCCGCAAGTGCCCTCGTAAACGTGGTGGATCGGCAAAACGGACAGCACCCTGTCCTCGCAAGTCGCCTTTACCATACAGCCGATCTCCGAGATCGTAAAGCAGATGTTTTTTTGCGACAGCATAACGGCTTTCGACGCGCCCGTCGTACCCGACGTGAAAATAAGCACGGAAAGCGCCTCGGGGTCTACCTCCGCACGCAAAAAGTCTCGGTTTCCGCCGGCGAGGTGTTTTTTTCCTTCCTCGATGAGAAAGGGCAACTCGTCAAACGAGAACTTTTTGACGTCGTCCGAGAGCGACGACGCCTTTTCGGCAAGGCGCGAAGAATAAAATACAGCGCTCGCCTCGGCGATATCGGCAACGTTTGCGAGCTCCTCGGTGGGGAGTTCTTTGTCGACGGGGACTATGATACCGCCACCGCACACGACCGCCATATAGACCGTCGCCCATTCGATGCAATTGTCGCCCATAACGACGACGCGTTTGCCGCCGAGCCCGAGGGAATAAAGCTCCGTACCGAGGAATTCCACCGCGTCGGAGAATTCGGAATACGTCGTGCTTTTGTACACGCCGTCCCTCTTTTGCATAAAAGCGGGGCGCGAGCCGTGCATATGCTCGCTCGCGCGAAGCATTTGCCGCAGATCGCGAATATCCTTTTTTTGATGATATTTGATCTTTTTTGCCATTTAAACGTTAAACGCCGCCCTCGCAAAGCGAAGGTCCCTTTCTTTCGTGTTTTTCGCAAGCCTTAAAAAGTCGAAAAATCGATTCACGCCTCGCGGCTTGCCCCGTCGGCGACGTTTTGCGACAGCGAACGTGCAAAAGACGCGACGACCGCGGTGGCGCGAGCGGCGGCAAGGCGCGTAAAGGCGGGGAAATCCGTGTTGCTGTTCCCGTTCGCCCTGTCGGAAACTGAGCGCAAAATCGCGAACGGAACGCCGTATATGCGGCAGGCGTGCGCTATGGCGGCGCCCTCCATCTCACACGCGTCGGCACGGAAAAGGGTCTTTATCTCGCGGCGCTTTTCGTCGGTACAAACGAAAATATCGCCAGACGCCACTATCCCGCGCAAAGTATGCAAGCCGAGCGACTCCGCCGCCGCGGCAAGTGCGCCCGCGGTTTCGCCGTCGGCGGCAAAATACGTTTCGCTTCTGCCGTCGGGAAAAAATATTTGCCCGCGCTCGTCACCGAGCGTACCGTAATCCATATCGTGCTCGACGGCGGAATCGGCTATAACGACGTCGCCCACGTCAAGCTCCTCCGCAAGCGCACCCGCCACGCCGGTGTTTATCACGGTCTGGGGGGCGAAAGTCAGTATCATCGTCGCGGCACATATCGCCGCGTTGACCTTGCCGACGCCGCACCGAGCGACGACGGCGCTCACCCCGCCGATATTGCCGATATTGTAAGTATATGCCCCGATCCGCACGCTTTGCCGGTTTTCAAGCAGTTCGCAGATCGCGTTTACCTCGACTTCCATTGCGCCGATAACGCCTATTCTCGCCTCGAAATCCGCCGCTTCGGCAACGCCACGACGCGACATCTCGGATATATTCATAATCTCACGCCTCGTTTCAAGCTGTTTTTGTCGTTTTTCGTTTTTGCGCTTGCGTCAGCCGACCGCGCCGTTTGCACTCGATCCCGCGCCGTCAGATGCCGCCCTCGGGCTTTTTCGGATACGCGAAATCGTGATCCGGCGGCAATGCCTCGAGCACCGCAAGATAGCGCACCGCCTCTTTTTTCGCGGCGGAAACGGAAAGGCAACGATAGTTGCCGCATTCTTTGCGGTGCGCCCCCGGCATCTTGCCGTCGTATACGGCAATTGCGGCAAAAGCGGTCTTTATCGCCGCGAGATCCGCGCCCGCAACGTCCGTGCGGCGCATAAGCACGTAAAACCCGGTGCGGCAGCCCATAGGCCCGACGTAAAAGACGCGCTCGCCGTCCGCCCCCGCGCGCATAAAAGTGGCGAGCAGATGCTCGAGCGAATGTGCCGCGAGAGGAGAGATATAGTCCCCTCCGTTCGGGGTGCGCATACGGAGATCGTACGTCAAAACGTCGCCGTCAACGCGACTCAAATATATACCGCACGGCAAGCCGTCGTGATCCACGGCAAACGATCTGATCCTTTCCATAACTGCCCCCGCATAAATTTGTCGGTGTAATTATACATCAAAACCGCCGGTAAATCAAGTACCGATTTACTTGACACGCCGATTAATATTTGATATAATTGCTTTTGATACGAAAGCATTTCGATTCTCGAGGTTTTTACTATGATATTATATAACACCCTCTCCCACAAAAGAGAAAAATTCGTCTCCTGCGAGCCCGGCAAGGTCAAGATGTATACCTGCGGTCCGACGGTATATCACTATGCCCACATCGGCAATTTGCGCACGTATATTATGGAGGACGTACTCGACAGATATTTGCGTTACACGGGGTACGACGTTACCCGCGTTATGAACGTAACGGACGTCGGTCACCTCACGAGCGACGGCGACACGGGCGACGACAAAATGCTGAAAGGCGCGCGCCGCGAGCACAAGACCGTTATGGAGATCGCGAAATTCTACACCGACGCTTTTTTCGCCGACTGTGAAAAACTGAACATCCGCATCCCCGACGTCGTAGAGCCCGCAACCGCGTGCATCGACGATTTTATACGCGTTATATCTTCGCTTATCGAAAAGGGATATGCCTACGAAGCGGGCGGAAACGTTTATTTCGATACGTCGAAGCTCGACGATTACTACGCTTTTCACAATTTTGAGAAAGAGGATCTTGCCGTCGGCGTGCGCGACGGCGTCGAAGAAGATTCGAACAAGCGAAATCGCGCCGACTTCGCGCTTTGGTTTACGAAATCGAAGTTCGACGCCCAAGAGCTCAAATGGGACAGCCCGTGGGGCACGGGATACCCCGGCTGGCACATCGAATGTTCCTGCATCGCTATGAAGCACCTCGGAGAGCGTCTCGACATCCACTGCGGCGGCATCGACAACGCTTTCCCCCACCACACGAACGAGATCGCGCAAAGCGAGGCGTACCTCGGGCACAAATGGTGCAACTATTGGATGCACGTATTGCACCTTAACACAGCCTCGGGTAAGATGAGCAAATCGAGCGGCGAGTTCCTCACGGTATCTCTGATTGAGTCCAAAGGCTATTCGCCTTTGGCTTACCGCTACTTCTGCCTTATGTCGCATTACAGAAAATCTCTGGTGTTCACCTACGAAAATCTCGACAACGCCGCCTCGTCATACGACAAACTCGTCGCAAAGATCGCGCGCCTTATGCGCGAGGACTCGGGCGAGGAGGCGGACGCCGAGGCGCTCGCGGCTATGAAAAAGCGCTTTACGGATGCGCTTGACAACGACCTTAACACCTCGCTCGCCGTTACCGCGCTCTACGACGCACTCAAAGCGAATGCAAGCGCGGCAACCAAACTCGCAGCCGTACGCGACTTCGACGACGTGCTGCGACTCTCCCTCATATCCGAGGCGAAAAAGGTAAACGATCGCGCCGACAAAGAAGCCGCAGAGAAAGCCGCGCGCCTCGCCGCAGATCCCGCCGCACGCGCGATAGAGGATAAGATCGCAGCGCGCGCCGCCGCAAAAAAAGCCAAAAACTA
>CAZOFD010000003.1:0-51762 GCA_964579135.1 uncultured Ruminococcus sp. | reverse complement strand
AACGTGAAAAAGTTTTTAGCCAAACATCGAGAAATCGTGGTATACGTGATCGTCGGGCTCCTGACGACCCTCGTCGCATACGGGGTGCGACTCGCCCTTTTATACCCCCTCGCCGACGCGTACGGCGTCGACCTTAACGCCGGCGGCGCGACCGCCTCGTTGCTTCGCTCCGTCTCTATAAGCGTCGGGTGGGTAGCGGGCGTTATATTTGCATTCTTTGCAAACAAGGCGTGGGTATTTCGCGACGCGGATTGGCGCATAGCGTCCGTTTGGTCGCAGTTCGGAAAATTCGTCGCCTCCCGAGCCGGCACGTATCTCGTTGAGCTCGCCCTCGGTGTGCTTATACCTCTCGCTCTCCGAAAACTCGGCTTTTCACCTTTTAAATTTATCGTTACGGTCGACGCAGACCTTATCGCGCTCGCTTTCTCTGCGGTAACTGTGACCGTGCTGAACTATATTTTGAGCAAATTACTCGTTTTTCGACGCAAAACGGGAAACGAAACGACCGACAACAGGTAAAACCCGACTTTTGTGCGCCTGCGAAAACGGCACGCAAAAAGCCGCCGACAATATATAATACACCAAAACACGGAGGGTAAAATGAGCTTCAAACTCGGAATACAACTTTACACCGTTCGCAAAGAAGCCGAAGAGGATCTTGGCGGAACACTCAGACAGATCAAAGCTATGGGATACGACGGCGTCGAGCTCGCGGGACTTTACGAGCACACGCCCGAGGAAGTGCGCGACCTTTGCGCGGAGATCGGTCTCACCCCTATCGGCGCCCACTGCGACGAAATAACCCTCGCGAAAGACCCCTATAAGATGTTCGGCGAGTTCGCGACGATCGGTTGCAAATACGTTGCCGTCGCATGGCTGCGCGAGCCGTACAGACCGACCGAGCCCGCGTTTGAGTTTGCGATGGATCTTTTCACGAACCTCGGCAAGATCGCAAAAAAATTCGGAATAACTATGCTCTATCACAACCATTGGTTCGAATTTTCCGTCGAAAACGGAATTTTGGGCATCGAAAAGATGTTCAACGCAATGCCCGCTTCGTACGTAGGAACGGAATTCGATATGGGTTGGGTATCGCTTGTCGGTATAGAGCCCGCTTATCTGCTTAAGCGCAACGTCGGTCGTGTGCCGATCGTTCACGTCAAAGACTTCGTAAACGAAAACGTAGTACCTTTTGATTTCGGCAACGGTGAAGACCGTCCCGCTCCTCACCAACCCAAGGGGACGGAGTTCCGTCCGCTCGGGCAGGGCTCGTTCGATATGCCCGCACTCCTCGCGGCGGCACGTGACGCCGGCACGGAATGGATAATCGTCGAGCAAGACCAAACTACCCCCGGCAAAACTCCGCTCGAATGTGCGGCGGAAAGCATCAGCTACCTCAAAACTCTGAACGTTTAAGCTCGCCATCGTTTCGGCTTGACCGAACGATGCGTTGCTTACGCATCTGCAAAATAAAACGGTATCCGCCGCGAAAAATTCGCGGCGGATACCGTTTTTCGTTTTACAGGCGGCACGCAACCGTCCTCAGATACAGTCGGCGCAGTGCATTTACTCGCCGCTTATATATTCTTGCGTAAAAGCGTTCGAAGACCAGCGCAACCGTCGGCAAATCTCCGCTCGGTGCACCGAAACCGAACTCCTCGGCTTCGATCGCCGCAAACATACGGCGAAACGCACTTTCGGATACGCGCCGGTCGAATCCGCTGCCGCATTCGCGAAGTTCCGAGGCGTCGGGCACGCAAACTGCGGGATAAAGTTGCAAAACAAGTCTGTCCGCATATTCCGCGTGCAATTCGCCTTTTTTCGGAGCGAAACCCGCTTCTTGCAGCATAAAGGCAAACAAATCGAAAAACTCGCGCGCCTCGTCTCTTGTCGGCGGCGACTTTGAGGCGTTTTTCATTTTTCGCACAAGCGTGTCGCGCGAATCTTGCGCCTTTTTTGCCCTACGGCGTACCCACCAAACGAAGCACACGGCAAAAGCGGCGGCGATAACGATAGCGGTCGCCGAGGCGATCGCACGGATCTTTTCCTCGCGCGGCGAACTCGTTTGCGCAACGGAGGGCGGCGTGAGCGCGTCGCCGAGATCTTCGTCGCCGCCGTCGACAGACGAGCCGTTGCCCGAGGGGGTCTTGTCGGGAATGTTGCCCTTGTCGCCGTCGTTACCGCTGGCGTTCGCCCCGCCTTGCGAGGAGACGAGCATAGGATACGCGTCGGAATAATAGATCGGGGTCACCTCATACTGCACCCAACCTATGCCGTCAAACCAGACCTCCACCCACGCGTGCTCGTCGCTGTCGAGCACGACGGCGGCGTATTTGCCCGCCGTTCCGCTCGAGCCGATATTACGAAGATCCGAGGCAACGTAACCCTCGACGTATCTTGCGGGGATACCCGCTTCGCGCAAGATCAGCGCCACCGCCGACGCATACTGCACAAAATACCCCTCGTGAGTTACGGAAAGGAAGTTTTCCACCCCGTCAAGGTCGGCGTTCGTCTCCGCCTCGGGCGAGAGTGTGTAAGTAAATCTCTCGCCGTCGCACAAATAGTCGATAACGGACATAACGAACTTGTGCCTTTTCAGATACACGTCACCGTCGCAAACAAAGTTCTTTGCCTTTACCGCGGCAAACGATGCGGAAGAAACGTATTCGTTATGCGACGCCGCACCCGAAACGTCTATCGGCACGTCGACGACGTTACCGTCGCCGTCAATCTGCTTCTCGGTTGCGTTTGCGAAGAGTCGATCAGACAGCTCTTTTATGACGGAACTGCCCGAGCTCCTCGTATATACGGAATAAACGTAATTCGTATACGTATCGATAAGCGAACAAAGTTCCTTGAATTCGTCCTTTTCCGCATCTGTAAAAAACTCAAAGTACGCTATCGCGAGATCAACCTCGACACCGGACACGCTCGAAACTATCTTTCCGTTCGAATTCCTTTTAAAGACGACCTCGCCGTCGCCGTGCGGCACGGCAACGTACTTTTCGCCGGTATCTTCGTCGACGCCCGTGCGATATCTTACCGTGGAATCGCCGTAATTTATAACGAAGTTGTATTCCGCCGCGGCACCGTAACGATTTTCGCGCACTCCGGCGGATATCGCACGTCGCGCAAGATGAAATTTCGCTATTGCCGCGGATAAAGTTTCGCCGTAATTTTTATCCGTCATAGACGTAAGAAGCGCCCAAGCTCCGTATCCGTCCTCGTCCTCGGCGAGCTTATACGCCGTATATATCCCGTCGAAATAGTCTGCGTAAGTCAGCTTGCCATCGCCGCTTTCGGTCCCCCAATCCTTCATAACGTGCAGATTGCCGAACTTGCCGAAATCCGCCGACGGAAGAAAGTGCGCAAGGTGATACGACGGCATATAAATAAGATTCGATACTATATTAAGCCGCTTTATATAAACGTTTGCCAAATCGAAGCCGTACTTATGCGCCGTCCATACGCTCTGCGATGGCACCCCGCCGTTATCTTTGAGAGCTCCGTCCGACGCAAAGCGCAAAAATCCGTATCTTATATTCTCCGTTACGGTCGACGTCGTACCGAAAAGGCTTCGATACGTCTCAAAGTCCCCGTCGCCCCTCGTCGCGAGTTTCCAAGAGCCGTCGATATAATCCGTTGCCGTACGACCTTTGAGGTAAACGTTCGTTTTGCTATTCGATTCGATATAAAACATCTGCAGTCCCGAATACTCTTTCGCCGTCGCTTCCGTTGAGATGGGCGCAAAATTTTCGGGGTCGCTTTCATATTCGAGGTAATCGAGCGCGGGAGAATCGCCTTTGAGCCAAGCGGTAACGTATTCGCGGTAATGGCTCAGGGTGTTCTCAAGCGGTCCCACGGTGTTAAAAGCGCCTTTAGCCGTAAGCGCCGGCAGCGCTATCACCGCAAGCGACAAGATAAACGTCCCCGCCGCCGCAATACCTCCCGCGGCGGATGCGGCATACGCTTCGCGCCGCTCTTCGCGTCTCGCTTTGCGCCGCTCTTTGCGCTGTTCTTGGCGCTGCGCTTCGGGGAGCGCTTTGCAGCTCTCTTTGCGCGACGCTCGACGAGCCTCGCCGCCGCGGATCTCGCGTTTGCTTTTTGCGGTCTCGTCCTCGCCGCCCTGCGGCGACGAAAAGCAATCGTCGAGCCCGCCCTTTTTCTTTACGTATATCCTATCGAAAGCATCGAGTACGAGCAGAGCGGTAAAAGAAGCTATGATAAGCGCGACGCCGAGATTGGTGTTCGTAAGATTGTATACGAATATCGGGACGAGTACCGCCGCGGACAGCAGCGCGAGCGGCAAAATTCGGATACGCCGCATAACGCACAAAACGAACGCCGCGGACAATACGAAAGCGAGCACCACGGCAAACAAGCGCAATTGATCTTCCGTTTTTACGGCGGAAGCAAGCGGCGAGGCTATCTCGTACGAGCGCATAACGGTAAATCCCGCCTCTGCCATACGCTCCATCGCCATATTGAACGCCCCGACAACGGCAGAACCGTAATTCGTCGCAAAAGCGGGCAAAAATGGTATCGTTAAAGTGCCGGTAAGCGCCAGCGCTCCCAAAGTGCGCAAATACCACCGCGGACCGAGCAAAATAAGCGAATTCTCGGCGGTAAATACTAAAGAAAAGACCAAAATATACCACCAAGGAACCGAGGCGGTAAAAAGAAATGCATCGAACACAAAATATACGGAGCCGAAAACTGCGGCAGCGGTCACCGCCATACGACACAACAGCCCAGCAACCACGGAGCGGGTGCTTTTTTCGTATTCGTCGCGGCGGCAAACGACGGGCATTTCTTCTTCGCGCAAATGCGCAAGCTGCGCCTTATACTCGCGGCGGCGCTCCCTCTTTTCGCGCCGCTTCGCCGCCTCGGCTGCCCGAGCGGCGCGGCGGTCGTCAAATTTACCCATTTTTCACCTCCGAGGCGTCCTCGCGTCCCTTGGTCGCACAGTAAGCGCCGTCTTCGTCGGCGGCACGCATAACGAGGGCTATTCCGCGCTCGGCAAAGCGCGAAACGCACCCCGACTCGTATCTGCGGCGAGCCTCGGGATCGGCATATCTTTGCGGCGCACAAACGGCAATGACCGTAGCTCCTCCGCTCGCCCCCCCGAGACTTTCCCCAAGCGCAACGTCAGCTATCGTTTCGTCGTCAAGCGATGGTATAACGTATATTCGCTTACTTTCGCCGGTGTCGCAGACAAAGCGCGAAAGATCCGACAGTTTTTTCCCTTTTTCGGCTATCGGCGCGGTCGCAAAATCGCGCAAAACGGCGTTTATATCCTCTAAGGAGGTAAGTTCGCGAGCAACTATGCCGAGTGCGGCACGCTCGTCGTACCACGCAAGAACGACGCGGCGCCCGTCGCGCAGTTCACGCGCAACGGCGGCAAGACTCTCCTCCACGGCGGAGTCGACGGTATATTCGTTCATATCGTAATAAAACTCGTCGCGCCCGAGTTCCTCGTGCGGCACCGCGGCGCGAGCACGCGCCGCCTCGCTCTCGTAAAAAACAAGCGGGCGACGTGTCGGAAAATGCGCGCCGACGTCGCAAAAAACGTACGAAACGTCCGCCGCGCCCGAGTTATATTCGCGCACGACGGGGATCTCGGATTTAAGCGAGAGCTTCCAGTGTATGGATTTCTGAGCGTCGCCGGTGCGGTATTCGCGCACGTCGGAGATCTCGGTCTTGTCGTAAGCGCTTTGCGAAAGCAAACTTCTTGCCGACGTATCCGCGCTCGATTCGGCGGAGTTTGTCGCCGCGACGCGCACGCGCGGCATAACTTCCGCCGTGCAAAAAGCGTCCGCGTCGACTCGCACGCGCCACAAACGCAGAGGATCGTAAACGTAAATGCAACGAACGCCGATCTCGTATGCCCCCCTAAAGCGGAAGCGCACGGTGTTTTTGACGGTATACGCGCCGTTCGGCATAAGGGACAGCCGCGCCGTGCGTTCGCCCGTACGCACGCTGTCGCGCAGCGGAACGCAAAGGATCGCCTCCGTAAACGGATACGGCAGCGGCGACTCGTTCAATATCCGAAACTCATAGTCAAACGCTTCGCCCTTGCCTATTTCGCGCACATCGTCGCTCGGGATGTATATCTTGACGGCGTGATCTGCCAGCAGCGCATAAACGGCGCAAACGGGCGGGATAAAACTGACGAACACAAAGAACACCGTCGACGCCGAAGATCGCAGTGCTTGCGTAAAAACGAACGCAGCCGCCCACAGCACGCACCACAGCCCGAATCTGTAAGTCGCGCCAAAGCGACGATACGTCCGGCGATACGTACGTGCGCCGCGCTTGGCCTTTGAGGAAAAACGGCTCATCTTTTTCCTTTATACGGCACTTCCGTCGCGCGTTGTATCTCCGCAAGAACGCCGTCCGTCGTGACGCCCCGCATCTTCGCCTCCTGAGTGAGCATAAGCCTGTGCGAAACCGCACGGCGGAACAGCAGCGCAACGTCGTCGGGAACGACGTAGTCCCTCCCGTGCACGTATGCGTATGCCTGCGACAGGCGCATAAGCGAGAGCGAGGCACGGGGGCTTGCTCCGAGCGCAAGAGACGCGTGGCGGCGAGTCGCCCCGACGAGAGATACGATATACGCGTACAGTTCGCCGTCGACGTACACTTTCGACGCCTCGCTTCTCATACGCCGCATATCGTCCGCCGTTACGACAGGGTTTACGGCGTCGAGCGGGTTCTCCCCTCGCCGCGCGGAAAGGATCGCGATCTCCTCTTGCGGCGTGGGGTAACCCATATTTATCTTAAGGGCAAATCTGTCAAGCTGAGCCTCGGGCAACGGATACGTACCTACGTAACCCGTGGGATTTTGCGTCGCGATAACGGTAAACGGATCCGGCAGCGCATACGTTACGCCGTCAACGGTAACGCTGCCCTCCTCCATTGCTTCCAGCAGAGCGGACTGCGTTTTCGGCGAAGCGCGGTTTATCTCGTCTGCCAACAGCAAATTGCACATAGCAAGCCCCGAACGAAACTCGAACTCTTCGCGCTGTCTGTTGTAAACGTTAAAACCGGTGATGTCGGAAGCCATAACGTCGGGTGTGAACTGAGCGCGATTGAAGAGTAGCCCCGTAGCTTTTGCCGCTGCGGCGGCAAGCGTGGTTTTTCCCGTGCCGGGCACGTCCTCTATCAAGATATGCGAACCCGAAAGCATTGCTGTCAAAAGCAGCACCACCTCGTTGTGCTTGCCCAAAACGACCTTTTCTATCTCGCCTATTATTTGCGCGGGCATCTCCCGCAGCGCATCGGCGCGAACGTTATTTTCGCTCATTGCAGTTACTCCGTTTCCCCGAAAGATCAGTGATCTTTATCCGTTTTGTTTTTTATTTTACCATTGCGTGGCACACTTGTCAACAAAAAGTTCTGCCGCGCACCGTTTATCGGGCACTTTGCACAAAGCGGCGATTTCGCAACAAATCAAAGCCGCGTTTCGCCGCCGCGCACCGACGCTGCCGTACGCATTTGCACCGCGCGAAAAACGCAAAGACGAATGGGGGCGAGGGGAGAGCCGCTCGCCGCGCGTTTGTGCCCCGCAGTTTAATCACGCACCCGAGCGCCGCAGGCGCCTATACGAAAGAGATTCGAAACGAAAACGACCCGCGCCGAAAATTCGACGCAGGTCGTTTTATCGTGTGAATTTTAAATCGCGATCAAAGTCTCAAGGCACGTCGTTGCGAGTGCAAACGTGCCGATACTTCCGCCGTACGATGCCGAAGTAGCGATTACTCGGCTTTTTGCGCCATCGTCAGTCCGCCAAACCCCAATCTTTAAGGAGATCGTTGAACTTTTGCATAATATCCGCGATATCCTTTTCCGTTATCGTGAGGAGGGGCTTAAAGTTTTCGCGCTCGGGCATAGTGTCGTTTGCATTTACCGTAAAGAATATCTCGAATCCGTCGTAAACGGAGGTGTACGTCTCGGTAAGGTCGTATTCGCCGGTCTCCTCGTCGCGAGCGGGCTGCTCGGAGCTTACTTTATCAAGCGAAACGGAAAGCACGCCGTCGGCGCAAACGAACTTGCCGCTCATATTTATATGTTGCTCGAATTCTACGATATTAAACTCAATATTCTGACCGAAATTGATGTCGCCGTCGATCGTGCCCCAGATATGAGAGCCGCCGATCTCTTCGTCGCCGTCTTCTCCGCCGATCAGTTCTCCGTAAATACCGCCGCCCGAACTTACCACCTCGCTGTGATACACGGTCATGGCAAGGTTCCACTTGTTAGACGAGGTATCGTACGTCAGCACGAGGCTGTCGGTCATATCGCCGTAGAAAGGATGGACTTGGCTCAGCTTATACGTTACGATGTTGCCGTCTTTGCTCTTCGTCAGCTGATATTGTACGCTGCCGTCGAACCAAAGCGTGATCTTGTCGCTCCCGACGATACCGTTTTTGCCGATATCGAGCAAAAGAACCGCGTCGTCATCGTCTTCCGTATGCTCCGTCATCCTTATCGCGCAAAGAGTTTTGTCGGAGACAACGCTTACTATCTCGATCTTTATCACCGTGCCGTCCAAAGCGCCGTCGACGGACTTTATCTGCTCGCCGAAAGCGGCTATCATCCCGTCGTACTGTTCGATAACATCCTGCGCGGTAATATTCGGGATGTTAGCCCCGCCGACGATGCCCGCGGATTTTTCGGATACCATCGACATAATAAAATCGAAGTGCGCACCGATATAAGTCTTAACGGACTCGTCGTTCTTTATATACGCATATATCTCGTTAAGAGCCGCCGTGAGTTTTGCGTCGTCGAGCGTAACGGCGTAAGTACGCGCGTTAACGGTCTCGTTATTCGTCTCGAAGTCTCCGACGGTAACGGAAACGATACCGTTCTTTTCAAGCACGGAGTTTACCGCGGTAATATAATTCGATATGATGGCGACGGTATCGTCGGCAAGTTTTTTCGTTTCGTCCGTAATCGGGATATCGGCTACCTCGCCGAGACTGCCGAGCGATCCCACCGACTGCTTGATTAGCTCGAAAAGACTTTCGTCAATCTCGAACGAGCTGCCGGAACCGGGAGCAAAAACGGAAGACGCAAGTTCGTCTTGTATCTTTTTAAATTCCGCGCCGTACACCTCGGATAGGAGCTGTGCGCACTTAACGTAAAAGCCGTCGCTGCCGATATAAGCCGAAGCGGATATGCTCTTGTCGCCCCACTTGAGCTTAAGTTGATCGAGCATAAAGGCGTTGCCCGCCGCGTAAAGTTTACCGCCGACGGAAAGGTCTGCTCCGATCTCCTCAAATTTGTCGGCGTCGAGTTTTGCGCCGAACTCGACGGAGCCGCCGCCGAAAGCCTTGAGCACGGTGCCCACGCCCTCGGTTGCAGACACGTCGGACATCAGTTTGCCGATAACGCTGTCTTTGCCGAGGAGAGAAGCAACGTAGTCGCCGACGGTGTTGCCGGGATTTTGCTCGCCGGCGTCGCTGCCGGTCGTCTCGTCGCCGTTATCCCTCTCGCCGCAAGCCGCAAAGCACGCAAGCGAAAGCATAAGCGCCAATATAAGCGCCAATATACGATACGATCTTTTCATTGTCACAGTCATAGCCTTTCTTAATACAGTATTGCGTATTTCCCCGTTTCGCTCCCCACAGACGGCGAAAAACGAACGAAGAAACACAACTTATACTTTAAATATAATCATTTCGCGAGCATTTGTCAATACAAAAAAGACAATTCGCCCCGTAATTCGAAGCGAATTGTTTCCTCTATTATCATATTATAACAAATACGCCGATATCTCCCCGAGCGCTATCCGCTTTGCACTCGGCGAGCGCGACGGCAAACGAAAAAGAGAGCGAGCGCAAGATAGAAAGCGAGCGCGATATAAACGAAAGCGTCGCCTATAACGGTATACGGCGTTCTCGAGGAATAAACGGACACCTCGCCAAAAGCAATGCCGCGTTCGTCGACCGGAACGGAGACGGAAACGTTGCCGTCGGCGCTTATTATAGCGCTTATCCCGGTGTTTGCCGCACGCAAAACGTCGCGACCGCATTCTATCGCGCGCAAACGCGCTTGCGTGAGGTGCATATCGAGCGCACGCGACGTGCGAAACCACGAATCGTTTGTCGAAACGAAAAGCAACTCGGCGCCCTCGTTCGCGCTCTCTCGCGCTGCCGAAGCATATATCGAATCAAAACAGATAAGCGCACCGAACTCCGCACCGCAAACGAAAACGTTTTGCGCCCCGTCGCCGGGCGTTACGTCATCGTCGAGCATCGATATCTCCGACAAAGCGGGCACGAGCGTGCAGACAAGCTCTCGCCACGGAACGTACTCCCCGAAAGGCACAAGATGCCTTTTATAATAAGATCCCGCGTATTCCCCGTTTTCGTAAAAGCGCAAAGCGTTGAATTTACCGTCGTCGACAGTTTCAAAGCAGCCGACGACCAAAGCTATATCATACTTTTGCGACAGGGCGCAAAGGCAAAGGTCAAGCGAGTCGCCGCACTCGATGTCGTATGGCAACGCGGTCTCCGGCAAAAGGGCCAAATCCGCCCCGCGGGACGCCGCCTCGCCCACAAGTTCTATGCAAATATCAAGGTCGTCGGAATCCTCGGACCATTTTTCCGCCGACGAAACGTTGACCTGAAGCGCCGCCGCACAAAGCGTTGCCTCGGAAGTCGGCGCGAAAACGATCGCGCAAAGCCCGAGCAAAAGGTCGGCAAACACCGTCGCAAGGCAGGCAATCGCCGCGTGCCGCACGTGCGCCGTGCGCCGTGCGCCGTGCGCGTTTTTCTCGCCGCGTGCCGCCTCGTTATCCGCGTCTACCTCAAAAATCGACCTCAGCGCGAGCGCGGCGTAAAACGAAGCGCACACGATACAAAAAGCAACGAAATACGATCCGAGCACCGCAGACGAGCGTGCCCCGAGCGAAATCCCGCCGTTGATCTGCCCCATTGCGAGGCGGCACCACGGCACTCCGCCCGTACCGAAATTCTGCGCCCACTCGAATATCGCATACGCCACGCCTGCCGCCGGGGGGAGCAGATATTGCCTGCCGTCGCAAATGCGGCGAAAAACGGCAAATCCCCAAAAAACGAACGCGCCCGACACCGAAGCGAGAAGCGAAAGACCGCACCACGCCAAAAGTACGACGAAAAGCGACGCGGCATTGCCGAGCCCCGCAAAGTCGAGCGGATACATCGATAAAAACCAATGATAGATCGTTAAATAAAGCGGCAAAAAGAACGCCAGTCCGTAAGAGTACGCGCCGCCGAGAGCAGGCGCACCGTTTTTTCGCCTCCGCACCTCGCGCACGCCGCCCCGACGGGTCTCGCCCGACGAAAAGTCACCGTTCGCGCTCGGCGCGCCTTTTGTGCGACCGACAACTCGGCAATTAGCAAAATCGGTATACGAAAAAAGCGCAAGCGCGGCGGGAATGGGGGCTAACCACTCGATTATCGAGCCGATGACGGACGGAAAAACGACCGTGAGCCCAAGAGTGACCCCGGACGCCGCACAATACGCAGCCCTTTGCGCAAAACCGCGCGGAAATATTGCGACTCGGGCAAACGCCGCCGCTTTTTGCCTCATAGATACGGCACCCCGCGCCGAATCTGTCGCCACAACCGACGGAGACGTTTTTTCTAAGCGATCCTTTTTCACTTTCCCCCCCGCAAACAAATCGAAACCGTTTTTTCGGCAGCTATCGTATAAAGTACAGCGGTATCACTCGAAATCACGGCAAAACCAGACCTCGTCTTTCGGCAAAACGAGTTCTTTGCCGGCGAGATAATCGAGCACCCCGCCGTTTTTCTCGAAATCGAAGCGCAATCTGTATGAGTAAAGCGCCTGATATTTGTACCCGTTCGCCCTGTCGGCTTTATTGACGCCGTATTTGCCGTCGCCGAGAAGCGGATGCCCGATATGCGCCATATGCGCGCGTATCTGGTGCGTCCTGCCTGTCACAAGCTCGACCTCGAGCAAACTTGCGCCGTTGCGACGGGCAAGCACACGATATGCCGTTATCACGGTCTTGCCCCCCTTAACGGGCGAATCGAAAACGCCGACGGTGTTTGTGTTCCGGTCTTTTACAAGATATGCCGTAAGGCGATCCGCCGCTTTCGGCATATCGCCGTGAACGGCGCAAAGATAATACTTCGAGACCTGCCCCGTCCTTATGCGCTCGTTCATATCCCTCAGAGCCGACGCGTTTTTCGCGGCTATCACCATACCGCCCGTATTTCTGTCTATGCGGTTGCACAGCGCAGGTGCGAAAGATTGCTCTCGCCGCGGGTCGTACTCGCCTTTTTTGTAAAGATATGCCTTAAGGTGCATAAGCAAAGTGTTGTCGCGCCCCTCGTCGTCGGCGTGCACGAGCACCCCCTGCCGCTTGTTGAGCACGATAACGTTTTCGTCCTCGTATACCGGTCTGATCTTGGGCTCTATACGCTCGATTGCAAGATCGTCCTCCTCGGGCGAGGCAAAAAAGTCGTCGCGTATAAAAAGCTGTATCTCATCCCCCTCGTTAAGCATAACCGAAGGCTCGGCGCGACGGCGGTTGAGTTTGATCTTTTTCGTTCTTATAAATTTGTACATCATAGACTGCGGCAGACCGCGCACAGCCTTGGTGAGAAATTTGTCGAGCCGTTGACCGGCGTCGTTTTTCGCAATATATAACGTTCTCATTGCATTTACCGTTTTATCGTTTGAAAAGGGCGGCAGACCGCACAACCGTCTCTGCCGCCCTTGTTTTGGCAAACCGTTATTTCGTACCGAAGATCCTGTCGCCGGCGTCCCCGAGACCGGGAACGATGTACGCGTGCTCGTTGAGCTTTTCGTCAAGCGCGGCAACGTATATATCGACGTCGGGGTGCGCCTCTTGCAGCGCAGCCACTCCCTCGGGAGCCGCAACAAGCGCCATAAAACGGATATTGGTGCATCCGTTGCGCTTCAAAAGATCGAGCGCGTCAATGGCAGAGCCGCCGGTCGCGAGCATAGGGTCGACGAGGATGGTCATTCTGCTCTCTATATCGGAGGGGAGTTTGCAATAATACTCCACGGGTTTGTGCGTTTCGGGGTCGCGATAAAGACCTATGTGCCCTACTTTCGCAACGGGGACAAGCCTGTGCAGCCCGTCCACCATACCGAGACCCGCGCGAAGTATCGGAACTATGGCAAGTTTTTTGCCGGCTATTTTTTTCGCCGTCATCTTGCAGATGGGAGTTTCTATAACGACGTCCTCGGTGGGAAGGTCACGCGTAAGTTCGTACCCCATAAGCATTGCGATCTCGTCCAAAAGCTCGCGAAAATCCTTGGAGCCGGTTTTTTTATTTCTCATAATGGAAAGCTTGTGTGCGATAAGAGGGTGATCCGCAATGTGAAGTGTGCTCATCTGACCCGTTCTCCTTTTTCGTTCCTTGATATTATGCTGTCAAAAAAGCCCTGACGCAAATATCTTGCCTATCGGCTCGGCGCGCACAGAGCATTCGTTCCATTAAATTATACTCCCGCCACGCCCCTTTTTCAACCCTTTTTGCAAAAAAATATTATGCTCTTTACTTTTTCGGCGTATTATGATAAAATTATTCGCGATTCGACAACGCATTGCCGACGCAAACCGCGGGAAATTCCGCCGGCATCTCCCTAAATATTCAAACGGAGCTATATATTTTTTATGGAAGAAAAATTTTCGCCGCGCCGAGTGGGCATATTAACGCTCGGCTGTAAAGTCAATCAGTACGAAAGCGAAGCCATAGCCGAAGAGCTCGAGCGTCGCGGTCTTATCGTCGGCACGCCGAGCGAAGACTGTTGCGCGTTCGTCGTAAACACCTGCACGGTCACAGCCGAAGCCGACAGAAAATCGCGGCAAGCCATTCGTCGTTTGCACGCGATGAATCTCGCAGCTCCGATAGTCGTTACCGGTTGCACCGCGCAAAGTCACGGTAACGAGATAGCCGCGATCGACGGAGTTCGCGCCGTTTGCGGAAACGGCGCGAAACTCGCCTGCGCGGATGCCGTCTGCCGCCTTATCGGAGGCGAAACCGAACGTATATTTTTGCCGACATCGCTTGAAAACGTTCCTTTCGAGCCGATGAAACTTGAATGTTTTCCGCGAATAAGGGTATATATAAAGATAGAGGACGGTTGCGAAAACCGTTGCTCGTATTGTGCCATACCCGCCGCACGCGGGAAAGTCCGCTCCAAAGCTCCCGAAGACGTTTTGGCGGAAATGCGCGGCTTTATAAACGCGGGGGTGCGCGAGATCGTGCTTACGGGAATCGAGACCGCCTCGTACGGTCGAGACCTCGGGCAAACCGACCTCGGCGACCTGCTGACGCGGGCAAACGAGATCGCCGACGGGTGCAGAATCCGCCTCGGCTCTCTCGACCCGTCGCTGTTTACAAAGGAATTCGTCGACAAGATAAAGCCCCTTTCCGCGCTCGCTCCGCACTTTCATATCTCACTGCAAAGCGGCTCGTCGCGCACGCTTGCCGCAATGCGCCGCAAGTACAACGCCGAGCAAGCCAGGGCCGCTATGCAAAGGGTGCGCGAGGCAATCCCCGGCGTTATGTTCACAACGGACGTTATCGTCGGCTTCCCGACGGAAACGGACGAAGATTTTGCCGAAACTTACGATTTTTTGCGCAACGAACGTTTTTTAACCGCGCACATATTCCCGTACTCCGCACGGCGCGGCACCCCCGCCGCGGATCTGCCCTCCGTTTGCTCGGGGGAGACCGTGCGCCACCGCGCCGCCGCACTTGCCGAACTCGAAGCCGACGTGCGACGCCGTCTGCTCGAGGAAGAAATCGCCTCAAGGCAGGTGCAAAACGTGCTGTTTGAAACGTTTAAGAACGGGTTTGCCTGCGGTCATACGGGCTCGTTTATCGAGGTCAAAGTTCCGTCGGGCAAAGATCTGCGCGGCAATATCGTTCCCGTTCGGATGCAAAAAACCGACGGCACGTTCGTTTACGGAGAAACTCTGTAACTCCGCGGGCACAACGAGCACGGCATATCGTCGGCGCACCGGCGCCGAACACGCGACCGCCTACCGAAAAGAATCTCTCTCGGAGGAAGTCGATGAGCCTCTCGGATTTTGTACTTCAACTTTCGTCAAGCCCTATGCTTGTCGCCGCGTCGCTTTTAACGCTCGGCGTTATCTTCGTCAACGGTTGGACCGACGCGCCGAACGCGATAGCGACCTGCGTATCGACTCGAGCCGTCGGCGTGCGACGCGCGATAATTATGGCTGCCGTTTTTAATTTCCTCGGCGTTTTGATAATGACCGCCGTCAACTCGTCCGTCGCTTTTACCATATACAATCTTGCCGATTTCGGCGGCGACTCGAACTCGGCGCTCGTTGCGCTTTGCGCCGCTATGACGGCGATCGTCGTTTGGGCAAGCGCGGCGTGGTATTTCGGCATACCGACAAGCGAAAGCCACGCGCTTATCGCCGGCATATCGGGCGCCTCCGTTGCGATAAACGGCGGCTTTGACGGCATAAACGGAGCCGAATGGGCAAAAGTCGGCTTCGGAATACTGATCTCGACCGTGCTCGGCGCCTCGCTCGGTTTTGTCCTTTCGAAATTAACGGTCGCCGTTTTCAGATCGCGCGACCGCATCAAAAGCAAAAGGTTTTTCGACGCGGCGCAGACAGCGGGCGGCGCCGCCTCCGCTTTTATGCACGGTGCGCAAGACGGTCAAAAATTTATGGCGATCTTCTTGCTTGCCGCCGCTATGGCGCAAGGCTCGCAGGAGTCGGAAGAGTTTTTCGTTCCTCTTTGGCTGCCGATCCTATGCTCGATCGTTATCGCGCTCGGAACTTCCGTCGGAGGATACCGAATAATCAAATCCGTCGGAATGGATATGGTCCGTCTTAAGCCTTACCAAGGTTTTGCAGCCGACCTTGCCGCGGCTGTATGCCTCTTGATCTCTTCGTGCACGGGTCTGCCCGTCAGTACGACGCATACGAAAACGACCGCCATTATGGGTGTCGGCGCGGCAAGGCGCGTCGGAGCGGTCGACCTCGGGGTGGTGCGCGAGCTCGTGCTTGCATGGCTCTTCACTTTCCCCGGCTGCGGCATCCTCGGATTCGTGACAGCAAAAATCTTTTTGCCGATATTCCGATAATCGGGAGGAACGTACTATGCCGAAAAAACACGTCGATTATTTCGAACTTATAAAAAAGCAATATGCGATTTGCGTTCGCGCGGCGGACGACCTGCACACCGTCTCCGCGACTTTCGTCAAAGGCGAAAAGTGTGCAAAACGCGACGAGCTCATTGACGCCGAGCGCTCCTCGCTCGCGTTGTCAAACGAAATAAGCGAGGGGCTTTTGCGCGAATTTATAACCCCGATAGATCAAGATGACATTCTTCGCCTTTCGCAATCGGCACACGAGCTGACCGTTTGCGCCGCGCGGGCTGCAAACGCGATCTTTGCCTGCCGCCGCGGGCGCCCGACGGACGGCGTCGTTGCGCTTGCCTCGTCAAGCGCGCATCACGCGCAAGCGCTTTACGACGCGGTATGCGAGATCGAAAACTTCAAAAAGCCCGCGCGCCTGTGGGAAAAGCTAAGCGATCTGCGAAAATGCGCATCGGATTCAAACGCCGATTTTCCGACGGCACTCGCCGCAAGCTTTAGGGCGGAGACCGACGCCGAAAACCTTATCGCCGAAGCCATCGTTTGCGCCGAAGTCGAAAACTGCCGCCGCGCCTGCCTACGTGCCGCGCAGGCGCTCGAGCTCATCGTATTAAAGAACACCTAACGTCCGAAAGACCTTTCCGCCGAAAGATCCGACCTTCGCCCCAAACACCCGCCGAGGCGATCGAAAAAACGGCAGAGCACGGAAGCACCAAGCTTCCGTGCTCTGCCGTTTTCGTTTTGCCTTACCGCCTATTCGCGCTCGCCGCCATCGGGCTTTAAAGCAACAATATCAGCAAAAGGCACGCGATAAGTTCGTTGTCTCGTTCGCCCCCGTCGGAAAACAGCAATATGACAAGCCCTAAAAGCAATATCTCCTCTATACCGAAATCCGAAGACAACAATCCTTTTTCGCCGTGCGGCGATTTTTGCCGCTCCCGCCCGCCGCATTGCCCCCGTGCCTCGCAAAGGCACTCGGGGCTACCGCCGTCGCAATCGCGCCGCAGCGCAAGCTCGCCTTTTTTTACCCCGTCGCAGCACCGTCGCCCCGCGCAGACTTTTTCTTCGCTCTCGCCGTTACCGTCGTCGCGCGGACATCCGTATAACACGTCGGCTTGAAGTGCGTCTTTATCGCTCGCGATTTCCGTCTCGACGTCGCCGTGCCGCCCCGCCGCCTCGCTTCGCAACGGAGCGAACCCCACCGATTCGGGGAAAGGCATAAATGCGTTCCCGCCGTAATTTCTCGGCAGATCGACACCCCGCTCCTCACGCGCCCGATTTTGCTGACGATACATTTAAGTGCCTCCCCCCTTTCCGCTGCCGAATATACCCGCCGCGCTCCCCACTGCGGAAAGTTTTATCAGTTGATCTATCGTCTGCCGACGATGCGCATTGCAATACGGTCTGAGCGCGGTCAAAAGCGCACGTCGCTTCGCCGCCTCGCCCCCATCGCGCCCTTTGCCGCCGAGTATCTCCGTCAGCATTGCTGCGGTATCCGCGGAAGCGGGCTTGTCGAGCACCGTTTCCGCCCCCTCGGGCAGCTTGATTTCGTCCGTCTCGCCGTCGCTCGCCAAAGACGCCTTTTCGCCGGCCGGTCCGTCTTCGCGCGATATACCGACAACGTTCGCTATCCGAGAGATGAGCGCGGGGTCGGACATAAGTTTCGCTACCATACCGCCGAGATCCGGCGTTTCCGTCCCCGCCGACATTATTCGCGTCCCGAGCGATGCTTTTTCCGCAGCGCCGCCTCGCGCGCTGCGGTTACCTTTTCGGCAACGGCGCGCAGATCATCATCCGTAGCCTCGGAAAGCGCTCGGCGTATACCGGCAACGTCCCCGTCGCTTATATTAAAGTCGGACAGATCTATGCCGTTTTCGCGTGCCGCTCGCTCGATAACCGCCCGCAAAGTCGCGTCGTTGAGCGAAAGCAAGCGGTCGAGCGTCTTTCTGTCTATCTCCATACCCATAGCTCACACCTCCTAAATTTTTTCATTCGCATTATATTCCGCTTTTCAAAGCTGTGACACCGAAAAATCGTGCATATTTATTCACGCAAGCCGCCGTATTATCATTATTTTCGCCATTTTCGCAAAAATATGCAACTTTTCTATTGACAAATGCGCATAACGACTGTATAATACGTTTTGTATCGCCATCATTGGCGTATAAATATTCAACGGAGCGATCTTGAGCAATGAAAAAAGTTTTCGTCGACGGAAGTGCCGGCACAACGGGGCTACGGATCTTCGAGCGGCTCTCCGCACGCAAAGACGTCAGCCTTAAAGTGCTGTCCGAGGAAAAAAGAAAGAATATCGAAGCAAGAGCCGAAGCTATAAGCTCCGCCGACGTCGCTTTTCTTTGCCTGCCGGATGCGGCGGCGATCGAAGCGGTCGCGCTTTGCACCTCGGTAAACACCGTTATCATAGACACGTCTACCGCCCACAGAACAAACGGCGATTTTGTTTACGGATTTCCCGAGCTCCGAGGAATGAGGGAAAAGATCGCCGCCTCGCGCAGGATAGCCAACCCCGGGTGCCACGCAAGCGGTTTCGTTGCCCTCGTCGCTCCGCTGAGAGAGGCGGGAGTGCTCGGCGCGGACGCCCGTCTTTCTTGCTTTTCGCTTACGGGCTATTCGGGCGGCGGCAAAAAAATGATCGCGGAATACGAAAGCGAAGATCGCCCGACAAGCCTTAACTCGCCGAAGATATACTCGCTCGGTCAAACGCATAAACACCTGCCGGAAATGGTCAAATACGCAAAGCTCGAGGTCGCGCCGATATTCGTACCCACGGTAGCGCCGTATTACAGCGGAATGCAGGTAAACGTCCCGCTGTTTGCCGCCGATATAACCTGCCACGCACGCGAAATCGGAGATATATACCGCGAATACTATAAAAAAGGCATCGTACGCTTTGTCGATACGGCAGACGCCGCGCTCTTTGCCGCAAGTATGTCGGGCAACGACGGAATGTGCATATCCGTCAGCGGTAACGACGAGCGACTGCTGCTGACGGCAACGTTCGACAATCTCGGCAAGGGTGCCTCCGGCGCCGCCGTACAGAATATGAACGTCGTTCTCGGCATTGACGAGACAACGTCGCTCGTGCTCTGAGGCAAAAACTTCCAAGCGATAAAATTGAAACGGAGAACCGATATGAAAACGATAGAAGGCGGCGTTTGCGCCGCACAGGGCTTTAAAGCGAACGGAATACATTGCGGCATCCGCAAAAACCGCTCAAAGCGCGACCTTGCGCTCATATACAGCGACTGCGTTGCGAACGCCGCCGCGGTATACACTCTAAATCTTGTAAAAGGCGCTCCTATCGCCGTTACGAAAAGTCACCTTGCCGACGGACGCGCGCAAGCCGTCGTTTGCAACAGCGGCAACGCCAACACCTGCAACGCAAACGGCGTTGAGATAGCCGACCGAATGTGCAAGCTCGCGGCAAACGAACTCGGTATAGACGCCGGCGACGTAATCGTTGCCTCCACGGGCGTTATCGGGCAAGTGCTCGACGTCGCGCCGATAGCCGCAGGTATGCACGACCTTGCCGCGGGACTCTCCTACGGCGGATCGGGCGCGGCTGCCGAGGGCATTATGACTACCGACACCGTAAAAAAAGAGATCGCCGTCGAATTTACCGTCGACGGCAAGACTTGTCGCCTCGGAGGGATAGCCAAAGGAAGCGGAATGATACACCCCAATATGGCAACTATGCTCGTATTTTTGACAACGGATGCGGCGATAAGCTCCGAAATGCTGCAAAAAGCGCTCTCGACCGACGTACAAAACACGTTTAACATGACGAGCGTCGACGGCGACACGTCCACAAACGATATGGTAACGATACTTGCGAACGGTCTTGCGGGGAACGCCGAGATCGACTCGGAAAACGAAGATTTCGCGGTCTTTATGACTGCGCTGAACACCGTGACCGTCGCTCTTTGCCGTGCCATCGCAGGCGACGGCGAAGGTGCAACGAAACTGCTCGAATGTACCGTTACGGGCGCATACGACAAAAGTACCGCAAAAACCGTTGCCAAAAGCGTTATCTGCTCGAGCCTTTTAAAAGCCGCGATGTTCGGCGCGGACGCAAACTGGGGGCGCGTACTTTGCGCCATCGGTTATTCGGGCGCACAAGTCGATATCGAAAAGACGAACGTAGCTTTCGCCTCTTGCGAGGGAGAAATCGAGGTCTGCCGCGGCGGCGCGGGCGTCGCGTTTTCCGAAGAAAAGGCAAAAAAGATCCTTTTGCAAAAAGAGATTGAGATACGCATATCCCTCGGCGACGGCGACGGGTGCGCCACCGCTTGGGGCTGTGACCTTACTTACGATTACGTAAAAATAAACGGAGATTACAGGACCTGATGAACGGAACTTTTTCAAACTTCGAGCGCGCGGAGGTGCTTTCCCGCGCATTGCCGCATATCAAACGCTACAATGGTATGACCGTCGTTGTCAAATACGGCGGCAACGCTATGATAAACGAAGACCTTAAGCTCCAGGTAATGGAGGATATGGTGCTCCTTTGGCTGATCGGCGTAAAAATGGTGTTGGTACACGGCGGCGGGCCCGAAATAAGCGAAATGATGACAAAACTCGGCAAAAAGAACGTTTTTGTCGACGGATTGCGCGTAACCGACAAAGAGACAGTCGACGTCGTGCAAATGGTGCTCGCGGGTAAAGTAAACAAGACCCTTGTCAACCTTTTGGAAAAGAACGGCGGCAAAGCGATGGGCATCTCCGGTATGGACGGCAAGCTGATCGAAGCGAAGATGAAGGACGAAAAACTCGGTTACGTCGGAGAGATAACGAATATAAACGTCGCGCCGATAGTCGACCTACTCGAAAAAGGATACATCCCCGTCGTTTCGACGCTCGGGTGCGACGACGAGGGCAACACCTATAATATCAACGGAGACACTGCCGCGGCATATATCGCGGGAGCACTCGGCGCCGAAAGACTTATTATGATGACGGATATAGCCGGCATCCTGCAAGACAAAGACGACCCCTCGACGCTGATCCCCGAGATCTCCGCACGGGAAGCGCGCGGCCTGTTTAAAAGCGGCGTGATCTCGGGCGGGATGATCCCGAAAGTCGAATGTTGCATCGAAGCGATAGAGCGCGGGGTAAAAAACGTCGTTATAATGGACGGCAGAGTTCCCCATTCGATAATAATGGAGCTGCTTACGGACGAGGGTGCCGGCACTATGGTGACCGCATAAACGGCATTGCCGAGGATAACGCGCGAGCCGCGCAAAATGCCCCTCAAGCTCGGGCAAAGAAAGGCGAAATAATGAACACTTTTGAAAAAGACGGCAAATACGTTGCCGCAACGTACGGAAGGTTCCCCGTCGAGATAGTCGGCGGCAAGGGCTCTTTGGCGTTCGGCTCCGACGGAAAAAAATATATCGATTTGACAAGCGGCATAGGAGTAAACTCTTTCGGATATTGCGACGACGAATGGGTGAGCGCCGTAAGCGGGCAACTGAATCTGCTGCAACACACCTCAAACCTGTATTACACCGCGCCGTGCGCCGATCTTGCGGAAAAGCTTTGTCTGCTCACCGGTATGAAAAAAGTCTTTTTCGCAAATTCCGGCGCAGAAGCCAACGAATGTGCGATAAAGGCGGCGCGCAAATACGCCGCCGAGAAAAAAGGCGAAGAATACTACAATATTATCACCCTGAGGCAAAGTTTTCACGGGCGAACTCTGACAACGCTCGCCGCAACGGGGCAAGAAACGTTTCATAAACTCTTCCGTCCGCTGACAAGCGGATTTGTGCACGTAAGCGCAGGCGACGCCGACGAATTGCGCGCCGCAACGGAAAAGTATAAAACAGCCGCGATAATCGTCGAATGTGTGCAAGGCGAGGGCGGCGTGATACCCCTTGACAGCGAATACCTCAAAGAAGTCGCTTCCGTTGCCGCGGAAAAAGACGTACTTTTGATAGTCGACGAAGTCCAAACGGGCAACGGACGGTGCGGAAAGCTGTATTCGTATATGAATTTCGGCATTTGCCCGGATATCGTTACTACCGCGAAAGGTCTCGGCGGCGGTCTGCCGATAGGCGCGTGCCTTATCGGGGAAAAAGCCGAAAATATTCTCGGTCGCGGCGACCACGGCTCCACTTTCGGCGGCAATCCCGCGGTTTGCGCGGGCGCGCTGTCCGTAATAAACAGGTTAACGCCGCAGTTTCTCGCCGACGTGCAAAAAAAGAGCGACTCGGTATTCGCCGCTTTACGCGGCGCACGCGGCATTACGTCCGTAACCGGAATGGGGCTTATGATCGGCATCAAAACCGAGAAAAACGTTGCCGACGTAGTATCGCAATGTATCGAGCGAGGCGTGCTGTGCCTTACCGCAAAGGATAAACTGCGCCTGCTCCCCGCGCTGAATATCCCGCAAGATCTGCTTGAAGAGGCGATAAACACCGTTATCTCGGTTTGCGCGGACTGACCGCGCACCGACCGCAGAAAATCACGAAAGGAAACTTTCGCCACGCGAAAGACGAAAAAATGGCACTCGATCTTAAAGGCAAAAATTTTCTCAAGCTCCTCGACCTTTCCCCGGAACAAATAAACGGTCTTATAGACCTTGCTTCCGAGCTGAAAGCACAAAAAAAGGCGGGCATCCCGCATAAACTGTGTGAGGGCAAAAGCATTGCGCTTATATTCGAAAAGACCAGCACAAGAACGCGTTGCGCATTCGAGGTCGCCGCGCACGACCTCGGAATGCACCCCGTATATCTCGACCCGCAAGGCTCGCAGATCGGCAAAAAAGAGAGTATTGCCGACACCGCTCGCGTGCTCGGACGAATGTTCGACGGCATCGAGTACCGCGGATTTGAACAAGCGCGTGTCGAAGAACTTGCGGCATATGCCGGGGTTCCCGTTTGGAACGGACTGACAAACGAATTCCACCCGACTCAGATACTCGCTGATCTTTTGACCGTAAAAGAGCACTTCGGTTGCATACGCGGCAAAAAGCTCGTGTACCTCGGCGACGCGCGATATAATATGGGCAACTCGCTGATGGTCGGATGCGCGAAAGCGGGGATGAAATTCGTCGCCTGCGCACCCGAAAAATATTTTCCGAACGCGACTCTCGTCGCCGAGTGCCGCGATATCGCCAAGGAAACGGGCGCCGAAATAGAGCTTGTGTCCTCGCCCGAAGAAGCCGTAAAAAACGCCGACGTTATATACACCGACGTTTGGGTGTCGATGGGCGAGCCCGAAGAAGCTTGGAGTGAGCGAATAGCCGACCTCACACCCTACCGCGTAAGTGCCGAACTTATGAGCCTCGCGGGGCAAAACTGCGTATTTATGCATTGCCTGCCCGCCTTTCACGACCTTGAAACGGCGGTCGGGCGCGAGATATACCGAAAATTCGGCATTAACTGTATGGAAGTCACGCACGAAGTCATCGAGGGACCGCAGAGCGTCGTATTCGACGAAGCCGAAAACCGCCTCCACACCATAAAAGCCGTTATGGCGGCGACCCTTGCGGATATTTGAGCGCACCGAGCCGCCCCGAGAGGCGCCGGCGATTGCCGCGCCCCGATAAAATACGTTGATTGCCGCGCCCCGAAAGGCGCGGCAATCGCGAAAACAAAATCGAATATTGCAAAGCGGGTATGACTTGTGTCTGCCCGCTTTGATATTTGCGCTTACGGCAGCGGATCGGCGGCTTTTTAAGGTGCGCCATTACCCTTTATACCGCGCGGACTTTGCGACTTCGTCGCGACAGGCAAAAGATGTATTCGGTGCTTTGCATCGCCTTTGCCGTTTTTCGCTTCGCTCGAGCACACATAGCCGAAATAAAAAGCCGCGCGCGCGATTCGAACCGACGCTGCGGCAATAATTCGTTTTTCGATAAATTCGGTTTGTATTGCCACACTCAAACCTCGGTGAAAAGCAATCCCTCGTTGAAGATCGGAAATTCTTGACTGATCGCGCCACCGCAAAAGTGAGCCGCGCCGCCGAAAGCGCCGTCGTCGCCGACGGAGTTGACGTACAGCGTATTCGGGCAGCAAAGTTGCGCTTGCCGTGCATATTCGTCCTTGCCGCCGTTCTCCCACTCCTCTTTCGTCCAGCAAACGTAGACGAGCCAAAACAGGATATCTTCGCCGAGAGCAAATCGTTCGGGGCTGTCCCACAGATCGCCGCAAAGGGCGATCGCGCATTTCTTGCCCTTATAGTCGAATACTTCGACAAGTTCACCCTCTCTGTAATGCGCGTCCGTGCGAGAATATTCTTTCCACCCCCGCGAAATACGGCGGTAGTTATGAACGATCTCCCCGCCCGCGACCAAAGCGCAAGAAGAATAAACGGACTCACCCGCCAGCTCGTTATATCCGAGCAAAACGTCGATGCCGAGCTTTTGCGTCAACGCTTTTATCCGCCCGAACTCCGACGAGGAAGCGGATACCGCGATCTCCCTGTCTTTTTCGTAATGCCACGAAAGAGCGTTAAACCCTTGCAAAAAGGCTTCGCCGAAGCAAACAAGATCCGCTCCCTCCGCTTTTGCCCTTTCCATATAACGTTCCGCCTGCGACAGATTATAATCAATGTCCCCGTCAACTATACGTGCCGAAGCAAGTGCGATCTTCATATTCTCCCCCTATAAAAAGCAAAACGGATCGGCAACGCTCTCCGCCGAGAAGAGTTTTACCGCAGTTCGCCACATTGCCTTTGCGTGTATTCTGTCGTGCCAAACAAAACGGCGCAGTACTTTGCGCAGCGACCAATACTCGCCGAAACTTCCGTAGGTCACCGCGTTTTGAAGAAAGTCCGCTTGCCTCTCAAGCGCTTCGAAGCCGCGTTTGCGACACTCGAAGACGTTGCCGCCGTTATCGCATTCCACTCCGATCTCTCCGAAATAATACGCATTTACGTTCTTCGTATGCTCGTAAATCTCGTTTGCCGTGCGGGGCACTTGCCCGTAAAATGTCTTGCGTTGCGGCACTGCGGCTGCGTTTTTGTCGGAGACGGATCCGTACAGCGCCGAAAAGTCGCTTGCCGACTTCAGCGCAAGGTCTCGCAGAGCTTCGTATTCTTCGGGCGTCAGCGGCGCTCTTTCGCTTTCAAATATTACGTCGGAATCGGCGTCGCAAACGGCAAGATCGGATTTCTTTTCTTCGATTACCGCGACGTCGATCTCGCCATTGATATCCGCACCGCTCCATCTGCACCAAGAGGCGATCTCTCGCGGCATCTTCGCCTTTGCGATATCAAGACTTTCGCCTCTGGTATACGCACCGATATAATTCGCGGCATAAAGCAAAGTGTCGCCCCCGTTATGCTCCCATACGCAGTTGATCGTCATAACATTCCCCTTTCTTCGGGCACGTCGCCGTACCGTATTAAAACGGTAAAAGCTCTCGCAGCAGATCTTGCGGCAAAACAATGCCGCCGTGCGCCCTCTCGCGCCCCGTCTCAAGCGGGCACCGAGAGAACCTTGCGCTATCCTAAAGTCAAAAACGACGTTCGACTGAAATCGGGCGTCGTTTTTTTAAGTTTACGATACGGATTTCGCGCTTTTTGACAAAATACGCCGTTTTACAGTGCCGCAAATCGAAATTCCGTAGACGTCTCAAGCACCTCGCCGGGGCGCAAAACGGAATTCGTAAAATTCGGGTGATTGACCGCGTCGGGCATAATCTGCGTTTCAAGGCAAAACGCCGCGCGTTTTACCTGAGGCTCGCCTCCGCGGAAAGGAAATTTCGGATCACCGAGAAAATTACCCGTATAAAGCTGCACGCAGGGGCGATCCGTAAACAGCGTAAGTTCCGCGTCGCCTTTTCCGCCCGTAACGCGAGCCCTCTCGACAAATCCGCGTTTCCCGTCCGTAAAGACCATACAGTGATCGAGTCCGCCGCCGATCTCAACGTCGCGTTCGGAGGAGTTCATTCCCTCTCCGAGGGTCTTCGCCGTTCTGTAATCAAACGCCGTCCCGTCGACGGGCTTTATCTCGCCGGTCGGGATCATCGTCTCGTCGGTGGGGAGATATCTGTCCGCATCCATAACGAGCGTGTGCTCCGCTACGGTGCCGCAACCGTCGAGGTTGAAATAAACGTGATTCGTAAGATTTACGGGGGTTGGCGCGTCGCAGACGGCGCGATAATCTATACGCAGTCCGCCCTTGCTCGTCAGCGTATACTTTACGCTCCAGTCGAGCTGCCCGGGATACCCCTCTTCCATATCGGGCGACGACGAGACGAAGGTTATACTCGGCTCGTCCCCGTCGCTTATATCGGCAAGGGAATACACCTTTTTATCAAAGCCGCATTTGCCGCCGTGCAGATGATTCGCCCCGTTGTTTACAAAAAGCGAATAATCTTTGCCGTCCAAAGTAAACTTGCCGCGGCATATCCTGTTACCGACTCTGCCTACGACCGCGCCGAGGTAGCCCTCGGCGTTCAAATAGCTGTCAATATCGTCGTATCCGCGCACAAGGTCACGCACCTCGCCGCTTTTCAGCTTGAGCTTTACGGAAAGTATCGTCGCGCCGAGGTCGGAAACGGTCACGGCGAGATCGCCCGCCGACAAGGTATAAGCGGAAACCTCGGCGCCGCCGAAGCTCCCGAACGGTCTTTTCTCCGTCATATCTCGTACCCCTTCGGATTCATCGTCTGCCAACGGTCGGCGTCGCGGCACATACGAACTATGTCGTACTGCGCTTCCCAACCGAGTTTTTCCTTAGCGAGGGTCGGGTCGGCATAGCACTCCGCAATATCGCCGGGGCGACGGTCTACTATCTTATACGCGATCTTTTTGCCCGTTGCGCTCTCAAAAGCGGCAACGATATCGAGCACGGAATATCCGACTCCCGTACCGATGTTGAAATATTCCGTTCCGCTGACTTTCTCCGCCCTTTCAAGCGCTTTGATGTGCGCACGCGCAAGATCCACAACGTGGATATAGTCGCGCACGCCCGTTCCGTCGTGCGTGGGATAATCGTTGCCGAAAACGCTGAGCGCGGAAAGTTTGCCGATTGCGACCTGCGTTATATAGGGTATCAGATTGTTCGGTATGCCGCAGGGGTCCTCGCCGATAAGCCCCGATTCGTGTGCGCCGATAGGGTTGAAATAGCGCAAAACGGACACACTCGAAAGATCGCCCGCGTGTACGAGGTCTGCCAATATCCGCTCGATCATAAGCTTGGTCTCGCCGTAGGGATTAGTGGTGGAGAGCGGAAAATCCTCGCGTATCGGCACGCTTGCGGGATTGCCGTATACCGTCGCCGAAGACGAGAACACGATCCTGCCGACGCCGTGATCTTTCATAGCGCGGCAAAGATTAAACGTGGCGTCGAGATTGTGGCTGTAATATCTGAGTGGTTGGGCAACACTCTCGCCTACCGCTTTTAGCCCCGCGAAATGGATAACCGAATCTATATCGGAGTTTTCGTCGAAAACGCGCTCAACGTCGGCAAGGTCGAGCAGATCTACCTTATAGAATTTCGGCGTTTTTCCCGTTATCTTTTCGATTCTGCGAAGCACCTCGGGCTTGGAATTCGAGTAGTTGTCGATAATAACGACGTCTTTCCCCGCGCCGAGCAACTCGACGACCGTATGCGACCCTATAAAACCGGTTCCGCCTGTTACAAGAATGGACATAATCTTCTCCCTAAAGTGTAATAATAAAATTTGCTTGTTTTACAAATATTTTTTCACGCACGAAAGCATAAACGGCATCTTTTTTTCCATATCGCGCACGAGCGCGAACTGATTTCTTGCCCTGACAAGATTGTGCGACGGATATTTTACGCGAAAATACGTGTCGCCGTTAAGATAATCCGTCAAAAAACGCACGCCCGTCTCAAGCGTTATGATAAGCGCGCCCATAGGCAACGCAACGATCTCCTCGCGCGTGAGCGCGCCGTTGAGCGCCCCCAAGAACCCCGAAACGAACGCCTCGAAAAGATCCTCGCGAAGATACACGCGCGATATATCCGCCTCATCCTCTGCCGCCGAGGACGCACCGTATCTTACGGAGTCGCCGAAATCGTAAAGTACGGAGCCCGACATTACCGTATCGAGATCTATAACGCAAACGGGCTCGCCGCTTGCCTCGTCAATCAAAACGTTGTTTAGTTTCGTATCGTTGTGCGTTACCCTCAGCGGCAATATCCCCGCCTTTATCCTATCGGTAACGTACGGCGAGAGAACACGGCGGCTCGTAGCGAACTCTATATCGTTCGCCGCGGACGCGCCGCGCGCCGCGCAGTCGTTGCGCACGGCGTCATCAAGCGCTTCGTATCGAAGCGGCGTGTTGTGAAAGTTTTTTATCGTCTCGTTCAGCTCTGCAACGTTATAGTCAGACAAAAGCATTTGGAATTTGCCGAAAGCCGCGCCGACCTTGGCGAAGCTCTCCGCTCCGTCCGCAGAATCGAGCGACTTCACTCCGCCGATAAATTCGTAAAGTCGCCACACTCCGTCGTCGTTTTCGTAAAACGTCCCGCCGCCGCGCGTCCGCAAAAAGCTCAGAGTGGCTCGCTCCGCCGCGCCGCCGCTTGCGACGACCTTTGCGCGTATATGCGCGGTAACGCCGACGACGTTGCTCATAAGTTCGCCCGGCGAACGAAACACAGCAGTGTTTATTTTTTGCAAAACGTAACGTTTGCCGCCCGTGCACGTAACGAAATACGTCCCGTTTATATGACCTACCGAGCACTCCTCGACGTCGGTCACCTCGCCCGTGCCCTCAAACTCCGAAACAATGCTCGCCAATTGCCTTTTTTCGATCATTGTCCGTCTCCCCAAAGGCGCTCGGGATATTCGCCGGCAGCAACGAGCGCGAGGATACTCTCTTTAACAGCCGGTTTGTCGGCGGAATAGGTCACCCCGTGCCATTTTGCCTCGGTCGGGCAAACCTTTACACTCGCCGCACCCGCCTTTTGTGCCGCACCGACGGCAAAAGGCAAATAGAACTCGTCCTTCAGCGGGTCGCGCATATTGCAAAGAAAGCGCACAAACTCCTCTTCGACAAACGGGAATATCGCGGGGGTCAAGCCGAAGCAATTCATCGAAGCGACGCTGTCAGGTGCGATCGGACGGAATTCACCGTCGACAAAGGTCTCGGCTCCGCCGCTTACGGGGCGCACCGCGGTGTGCTCGACGATCGAGCCGAGCATTCCGTTCCGGTCGACGTCGCATATACCGCGCGAGACCGTACCGTTCTCCGTCAAAGTGTTGCAGAGCTTATATCCCGCCATACAAAGCCGCATAGGGATCGCGTAAGGCTCGGAATCGCGCAGATAGTTCGCGATCGTGGCAAAAGTTTCCGCACCGTAAAAATCATCGGCATTGATAACGATAAAATTATCGTTTATCGCTTTTTTTGCGGCAAGCAGCGCGTGCGCCGTTCCCCAAGGCTTGACTCTGCCCTGCGGAACGGAATATCCCTCCGGCAGATCCGACGCCTCCTGAAAAACGTATTCCACGTCGGCACGTCCCTCCACGCGGGCGCCGACCGTGCTGCGAAATATTTCGAGATTCTCGCGCTTTATAACGAAAACGATCTTATCGATGCCGGCTTTTATAGCGTCGTGGCAAGAATAATCTATGATAAATTCTCCCGACGGACCGACGGGGTCGATCTGTTTCATTCCGCCGTAACGCGAGCCCATCCCCGCCGCAAGGATCAAAAGAGTCATATTACGCTCCTTAAAAAGATATTTTTCACGTCGCTCGGGGCTCGATTACCAATCCCAACCGCTGTATATCTCGCCGACGACCGGACGACTCTCGGTAACGAGAGGCTTTCCGTCTACAACGTCGATTCGAACGGTCTCGCTGCCTGCGTAATGGATATTCTCCTCTCCGCCGGTGGTATATTTTACAACGATCTCGTGAACGAAGAACGCGTTTCCGTTAAGTGCGCGAAGCGCACCGCCCTCCGACTGCGGATAAAGCGATATGTCGGGAAGCACGCGCGAATAAAGATCGTCTATACGGTTATAGCCGTGGTGAGCGACCTGCATAACGTCGGCTTTGAGATACTCGGAGGGATACATATTGACGATCACCTTCGCGCCTCTGTCGGCAACGTCGGCAAGAAGCAGGAAAACGCAACCGTCGAATTCAAAACGCAAAACGGTGGAAGTGTTGTTGAAATCGCGCGACACTATCTTGGGCTCGTCGTCGACCAAAAGAAGCTCGTCCTCGAAAGTATAAACGATATCGAGCGACGTGTCGGCAAATTGCATACGCTCGCCCGTATGCGGCTTGTGATAAACGGCGTTCGGATACTGCTCTTTAACGCGTTCGAGAACTTTGTCGATACGTCCGTCGCCCTCGCCGTTAAAGTTATACATCATTCTCTCAACGTCGTAGCTTTCGCCGCGCAGGCGCAAAAAGCGCGAAAAGCCGAGACAATGATCGGGGTGTCTGTGCGAAATAAACCAGCAGCTTATGCGAACCTTTTCGCCTGCGGGCGTATCCGTGATCTTATGCAGATACGCGTCAAGATCCTCTATGGTGCTGTCGCTCATCTCGGCATTGTCTCCGCCGTCGATTATAAACAGTGCGTTGTCCGCGGTCTTTACTATCATAAAATGCCCGCAATTCAGGCGCGTATGACCGTTGTAAGCAAAATCCACACCGTCGGGGTCCATTTCAAGCCCCCACATATAAAGCGAGGTGGTCTCGCCCGCCTTTTTCTCGTATTCGTACCCGAACTTCGACGCCTCGGAAAAAGTTTTGTCGCCGTCAACGATCAGGCGTACGGTCTTATCGTAAGAGGTGAAATGAAGATATGCGTACTCGTCTCCGATACGGTACTGAGCGTAAAGATTATCTCCGTTTTCGCGATAGAAAACGCGCTCGGCGCCCGACGATTCGAGCTTTTTGCAATAAGCGGCGAAAGCCTCTTTGCTCGTTTCGCTTATCATACAAACGGTAGCGTCTTTCGCGTTGTCAAAAAGCACCGAGCCGCAATCGAAGTTCACTTCTTTCGATACCTTACCGCCCTCATAAACGGGCAAACGGGTAAATACGGAATTTCCCATTGGTTTTATCTCCTTAAAATTAAATGTCGTGTTTATGTCGAAAACGAAGATATCGTCGCTTATTCGGCGTCGTTTGCGCTCAAAGTCGCTCCCCACGCCAACATAAGCGAGACAAATTCGTCGTTCGGATTGAATTTAACGCTTTCTTTGCAAAATTCGCCCGTACCGTCGCTGAAAACGCCGCTCTCCGCAGACGAAAAATAATATTTGTCTTCGGAAAAAGGGTCGGTAGTGTAGTTGTAAAGCGCGCCCTTAGGTTGAGGCGTGCCCCGACGCACGCGCACAAGCGTGCCGCCGTCGACAGCCACACGGCATACCGTGCGCCGCTTTTTTCCGCGGATCTCGGTTATAACAAGGTCGACGCCGTGCGAATTTCGGCAAAGCGCATAAACGTAACCGGTCAAACAAAATCTCGTGCCAATCGTGATCGCCGTTACCGCAAGCATAGCGCCGCCAAGCTGGATAAGACCTGCGTACGACGAATGTGCACCAGCCGTTATCATCACCGCGGCAACGACAAGCATTGCCGCCACGACCGCTTTCAGTGTGCCGCCGCCTCGCGGCGGCTCGTACTCGTAATTTTCAGCCATTTCGGAGCACATTGTGCGTCACGTATCCGCGCCGTAAGACGCTGCGGCGCGACAAGCGGCAAAGACGTATGCCCAAAGTCTGAACAAAGTATAAACGCAGAAAGTCAAGCACAAAAACGAGCAAACGAACAGATCGCTGTTCGCAAGCACACCGGCAAAATAACCGACGATGCCGCCGACCCCCGCCGCCGAGGCGAATATTACGGCAACAAGCCCGAATGCCGCAAACGCCCGCGGACGCGCCCTGTCGCGCGGAAGCGAAAAGCGCAGATCGTAAAGGAGAAAGAGCACACACGCAACGAGCGCAAGCAAAACAAGCCTTTTTTGAGGGCTGTTCATCTCGATCTCCATATTAAAGTAGATCTTCGCGGCGGCACAAAGCAAGCGCAATATCGGAAAAATACCGACGATCCCGTCTAAATTTCCGCTTCTCGCGCCCCGTGCTTTGCGCACCAAAGCGACGAACGCCATAAGCGAGGATATAACGGCAACGGCGTCGATGATATATCCCGTTTTTTCGTTTGCCGCCGCCTGCACGTATGCGGAATAAGACGGCGAAAAAATCTTTTTAATCCTCGACAACGTGGTCGGATCCGCAAGTTTAGACAAAGAATATATCCCGTCCGCAAGCATTACGAACGCGGTATAAAAGCAGGCGAAAGTCATCTTGCCGCCGCTCATACGCGGCGCCGTCGGGAGTGCCCCCGCGGGGATAAGCACAAGCGATGACAAAGCCCAGACCGTCCCGACCCCCGCAATGGCGCGAAACAGCACGGGCAAAAGCTTGCCGCTTTCGAAATAAGCGACGTCCGCGTCAAACGCAAACGCAAGCGCTGCAAAATACACGGCAAGCGCGAGAACGGCTATACCGACGGTACTGAGAAAATATATCTTCAGCTTTTCCGCCGCCATCTTCGCCGTTTGCGCGTCGCGCTCGCGCGCATAACGGTCGCCTGCGTTTCCGCCCTCCGAACTCGAAGGCGAGTCGCCCGAAATCGAAGCAACCGAAGTCGCCCCGCCCGACAAGGCTATGTTCTCGTTTCGAACGTCGTCCGCAACGTTTTGCTCCGAGGGGGAAGCTGCGGCAGCGTCGCCGAAAAAAGCAGTCTCCCTCTCTTCGCACTCACTGCGAAGATTTTCGTCACCGACCATCGGATCTGGCGCTTTTTCCGTTTCGTCGGCGAGCGCACCGTCACGCGCCCCATTTGCCGCCTTTTCGCCGCTCGAAATTATTTCTTCATCATTCATATATTCGTTATTCTCTTCCATCTGTTCTCCGCCGTTTGATTTAACGTTTACGTCGAATGTCTCCGGGCGTTTCCGCAAGTTGCAACGACGCTTTGCGTCCCGTGCGTTCGATTTCGAATCGTCACGATCCAAAACTCCGAGCGCGGTGCACCGCGCATTTTGCACGGCAATACGCCGCGGCAGTGGATACGCCTAATTTATCGGATAAATTATATATCAAAATTATGAATTTATTGTAAACGAAACGCCGTTATATCGTTATTTTCGAGTATACGCGAAAAACTTTTCGTTCAAAAAGCTCATATTTTTTCGCCAGTCTCGCCCCACGCCGCAAAACCGAAAAAATTTGACCGATAAAACGACGAAACCATATAAAACGGCGCACAGAAAAGCCCAAGCCGCCCCTTATGCCCGAATTTGACAACCGAACGAAGCCGGAACGCACAAAACGTTTATAAATCCAAAAAAATTTTCGTTTGCCGCAAAAAGTTCTTGACAACGGGCAGACGACGTGATATAATATGCGCATATTTTAATCAAACTTCAAACGCGATGAAGGAAAAGCGATGGCAAGAATGCCCCACAGAGAGCCGACGGTTGCTGCGAGTCGGCGAGCACAAGCCGCATCGCCCTCATTCCGGAGCGGGTCTCCCGAATCTTCAAGGAGGCACGGAACGTCACCGTTACAGGACAGGGATCTGATTGGATTCCGTAAGCGGTCGCATTTGCGACAATAAGGGTGGTACCGCGGTATATTTATCGTCCCCGAAGCATATAGCTTCGGGGACTTTGTGTTTTTTCGGGCATCGGCGCAGTTGCCTGTCAAGCCGCGCACAACGCATTGACGACTACTCGCCCGCCCGCCACCGCAAAAGCGCACGGAACTCTCACCGATCGCAAAAGAGAAAATCACAAGAAAGGCAGCAGGAAAAAATGAATTCCACCGTCAACACCAAAGAGATCAGAAAGATCAAACTTGCCGACTCAACGATAAGATCGGGCAGGGGCGACCTTTCCTTTAAAGAGAAGCTGGAGACCGTGCGCACCGTAGGAAAGCTCGGGATCGATATAATAGAGTTCGGCGCCATCGAGGGTAACGACGCCAAAGCGGACTCCCTGCTTTGCAGAACGGCAGCCGCGCTTATCGAGGACGCGGTGCTCTCGGTTACCGCCGGGGCTGACCGCGCCTCCGCGGATGCGGCTTGGGCAGCCGTTTCGGGAGCGAAAAAACCGCGCATCGCCGTCGCTTTGCCGATCTCGACGGTACAAGCGGAATACACCTACCACAAAAAGCCCGACGCTATGATAGACGTTATCGCGCAAGCCGTCAAATACGCGGCGTCGCTTTGCCGAGACGTTGAATTTCGCGCAGTCGACGCTACGAGAGCCGACGGAGACGTTCTGGAACGCGCCGTTCGCGCGGCTGTGGAAAACGGTGCCGCAACGATAACCGTTTGCGACACAGCCGGCAGACTTTTGCCCGCGGAAGCGGCGGATATCGTGCGATGCGTTGCCGACGCCGCAGGCAAAGGCATTGCCGTCGGCATCGAGTGCTGCGACAGACTGGGTATGGCTACGTCCTCTTCCGTTGCGGCGGCTGCGGCGGGCGCCGACGAGGTCAAAACCGCTTTCACCGGCACAACGGCTCCTACCTGCGCTTTTGCGGCTGCAATCGCGGCACGCGGCGAAGATCTCGGTATAAAGACCGACGTCGACACGACGTCGCTTGCACACACAGCCGAGAAAATAGCTCGCATCCCCTACTCGGGCAACGGCAAAAACAATCCGTTCGAGCAATCCGGCGCTGGCGTCGACGTTGAAAACGTTCCGGCCGACTCAAGCGCCGCGGATATCGACGCGGTAATATCACGGCTCGGCTACGATCTTTCCGCTGACGACAGGGGCAAGGTCTACGAATCTTTCGTAAGACTTGCGAAAAAAAGCGGCAAAAAATCAATAACCCCGCGCGAAATCGACGCAATCGTCGCCTCGAACGCTATGCAAGTGCCCCCGACGTATCGCCTTTCGACCTACGTTATCAACAGCGGCAACACCATATCCTCCACGGCGCACATAGCGCTTGAGCGCGACTCCTCGACCATCGACGGTCTCGGTTGCGGCGACGGTCCGATAGACGCGGCTTTCACCGCACTCGAAAGCATTATCGGCTATCACTACGAGCTTGACGACTTCGAACTCCGCTCCGTTACCGAGGGAAGAGAGGCAATGGGCGAGGCTCTCGTCCGCCTCAGATACAACGGTCGCCTTTATTCGGGCAAGGGGCTTTCCACCGACGTTATCGGTGCGGCGATCCGCGCATACGTGGCTGCGCTCAACAAAATAGTTTACGAGCAAAACTCGGGAGAGGCAAGATAAGATGAAACTTTCATTTTCAACGAACGGTTGGGAAAAATACGGTTGGAGCGAACTTTTCGCAGACGCGCGTGACGCCGGCTTCGGCGGCATCGAGATACACGACGTGTCCTCTCCCGCTCTTTCCGGCGACGGAATGCCTTTTTCTCCCGAAAGGATCGAAAAAACGTCCAAGCTCCTCTCCGATATGGGCTTTTCGGTACCCTGTATCGACTCGCTCGGCGACGTATCCTCGCGCAGCGCAAATATCGAGAGCGAGATACTCTCGTGCATAAAAACGGCGACCGTGCTCCGCTCGAAATACGTGCGTCTGCGCGCAAGCGGCAACGACCGCGGCGAGGACAGCGACAAAGCCACCGAGGAGCTTATCGCGAAAATATTGCCGCAAGCGAAAAAAGCCGGTGTAACGTTGCTCGTTGAGACCGCGGGAATATACGCGGACACCGCCCGTCTTTGCAACGTGCTCAACGTTTTCGCGTCCGACCATCTCGGCGCGCTTTGGGATATGCACCACCCTTTCCGCTATTTCGGCGAATGTGCGGAAACGACGATCGAAAGGCTCGGCGCATATATCAAGCACGTACATATAAAGGATTCGCGCCTGCGTTCGGACGGCAGCGTTGAATTTTGCCTTATGGGAGACGGCGACCTGCCGACGGGAGATATGATCGACGCTTTGCGTTCGGTAGGATACGGAGGATACGTCAGCTGCGAAAGTTTGCCCACAGACCTTGACGAGCTCGGAGACAAAAGCATCGTTTTGCCGCATTTTGCGGGATATATGTCGAAATTCGACAGTTCCGTTGCAATGCCTCGCCGCGACCTGCCGACAAACCGCGACGGATCGGGAAAATTCGTGTGGAAAAAGAACGAACTTATCGACCTCACTTTCCCGCAAGTGCTTGACCGAATGGTCACCGAATTCCCCGACCAGCTCGTATTCAAATACACAACGCTCGACTACACGAGAACGTACTCCGAATTTCGCGACGACGTCGACTCGTTTGCGCGTGCACTTATCGCAATGGGCGTGCGCGAGGGCGACAAAGTGGCTGTTTGGGCAACCAACGTTCCCGAGTGGTTTATAACCTTTTGGGCGGCTACGAAGATCGGCGCGGTCCTCGTTACCGTTAACACGGCGTATAAGATCCACGAGGCGGAATACCTCTTCCGCCAATCGGACACGCACACGCTCGTTATGGTCGAATCCTGCCGCGACTCGAACTATCGCGAGATAATCAACGAGCTTTGCCCCGAGCTCGCAAGCGCCAAAGCGGGCGAACATCTCCACTGCAAAAAGTTGCCGTTTTTGCGCAACGTCGTTACCGTCGGATTTTCGATGCCCGGCGGCACCGATTGGGCAAGTGCCGTAAAAACGGGCAAAAAAGTCCCGATAGAAGACGTTGCGCGGCGCGCTGCCGCCATTCGCCCCGACGACGTGGCGAATATGCAATACACCTCCGGCACGACCGGGTTCCCCAAAGGCGTTATGTTGACGCACCGCAACATCGTTAACAACGGCAAATGCATCGGCGACCGAATGGATCTCTCGACCGCGGACAGAATGATGGTGCAAGTCCCTATGTTCCACTGCTTCGGTATGGTGCTTTCGATGACGTCTATTATGACGCACGGCGGAACTCTTATGCCGATGCCGTATTTTTCACCGAAATCTTCGCTTTCCTGCATAGAAAACGAGCGGATCACCTGCTTCAACGGCGTGCCGACGATGTTTATCGCAATGAAGAACCACGAAGACTTCGCAAAAACGGATTTTTCGTCGATACGCACCGGAATTATGGCGGGATCCAACTGCCCCGCTGACCTTATGTATTTCGCCGCGGAGCATATGAATATGCGCGAGATAATAAGCGTTTACGGGCAAACGGAGGCGTCGCCCGGGTGCACGATGCACGACGTTTCGACAGACCCGCTCGACGTTCGTTGCAACACCGTCGGGCACCCATTCCCCCACGTCGAATGTAAGATAATAGACCCCGCCACCGGCAAAGAGCTGCCCGACGGAGAAAACGGCGAATTCCTTGCGCGCGGATATAATTTGATGAAAGGCTACTACAAAATGCCCAAAGCAACGCGCGAGGCGATCGATGCGGACGGTTGGTTGCACACCGGGGACATTGCCTGCCGCGATGCGGACGGCAACTATCGGATAACCGGCAGGCTCAAGGATATGGTCATTCGCGGAGGCGAAAACCTTTACCCCCGCGAGCTCGAAGAATTCCTGTTCACCTACGACGGCGTCAGCGACGTTCAGGTCGTCGGCGTTCCCGACAAGAGATACGGCGAAGAATGTATGGCGTGGATCATCCCAAAAGCGGGCGCGAATCTCGACGTAGGAGAGATTAAAAAATACTGCGAAAGCAAGCTTGCTCGCCACAAAGTTCCGAGATACGTATATATTTGCGACTCGTTCCCGATGAACGACGCAGGTAAGGTGCAAAAATACAAGATGCGCGAGGCGGGGGCAAAAATGCTGCTCGACCCGAACGGTCCGCTCGCCGGGCAATAATATCCCGAACGATTTTTTACGGCAATCTCAGTTTACAATAAATAATCATTAAGGAGAAAAACAATGGATATCAAAATAACGAGAACTACGTCGCCCAAAGAAAAGCCCGCCAAAGGTCAGGCGCTCGGCTTCGGAAAAATCTTTACCGACCATATGTTCCTTATGAACTACACCGAGGGGCAGGGCTGGCACGACGCAAGGATCGAGCCGTTCCACGATTTTTCGCTCTCTCCCGCTTGCGTTACCTTCCATTACGGTCAGGAGATGTTCGAGGGTATGAAGGCATACCGCGGCGTAGACGGTAAAGTCCGCCTTTTCCGCCCCGATATGAACGCAAAACGCACCAACGCGTCCAACGAAAGACTTTGCATCCCCACTTTGCCCGAGGATACGTTCGTCGAAGCGGTCAAACAGATCGTTAAAGTAGACGAAGATTGGATTCCCACCGAGCCCGATACTTCGCTCTACATTCGCCCCTTTATTATCGGCACCGACGCTTTTCTCGGCGTCGCGCCCTCCAAGACCTACCTTTTCTGCATAATCCTCTCCCCCTCGGGAGCATATTACGCAAACGGTCTTGCGCCCGTCGGCATTTGGATAGAGGACGACTACGTTCGCGCCGTTCGCGGCGGAATGGGTTTTGCGAAAACGGGCGGAAACTACGCCTGCTCGCTTGCGGCACAGGTCAAAGCGCATGACGACGGTTATTCGCAGGTATTGTGGCTCGACGGCGTAGAGCGCAAATACATCGAAGAAGTCGGCGCTATGAACATCTTCTTTAAAATAGACGGCAAGGTAGTTACCCCTATGCTCAACGGATCCATCCTGCCGGGTATCACTCGCGACAGCGTACTTGCCGTTTGCCGCTCGTGGGGCATCCCCACCGAGGAGCGTAAGATCTCCGTAGACGAGCTTATCGAGGCGCAAAAGAACGGTAAACTCGAGGAAGTATTCGGCACGGGCACCGCAGCCGTTATCTCCCCCGTCGGGAAATTGCGCTACAAAGACGACGTTATGACTATCGGCGACGGCTCTATCGGCGAACTCAGCCAAAAACTTTACGACACCGTGACGGGAATACAATGGGGCAAGACCGAGGACAGCTTCGGCTGGACGGTCGAGATCTGATGTTCCTCGATTCATCTCCCAGAGTTCTGCTTTTTGCCGGGCACTACGGAAGCGGTAAAAGTACGATAGCGCTCTCCTCTGCCGCGTATCTGCGCCGCACGGGAGAGGCGCCCGTCGCCGTTGCCGACCTCGATATAGTAAATCCGTATTTTCGCACAGCCGATTGTGCCGAACTTCTCGGCAAGCTCGGGATAAGGCTCGTCGTTTCCGACTACGCCGGCACAAACGTTGACGTACCCGCTATGCCCGCGTCGGCATACGCGCTTCTCGAGGGTAACGAACGCGCGGTCATAGACGTCGGAGGCGACGACAGGGGCGCGCTTGCTATGGGAAGATATTCCGCCTCTCTCGCCGCAAGCGGCGACTTTGCCACGTTGGCGGTGATAAACCCATATCGCCCCCTTACGCGCACCTGCGAGGATACCGTCGTCGTTCTGCGCGAAATCGAGCAGGCTTGCAGCATACCGTTCACGCACCTTGTTTTTAATCCCGCGCTCGGCGCGCAAACGACGGCGGACGACGTTATTCGTGCCGTTCCGTATGCCGAGGCGGTATCGCAAGCAACCGGATTGCCGATAGCTTTCACCGCCGCTCGTGCGGGCATAGCTCGCGAGCTGGAAGGGCGTTTGCCTTTCGACGGCGGAATATTGCCGCTCGAATACAAAATATCTCACGGCGGAATAACAAACGGCTGACTGCAAATTGATATTGCAAAACTCGACAAAATAGTATATAATTATTCAGTATAAAGCGCATCCGTAATGCGCCGTTCCTCTTTGATCTGAGAAAGGATTCCGAAAATGGTCAACATCACGTTTAATTCCGACCGTTGCAAAGGTTGCGGGCTTTGCATTACCGCCTGCCCCAAAGGACTTATTGCAATGAATACGGGAGCGATAAACGCGCAAGGTCACCATCCCGCCCACATCTCCTCGCCCGAGGATTGCGTAGGATGCGGCAGTTGCGCACTCATCTGTCCCGACTGCGTTATCGCTATCGAAAAATAACGGCTTCGGCGAGTTGCGCCGAAAATACGGCAATTTATCAAGGAAAGGATGCCCTTGCCGCTCGGTAAAGGCAATGCTTAAAGATGTCAGAAAAAGTTCTTATGAAAGGTAACGAAGCTATCGCGGAAGCGGCGATAGCGGCGGGATGCCGCCACTATTTCGGGTACCCCATCACCCCCCAAACGGAGATAGCCGCTTACATGGCAAAACGTATGCCCAAGATCGGCGGCACTTTTCTTCAGGCAGAGTCCGAAGTCGCCGCCGTCAATATGGTGATAGGCGCGGCTGCCGCAGGCGTACGCGTTATGACCTCGTCTTCCTCCCCCGGGATCTCGCTCAAAAGCGAAGGACTCTCTTATATGGCAGGTTGCGACCTGCCCGCGCTTATAGTTAACGTACAGCGCGGCGGCCCCGGTCTCGGCGGTATACAGCCCTCTCAGTCCGATTATTTCCAGGCGACCCGCGGCGGCGGTCACGGCGACTACCACCTGATCGTACTTGCCCCCGCTTCCGTTCAGGAGATGGCGGGACTTACGATACGGGGATTTACCCTTGCCGAAAAATATCGCGTCCCTTGTATGCTTTTGGCAGACGGTACTATGGGGCAGATGATGGAGCCCGTCGAGCTGCCCGAGAGCGCACCCGAAATGTGCGAAAAGCCGTGGGCTTTGACCGGCACCAAAAACGCACGCAAGCATAATATCGTCAACTCCCTTTCGCTCACCCCCGACGAGCTTGAGCGCTGGAATATCGAAAGATACGAAAGATATGCCGAGATCGAAAAGAACGAGTGCCTCTACGAAGAATACCTCACCGAGGACGCGGAGATCACCGTCGTAGCATTCGGCATTGCCGCACGCGTGGCAAAGAACGCCGTTAACGCCGCAAGAGCCAAAGGAATCAAAGCGGGGATGTTCCGCCCCATAACACTTTGGCCGTTCCCCAAAGCCGCGCTGGCAAAACTTGCCGACACCTCCCGTGCTTTCATCTCCGTCGAGCTTTCGATGGGTCAGATGATCGAGGATATCGAACTTGCAACGCGCTGCCGTCGACCCGTTGAACTTTGCAACAGAGTCGGAGGAATGATTCCCTCTCCCGAGGAGGTCTTGGCGTCAATAGAGAAAACGCACGCTTGCATCAAAGGAGGTAACAACTGATGGCTACCGTTGCCAAAAGACCGCACGCACTTATAGACGTGCCCCTGCATTATTGCCCCGGCTGCGGCCACGGCATTATCCACCGTCTCGTCGCGGAGGCGATCGACTCTCTCGGTATCGAAGGCAAAACCGTCGGCGTCGCTTCCGTCGGATGCTCTGTTTTCGCATACAATTACTTTAACGTCGATATGGTACAAGCCGCTCACGGTCGTGCCCCCGCGGTCGCGACCGGCGTGAAGCGCGCCAACCCCGAAAACATCGTTTTCACGTATCAGGGCGACGGCGACCTTGCCGCAATCGGCACAGCCGAGACCGTGCACTCCGCAGCTCGCGGCGAAAACATCACTATCATATTCGTTAACAACGCAATATACGGTATGACGGGCGGTCAGATGGCGCCCACGTCCCTCCCCGGTCAGGTCACGCAGACCTCCCCTTACGGGCGCGACGTCGAAGCCGTCGGTTACCCCGTTCGCGTAAGCGAAATGCTCGCAACGCTTGACGGCGCGACCTACGTCGAAAGGGTTGCCATCAACAACACAAAAAACATTCGCGCGGCTGCCAAGGCAATTAAAAAGGCGTTTACGTATCAGACCGAGGGCAAAGGATTCTCTCTTATCGAAGTCGTATCTACCTGCCCCACCAACTGGGGAATGGCACCCGACGCCGCAATGCGCTGGGTTGACGAAAAGATGATCCCCTACTACCCTCTCGGCGTTTACAAAGATAAATACGCCGAGGAAAAGTGAGGTATAAAATGACTAAAAATATACTTATCGCGGGCTTTGGCGGTCAGGGCGTGCTTTTCACCGGCAAATTCATAGCCAACGGCGCACTTGCCGAGGGCAAGGAGCTGAGTTGGTTGCCCTCCTACGGTCCGGAGATGCGCGGAGGCACCTGCAACTGCTCCGTTATCGTCAGCGACGAGCCCGTCGGCTCCCCCATAGTTACCCGTCCCGACGTTCTTATAGTTATGAATCGTCCCTCGCTTGACAAATTCGAGGATTCCGTCGTTCCCGGCGGAGATATATACGTCGACTCCTCGCTCGTTGACCGCAAGGTCGTTCGCAACGACGTTAACGTGCACTATATTCCCGCTACCGAGCTCTCCTCGAAGCACGGATTCGACGGTATTGCGAATATGATCCTTTTGGGCAGCGTTATCCGAGGCAGCGGTGTTATCGAAGAAAAAACGATCCCCGCCGCTATGTCCAAAGTGGTCTCCGCAAAGCACCAAAATCTTTACGATTTCAACATTCGGGCAATACAGCTCGGAATGGAATCGCTTTAACTTATGATGACGGACAATCATTCCCGCGAAATGCGGGAGATAGGGATGCGCATCGCCGCGATGCGCGAAGATTGCGGAATAAGCGTTGCCGAAATGGCAAAAAAGCTCTCCGTAACGGAAAGCGAATACGTCGAATACGAAAGCGGTATGCGCGATTTTCAGATCAGCTTTCTTTGCGAGGCTGCCGACGTTCTCGGCATAGACGTGCTTGACCTTATGGGCGGCACGTCGCCGACCGTGTCGACGTGCACAATCGTAAAAAAGGGGCAGGGCTTTGCCGTTAACAGAAACGAAGCATACGGCTACAAACACTTGGCTTTTCCTTTTCGCAACCGCAAGATCGAGCCTTTCCTCGTAACCGTCGAGCCCTCGGACTCTTTGCCCCACCTTAATTCGCACGCGGGGCAGGAGTACGACTATATGCTCTCGGGGTCTATGAAGCTCCACCTCGGCGATATGGAATATTTGCTGAGCGAGGGGGATTGCGCCTATTTCGATTCGTCGGTACCGCACGCGCTCGAAGCTGTGGGAGACACTGCGGTGAATTTTTTGGCGATCGTTATAAAATAATAACTGACGCGCCGCGCAAATATTTGCGCGGCGCGAACAAGAATGGGTTAGTTTATGGCTATATACGAAAAATATATCGGCAGAAGTCGGGAGAGTTTTTCTTCCCTTGCGGACGCTCAACGCAACTTTCACATATCGTGCCCCGACGACTTTAATTTTGCTTACGACGTTATAGACGTACTCAGCAAAGAAAAACCCGACAAACGCGCTCTCGTTTGGGTATCCAAAGATCTCAAGAACGAAAAGATCTTTACTTTTGCCGATATGGCGAGAGAATCAGATCGGGCGGCAAACTTTTTTTATCGTCTCGGGATTCGCAAAGGCGACCGAGTTCTGCTCGTACTCAAGCGGCATTACAGTTTTTGGTACCTAATTTTGGGCTTGCACAAGATCGGCGCCGTGGAGGTCCACGCTACCGCGATGCTTACCGCAAAGGACTACGTTTATCGTTGCAACGCGGCAAAGGTCAAATGCGTTATCCTAACCGGCGACGACGGGTGCACCGAGCACTTCGACGGCGGCGAGGGGAAATACGAAACTCTCGAGCATAAATTCGTAATAGGCGGCTCGGCACCCGAGGGGTGGCGCGATTTTGACGCGGAATTTGCTAAAACTCCCGCCGAATGGGACCGATCTCTCACCGAAAAAACGCAAGCCGACGACCTTATGATGATGTGCTTTTCTTCCGGCACGACGGGCTATCCGAAGATCATTACCCACAACTTCCGCTACCCGCTCGGTCATATTATGACGGGCGTGTTTTGGCATCGTTGTATCGACGGCGGGCTGCATTTCACGGTTTCCGACACCGGGTGGATGAAAGCCTTTTGGGGCAAACTGTACGGCGTTTGGCTCGCGGAAAGCGCGATAATGGTATTTGATTTCGACAGATTCAACGCCGAGGAGATCCTCTCGGTAATAGAAAAATACAAAGTTACCACGTTTTGCGTTCCGCCGACTATGTATCGTATGATACTCCAACACGAGGTCGAAAAGTACGACCTCTCCTCCGTAACGCACTGCTGCACGGCGGGCGAGGCTCTCGGCCCCGAGATATATAACGAATGGCTTACGCGCACGGGGCACAAGATCTACGAAGGCTTCGGGCAAAGCGAAACGCCGGTTATCGTCGCGTCGATAGCGCCGTGGACCGAGCCGACGCCCGGATCTATGGGGCTCTCCGCGCCGGGATTTGACGTTCATATAATAGATGAGGACGGCAACGACACCCCGATAGGCGCCACGGGCGAGATATGCATAAAAATGCCCGTCGACGGTACGCACCCGTGCGGACTTATGACCTCGTACAACTTTAACGAAGAGGAAACGGCAAACGCCTACCGCGGCGGATTTTATCACACGGGCGACACCGCATACCGCGACGAGCGCGGGATGTTCCGCTACGTCGGACGCAACGACGATATAATCAAATCCAGCGGTTACCGCATAGGCCCGTTTGAGATCGAGTCCGTTATGCTCGAGCATCCCGCGGTGCTCGAAGTCGCGGTCACCGCAGTTCCCGAAGCCGTGCGCGGCTTTTTGGTAAAGGCTACCGTCGTACTGAAAAACGGCTACGTCGGCTCGGATGAATTGGTAAAAGAACTGCAACGCTACGTTAAAGTCAACACCGCGCCGTACAAGTATCCTCGAATAATCGAATTCGTCGACGCACTGCCAAAAACTTTCAGCGGCAAGATCCGTCGCACGGAAATCCGCAAAAACGACGAGATAAAATACGCATACCTTATGCAAAAAAACAATTGATCCGCAAATCTTGTACGGACGGCGCGTTCCTCTCCGTACAAGATTTTTTGTCTCTTTTTTCGCCATACCGCGCCGCAAGCGAACGAACGAACACCTCGAATACGTACGGAAAACGATAAAACCATGAAAATAAACACAGAAACAGCCGACGCTTATTTAAACCGTGAAAGCCTCGACCGCTTTTCGCGCTCGTATATCTACGTACGCCAAACGGATATGGGCGAAAAAAATATTTTTCGCTATCCGTCGGATGACGAAAACTTGCACAGAATCGTCTTAAGGATAAAAAACGAAATCGAAGACCACGCAAAGACGTTCGTCCCCTGCAACGTCGAAATTTGGGACGCACTGTTCGATACTTCGTGGCACGATTTTATTGACGAGGCAACCCTTCATCTTGTCGTCGGTTGCCGAGAGCCGTACGACGCTTTTGTCGTACGGGACAAAAACGAAAAATATCATATGGTCTTCGATCTTGTGCGTTTTGCACAATACGTCGGCGCGATATCTCTCTGCGAAGCAGCGCAAAATCTTTTAACGCACGAACTTTTTCATATAATGCTCGGCAAGCGATATCCCGATATCGAAACGGTGCAAAACCAAGGCGCGTATACCGACAAGCTCGACGCGATCGCGTTTAACGAGGGTTTTGCGCATCTTGTCTCATACGAGTGCCGCGAGATCGGCACGGTACCGTATAATGAAGAAAAACTGAACGACGTATACGAGCGCGCGGCAAACAAAATGCTGTCCGCTCTGCGTGAAAAAGATTCGAATAAGCAAAAGCAATATATAGAGGACGCCGACGTTGGGCGATTCTACGACAAATATGCTTGTATGTGCGGAATGATATACCTCGGAAAGCAATGGCAGACCGGCGGAACGCCCCGAATAAAGCAGCTCTTCGAGCGTGGGTGGCGCGGGTTTGCGACAAAAAGCACGGAGGCGCTTTATCCCGTCGAATAACCGCCAATAAGCGTTTTATCTTGAAAACCGCACGCGAACTGCCTCAAACTCGGAGATGCCCGATTGGCAACGTATCACCCGATTCTTGCGCCTACGTCGTTCAAAACCTCGCGCGTCTCGAATATGATCTTACTTTATGCCCGCCTTTCGAAAAAATACCCGAATTTAACAAAACTTAAACGTTAATGCAAAGAAAAACAAATATTATGGAAGTATAATTACGGCATAAAGAAAAACACGTTATTAGGAAAGAGGTAAATTATGAACAAAAACGATCGCGACTATTTGGTCACAAAGATACGCACTCAGTACACGGAAAAAGCGCACACCGAACTCGACACGCTTAAAGCGCTCGACAAAAAAGCCAAGCGCCCCGCCAAGATTTTCGCATACGTATTCGGCACGATAGGCGCTGTCGTTATGGGCAGCGGAATGAGCCTTATTATGACGGATATCGGCGCAACTCTCGGGATCGCCGAAACCATGATACCCGGCGTCGTTATCGGCTCGGTAGGGCTCGTTATGGCGCTTATAAACTATCCGATCTTCAAGAACATCCTTTCCGCTGGAAAGAAAAAGTATGCCGAGCAGATCATCGCCGTCAGCGACAGCATAATAAACGATTGACCAAATATCCGCCACACGCAAAATACGCGCCGCACGAGATTCGTGCGGCGCGTATTTTCAGTATTTTTTGCCGTTTATAAAGCAGTGCTCAGCCACAAAAGGCACCCCGCAGGAATATGCGTTATCCTCAAAAACGAGTTCCCGCACGTTGTCCGCCGCAAGGCAGGGGACGTTTGTCTGCGTAAATTTGTTCGACGATATCTCTATTTTTTCGTGATAGTAAAAATCGTCGAGAGTTTTTCTTCGCTTGCCTATGTCTATAACGGCTCTGCCCCACGTGCCGTGGCGACAATCGTCAAACAGGTTGTCGCGTATCACCACGTCGGTCACGCCGCCGCTTTCAAGCCAAAACATCGGATCGGATTCGAACTGTATCGCGGCGCCTCCGCTGTGGAAAACGTTGCCCGTTATCTCCACCCTGCCTCTTGCGGCGATAAGCATACCGCGGGCACGATTGTTGCCGAATCTGTTGCCCGAAATTATCGCCCCCGCGTCGTCGGAGATATTTTCGACTATCATTTCTTCTTCGACGAGGTCTACGTCGCTCACAAGATCGGTAAGCTTGAGCGCGGTATATTTTTGGCTTATAACGTCGACCGCCGCGACCGTTGCGGAAGCCACGGGGCGTTGGCTTTCGCGCTCCAATATTCGGATCTTGTCGCCCACACCGTATATATCTATGCCTCGAGTTTGGTTATGCGAGTATTTTACCAGTATCTCGTTGCCGCGCACCTTCTCAAGCACCGTGTATATACCGTGGATGTTGACAGCGTCGTCAAGTTGATTGAAGAACTCGCAATTCCTAACCGTAACGGTGCCGCGGCAATTGACGAAGTGCGTTGCGTCCTGCCCGGCGGACCAAAATCTTCCGTCTTCGGGAACGACTCGGCAACGACGCACCGTAACGTCGCGACACTTTTGCATTATAAACGCCATACCCCAGCAGGTGTTTACCGTAATATCCTCGAAAATTATATTATCGGATCCGATACCGAGAAAGGCTTGGTTTATCCTTTTGGACATACAAAAGACTACGGTATCGCCGACGGGCGGAGCGCTCGGCACGTCGTAAAGGGTCAGCACGTCGCCGTCAAGACTCTTTTTGATATCGTTGATAGGGCAACCGAACGGCGTGTCTCCGCTGCCGCGTCGCAGCTCTTTGGTATCCGTAACGTAGTCGAGGGCGCGAGTCAACAGCAAAAGATAACTGCCGACCCATTCGAACAACTTTCCGCCGTAAAACGTAAAATTCGGGTGGTCGCACAGTTTTATGCGCACGTTTCCGTTTTCGCAGCCGATAACCCGACCTTGGAAATTGCAGGTGTCGGCGCAAGTAACCGTGAGATTTTTGATAGTTACGTTCTTCGAATTACGAATTATCGCAAAATCCATACATCCGTGAAGTATAAATTTGCTTCCGCCGCCGTCAAAGGTCAGATCGTTCATCTCGTCGATAAACAGTGCCGCGGGTTTAAATCCGTTGTCTCCGTGGTTAGACACGCAAACGGCGGGCGCGGCAACCTCGCTCGCATAAATATGGTAAGTGCCTTTCGGCATCGAAATATGCCTTTCGCCGTTCTCTTTAGCTCGGCGCAGCGTCAATTCCAAGGAATGAGCCACAGAGCCGAAAACCGATTCCACGTAATTCATAAAAGCCTCCGCAAGTATAAAGCGTTGCTTATATTATAATACATTTGCAAAGCAATATCAAGCGTTTTAAGCTCCAACCGATCGATTCGTCGTCACGTTGTTATTTCGCGCACGTCGCCGTTCGCTTGCGGCGCCGCGCTCCCCTCGTCGCATAAAAAGCTCGCCGTCAACAAAAAGCACGGCACGATCGAACGACCGTGCCGTGTCCGTACCCGCTATCGCGGACGCGTTATTCTTTCACTGCATCAAGAATCGATTAAAGATCCTGTACGCGTGATTCGAGCCATACTTTTTATCAAGCAAAGCGAGAAATCCCACAACTGCCTCAAAAGCGGTTGCGTAGCCCTTTTTATTCAATTTGGGCTCGGGTGCGGATGTTTCATCGGAATTAAGCAAATCATTGTTTTTAGCAAACGGCAAACCCGAGTCTTTAAAAAGTGATTTTGAAATCGAAATCAGGTTGCGATTTTTGAGAACGACTTTCTCCTTGGTCATATCGGATTTCGTTTTTTCGCTATTGAATTTATTCAGCATCAAAAACGCACCGCAAACGCTGTCTCCGACCGTTGCCAACGCACCGCAGTCCTTTAGCCCCATATCACATTTATCATTTTTTCTTTCGCATACTGCGGCATAGTCAACGACGTCACGGCAAACGCGATATCTTCATCATTGATTTCAACCTCGAGCTTTTTATAAAAATCTCGGGATATATTTTTCATTTCCTCGTACGTAGCCATTACATTACCTCCAAAATCCGACCGAAGCCGTTTGTGTTTATATCTTGATATTTGATTGTAACACCATTTTAATACGTTGACAAGCGACTGTTTGTCAAAATCATCGTCCCGAATCGAAAAAACGCACCGTATAATTTTCTCCGGGTGTTACGTCGTAGACAACAATAGAATCGTCTTTAAACTTATCTCCTTGAGAAAGCGAACTTAAAAATACGTTTCCGTAATCGACGAGATACCCCTCGCTGTCATAAAGTTTATACGAGATAATATCATACGCCGAATATACCGAGTTATTGCCGTAAATTTTCTCCCCCGGCAAAAGATATTTTCAGTTTAGGGCTGTATCCCTTTTCAAACACATACGAAACGTCGGTTATTTTTATAATCGATTCGGTACTTTCGTCATACCCGTTGACGGTGATTTCAAAAGGTAATTCGTCCACGTACAGTTGCACGTCGGCAACGGGCAAACAATAAAACGCCGTGCAATTTACTTCGTCGAACCGAAGTACCTCGTCTTTATATACCGTCAAATAAACCGTGCCGTTGTTTGATTTCCCGCTTTTTATTTCCGATGCCGGTATCCGCACGTTAGCCAAATACCGTTCGCCGGCAGACTCGCTTTCGTAATCGCCAAAATCTTCTTCGGATACGGACTCAGTCGCTCGGTAAACCTCCTCACCGGCATCGTTTACTATGCGAATATCCACGTCAACCTCCGCGGAAACATATTTTTCCTTAGAGTTTAATAAGCCGAAAAACAAACTGTAGTCATTCGTTTCCGTATTGCCTTGGAATGACCACCCCGTTAAAGTTTCTACGTCGGCGGCGTTGTCAACGTATCCGGGAAATAACGAGCAACCGCTAAGCGATAATATCAAAACGACAATAAAAGGTAAAACGATTTTCTTCATTGTTTATTCCTCGACCAAAATTTCGGCAACTTAGGGGAACAACATAATTCTGTTATTTCCCCGATCGATTTTTGCAACTAAAAATTTAATCCGCGCGACAAAGCAAAAGGATACCGCCGATGAGGTTGACAAACAGCATTGCGCACACCTTCAGCCCCGTGCCGACAGGTTCGCCGCGCTTCATTCTCCCGAAGATCGAGATAGTGATCGGCAAACACCATGCGAGAGGAAGAAGCAATACGCCCTGTGCTATGCAGCCCAAAATCAAAAATATCTTGCTTGCAATTGCAAGTCCGTCGTTTCCGTCACGCGAGCACTCGTCATCATTGGGGATGCTGCATCCGCATCCGACGCAAACAACGGCGTCATCCATAAGTTCTCTTCCGCATTTTTGGCAAAATCTCATAAAAAGTTCCTCCTTAAAATGATTTGATAAAGTTCGACAAAACCATTGTGAGTGTGCTAAACTTTTTACACACAAAGTACAAGGAACAATAAAATGAACTACAGGATCCGAATGAGAAATCTACGTGAAGACAGCGACCTGACGCAAAAAGAAGTCGGGGCGCTGATTAATAAATCGCAACAGGGCTACAGCCACATCGAAGACGGTCGCGCAGAGATGAAAATCGACGATCTGATAACGCTGTGCAAATTTTATAAGGTCAGTGCCGATTATTTCATCGGGTTATCCGATAAAAAATAAAAGAAATTACCAACCTATACCCGTTACGATAAAAAGCCGAGGAGTTCACGTTTCCTCGGCTTTTTATATTTAAAGAATGAATTTAAAAATTTACATATTTCGCGAAACATTGCCAATCTGCATACACTATCTTGCCCGCCGCTGTCTCGGGCGGATATTAGCTATCCCCATACAAGAGAAAGAGCGAGTACAAAACACACGCCATATTCCTTTGTACTTCCAAATAACAAAAAATTCATTTTAAGTATCCGAATATATCTATGTAAATATTATATAACCAAACACGAATCTTTTGAACAGTTTTTGAGAACTTATCCCTTTTAATATATAAACCAAGGCTCAAGAAAGGAAAACTAATCCTGAGCTAACTGTTTTTACTCCGATTCGAGCAAAAACAATAAATTCGATTCGATCAAATAGGTGCACAACGATGATGCAAGATTTATTCCCAAATTAGCAAGTTCTTTACTTATAATAACTTGATTGATTCCTGCGCCGTGCGAAGTTGCATTATTTCTGATATATGGCAAACTCATAAGTACATTGTCCTTCATTCCGCTTGGATTGATGGTTTGCGGCAAATCCAATTTTTCTTTGATTTTTTCTAACATATCATTAGGTCTGCCTTTATTAACATTAAGTATAACTTTCATTACGCTTTCATAGCACTTGCAAGCGTTGGTAATCGCTTCTGAATAATCTTCTTTTTTATAAAATTCAACTGCTTTTTGCAATTCATTGAATGCTGAACTGAATTTGGAATCGCTATCCGACAACTCTTTCATTTGTTCCAGCGTTTTTCGTTTTATATCTAATTCAAACTGTTTAGCATCTATTTTAACAATTTTACCGTTCGAAAGAAGCCAAGGAAGATTGTTATCTGAAAAGAAAGAGTTTAACTCTTTCTGGAAGTCACGCTTCCCTTTTGCGGATAAGATTTCGTATTGTATTTCTATAGTATCAAAAAGATTTGCATTGCAATTATATACAAGTTGTTCCTCTATTCGACTGCGCCAATATGTATCGAATATTGAACACTCACAATTCTTGTTTAGGAGTGTGAGTGCATATGTAAACGCATCTGTAGTTACAGTTTCTTTTGTATATCTGCTTATTTTTAGTATCAGCGGCTCATTAAATGATTTTAAAATAGAAACAAGCCTTTTGCCCGTACAAAAATCCCAATTACCGATGAAGTCGGAAACATAATTACCACTATTATCACGGAGCAATTGCTTATATCTTTTTGAAAATATCATTGTGCTTTTCATTTTATGTTAACTTTTACAATAACAAGTCATTTCCACTTGCATTCTATATTAAGAATAGAAATCGGCATTCCGATAAATTGTAT
>CAZOFD010000002.1:59654-95727 GCA_964579135.1 uncultured Ruminococcus sp. | reverse complement strand
CACCTGACCGATGTTCATACGCGAAGGAACGCCCAGCGGGTTAAGCACGATGTCGAGCGGAGTACCGTCCGGCAGGAACGGCATATCCTCGGGGGGCAATATGCGGGAAACGACACCTTTGTTACCGTGGCGACCCGCCATCTTGTCGCCGACGGATATCTTGCGCTTTTGCGCGATATATACGTGTACGACTTTGTTTACACCCGTGGGGATCTCGTCACCCTGTTCGTGAGAGAATACGCGAACGTCAACGACGATACCGGATTCGCCGTGAGGCAATCTGAGCGAGGTGTCCCTCGTCTCTCTCGTCTTTTCGCCGAAGATCGCGCGAAGCAGTCTTTCCTCGGCGGTCAGATCGGTCTCGCCCTTGGGCGTGATCTTACCGACAAGGATATCTCCCGCGTGCACTTCCGTACCCTTTTTAACGATACCGTTTGCGTCGAGGTTACGCAACGCGTCCTCGCCGACGTTCTGGATCTCGCGGGTTATCTCCTCGCTTCCGAGCTTCGTGTCGCGTGCTTCGTGGGTATATACTTCTATATGCAACGAGGTATAAACGTCGTTGCGAACGAGATTCTCGTTCAAAAGAACGGCGTCCTCGTAGTTATAACCTTCCCAAGTCATAAAGCCGATAAGCGCGTTCTTTCCGAGTGCGATCTCGCCCTGCGACGTCGCCTGTCCGTCAGCTATTATCTGCCCCGCCTCAACGCGCTCGCCGTATTTGACGATCGGGCGCTGGTTGCAGCAAGTACCTTGGTTGGTTCTCTTAAACTTGATAAGTTCGTAAACGTCGTGGCGACCGTCGTCCGCTCGGACGATGATCTTGGAGGTCTCGACGTGTTCGACGACGCCCGCGTTCTTTGCGAGAACCACGACGCCGGAGTCGCGAGCGACCTTATATTCCATACCGGTTCCGACTATGGGGGAATCCGTTACCATAAGCGGCACCGCCTGCTTTTGCATGTTGGATCCCATAAGCGCACGTGAGTTGTCGTCGTTCTCAAGGAAAGGGATCATCGCCGTTGCGGCGGAAACGACCATCTTCGGCGAAACGTCCATAAAGTCTATCTTATCGGTTTCGATCTCGATAAACTCGTTTTTGTCGCGCGCGGTGACCTTGGCATTGATGAAATGCCCCTCGTCGTCGAGCGCTTCGTTTGCCTGCGCGATGATGTATTTGTCCTCAACGTCGGCGGTCATATACACGATCTCGTCGGTAACGCGATGGGTCTCCTTGTCAACGCGACGATAGGGTGCCTCGATAAAGCCGTAATCGCTGATCTTCGCATACGTTGCGAGATAGGATATAAGACCGATGTTCGGACCTTCGGGCGTTTCTATCGGGCACATACGTCCGTAGTGCGTATAGTGAACGTCACGAACGTCGAACGACGCGCGGTCACGCGAAAGACCGCCGGGACCGAGCGCGGAAAGGCGGCGTTTGTGCGTCAGTTCCGCCAAAGGATTGGATTGGTCCATAAACTGCGAAAGCTGGGACGAACCGAAGAACTCGCGAATAACGGTCGCAACGGGGCGAATGTTTATAAGCGCTTGGGGCGTCAATTTTTCGCTGTCCTGGGTCGTCATTCTCTCGCGAATAATCTTTTCCATTCTCGAGAAGCCGATGCGCAGCTGGTTTTGCAGCTGCTCGCCGACAGACCTTATACGGCGATTGCCGAGGTGGTCTATGTCGTCGACGGTTCCGATATCGTTCGCAAGATTAAGCATATAGTTAATGGAAGCGAAGATATCGTCGCGCGTGATATGCTTGGGGCAAAGCTCCGCCATTCTTTCGCGCGCCGCAGCCTTGACGGCGTCGACGTCGCCGCCGCAAGCTTCCATTATCTCAAGGAGAACCGGGGTGCGTACCTTTTCGCGCACTCCGCAATCCGAAAGGTCGTCGCCGAGGATCTTTTCGGGCCAGCAGGTATTGTTGGAGAACACTTTGATCTCGTCGCCGTTGTCGAGCGCAACGAAAACCTCGTTTACAGCCGCATCCTCGACCGCGTGCGCCTCCGCCGAGGTAAGAACGTGACCCGCCTCGAAAAGGACTTCGCCCGTTATCGGGCTTACGACGTCGCGAGTGAGCCTGCGCGACGCGATTCTCGAGTGTATCGCGAGCTTTTTGTCGAACTTATAGCGTCCGACGGGCTGGATATCGTACCTTTTGGGGTCGAAGAAATAGTTGTTTACGAGCGTGATCGCGGCGTCTATCTGAACGGGCTCGCCCGGACGCAGCTTGCGGTATATCTCGCGGAGCGATTCTATCGAAGCGCCGCCGACTCTGCCAGCCGCCGCAGACTCGGATTCGTCTTTTTCCAGCGTTGCGCGAAGGCGTACGTCGTCGCCGAACGTAGCGATTATGTCGTCGACCGAATCGATCTCGGCTTTTATCTCACCGGTCTCCGCGTCAACGGACAGACCGAGGGCGCGAATGAACATAGTCAAAGGGAGTTTGCGATTTTTGTCTATACGAACGTAAATAACGTTATCGCTGCCTATTTCGTACTCGAGCCATGCTCCGCGGTAAGGAATGACGGTCGCGGCAAAGTTCTTCTTTCCCGTTTTGTCGATCTCCGAGGAATAATACATTCCGGGGGAACGAATGATCTGCGAAACGATAACTCTCTCCGCGCCGTTGATAACGAACGTGCCGTTTTCCGTCATAAGCGGGAAATCACCCATATAGATATCCGTCTGCTTGACCTCGCCGGTCAGTTTGTTCGTCAAACGGACGTTCACCTTCAGGGGAGCCGCATAATTAACGTCCCTCTCCTTGCATTCCTCCACGGGATATTTCGGCTTCGAATCTATCGAATACGAAACGAATTCGATAGAAATGTTGCCCGAATAATCCACGATGGGCGAAACGTCACGAAGAACTTCGGCAAGCCCCTCGTCAAGGAACCATTTGAAGGACTTGGTCTGGATCTCGATCAGGTTCGGGATTTCGAGTGTCGTACGAGTTTTCGAAAAACTCTTGCGCAGATTCTTACCGAGCATCTGGTCTGTAACGTTGACCATAGATTCAATCACTCCATTCAAATATTTTTGCTCCGCACAACTGCCAAAGCGGCAAGCGCCCGCGGCACGGGCAAGCAAGACGAAACGCGCTTTTTTCGATGCCGTTCGCCTTTTTTCGCCCGTATCTCGACCGCCTTTTTGGCATATTAAGCGATTATAATTCAGTCTATTATTATATCATCGTGTTTTGCGCTTGTCAAGAGGCTTTGGCAAAAAATATCCGTTATTTTGTCTTTTTCGCGAAATATCGCCCCTCTCCACAACGCAAACGTGCGCCGCGCCCCAAACGCAAAGTCTTACCCGACGCCGGCGCAAAAGCGCACGGCACCTGCCGGTTTTCCCGTGTGCAAAGCGAAAAAAGCATTGACATATGCGGTCGCGTGTGATAAAATCAAATCAACAATCGGCTTGATTCCAAGGAGGAAATATGGCAAAACATTTTTTGGTCAACGACAATCTGTTTTACAACGACGATCCTTACGTCAAAAACAACACTTTTATCAATCAACCCGTGCAGGATGAAGAACTGCCCAAATACGAAGATATAAAGGACAAGCTCGCCGTTCCCGTTTGGGATGGGCACGACGACGCCGTAAATTGCTATTACAGAACTTGGCAGATCGCTTTCGGCAACCTGCGCAAACCCAACAAAGAAGCCGGATTCGTATCCAACTTTATAGATACGGCTTTCAACGGCTATCTTTTTATGTGGGATTCTTCCTTTATAGTAATGTTCGGTAAATACGCAAGCCGTATCTTCGATTTTCAGCGTACGCTCGACAACCTTTACTCGCACCAGCACAGGGACGGTTTTATCTGCCGTGAGATCTGCGAAAAGCAGCCCGGCGAGCAATTTACTCGCGACGACCCCGGCTCCACGGGACCGAACGTGCTCCCTTGGGCTGAGTGGGAATACTTCCTTTCCACCGCCGACAAAGAGCGCCTCGGCAGGGTTTTCGATCCCCTTTGCGCATACCACCGTTGGCTGCAGCTCCACCGTTCTTGGCCCGACGGGAGCTACTGGACGACGGGACTCGGCAGCGGTATGGACGACTCGCCCCGCCCCGACCCGCAATACAACCCCATTCTCCATCACGGATTTATGAGCTGGGTCGACGCCTGCGCCCAGCAGTACCTCAGCGCCAAGATACTTATCCAAATGGCAGAGGTTCTCGGCAGAGAAAACGAGGTTGATTGGCTCCGCGACGAGATGAAACTTATGTACGACACCGTTAATAACACGATGTGGAGCGAAAAGGATCAATTCTACTATGACCGCCGCCGCGACGGCTCCCTCAGCGGAGTAAAGACCGCGGCTTCGTATTGGCCCCTGCTCGCAGACCTCGTTCCCTCGGAACGTATCGACGGTCTTGTCGCCCATCTCGACAACGAAAACGAATTCAAAACGCCCAACCGCGTTCCGACGCTGTCGAAAGACCACCCGCTGTACCGCCCCACCGACGGTATGTATTGGCGCGGAGCGGTATGGGCACCTACGAACTATATGATCCTCTGCGCTCTCTCGCAGCACGGATACGACGATCTGGCTTTCGACATAGCAACGTCGTACGTTAACGTAGTTACGAAAGTGTTTAACAAAACGAACACCGTTTACGAAAACTATTCGCCCGAGCTCGAGTCCTACGGCTCCGCCCACGGAGATTTCGTCGGCTGGACGGGTCTTGCACCTATCAGTATTCTCTTCGAATACGTATTCGGAATCAAGCCCGACGCTCAAGCGAAAAAGATAACTTGGCACGTCAACCTCACCGAGCGGCACGGCATCAAGCAATACCCCCTCGGCGACGCAACGCTCGACCTTATCTGCGAGGCGAGAGCTTCCGCGGACGAAGAGCCCGTTATCAAGCTCGTCTCCGACAAACCCGTCGAGATCGAAGTGATCTGGAACGGAAAATCAAAGATCGTAAGATCGTAAAACGAAAAATATCCCGCCGTGAAAGCCTCAACGCTTTCACGGCGGGATATTTTTTTCGCTTTTCTCAAACGACGTATTATTTCGTGCATTTAACGCCGAAAACGGCAACGCAAGCGGCGACTATCGCGCCACCGAAAACGGCGGTATCCGCAAATCCGAGTACCCGCGCCTTGACAGCGGCGGCAAAGAAATAAAACGCAACGGCAGCACCGACGGCAACGGATATACGGATAGCTCTGCGCACGCCGCGCCTGCCGAAAAGGCGAAATACCGCACCGATCAAAAGCGTTATCGCATCGATCAAACCGCCGTCGCGATTTTTTTCGCGCTCATCCGCGGGATGGTAAATTTCGGAATATATCGTTTTATCGTCAAAGCACTTGTTCACAGCCGTTACCTCGTTTTTTCGTTTTAGGATTTCGTTTATCATATTATAAGACACTTTTTCCGTTTTGTCAACACTTTTTGTTCCTTTTTCGGAATTTTTTCAAAAAGTTATTTACAAATCGGAATCGGGGTGGTATAATTGATACACAAGCACGGGCGCGCCCGCGCCACTACGGAAAGGAAGCCGCGCAAGCGGTCGCAACCGAAAATGGAACTTGATTATATAGAAAGAATAAAAAAACTCAAAGCCGAAAAACGGATGACCAACGACGAACTCGCAAAAGCGAGCGGAATCCCGCTCGGCACTCTTTCCAAGATCCTCGCGGGGCTGAACGACTCCGTCAAGCTCTCGAACGTTGTCGCCATATGCGAAGCTCTCGACTGCAACGTGGACTATATCGTCAGCGGCACGCCCGAAAATGCGAACAACTTTACGCTTGACGCAACGGAAATTCGCCTGATAGAAAATTTCAGGCGGCTCGACGAGCACAGTCGCGATCTTGTCAAAACCGTCGTTGCCAAAGAACTCGAGCGCGAGCTCGCCCCCGCAAAAGCCGCGCCGTCCATAATGCGCGACGCCGTAATATCCGCTCCCGCCGCTCGCCGCTATGCCGCCTGCGACGCCGCAAGAAAACAAAAAAGGCGGATACCTCTTTACGACTTGCCGGTCTCTGCGGGCATCGGGGAATATCTTGACGGCACCACCGCGGAAACGCTTGCCGTTTCCGACACCGCCGCCACCGAAAAGGCAGATTTCGCCCTGCGTATAAGCGGCAACAGTATGGAGCCGAAATACCACAGCGGCGACGTATTGCTCGTTCAAAGCGCGGATGCGGTCGAGGTCGGCGAGCCCTGCGTTTACGTGCTTGACGGTTGCGGCTATTTTAAGATTTACGGCGGTGACTGCCTGATTTCGCTGAATCCCGAATACGGTCGAATAATGCTTAAGGATTTCGAAAACGTTTCCTGTGCGGGCAAAGTTCTCGGAAGACTGAAAAAGAAATAACGCCAAACGCGTCGGATGAGGGCGAATTTTCGTTATCTCAGACCGGCACGGCTCGGAGTTTTGTGTCTTCCGCCACAGGCATCCGACTAAAACGGCGTCTGCTCAAAACGTTGCAAGCCCCACGCTACAAGCAAGCAGCCGCGCACTCGCCAGGGCTGCGAAAGATCCGCCGTCGCCTCACGCAAGCGTATTTGCAACGAAAACCGGCGGCGTAGCGATAACGTCAAACTTTCCCGCAATGCAAACCAAAAAGCACGAGCCTTGCCACGCAAGTCTCGTGCTTTTTGCATACGTACGTTTACATTGGCGGGGGCGACACCGACAAGTTTTCGCAACGCTCCGACTGCGAAAAGCCGCTCGGCAGCCGTTGTACGTTTCGAATAAAAAAACCCGAGCGGTGCGAGCCGTCAAAACAGCTCGCACCGCTTTAGCTTTTATGCCGTTTGCCGTTAACAAACAAGTAAAACGAAGTTTTTGATCACGAAATTTTATTTTTTCGAATATTTTTTCTTTCTCTCGCCGACGGCAACGACAGCCGCACCGCTCGACAACAATATAAGCGCCAAATACAGCAAAACGTCACCGTCATCCCCGGTCGAAGGATTATTTCCGTCGTTTAGCTTCGGTATCTCCACACCCGCTTTCGCATATCCGCACACGGAACACTCCTCGTGGTGCCAACCGCTTTCGTCGGCGGTCGCGTATTTATCCGTTATCCATTTAAAGGTATGTTCGGCTTTGTTTTGCTTTTCTCCGCAGTCGCAGGCGTTCCAGTGCTCTGTCGAATCATAGTGCCAATCGTCGGCACCCGCGGCACAAACGTGCTTTTCGATAACTATCTGTGCACACTCGGATGCCAACGCATTCCCCTGCGCTTTCACACGCACGTAATATTTTCCGACGGCAAGCCCCGTAACGCTCTCGCCGCTAACACTCGTCCACGTTGCATCGTCTTCGGCTCTGTACTCCATTGTGTTATCGAGTCCCGTAATACTGCCGTCGTTTTGCGCGAGAGTCGTGCAGTCGCTCTTGGCGACGGTCGGCTTTTGAGCCTTTGTTATATCAATGGTCTGCACCTCGGAATCCGAAGTGGTCAGCATATCGCCGACGCGATAAACTTTTACGTCGTTATCGGCGGATACGCCCGTTATCTCAACGGATGTATCGCTAACGTCAAACCACGTATTGCCTCCGTCGGTACTGTATTTTACAGAAGCGTCGACACCGCCGAGAACACCGCAGCTATCGCCCGTCGCACTAAAGGTCGCCGTCGGAGTCGCAGCCGCCTTCAGTTTCCAAAAAAGACGTGGCGTACCTTTTGCGTCTTTTATCCAAAGTCCGTCGACGGAGGCGGCGCAAAGTTTTGCGTAAATTTCCGTTACGTCGGGCACTTCGGTTGCGTTCTCGTCCTCTCCTACCGTGTAGTAGCAATTTTCGACGATAGCCGTTGCGCTTGCGTCGTTGTCCGCATAATTAAACGTCTCTACGTCGGGACAAATGGCGCACCCGGAATCGGGTAGCCCCGCGACTACCGAAGCGGACGAATAGCAATTGCTTATTTTAACACAGACGTCGACGTTGTGCGTCTCAGAAAAAATGGCATGGGCTTTTGCCGCAATTCCGCCGGCAAAGCTTTGCGCCGAAACAGCGCCCTCGTTATAGCAATCTTGTATCTCGGAAGTAAAGGCTTTGTAACCCGTAATAGCAATACCTACGATACCGCCAGCGTTTCCGTTGTTGATCTTATTGGATTCCGTATTCGCAAGGGCGATATTGCCTTTGTTTTTGCAAGCATATATCTTTCCGCCGTAGACGGATCCCGCGATACCGCCGACGTACAGATCAGCGTAGCACTCAGAAAAAGTCAGATTTATCTCACCGGAATAAAGCGAATTCTCTATCGTTCCCGATAGATGTTCTCCCGTTATTCCGCCGAAACGACATTGATTCGTTTTACCGTCGGTCAACGTAAAATCAACTTTTGAAACACAGTTTACAATATCCCCATCAAACAATCCCGCAATACCGCCGACAGATACGCAAACAAGCGACGGGAGATCGGAAATCGTTCCCTCTACGATCAAGTCCTTTATCTCGCCTGCCGCGTAGCCGAACAAACCGATCGCCGAATACGTTTCGGTGCTTTCCAGATCGGAAATCTTATATTTAACGCTATGCCCTTGCCCGTCGAATTTTCCCTGAAAATAGTTCCCCATAGCGTAATTGCTATAAATGTCCATACCGATAGGCGTCCAACTTGTCGCCGTCATATCGAGATCGGCAGCGAGAACGTACGACGCGTCCGTGCCCTTTCCGTTTGCGATCTGCTTGGCAAAGTACGCGAATTGCTCCGCCGTTGCAATCTCATACGGTGCCGCCGCGCTACCGTCGCCGCTTTGATACGACTCGGCTGCGGAGTTTCCGTCCCACACGCTCGTATGCGTCTCTTTCGCAAAGGCAGCCGCCGGCGCTATGCCGAAGCATATCATAGCCGCCAAAAGAAGAAATGACAAAATTCTCTTTTTCATATAAATTTCTCCTTGATCTTGTGTGGAATCGCCGCACAGCGCCTTGCCTATCTTGCGTGTGCGCTACGTCGGAACGCTGTCCGATTACCGAACATTATACTATTACCTAAAGTCAATTGCAATAGAAATTTTAATTTTTGCGTATAAATTTACGGCACTTCTCTACGTCAAGCACCGCGCTGCGAAAAAAACGGCATAATATGCCGAAAGCACAACGCTCGCCGTATATTTTCGGCGCTAATATCCGAGCGTCGCGCGACGCACGTTCTTCTCGGGCAAGCAACGTACCATCGCCGAAAGTAAAAAACACGGGGAACGCCGAAGCGTTCCCCGTGTTTTTCCGTATCGACAGTCCCTCGGTGATCCGCAACAGAGCCAAAGAGACCGCGCGCGATACTTAGCCGGTAATACCGGAGCGCTCTATACCCTGCACCAAGAACTTTTGGCAGAACAGATACATAACTATCAGCGGCAACATAATAAGCAGTGCCGTCGTGTTTTGTATCGCGGGCTTGTAGAACTGCCATATCGCGTCGTGCTTGCCGTCGCCGTACATAGCGGTAAGCGTTCTCGGAATGAGGTTGTAGATATTGGACATCAGCCATATCTGCGAATCCTCGAGTCCGCCCGGCATAGTAACGAAATTCTTGATATAGAAGTTATCCGTCCACTGCCAAGAGAAAGCAAACAGGAATACCGTTATGAGCATAGGCACCGACAAAGGAAGAATGATCTGGATAAAGGTACGGAAAACGCCGGACCCGTCGATGTAAGCCGACTCCTCAAGCTCGTCGGGAACGCCCTTAAAGAACTGACGCAACATAAAGATGTAAAGACCGTTTTTAAACGCCAGACCCGTGACAGAGAGGATTATCAGCGGCCAATACGTATAGAGCAGATTAAAATCGTCGCCCCTTATGAGCTTGACTATACCGAGAATATCGAAATCTCTGAAAGTCGAAAACATCGATTGGCGCAGTGTTGCGTGCGGAATTATCATCGAAAGGATAACGCCGAAGAACACCGCAGTAGAGCCTTTAAACCTGAATTTCGCAAGACCGTAGGCAATGAGCGCACAAATGAAAGTTTGTATAAGCGCCGTGGATACGGATAGCAAAAGCGTGTTTCCGAACGCTTCGAAATAGTGATTTTCGAGCAAGACGTATTTATATATGTCAACGGAAAAATTCTTCGGTATAAGCATTACCGTCGCGTCGGCAAAATCCTCAGCCGCCATAAACGAGCCTGCGATCTTGCTGTAGAACGGGAACAATACTATATATGCGATACCGAGCAAAAGAACGAATCTGAAGACGTACCAAATCACGTTTGCGAGAAACGCGGCGTTTACAAATTTCGCTTTAAGCCTTTCCTTGAGAGGAGTGCGCTCAAACTCAACGCGTATCTTCTTTTTGCTGTCTTTTTTGATAACGGGTGAACTGTTCATATTCGCATCTCCTTTCATCGATCTCTGCGCTGATAGAACACGAACGCGGAACAAATACCCGCAACTGCCGCGATTATCAGGATAACTATCAAAAAGTAAAGCCACGACATTGCCGAAGCAAGCCCGTCGGAACTGAGTTTAACTCCGTTAATCTCAAACGGCGTCTTGCTGTCTGCCACGTTGTTAACGTAAGCCATTACCGTATTCGAGCTTGAGGTAAACTCGTCGATAACGGTATATACGGCGTTGACGAGGATCATCGGGCTTATCATCGGGAAAGTTATCTTCCAAAACGTTTCCCAACCGGTCGCACCGTCGATCTGACAAGACTCGTATATCGCGGGGGAGATGGACTGCAATCCCGCCAAGAATATCAGCATCTGAACGCCCGCGTGGTTAACGATATCGTAAATATTGTTTATGATTTGCGCAACTACCTCGACAAGCCCGGTACCGACCTTCATATTCTCAAACAGTGCAGCCAAGTCCATCGCCGAAACGATCTGCTCGCTTGCGCTGCCGCCGGAGCCGTCGTTTATCGACCCCTCCATACTCTGCTGAAGCGTGGTGCTTACCGTTTCCAGTATACCGGTGGACATAATAACGGGAATAAAGAAGATCGCGCGGAAGGCAGCGCGCCCAACCATTTTTTGATTGAGCAGCACCGCCATAAATAGCGAGAAAAGAATGATCGCGGGAATGTTAAAGACCATTTCCTTAAGCCCCGTAACGAGCACCTGCGCAAAGGTGCTGTTCGCGCCGGTAAACGCGTAAATATAGTTGTTAAATCCGACCGACGTAAACTTGTATCCGTAACCGGTTACGTATTCGGTGTAGCAAAAACTGTATTTGAGCGAATCGATGATTATCGGCAGATAGATGAGCAAAAATCCGAGGATGAAAGGCAGGGTAAAAAACCAGCCGGCACGGGATCTTTTTCTGTCAAGAGATGCACTTTTTCGCCTTTTGGGGGCTTTTTTCGCTTTTAAGCCCGCAGCGTTTTTCAACTGCAAATCGTTAGTCATTTAATGCACCTCCTTTAGATCTTAGCCGAAAATTGAACGGTAGAGCCGTCGGCGTTGATGCGCACGCCGCCATAGCTTTCGATCTTGTAATCGACGCCGTTAAAGTTCGTGGTAATATCGTAATAGTTAAAGTTGAGGATAAAGGTTACGCCGTTCTCGTACTTAACGCAAACGATCTTGCCGGTGTTGTCGTAGTATTTGCTAACGGTCTCTTCTTCCTCTTCTTCGCCGTATACTTCCTTAACGGGATCGATAAGTTCCTTGGACAGGGTGCCTATCGCTTCGATAACGGGCTCGAGAGCCTCGTTGATCATCTTGTACTCGGCGTCATACTTCGCTATAACCTCGTTCAGGGGAGCGACGTACGTTTCGTAAAGTTCGGTCACGGCGTCAACGAGCCTCGACGAATATTTGTCCGCATTTTCGGTGTAATGTTTGTATGCGGCGATGATATTGTCGCGCGTTTTGTACGCCCTGACGGCTTCCGTTGCGTGGAAGTTGTTCGCTATGGTAAAGGTACGATTGATCTTTTGTTCGAGAGCCGCAAGTGCCTCGGATCCCTCCGTCTCTTTTTCGACGAGAGCTTTTTGCGCCTCCGTCAAAACGATATCCTCGGTAACCTCTTCGCTCTTGATAAACTCACCGTCGGGCATAGCCTCTTTCATTGCGACGTAAGCGGCGTATACCGTTTTGTAAGCCTCGAACAATTCCGCGATATCCGCAAGATTTTCAACGATCTGATCTTGATAAAGATCGATGTTCTTTATTGCGGTCTGCGCGTCGGAGGCACCGTTCAGTCTGCCCTCGATAATCTGGGACGCAAGTTTCTTCGCAGCCGCTTCCGCGTCGGCAAGAGCCTTTTCGGCGTCCGCTTTTTCCTGTGCGATCTTATCCGCTTCCGCCTCGTCGGCGTCGGGGATTCTCTCGCCGGTCAGGAAATCGTGACCTACGATCTTGGAAAGTTGGAGATCCTTTGTCAAGTCGTTGAGGAGCGTATAGTACTTAACGATGTCGGACTTCAAAATGTCGTAACGAACGGAATAATATTCGCTGTATACGGAGTCCTCTTTAAGTTTCGAATAATTGCGGTAGCAAAGCAGGAAGTTGATGCTCGAGCCGTTCTCTATCGCCTTAAGCAAGCTGTACGCAATGTTGCCCTCCATATTGAGCGGGCTCGACGCGAATTGAACGCTGCCGTGCAACACAACGCCGATAAACGGAACGGAAGCCGCGGAAATGTTGTACAAGCTCGAATCGAGCGGCACGTTCAGTATATAATCGAGGTAGTTCCACGTATATGCGTTCGCTCCGTCGGACATTACGGAATCGAACTGCTCGGATATCTTGGCAAGGAGCTTTGCGGTAAGCGCTTTGGAGTCTTCGCGGTTGTAAGGATCGTCCTCGTCGAAATCCGAGTTCAGATCAGTGCCGAGCGTGCTGACGGATATCGTCTTTCCCGCGCCCGTGCCCTCATAATAATCGAGCAACTTATCCGAAAGTTTGGTATAAAATCTGTCGTAGCAAGCCGCGGAGATAGCAAGTTCGTATCTTCCTATATACGCCTGATACGTCGAGCTGTAATATCTGCGCGACATATAAGTGTTGTTTATGGATTTTACGATATGCTTTCTGAGCGTCAAGCCGTCGAAGAGAGTGTTTGTCGTCGAGTCGACGTAAACGAAATCAAATTCGGGGAATACCTCGAAATCCTTATCCGAAGAATACTCGAGGAGTTCTTTAAATCCGTCCGCACCGCCGACGGATTTTTCCCACTTCAAAGAATACGGCACCTTGGAGTACAGACCGCCGTTTGCATAACCGGTAAGCCTGAACTTGACGTTGGAAACTCCGCTTTCGGAAAGTTCATCGTACATCGTCTTGACGTCGTCGAAAGTCGTAAGCGCCGTCATAACGTTAACGGGGATCGACATAAACTTCTCAACCGTTTCAAGAGTGCCGAGGGTCTCGATATAGAGCGGGATATTTTCCGAAACGTCTTCTTCCGTCAACGAATCGAGTTTGCCCTTGGACTGCAAATATTCGCGGTAAGCCGTAGCCATACCGACCCAGCTTGCCTCGTAATACTTGGTCTGCTTGATATCGGACTTTTGGTCCTCGCCGGTCAAAAGAATATATCTGATGGTATAGTTGCCGACGTATTTGCGGTTGGAAACGACCGTCCACGTTGCGTTAGTTGCAACGGAGATGGCGTTCGCCACGTTATAAGAGTCAGTGGGGCGCGGTTTGAACGTCATCTGCACCGAATTATATTTGTGCGTATTGGGGTGCTGCGTGGTTATCTCCGCAAGCGCGTCCCCCTCTTCGATAATGGCGACGTAGCCGCGAGATTGGGAATAACGGTTTTCTTCCTTTCCGTGACCCTCTGCGGAATATCTATGGAATATCTCGCCGGTATCGCTATCGGTAACCTCGGTCATAGTGATGATATTACCGTTTTTATCGCGATAATCGTAATAATTGGTAACGGATCCGAAAACGGGGTATCTTACGGTCTCTTGGCTCGAGCCCGTGATCTTGTTGTACGCGAAATCCTGACCGTAGATCGAAGCGGTAACGCTTTCGTTCTTGTTGGAATCCGCAAAATCCTCAAATCTGAAGAGAGCGCCCGAGCCGTCGGGGAAGAAATTATATCCCGTAAAGCTGTCCTCTTTCTCATTGAGGCAGTAATTTGCGCCCGCTCCCATATAGGGCAGGATAGTTATCGACTTAAGCGTGTAGAGCGATTCGTTGAAACGAAGTCCGCTTGCGGGCATAGTAACGCTGAGCCCCCACTCGTCGAGGGTATATTCGAGCGACATCTTAAAGAGCGCGGGATCCTTTTCCTTTTCAACGTACTGCGAACGGGCGTGATCCTCGTCGAGTTGCTCGAAAGAATACGTGGGAACGTAGGACTTTACGAGAGTTTCGACCTTTGCCTGCTCGTTTTGCTTAACGCCGGTGTCAAACTCGTAAAGATCCATCTCTTTTATTGCGGGCAAACGATTTTTTAAAGGCGTCGAGACAGCCTCGAGAACGCCGTTGATAGTTCTGTAATCATAATAACCGCAGAACTGAGCGAACAGGCGCCACATCTCGCACCCGCCGCTGTCGTCGACCATATGTCTCGTAGCGCGCTTGGACGAATCGTGACCGCAGTAGTTATAATTCTGGAAATCGAGTTCGGTATATCCGTCGGCAACGGCGACCTTGTTGATCTCCGCGGCGAAAACGGAAAGTACGTTCGTTACGAAGCTCGTAGCTTCGACAAGTTTCGGCACGAGCATTCTGCTTTGCTCGCGACCGATGCTGTATTCGACGCGGATACCGTTTTTGATATTTTTTACGGTAATCTGTCCACGTGCGGCAGCCTGCTCAAAGCTGTACCAAACGATATCTTCACTCGACGTTCCGTCGTTATACTTAACGACGATCTGCGAAAGCAACTGCTTTTTGATATCGTCAGTTATCTTAAGCCCGTCACAACCTACGTCGTAGGGGTTCGAAAACAGGATCTGACCCGTTTCCGTATTTCGAGTTGCGACCTCGCCCGTTACACTGTCTACCCAAAGCTCGTAACCGTCTTTGGAAACGCGAAGTTCCATCGACGCCAACTTATCTTCGGCGGTATTGAACGGAGTCTTTAAATATTGTTTAACGGTTGCTTCGTAGTCTATTTCAGATTCGCCGGTCGTCGCGTCGGTCACGTAAACGTGGTCAAGGGCGGCGGCGATCTCAACGCTCGCCGAGCCGGCAAGCATAACAACAGTCAGAAGCAATGCGATTATTCTTTTCATTATATTTACCATATCCTCCTAACCGTTATCAGTGATATCCCACTTCGGTAACGATATTAACGACAAAGTTGACCATCTTACCGACGAGAGTCGAGAACAATATAACGAGGAACATTATGAACGCCATTCCCACAAGCGTGGAAAGCACCATTAAGAAGTTCTTCGACATATTATAGTCGTGGGTGACCATTGTACCGACAAACAGCAACATTCCGACCCAAATAAACGCTATCGTTCCGATAAAACTTACAAGGTCGATCTCTTCGAGGGTGGCGAAGTTGGAATATATCGTGATCGGTATGATCAACAGCGGCAAAGGCAAAAGCGAATACGACGTCGCCACGAAAATATCTTTAAGGCTGCCCTCGCCCTCAAAGAGCGTTGTAAGGCACCAGTTTGCAACGACCCACAAAGCAAGCGGCACAAGCACGCCGAGTGCCTGAGCAAAGATCGTGGTGTAAGTTCCCGTCGGGTTAACGAGGTAACCCGAGCCGACAGCCTGATAGAAGAACGTGAGTATCGCAACGATAACGTATACGATAGCCGCCCTTACGGAGCCGCGTTTTTCGTGCTTAAGATCCCAAAATCCGTCAAAAGGATGGAATATCAGGTGGAATCCGAAGAGAAGCTCTTCGACGAACGTACGCTTTCCGCCTGCGGTTGCCGCACGCTTGTTTATCTTTGCCGCCTTCTTAAAGAACAGCACGAGCGCGACGATGATAACTCCGACTATAACCGGGATCAGCAAAACGTATTTTTCGATCCAATCCTTGCGCAGTTCGGAGTATGCTTTCGACCATCCGTCGGTCTCGTATGCCGCTTCGAAATATTCCTGCGCCTTTTCGTAGTCGCCCTCGCCGCCGTTTCTGTAATAAGCGTTGCCGAGTCCGACGTATGCGACGTCAAAGTTGGAGTTGCGTTTCAGTATCTCCTGCCAGTCCTCTATCGCTTTGTCGTACTGGCGTTCGTTCTGGTTGGTTATGGCGCGAATAAGGATGTCACCGTATTCGGTGCGCTTATAAATCGCAAAGGATTCTTTGTCCAAAGCGAGAAGCGTGCCGTCGCTCATATAAGCGATGCCGGCTATGCTCGAAAGGTTTCCGAGCTGCTCGCCGCTGTCACCGAAAGCGAAAAGCAGGTTACCGTTCGAGTCGTACGTAAATATACGCTGTCTCGATTGATCCGCGATCGACCACGTGCCCTGCGGACCGAGGGCTACGTCGACGATCGTGGAGGGCATCTTTTTCTGCATCTCGTTTTTGTCGACAACGGTCATATTGACCTCGCCGGACGGCGGCCAAAATCCGTTTCTCGAGAGGACCTCGTCTCCCGCGATATTGATCTTTTTAACGGGAGCGTAGTCGCCGGATTTGTCTTTGTTCGTAACGGCGTTCATCTGCGCGTTGCCGTTGTCATCGTCGCCGATGTCGCTCGTGGTAACGTAGATAAATCCGTCCTCGTCAATGGTAATGTTGTTGAAGACACCGCCGGTCTTCTGCTCGCTGGCAGCCCTCTGCTCTTCCGTTTGGAAGCGGCGCCATATCTTTTCCCACGCGGTTATCGTAACCTTTTGCGCACCGACGAAACGGATAAACGTTCCGTCGCCGTTCATTACCATAATACCCTCGTCGGAGCCGGAGGAAACGACGAAAAGCTTGCCGTAATCGTCTACCGCCAGTTGCTCGGGAGAATACACGAAATCATCGCCGAGGAGCGAATGCTCGGGTTGGTATATGATCCTGCTGAAGGATCCGTCGATATTGAAAACGACTATGCGGCTGTTTTTCTTATCGCAAACGTAGATGTACGGAGGGTTGTAATCCGTCTTTTCCGTAACGTAAAGTCCCGTGGGCTCAACAAGCGAATCGGCAACGCCCTCGCCGTTGATAAACGAAGAGATCTCAAATTTAAAATTAAAATACTTGTCAAGCACGACTATTCGCTTGTGGTTCGGGTCGGCAATATAAACGTTGTCGCTCCCGTCGACAAAGATATCCGTGCACTCCTTGATAGACGACGTAAGCCCCAAGTCGTTCGCATTCATAACGGCATATGCCGTATATGCGTCCGGAGAATAGAGAACGTCGCCGTTTTGAGAATACGTATAGGTCTGATAGGTCTTCGCGGCACTAATCGGCAAGGACAGCGCAAACATCAGAGCGAATACCAGAGCTGCCGCACTGAGCAATCTTTTCTTCATTGTTGCCTCCTTTTAGTCTTTCATACCCGACGAACCCATCGTTTCGATAATGTTCGACTGCGAAATAACGAATACCAAGATCGGGACCGACATCATAACGACGGTCGCCGCAGCGGACGCGCCCGCGCGCTTTATACCGCCCGCGGTGATCTGCTGAATTGCGTAGTTGAAAGATTTGAGCTGCTCCGAATGGATATATATCGAAGAGCCCGAGTTCCACAGACCTTGGAACGAATAGATGATAAGCGTAAGCCATGCGGGTTTGACCATAGGCATCGCAATGACCCAAAACGTTTTGAACTCGCTTGCGCCGTCAAGTCTTGCCGACTCGAGCACCGCGTTCGTAACGTTCGTCTCCATAAACTGCTTCATAAGATACAGACCGAGGGTCGATCCCCACGCGGGAATGATGAGCGCCCATTGCGTATCTATCATATGCAAAACGCTCATAATGATAAAGTTCGTTATCGCGGTAACCGTGGTGTTGAACATAAGCGACATACGTATCACCTTAAACATCCACTTTCCGCCGGGGAACACGATCTTTGCGAAAGCGTATGCGGCAAGCGAACCGAAAAGCAGGTTGCCCGCGGTGCCGAGCACGGAAACGAAAACGGTGTTAAATATGTAGCGCGAAAACGGAACCCACGAGGTGTTCATAAGAACGAACAGATCCTTGAAGTTTTTGAGAGTGGGGTTCTCCACCAAAAAGCGCGGCGGGAACATCCACAGTTCGTCAAGCGGCTTCAGCGACTGCGAAATAACGTACACCATAGGCAGGACCATAAAAATACCGAGGATCACAAGCAGGAACGTGATGCCCGCATCGCCGCCCGCCGAACGGTTAAGGACGACCTTATGCTTTCTTGTTCTGAGTTTTTTTGACATCTTACGACCCCACCTTTGAGAGCATTTTTTTGATCAACGCGTTCGCTCCGACCATCACCGCGAACAGCAACACCGCGATAGCGGAAGCGTAGCCGGTCTCATAGCGTTGCCCGCCGTAGTCTTCGAGATGGTGCATTATCGTCCACGCCGAGTAGTCGACGGAGGGGAAACCGCACAGCGCCGTAACGACGCCGCCGAAACCGAAAGCCGAGGTGATAGCCATTACCGCACCGAACATAAGCTGCGGCTTCATCGTGGGCAGGGTAACGTACCAAAGCTCCTGCCAACGGTTGCGTATCCCGTCGACCGCAGCCGCCTCGTAAAGCGAGCGGTCGATGCCTTGCAGACCCGCGATAAAGCTGAGGAACGACGTACCGAGCGACGTCCACAGCGCAACGACTATACAAAGCGGCATAATATACGTGGCGTTCTCAAACCACGCTATCTCCTCCGTTATCAGACCGAGATTCAAAAGAGTCGCGTTGACCCAACCTTGGGAGTCGGACGAGAACAGCGTTCCCCATATAAGGTATACCTGACCGGAAATGGAGGGCGCGTAGAATATAAGGGTTACTATCGCACGCGTTTTGGGTCCGAGCTCGTTTATAAACCATGCCACCATAAGAGACATAATGTACGAAACGGGTCCGACTATCACCGCGAAAATAAACGTATTTTTTATCGCGATCAAGAATATATCGTCATCAAGGAAAAGCCTGATATAGTTTTCGAGACCGACCCAATTCGGCGATTGAATAAGGTTAAAGTCCGTAAAGCTCACAATGATCGATACAACGACCGGAGCGACCGTGAACAGCGTGAAAACGATAACGAACGGGGCGATCATAACGTACGCCACCCAATTTCGCTTCATTTCTTTCCAAGTCCACGCAGCTCTTGACATATCCTTTCTCGATACAGCTTTTTTCTTTGCTGCTTGCTGTGACATTAGCTGATTCTCCTTACGTAGATTTAGTCTGCATCAGTTTTGCGGATACGACTTTTGATACGACTTGATCGCTTCGGCGCAGGTCGTTATCTTGGCGCAAATGCTTGCGAAAAGATCCGCGTTTGCCGCCTTAAGAGCGTCTCCCGCACTGCGCAGGGCGTCTATCTGGCTGTCGGGAGTGTATGCCTTGTAGCTGTCAATATTTTCGATGGCAGCCTTAAGCGCCGCGATTTGCGCGGAATACGTCGCCTTATCGGCATCGGAGAGTGCCTCGAGCTCGGCGAGAATCTGATCGCGACGTTTGGAAGCGAGCGTTTGCCCGCTCTCGAGAGTTTCAAGTCCGAACTCTTCGCGCTTACGGGTTATTTCCTTATTAATATAAGGAATACGGCTGAGCAGATCCTCGACCGGATCCTCTCCGTCGTTGTAAGCGGCAAGGAAAGCGAAGTTCGTATAACGGCCGATGATGTATGCGCCGGGGTAGTTGGGGATGGACGCGAGGTTCTCGAACTGTGCGCTCAGCTTGCGATATTCTTCGCGAGTCCAAGGCATCGATTCGAGAGCGTTTCTGTTAGCGGTACCGTGCTTTGCGGAGTCGCCGAGGATAGCAACCATCTCGTCGGCATAGTCTACTTGGCACTCGGCGCCGCTGTACCATTTCATAAATTCCCAAGCCGAGTTCTCGTCCTCGCACTCGCTTACCATAACGACTGCCGTAACGGTCGAGACCGACTGATTGTTGATAACGGTGTTGCCATCTTCGTCAACGGTTTTGAATCCGGGCAGGGGAACGAACTCCCACACACCGCGAAGCTCGGTCGCGAAGACGATGAGCTGATTGTAGGTGGAGTGATAGGATGCGATACCTATCGGCATCTCACCTGTTCTGAATCGGTTTGCGAAATCGTATTTGTATGGGAACGAATAGTCGGTAAACATATCGCACATCGTCTCAAACGAGTCGAGCGCAAGGTTCGAGTCGAGGTTAATCCTCATTCCTCCGTCGGCAAAAAGTTCGCCGCCCATTTGGTAAAGGAAGATCTTATAGTCGGTCGAAAGACCGATCTGCATATTGTTCTCGCTGAGCACCGTAGCCGCCTGAAGCAGGTCGTCCCACGTGTCGAGAGTGGTTATTCCGAGGCTCGAAAGAATATCGGTACGGATAAACATCATCGGGAACGACTGGGTCTCGGGCAAACCGTAGCAGTGGTTAACTCCGTCCGCATCGTCGATCTTAAGGACGAACATCGCCGCGTCGTTAAAGTTCTCGCTCGTCACTTTATCGAAGCCGTCAAACGTTTCGATATTCTTCAGAGCGCCGCGTATCGCGTAGTTGATAACGTCGCCGTCCGAAAGTCCTATGTAAACGTCGGGACCCTTATCCGCGAGTATCGAGGGGAGAAGCGTGCCCGCCGTAACGAGCTTAAGATCCACGCTGATGCCGGACGAGGGCGTAAACTTGTTGTTTACGAGATTCCTTATGACCTGAGTTTGGTCTCTGCCGTAAGTACCTGCGTTGAGCCATACCTCAGCCGAACCCTTAACGGCGTCCGCGCCGCTCTCTTCGCTTGCACCCATATTGTTATAGTCGCGAACGAAGCTGTAATAGAAGCTTACGAGCTCGTGCCAGAGCGAACGGAAGAAGCCGGCGTTTGCTTTTGGAGCTTTTTCCTCTGCGCCTTGGATAACTATATAGTCGAATTGGAGGGGCTGCACCTTTGCGTCCGAGACCCAAGTACCGAGAGAACCGATGTTACTCTTGAGCTGTTCGAGGTTCTTCGCTATCTCGTCTTCGTTAGAGGACATCTTTTTAAGAAGATTGGATATTTTTTCAAGCGTTGCCACGTTGGGGCTGGAGCCGCCCGAAAGAGCGTCGAGCTCGGAGGCGATTCTCGCAAGTTCCGCAGACTGCTGCGCGAGCTTGATGATGGTCTCGGGCATTACGGTCATAAACTTATAGTCGCGATACTCGTCGGGGTTGGAGCCCGTGAGCTTCATTATATTAAGGTAGCAATCGTTGATGACGTCAAGCGAGGCCTGAACGTCGCGAACGATATTGCCGAGGGTACCGAGAGATACCTCGAACTCTATCGTATAAACGACGCCGGCTTCGAAATAGAATTCAACGTCAACGGCTTCCTTTACCGTTTCGCCTTTCGCATTGGTCGTAAGGACCGCGTACTGCAACGGCTTCGTTTGCCAGCCGGAATCGTAGTCGAATCTGAGCTCGCGCGCCTCGTCGAACGGGATACCGTTGTAATATCCGAGATCGCCGGGGTTAACTCCGCTGCCGCTGTATATCGAAAGCGTACGGGAAGAATAAATACCGTCGTTTATGTTTTGCCTGAAACGCGGAACGATACTGTACATACCGCTCGTGCCGACCGTGAACTGATAGCTGATCCACTGACCCGAGGTCTGCCACTTTTCGCCGCCTATGGTGTTAAGCAGAGTGCGGGAGGGGTCGGAGGGGCTCGTAGCCGCCGACGAACGATCCTCTACGGGATATATCGTGTTGGCGGAGGTGCGGTATGTCAGCTCGCCCTCGATATATATCTTGTCCTTGCCGGAGGCGACGCCTTCGTATTTTGCTTTATAATCATTATAGGAAGAAATGTTTTCAAGCGGGCAAAGAGTAACGGACCCTATCGCCATCGATTGGCTCACGCCCTCGAAAGATATGGAGTTCTCACCCTTTTCAAAATAGAAAACGAAATTATCCTTGTAAAAGCCGTCGACGTCCTTAAGGCTGTATTCGCGCCATTCGGGCGTTTGAACGATCGAGGGGCGGATCTCGTTGCCGAGTTTGCCGCTGCTCTTCCACGAATCGTCGGTCTTAAAGAATCTGTCGGCAAGCGACGAATCGACCGCGCTCGATACCGTGTTCTTATCCGCGGCGTCGTATATCGCCGACCAAACTTTCGTAAGGGTTATATAATACGCTTCCGAGAAAGGTACCTCGCCGTTTATCTTAAAGATCCTTTGTATGGAAGCAGCCTTGCCCTCGGTCGGCCAATACTTCACTTTGATTGAGTACATACCGCTCGCGGGAACGTTGACCTTGTAAGTGATAACGCCGGAATCTCCGGTGTTAGCCGCTTCGATACCGTCAAACGTGACCTTTTCGATGGTAGCGGTGGAGTTTTGCGCGTCGTAATCCGTACCTTTAACGGTCACGCTCTCGCTCGCATAGGGCAAATTGCCGTTTGCGTCCGTATACCCCTTGAGATAGTCGTCGTAAGACGGGGTCTCGAGAAGATCTTTTGCGTTTTGTATCGCCTCCGTGGTGAGGGAGGTCTTGCCGTTACCGGTAACGGAGCCGTCGGCTGCCGCAGCGGTAACGCCAAAACTGCTCATCAAAATGAGCACCGAAAGCAAAAGCGCAACTCGTCTTGTGAATTTTGTTGCCATTTCTTCCTCCTGTTTGGCTGCGGGGCAAAGCCCGCGATCGTTTTTCGCCCGCTCCCGAGGGAGCACAAGTCAAATACCTCGATCGGGAGCCGCCGGGCGCAGCGAGCCCCGACCATCTGCAATGACGAGCCGACGCGGCACGGACAAAAGGCTCCCGCGCACGCCGTGCGGTCTTTGCCGCCCGCTCGTTAATCGTACGACAAGTGGGAAAAAGAACGATATCGCTCTTTTCACCTCGCGCCTGCCGTCTTAGGGGCGACACAGCCCGCGCCGAACGCCGCAAAAGCGTCGACACGGGCATTTGACTGCAGAATGGTGCATTTTTTACAAATAAATAATATCACAATTTAAAAAAACTGTCAACAGAAAAAAACTGCCGCATTTTTACTCCCCGTCACAGAGTTTGTCTCGGGCGCAAAGCGGCATTTTCGTTTGTTTGCCCCCTGTCCTTCGGGCGCCGAGCGCGTCGTCGTCATTTTCGTCAATTTGTGCATTTTTTATGCGGTGCGGTAACTTTCTTTTACCAAAGACGGATTTGCAGGTAGCGGCGAGGCGTAATTCGAACCTTTTCTCTGCCCTTGTTTGTGGCAACTTTCACATACGATTTAGCCGCCGAACTCGTGAGTAATTTATATTTACGCGCTTTTTCGACATTCGTTGCGCGTGCAACGTTGCTTTGATGCCTTTTTTGTCCACCGCCGACCTCTTATCGGCACTCTTTCACGATGTATGTGCATTTTTAACAAATTTTATAAATTAATTTTTTTTCGATCAGAAAAATCCCGTTATTTTTGCTTTCCGTTCCTTTAAGCGCCCTTTATTTACATTTTTTCACTTTTTTGTTTTGTTTTATCATAGCACTGTCGCGAGCTCGTTTTTTCGCCGACGGCGTCCGGCTCTCTTGCCCGAATTCGGCAGATATTCCGTATCGTTGATACGGCAAAATTCACATTGTAAAGCGGACGACGGCAAGCAAAAACAAGCCTCTCGTCCGCTTTTTCTCTCCTCCGCAAGAACTCGGACGAAAACAAAAATATCCGAGCGTGCAAAACACACTCGGATAAAAATAAGCAAATCGGCAGCGCCCGCCGCTCGCCGCAACGCAAGCCGCCCGATAAACGCCTAAGCGGCGTTTGCTTGCGTTTTCGCCGAAACCTTGCCGATCTTTTACTACCGTTCGGCGCACCCGCGAAGCCCAGCGCATTCCGAGTGGCACGGCAAAAAGCGCTCAATAAAGCTTTCGCAAGATCTTTATTGCGGAATAAGATTCGATCTCGATAGCTTCGAGCACGAGCTTTTTGCTTTTCGCGTACTCTTCTCCGCCGAGCGCTTCAAGAGCCTTTTGATATTCGATTTCTTCGACGAAATAGTATTTAAGGCTCTCGTTCGTGCGAAAAACGCGTCCGAGCGTGCCCGACATCACGGCAGAGCCGCCGTAGCAGGCGCCCACAATGCAAACCGAAGACGTTTCGTCATCGCTTTTTTCGCCGTTCGGAAAAAACGCAACGCGATCGGCATCATCGTCTCCGAATATCGCCGCAAGCACCGACGCTTCGGTACCCTCCACGGAAAGTCTGTATCCGTCGACCACTATGCGAGATACGTTCGAATACGACGTATCCGTTCCGTCAGTAAGTTCGCCGCTTTCGGTATACAGAATGCGCCTTGTGCCGTTTGCCACCGCATAATACGAGCCGGAAAGATCGTTTTTTACTTTATAAAAATTCGCACCGTACAGCCTGTCGCTCACCCGACCGAGATATTCTCCGAATTCAAAAGAATACCAGTCGTCTCCGTCCACGGCATAAAGCGTTTTGCCCTTGTAAACTATGACCGCCACGTTGCCGTCATATTCGGCGACCACCGGATTTTTTATGCAGTATATCGTATATACGGACAGCATTACCACAAGGAGAACGGCAGCCGCAAGCACCGGCAGCGAAAATCTTTTGTGGCTTTTCATAAACGAAAAGCACCTTGCAGCGACTTTTGCGCTCTTTCGCGCAAAAGAGGCGACCTTGCTTTTTATCTTCGCCAAAGCCTTGCCGAGCGTTTGGCAAGTCCTCACCAAGCGTTCATTTTTCATATCCTGTTATATTTCCTTTCCAGCGCCGCCGAAGCCGCCCGCGTAAACTCGGGTGATCCGATGACAACGGCGGCATCGGTTCCCGAAAGTGAGACCAATTCGCCGAAATTCTCGGACGGGATCCTCACGTCGGCGTCAAGCTCACCGTCAAGCACAACGTCCGGCTGCAAAAAAATCTCGGCGGACGCCCCGCGCGCGGCAACGAATTCGCAGATCTCACGCACCTCGCACGCTTCGGCGCGACCGCCGCGCGCCGAGAGACGTATAACGAGAGGCGAATAAGATATCACGTCCGCACGCCCCGAGGGCGAAAGGTCGGCTATCGCCCGCTTCTCACGCTCCCCGTCGATAAGCTCGCCAAGGCCGCCTGCCGCGCGACAACATTCGATGCCCGCGACCGCTGCGGGAAGCATAAAGTCAAAATGCACGGGAGCAAACGCCGATATGCCGCGATAAGAAAACGAGATGCCCGAAAAGCCGCGCTCCTCGACGTTTATTTCGCTCCTTACGACGGTATCGAGCCTGCAATTGACCTCGGCGCAAAGTCCCGTCAGGGTACGGTAGATCTCCGCGGATTGCGGCGCGGAGACGACCTCGCGCACGCCTCGGCGCATAAGCGCGGAAAAGAGCGCCATATCATCCGCATTTGACGCACCGAGAAGCAATATCGCCGATTGCGGAATTATAAGTGCAAACTCCGCGGCAACGTTTTCGCGAAAGCAAAAGAAAAGTTTGTCCGCCCTCTCCCTTGCACAAACGAGCAGAACGGCGGCAACGCTCACCTCAAACGCAGTCGCGCCGACAAACGCGTCGTCTGCGGCGCACACGCATCGAACGTCGCCGAACGCGCGGGATATTTTGTCCTCGCGCACGGTCTCGCCGTCGATCTTCAGTCCGAGGACGGGGTCGAAAACGCGGTCTATAATTATAAGCGCGGAAGTCGTGCCGTTCGGTGCGGTCAAAGCAAGCGCGGGGATCGAAACGGAATACTCCGCGTCTTTGCCGACCGCAGTTACGACAGACGATCTCGGAAACGAATAGTCCTCGCGGCAAAGCGCACACGCCGCCTCGAAGATCTTGCGGACGCGCAGCGCCATACCGACGCCGGGCTCCGCGGGAAGCGAAGCAAGATATTTTCTGACGGTGTGGATCTTCATCAAATACTCCCTATAAAAAGCTGCCCTCCGTTTAAAAGAAACGCAACGCTTTCGTCGTACTTTTTCCGCGCCTCGATCGCCTCGCGCGACCGAGGATCGAATCCCTTGCGTATCACCGCCCTCAAAAGCACGTTTTTCGGCGTATCGTCGGGGTCGACGAGTTCCGAGGCGTCGACGGCATAACCGCGAGAGCGCAAATACGCGATACGAAGCGAATCCGTAAGCGCATCGCACAGCTTGCGCCGCATAAGCGGGTCGCGCGTTGCGAATTCAAGCGCGGGACAATCGATCTTGCCCGCCAGCTCATGCTGACAGCACGGGGTCGACAGCAAAACGGGCACTCGCCATTCGGCTGCGCGACCGATAACTATATCCGTTGCCGTATCGCAGGCATGGAGCGAGACCACTATATCCGGAGTTCGCTCGGGCACGTACGCGAGCACGTCCCCGCAAATAAACTCAAGACCGTCGAATCCGAGCCTCTTCGCCGCCGCGGAGCAAAAAGCCACGACGTCGGGTTTCAGGTCGACGCACGTCATTTTTACGCGCATCCCTTTTACAATCGCAAAATAATGATATACCGCAAATGACAAATAGCTTTTTCCGCAGCAAAGGTCACAGATAAATATCTCGTCGTGAGGCAAGTGCGTCTCCGCATCTCGCACGTACTCGAGAAAGCGGCATATCTGCCTGAATTTCGCCTGTTTTTTATCATAGATACGACCGTCGTCCGCGGATACGCCGAGTTCGATCAAAAAAGGCTCTCGCCCCGTAAGTATGCGCTTTTTCGCCCTGTCGTTGCCGGAAACGCTCACCTTATCGCTCTCGCTCACACCGCGCGACAAGCGCGAGGCGAGCTTTTCTTCGCCTATTATCGCAAAATTGCCGGATTTCGACCTGCGATATTCCGCCTCTCCGACGGTAGTTATAAGATTGCCGCGCGAAAAAGTCCCGAAAAGTTCTTCCGCCGCGCCGACGATATCGGAACGGTTTTTTTGTATCTCTTTTCCGTCGCGCATACGGGTTACGACGCGAACCGCCGTTTCGCCGCCGAGACGCATCGGCTCGAGAGTCCGCTTAACGATCGCCCCGTTCGCGGGGACGGACATAACGCACTTTTTAAGCACGCCCGCGTTAAAGCTCGCTTCGACAAGCGCGGCAAATCGGCGTATTCCTTCGTCTTTGCGCACGCCGCTGATCTCGTTATTCATCTTTCTTTTTCTTCTTTTCCCACGGCAAGGTTATTTTCGACTCTTTGCCATCGCGTATTCGCTTTATATTGGACCTGTGCATAAAAATGACGAGCAGCATTATAACGACGGATATCGGTATCTTCATCCCCGCCGCCATTCCGTTGCCCTCACCGTACAATATCGCGTAAACGGAATTTATCATAAGCGGCAACAGCATCGCGGACATAACGGAAGCCAGCGAAACCATCTTTGTACCTATCAGTATCACCGCAAACACGAAAAATTCGATAACGAAAACGAGCGGATCGGCAAACAGCAGCATTACCGCCGTCACAAGAACTCCTTTGCCGCCCTTAAAGCGGTAAAAGATCGGAAAAACGTGACCGAGAACGCAGCAAAGCCCCGCCCAATATGCGCCGCCCAAAACGTATCCGAGCAAAAGCTGCCCGACGGCAACTGCGCAAAACGTTTTCAAAGCGTCGCCGGCGAGCGTCAAAAGTCCGCCTTTTTTACCGAAAACGCGAAACATATTCGTCATACCCGCGTTTTTGCTGCCGAGCTCTCTAATATCCGTGCCGAACTTCGCTTTCGAAACAATTATAGCCGTGTTTATACTTCCGAGCAGATATCCCGCTATCATCGATACCAATATCAGCCCGAAATAAAGCACCGTCGCGCTCGTCCCGCCGAGGCAAAACTTATTTTTTAATACACCGTATACACCGTAATCGAACAAAAGTTCAAGCATACCGTTCTCCAATCATTTCTTTTCGCGGGCGAATATATCCTCGAGCCTTTCCCGTGCCGTGCTCGCCCGCCGTATTTTTTCCGTTTCGTCCGCAGTAACGGAGACCGGTTGCCCCTGCGCGAAAACGACCGTAACGACGTCGCCCTCGCAAACGTGCCCGAGCGTCGCAAGCGGCAAGGTCTCGACCTCGCCGCCCTCTGCAACGCACACCGCTTTATCGCCCTCTATCCTATCGACGCAAAGGCGAAACTTGCCGCTTATCAAAGCATAGCGGCTCCGATAATTCCCGCATCGTTACCGAGAGTTGCTATGCGTATCTCGGTCTCTTTTACTATACCGCCGCCGTACTGCTCTTTTTTGATAAGCGGAATCAGCGGATCGAGCAGATAATTTTTTTCGTTTGAAACGCCGCCGCCTATGGATATGACCTCGGGCTGGAAGACGTTGACTATATTCGTCAGCCCCGCGCCGAGATAGTGCACGTACGTATCCACGACTTCCTTGGCTGCTTCGTCGCCCGCGCGCATAGCGTCAAACGCGGTGCGCGCCGATACTTTGCCCTTTTTCTCCGCAATATCGGCAAGCTGCGTCGCCCTGCCCGTCGCGCGACATTCCTCGATCTTTTCTTCAGTCATACGTACGAGTGCCGTGGCGGAGCTGTATGCCTCCCAGCACCCTTTTCTGCCGCAACCGCACTGTGCACCGTCAACGGATATAACTATATGACCGAGTTCTCCGCCCGCGGCGTTAAAGCCCGCGTATATCTCGCCGTTTATTATAATGCCGCCGCCGACGCCGGTGCCGAGCGTGATCATAACGGAATTGCGCGTACCGCGCGCCGCACCGAACTTTGCCTCGCCGAGTGCGGCGGCATTCGCGTCGTTCGCTATCTTAACACGCTTTGCGCCGAGTTCCGCCTTTAACGCGCCGGCAAGATCGAATTTTACAAAAGGAAGATTGCAGGAGTATTCGACGATACCGCTCTCGCCGTCCGCAATACCGGGCGCCGCAACGCCGATGCTCTCAATATCGTCCACGGAAAGCCCCGCCTGAGCGACAAGACGGCGGCAAAGCTCCGCCATATCCGCCGCTATCTCCTCGGACGGACGATCGGCGCCCGTAGGCACGGAGAGCTTCGATACGATAACGTTTTCGCCCGTCAGCTCGTCGTTTACCAGTCCCGCGGCGATATTCGTCCCGCCGAGATCTATACCTATTCTGAACATTTTATTATATCCCCCGTTCTCTTTCGCGGGGCAAAAGCACACCTCGCCCCCGAAATATATTCGTTTTATTATAGAACATCTTGCAAAACTTGTCAATACGTAAATTGCACGGGAGAGGCGGGCGGGCAAAACGCTTGGCACAAAAAGCAGTTGCGAGCCGCGAAATTTTTACTTCGGGGCGTTACGTTTTTCCGAGTTATGTTAAAACTTCACAAGTTCACCTGTTAATTTTTGGTAATTATTTTCGTGGAAATCTATTGTATTATTTGCCATTTTATGGTAAAATATTGTTGTAAAAGAAATGCCCGGGGCGAAAGCCCGAAGCCGAAAGGCTAATTCTATTTGGAGGTTAAGCGGCATGGACAAAAACATCAAAATACTTATAGCCGACGAAAACGCGAGCGAAAGGCGAGAAACTGCGCAGGCGCTGATGCGCGAGGGGTACGCAAACGTAAGCGAGGCTGCGAACGGCGAAGAAGCGCTCGCTATGATAGCCTCGTTACACCCCGACGTGGCACTTATCGACGTGTGGCTCTCGAAGCTTGACGGCATAGGAGTTCTGCGGCAAAGCCAAACGCTGAACTTCGGCAAAGACCTGCCCACCGCTTTTATAGTCGTGTCGATGGTATCCAACCAAAACATATTCGTCGAGGCTATGAACGCCGGCGCAAAGCTGTGCCTTATGAAGCCGATAGACCGCGCCACTCTCGCAAGACACGTGGAAAACGTCTTCGAAGACAGGCGCGGCGGTAACGCAAAAACGCCCGACATCGAAACTCAGGTCACAAAGATCATCCACCAGATCGGCGTGCCCGCGCACATAAAGGGTTATCAGTACCTGCGAACGGCGATACTCCTCACCGTGCGCGACAGCGACGTTATCAACTCGGTCACGAAAGTGCTCTACCCCACTGTCGCGAAAAAATACAGCACGACCACAAGCCGCGTGGAGCGCGCGATACGGCACGCGATCGAGGTCGCGTGGGACAGGGGCGACGTCGAAACGCTGAACTCCTATTTCGGTTATACTATCCAAAACAGCCGCGGCAAACCGACGAACTCCGAATTTATCGCAATGATAGCGGACAATCTGCGACTGAAATACAAATTGTATTAAAGAAAAAAAAGAAAAGGGCGGCAAAGCCGCCCTTTTAGCGCGTTTTCGGATAAACGTCTTTAATTATTCGAGAAATCGGAGTACAGTTTGGTGTCGATCTTTTTCTTGAAGTTAAAGCCGCTCTTTACGACGCTGATCTTGCAGCCCTCGTCGTCTTTGTCGGTCTCGACGGCGGTCGTGCATCTGCCTATGGTGACGGAGTGTATCGCGTCGCCATTCTCAACGGCTTTGCCGCTCTTGAAGTTTTTGCTCGTAAAGTAGTCGCCCTCGTCGTTGACGTAGATAAGCACGCCGTCGTGCGTTATCATTGCGGAAACCACGTCGTCGGCGATCTTTTTGCCCTTTGCGTTGCAAAGCGCCTCGTCTTCGTTGATATACGCGATCTTTTTGCCGTCGTCGGAGACGAACGCGTCGACTACGTCGCGTGCGATCTCCTTGGATTCCGTTTTGCCGAAAGCGACTTTACGAAGCTCGTCGTCTTTGATAAAGAACAGCGTTTCGCCGTCGTCCGTCAACTTAAGGTACGAGCAAGAACTTGCCACCTTGGTGCTCTTGTTCTCGTTTTTCGCGATATAATAAACGTTATAAGTCTTGGAAATAAGGAGGCTCTCGGGCGAGCAGTAGAGTTGATTTCTCAAATGATCCACGCCGTAAACCGTTGCTATGCCGCTGCCGCCGACCACTCTAGACTCGCAAACGTCATCGGGGGTGACGAGCACCAAACTGTCCGAGCGAAGTTTTTGCTTGGCGTCCATACCTTTTTTGTAGAAATACGTTTCGATTGCGAGATCTTTGTGTACGTAGAATACGACCTCGGAGAGATCTTTATTGAAGTAATACGTACCTACGACGTTTTCCGTAATTTTGTCGGCATCGCCCTTTTTGTTCATAAGGTAGAAGGAGCCGTCCTTCTTTGCCCAAATATATTTCGCGGAATCCGCTACCGCTACGGGGCTGTAGCCGCTGCCGAGCTTTTGATCCTTACCGTTTTTCCAAAGATGGAGAGATTCTTTTTTCTCGTCGGAGTCGCCCGTCGACTTTTCGGTATAAGAATACACGAGCGTTTTTCCGTCGGGAGAAAGCGTGAAATCGCCGAGATCCGAGTAAGCGTCGGAGGTAAGAACGGTGGTGGTTTTGCCGTTTTTAAGAGTTGCGTATACAACGTCGCCGTCTACCTTGAGAACGGCTGCGGTCGAATTTGCGGAGATAGCCAAAACCTCACCGACGGAGTCGGATACTTTCGTGACTTTTTTACCTTTGAGATAATACAGCGTAATCTCAAGTTTCTCATAGTTTACGGAAGCCAAAACGGCGGATTTGCCATCCATCGAAGTTTGACCCACACTTACGTTACCGTCAAGAGTAGCTACGATTTTGTTGTTGAAGAGCACCGTGGTCTTGTCGTCGTCTGACGAATAAGCCGTGTAAATATCGTCTTCCAAAAGGTCGAAAGCGTCGCCTTTGCTTGCCGCGCCTATAATTATCGCAAGCAAGACTACGAGTGCAGCCACAACGGCAGCAGCAACAGCCAAGAATTTTTTGTTAAGATAAAATTTTCCCGCGGAGCCGGATGGCTTTTCGGTCTTTTCGGTTTCTGCGGTCGCGGTATCGGCGGTTTTTTCGACGTTCGGCTGCTCGAGCTCGGCACCGCAAGCGGAACAAATCGTGCTGCCGTTTTCAATTTCAGCGTTGCAATTGGGGCAGATCATTGTTTTTCCTCCTGAAGTAAATATAAATGAACAAATCTATCGTTTGCTCTGTCTTGAGTCAATGATAACACAATTCGAAAATATTGTCAATACCCGACGAATTTTTTATTCACACAGCCGTCACGCAAGGCTCGAAAGCAAAGCTGCGCCTATATTTTATCCGCGATCTTACGGCGAAGCCCCGCGATTATGCGTTTTTCCAACCTCGATATATACGACTGAGATATCCCGAGCCTGTCGGCGACCTCTTTTTGCGTCATTTCGCGGCAACCGAAAAGCCCGTATCGCAAGATCATTATACGCCTTTCGCGCTCCGGAAGTTCGGCAACGGCGGCGCGTATGACCCGCCGCTCCTCCTCGCGCGCAAATTCGCTGCCTATGCCCTCGTCGCTTCCGAGCACGTCGGAAAGCAAAAGCTCGTTGCCGTCCCAATCGACGTTTAGCGGCTCGTCAAGCGACACCTCGCACCGCGTTTGGTTATGCTTGCGTATGTACATAAGTATCTCGTTTTCGATACAGCGCGAGGCATACGTCGCGAGTTTTATACCCTTGTCGGGGCGAAAGCTGTTTACCGCTTTTATAAGCCCCATAGTACCGATGGAGACAAGGTCCTCGATACCGACGCCCGTGCTCTCGAAGCGACGGGCAATATAGACGACAAGGCGCAGATTATGCTCCACAAGCAACGCGGTAACCTCGCCGTCGCCCGGTGTGCGAGAGTATCTCGCGAGGAGCTCGCTTTCCTCGTCGCGCGAAAGTGGCGCGGGCAAAACGTCGGGGCCGTTAACGTAGTATATACCGCCGAAAAGCCCTACGCGGCAAAGCAGCGAAGATACGCTTTTTCGGATCCAAACAGTAACGCGTTTCATCAAAATCTTCTCCGTTCTCAAATCAATCCGGCGGGGATAAGCGCCGCTCCGCCGCGAAGTTTGCGAGGCACGGGCGCTATCAGCACGTCCACCTCTTTTTCTTCTCCGTCGCAGCGCAATATCGTTTTGTCGACGGCGACCGCCGTCAAAACCGAAGCGCCGCCGACGGCTCCGCGCGCCGGTATATACCGCAGCGTCGAGGCAAGCTCGCGCGAGAGTATCTCGATCCCGCGCAGATCGCCCGAGCGCCAAAACTCAACGAGCCGGGGCGAAAAAATATTTTTTACCGCGTCGAGCTCGCAAACCGCAACGGGTCTGCCGCTCAATGCGTCGCCGAGCAGATTGCCGCTGTCGGCAATACCGGTAAATCGCACGACCTTTCCTCCGAGAGACAACTCGACCTCGATGCTCTTTGCCGCGGCGACCGTGCGCTTGCGTCTGTCGCCTATCAGCGTCGCCGCCGCGCCTGCCGCCGCCAAAAGAGCAAACAGCCAAACTGACACGTCGTCGCCCTCCGCGTCTCCGGGCAAAAATTCGAGGCGATTGATAAGCGAATACAGTGCCGTCATTATTCCGCCGATTGCGGCGGCTGTACCGGCATACGCCGCCGCGCCTGCCAAAAATCCGCCGAGAGAAATCGCGCACGAAAGATCCGCCACGGCGCACATAACGAAAAGCATACAAAGATCGAGAGCAAGCGACGCAAAAGACGGCATATCCGCGAATATCGCGGCAACGGAATACGCACCGCCCAGCGCTGACGCCGCAAGCGTGCGCAGCAGCCGTATCCGCCTTTTGCAAACGCGAGCCCTTACGTAAAAAACAAGAAAGTCCATACTGAAATTCACAAGAAAAAGTATGTCCGCATAGACCGTTTGCTCCACAACCTCGCCCCTCTTTCGCTCTAATTATATTCCGTCGGCAAGCAAAAATATGTCACACCGCACTGTCAATTACGGTGTTTTGCGCTCTAACGGACACGCAGAAGCGATTTTATCCTCGCACGAAGAGCTTTTTTACCGCTATTGCGCCTCGCACTGGGCGTAAAACGAAGTTTTTTGTTGAAACGGGCGAAAAAATATTGTATAATATGGCGACACCATAAACAAAAGGAAGAAAAAATGGATTTCGACAACTCACGAACGGTCAACCTTATCGGGAGCGAGGCGGCAAGTCGGCTAAAGCGGGCGCACGTCGCTATATTCGGCATCGGCGGCGTCGGCGGATATATCTGCGAGGCGCTGTGCCGCGCGGGCGTCGGCGAACTAACGCTTATCGACGGGGACACCGTGGCGCCGTCCAACCTAAATCGCCAACTCGCGGCAACGCTCGACACCGTCGGTATGCCGAAAACGCACGCAGTGCGCGACAGGCTCGTGCGCATCAACCCCGCCTGTGAAATCCACTGCAAAAATCTGTTTTTTCTCCCCGAAAACGCCGATCTTATTGATTTTTCGTCGTTCGATTACGTTGCGGACGCCGTGGACACCGTCGCCGCGAAAATAGAGATAATCTGCCGTGCGCAAAGTTGCGGAACGCCCGTAATCTCCTCGATGGGCGCGGGCAACAAGCTTTACCCCGAGCGTTTTCGCATTTCCGATATATACGAAACTTCGGTCTGCCCGCTCTCACGCGTAATGCGCCGCGAACTCAAAGCGAGGGGCGTAAAATCGCTACCAGTCGTTTGGTCCGACGAGATGCCGGTAAAACAGGTAAACGCAGCAGCCGCGCCGCACGGCAAAATTCCGCCAGCAAGCATATCTTTCGTCCCGTCCGCCGCTGGGCTTATCGCGGCGGGCAAGATAGTACGCGATATCGCGGGAATAAAATAATCCCTTGACAAAACTACGGCGAGTAGTATAATAAAAGCGTCGGCACCGATGCTTGAAAGGACGGATATTCTTATATGAAATATTACAATATGAAGATCGCGGGGCTCGATCGTGCTCTTCCCATCTGCCCGCTGAACGACGAGCTTCAGATCGGAGCGTTCGTTATATTCGGAGACCCCGAGCTCACCACCGCGTGCGCACGCGAACTTCTCGCACGCGCACCGCAATACGATTACATAATAACAGCCGAAGCAAAGGGTATACCGCTCGTGCACGAAATGGCGCGCCTTGCGGGCAACCGAAAATATATGCTTGCGCGAAAAGCGCCGAAACTTTATATGACGGGCGTATTCGAAGTCACCGTCAACTCCATAACCACCGAAAAAGAGCAAAAATTGTATCTCGACACGGCGGACGCCGAGCTTATGAAAGGTAAAAAGATACTTATAGTAGACGACGTTATATCCACCGGAGAATCGCTCAAAGCTATCGAGACCCTCGTGGCGCACGCCGGCGGAGAGATCTGCGGCAGGATGACGATACTCGCGGAGGGCGACGCCGCGAAACGCTCGGACATAATTTATCTCGAGGAGCTCCCCCTCTTCGACAGAAACGGCGACCCGATAAAATAAAGTCGTATCTCGACAAGCGCAAAGCGAAAAACAAGTTCCTCACGGCAAGAGTGCCGTGAGGAACTTGTTTTTTATCATTTTGCCATTTTCGCAAACACACGCCAACCGCAATCCTCGCCGTAGCAGGCAAATATTCCGCTCGAGGCGTTCGTTATATGCGTATAAGCAAACGGAATAACGACGTTGCCTCCGAGATCGATCGCTCCCTTAACGCCGTTTGCTATGCCTATGATACCGATGCCCTCGACAAAAGGCTCGGCATAGCTGTATATCGGTTGCGCTATCCAATATCCGTTTTTATGATAGTATCCGTACCTTGCGCCGTCGCCGTCGGTACCCTCGCGTTTCAAAAGCAGCACGCCCTCGGAATACGAAACGAGCTCGAATCCCGTCGGAACGGCGTATTCTTTGCCGTTTACGTCTATAAGCAGCTCACGCTCGTCGGAATATCTGTCCGTTCTGTAATCCTCGCGCGTTACACGTCGAACGCGCAAAAGCCCCTCGTCGTAATAAAAATATCCGAGTTGCGACACGTCGCGATAGACCGGCGCGGTATAAAACGAAACGTTATATCTGTTGCCGACGGTGGAATAGCTCTTGTAATCCACCGTTTTTTTCCCGTTTTCGTCAACGACCGTCATCTTTCCGTTGTCGTCGAAAGTGACGGCTCGACCGCAACGGAAATTAAACGCATACGCATAAGGGTAATTCCCGTTCCAACTGACGGTCTGCTTTATCACTGTGCTCCACGCCTTGTATTTGTACTCCGTCACAGCAACGTTTTCGACCGATGCGTCGAATACGGGCTCCGCCTTTCCGTAGGCGAAACGATAGGAAAAGAACTTTCTTATCGCGGTGACCGTATCGCTTTCGCTCGGCTTATCCGTCGTCTCGGGCGGCGTTGTTTCA
>CAZOFD010000002.1:10249-59554 GCA_964579135.1 uncultured Ruminococcus sp. | reverse complement strand
CTCGGTGCGGTCGTCTCGCTCGGAACGGTCGTTTCGCTCGGCGAGGTCGTTACCTCGGTTTCCGAGCCCGCCGCACTCTCGCCGCCGTTTTCGGGGGTATCTTCAGCCGTGCTTGACGTCCTCGCGGCAAGAAACCGCAGTTCGTTAAGCAGTCTTATTTCTTCGTAAGAACGCGCCTTGCTCGTAAGAGCCGCAAGTATCTCCGAGGTGTCTGCGGGCGACGGATCTTCGGGCTCGGGAGACTGCGTCGGCTCTCCCGTCGCCGCCTCTTCCGCCATATCCTTTTTCGCCTTTGCCAAAGCCTCGGCAAACGGCTTGTTGTAATATTTACCGCTGCCGTAGGTAGATGCGACGAGTTCCGCAAACTCGGGGTCCGCCTCGTAAAGCTCGCGCGCTATCCTGTAATCCACGCAATAACGGGAAAAATAATATCCCATTCCCTTGTTGATAACGTGCGTGTCGGTCACCTCGGACTTAACGCCGAACAATTTGATATCGCAATCGCTTTTCCCGTAATCGGGCGAATAATCGAACGAAAGGCCGCGATCGTCCTTGTCGGGGTCGTAATCGGATGGCAAAAGTTCTCCGCTCGACGTATCGAGATAGCAATATTCGTCGCGGTAAAGGAACAGCGCCCTGTCCGAAGAATCACGCGCATAGCAGGGCACAAGGTCCGCCGAGGCAAACGTCGCCACGTACTTGCCGTACGAATCGTGCACAGCCAGCTTGCCGTCGCCGAGATCGACGATGATATACCCCATATAAACCTCGAGTTTGTTCCTTTGCACGCTCTCCGTCTTATACTGCGTAAACTTCCAGCCGTTTTCGGAATACTGGAACGGATAGATCGTACTTACGGTCTTGACGGAGCCGAGGGTGAATTTTTCAAGCCCGTCGGCGGTCAGCCCTATCTCGGCTATCACCATTCCCTCGCCGTATCTCGCCCAGCTTACCTTGTACCCTGCCGCAATACACTCGGCAAGGCTTGCAAAATCAGGCGCGGAAACTTCGGTTTTGTTCCCCGTCGAGGTCTCGCTGCCCGTAGCCTCGCCGGTCGCCCCGCCGCCCGCAGTATCTTCGGCGGGCGACGAAGCGGCTCCTCCCACCGTACTCTCGCTCGGTTTGCCTATACTCGAAATATTGTCCCCCGTCGTAAGCTCCGTAAGTATTCCGGCGAGTTCCCCGTCCGAAATGGGTTTGACGTACGTATCCTCGGGAGTTCTGTCGATAAAAGAAAACTCGAAAAGACCGAAAGCATAAAGCATCGCGGTGCACGACAAACTCGCAAGCAGGACAACGCAAAGCGCTCGGATCCACGGATCCCTTGACTTTTTCATATTATCTTCGCACCGTTCGCCACTCGGCATTGCCGACAAAATCGGCATTGCATCCTCGTCGACAGGGCGACGAGGCAAGGCGCCTTTCCGAATAAATTCAAGCTCGCGCCGAGGCGCGAATCGTTTTATTTATGGTATTTCGTTCCCTTTACGATCGAAAAAGAGCGATAGATCGACTCGAGAAGCATAATCCTGAAAAGTCTGTGCGGAAAAGTCAGTTTCGACAGCGATATCCGCATATCCGCGCGTGCCTTGACGCGCGGCGAAAGCCCGTGCGAGCTCCCGATAATAAAGCAGATATCCGACGTAGACAGCACGGCGTTTTCGAGCGTTTTCGCAAGTTCCTCGGAGGTAAACTGCCTGCCCTCTATCGCCATAGCCGCAACGAAAGCGCGCGGCGGCACGGCGGCGAGGATCTTTTCCGCCTCGCTCTCCAGTGCGCTCGTTATCTCGCCCTCGGTGGGGACGGGCGGAAGATAGGCCTCCTTGATTTCGCAAATATTGACCCTGCAAAAAGCGGAGAGCCTTTTTTCATATTCCGCCGAGGCCTCCCTCAAATATTTTTCTTTTATATTTCCGACCGCTATTATCTTAAGATCTATCACCGCGCACCGTCCCGTCATTCACCGCGCGCTCGTGCGCGCTTTTTGCCGTATTTCGTCAAATCGCCCGACGAGTCCGTCGGGCGATCTTAAAAAGTTTCGTTATCGGGTGGACGCACGCCTCACCCGACGTCTCGTTTTTATTTACCGAGCAAAGCGTCGATAACGAAAAGCTTGAATATGTCCGCAATAAGCGGCAACACCGCGGCGATGAAAGCCTCGAGCATCCATTTCGACTTTTTTTCTCTCGTGCGGCTCTGCGAAACGATCTCTATCCGCTCTTCGTCCGTCAAAGACGGATCGAGCATATCCGCGCTCACTCCGCGATAAACGAATCCGCGGTTGTACACCACGTATATCACGGCGATAAGAGCGCAAACGAGCATATATACAAGCGGAACGTATACGCCTACGCCGAATCCCGCAAACGCGAAATACACAAAGCACGACGCCGCACAACAACCGAGCAACCGCAAGGCGCGCCCGACGTTAAAACGCAGTCGAGCCTCGCCGCCGACCTGCGGCGGACGTGCACCGCCGTGCGTGCGTTTTTTCGTTGTTTTTCCCATTTTCACCTTCGGGACGCGAGTTTAAGCTCACGCCAAGCGTACGGCGCCCTCGGGACGTATACGCAAAACGTGGCAAGCGCCTTTGCCGAAAACTCCGTCCATAAGAGCGCGGTATTCATCCACAAACGCCTCGGGAACGTATGCCTGTATCGTCCCGGCGAAACCGCCGCCGTGAACGCGGCAAGCCGTGGGCATATCGCATTTTGCCAAAAAGCTCTCCGTCAGATTGAGAGCCAGCGAAAGCCCCTGCTCCTCGACGTTTTTGGTCGTATAAACGTTTTGCAGATAGCAGAACGACGACTTACCCGACGCGCGAACCCCCTCGAAGAACGCGGCGACGTCTCCGCTCAAAAGCGCGGATTTTTGCGCGTCGACGCGACGGTTTTCGGCAAAGAAATGGAGAGCGCGAAGTATTGCCCTGTCGCCGACCTCCGTGCGCAGCTCGGGGATCGCGGCGATCACGTCGTTCTCGTCGACGTCGCGAAGCGCGTCACGACCGAAGTGAGCGGCAACAGCCTTCATCTCGGCGGGAACGGCGGCGTAATCGGGGGTGAGGTCGGCGTGATTTCCGCCCGTGTTTACTATGCAAAGCCTATATCCGGCAGAGGTGAAATCGAAATCCGTTTTTTCGACTATCGGCGAAGCGGGGTCGGCAAAGTCTATCGAAACGATACCGCCCGCGGCGCAGGCAACTTGGTCCATAAGGCCGCACGGCTTGCCGAAAAACGCGTTTTCCGCATACTGAGATATCTGCGACAGCGTTACGAAATCAACGCTTCCGCCGCAGTAAAGATGCGATATGAGCGTGCCCACCATATTTTCGAATGCGGCGGAGGACGATATTCCCGAGCCCTTAAGCACGTTCGACGAGGTGCAGGCGTCTATGCCTCCGACGGCAAGACCTCGTTTACGGAATCCGTCGGCAACCCCGGCTATAAGAGATTCGCTGCGACCGAATTTCGACTCGTCGGGCTCGGTATACGAAGAAATATCGACCGAGTCCTCGGGGAAGCCCTCGCTTTTTATGCGGATAACGCCGTCTTCTCTTGCGGCTGCAACCGCAATAATGTCAAGATCCACGGAGCACGCGATAACGCGACCGCGATTGTGGTCCGTATGATTCCCCGAAAGTTCGCTGCGACCGGGGACGGAGTAAAGGGAAACGTCCCTATCGTCGCCGTAGCGAAGTATAAACTCACCGAGCAACGCTGAAAAACGCGCCTCCGCGTTACGCGTTATGTTTTTTACGTTTTGCGACAGTTCTCCGTTCTCTATAACTTTTAAAAGTTCGGAAGGTTTCATATTTTTCTTGCAATTCCTTTCAATAAGCCGCCGCTACCGCTTTGCATTGCCGACCGGCGACGACACGCGATGGCTTTTCGACCCGTTTTTTTAATTATAACATATTTTTTTCGTTCAGGCAACACCCAAACGTTTTTTTCCGTTTGCTTTTTACGCCGCACGACGCATACATCGTAACACGCTTAAAAACTTGACACGGTACCGCCGTTATGATATAATAAAAATTAATTTATCAAGGTAAAGGACGGTCTTCTTATGCACGGAACGAACCCACGCGCCGCTCGAAGGTACGCTTTGGCTTTTTTGCTGGCGATATCCGTTTTGTTTTGCTCTTGCGGCGATATCGGAGATAACGGCGAAAACGAAGAGACGACGGCAAGTGCGCACGTTCACGAAGCCGAAGACGAAGCACAATACAACGAGACCCACCACTGGTATACCTGTTCCTGCGGAGCGAAAGTTTTTCGCGGCAAACACACCTACGGCAACGAAAAGATCCTGAAAGAGGCGACTTGTACCGAGGGCGGACTTGCCGAGCGCGTCTGCACGGAGTGCGGCTTCACTGCCGACGTCGAGCTCCCCGCACTCGGGCACACCTATAACGATTACGTTTGCTCCTCTTGCGGTTCCGTTCTCGCACCGTCCGACGGCATAAAATATTCGCTTGTAAACGGCGAATACGTCGTCGTATCCGTCGGCTCGTGCAAAAGCGAGCTCGTAGTCATACCGCGCGAAGTCAACGGTATGCTCGTCACCGGAATAGCGGACGGCGCATTTAAAAACTGCGACACGGTGCGCGAGATAGTGTTGCCGAACACCGTAGTTACCATAGGCGACGACGCATTTCGCGCATCAACGCTCGAGACCGTCGCACTTCCGAGTTCGCTGCGCCGTATCGGCGACGCGGCTTTCGCAAACTGCGAGTCGCTCGCCTCGGTTACCGCACGATCTTTTACGTATTTCGAATACGTCGGGCGCGACGCCTTTCGCGGCAGTGCGTTTTTCGAGGACGACTCGAATTACGAAAACGGCGTTCTTTACGTCGGCAACCTTTTGATATGCGCAAAGTACGACGCAAAAGGGGCGATCACGGTCAAAAACGGCACGGTATTTATCGCCGACTACGCTTTCAGCGATTTTCGCCTCGGGTGCCCGCAGATAACGTCGGTCATTATCCCCGATTCCGTAAGATACGTCGGCAAGGGGGCTTTCGCCCGTTGTTCCTCGCTTGTTTCCGTAAAGCTCCCCGCGGGGCTTTCCGAGATATGCGAGCGCACGTTTTATAAATGCGAAAAACTCTCCGATATCTCCGTTCCCGTCGCGGTATCGTCGGTCGGCACGTCCGCGTTCGAGGGTTGCGCGTCGCTCTCCTCGATCGTACTGCCGAAAAACGTCGGTTCCGTCGGCGAAAGAGCGTTTGCTCTTTGCACGTCGCTTTCGTCTATGACGGTAGCCGACGGCGGAAGTTTTTACCGCAGCGAGGGCAATTGCATTATAAAAGTCGACGATTTGTCGCTCGCGGCGGGTTGCCGCACGAGCGTTATACCCAATGGAACTTCGGCAATAGGCGCATATGCGTTCTACGGCATTTGCGACATCGGCTCGATAACCGTACCGCAAAGCGTATCTTACGTCGGCAAATACGCTTTCGCCCGTTGCGAGGGGCTCGAAAACGTCGATTTCGAGTTGACGGACGGTTGGCGCACGGGAGACGAGCGCATCTCTTCCGAGGACGTCGCCTCGTCCGCCGCGGAGCTTTTGACCGACAAATACGCCTCACGCGATTGGACTCGGTGACGCGTCACGCTCGAGCGTGACGGACATAGTCGTTTTTTCGGCAAGCATTCCGTGTATATCGACCGTATATTCGATGTGTATGCGTCCCGTTTTCGCAAGGTCGTTCTCCAAGTTCACCCCATAAGTCACGGCTTCGAAAACGACCCCGTTCCTCTTTGCGCTCCTGCAAAGGCACGTGCGGCGCACACCCTTTTCTATACATAGGCAAAGCGGTCTTATGCCGCGAGCTGCGCCTTTGCGCTCGACACAAACAAGCCCCCCGTCTCGCCTATCGAAACGGATAGTGACCGCAGTGCCGTCGCCATCGGTATATTTCAGCCCCACCCTGTAGCCCGAGGTAACGAGCTTCCCGACGCATACAAGGCTCGCTTCGACCTTTTTCGGGCTCTGCCGCACGTCGGGCGCCGCCCCGCCGTCACCGGCAAGGTGCGCCGCAGGGAAAACGCGTGACGTCTCCGCCCGAACTATCACTTTTTCAACCATAACTTTCTCCGATCTTTCGGATACGTCCGAAACCGCTATTCAAAATTATATCTTTGGGATACGGTTATGTCAAGATTAAAAAACGCGCCGTTTCGCACGCTTTTCACGGCGACGGCATATCTGCTGTTCTATACTCTTTTGTCTTGCCTGTTTGCGTCAAGCGACGTCGGCAAGATTCTCGTGCCGATATTGCTCGCTCTCGCCGCGATCGTCGTCGGCAGACGATGCGGTACGTCGCCCGTCGCCCTTTTCGCACTGCGGCGCGCCTCACCCGCGCTTTGCGCCGTTGCCGCCCTCTGCGGCGTCGCGGCGTGTTGCCTTATCTCGAGCGCAGCCTGCCTTTTGCCGCCCGAGATCGTGCCGATCGCGGCGGAGGCGACTCGGATAACTCCTCTCGCTTTCGCTCTTACCGCAATAGTTACCCCGATAACGGAAGAGGCGTTTTATCGCGGAATACTGTTCTCGGTGCTTGAAAAAGATCTTGCGCCGACGCAGTGCCTTGTGCTGACGGCACTTACGTTCGGGGCAATGCACCGCCCGGCGTTCGTCGCGGCATACGCCGCACTCTGCGGCGTGATAATGGGCTATATGCGTGCGCGAACGCGCTCGACGCTGCCGTCGCTCGCATTCCACGTCGGCTTTAACGTTTGCGGATTTTTTCCGCCCAAAAGCGATTTTGCCGAATATGCCGCGATATCCGCGCTCGTCCTTGCCGCCGTCATATTCGCCGTCGTCGCAATGACAAAGAAAAAGGCGAAGCACGACGCGTCGCCGCAGTCCGCCGATTTGCCGAGCATAAAAAAATCCGCCCGAAAGCCGAAATCGCAAAGCCGCTCCGCGCAACACGGGCGTCAATAACGAAAAAGAAAAAAGAAAGGAGGCTTCCGCCGAACAGCGGGAGCCGCGCAACGCAAATGTCACACAGTCCGAGATTTTTGGCGGCGATGATCGCAGCCAAAGCAACGCGAGCCGCTCTGCGAGCCGTCAAAAGACCTGCGACCTGCACCCCCGGCAAAGTCGCGCTCAAGATCTGCCCCGACTTTCTTAAGCACCTGACTATGCCGCAAACGCTCATATGCGTTACGGGCACCAACGGAAAAACGACCGTAAGCAACCTTTTGGCTTCCGTCCTTACCGACTGCGGCTATACCGTAACGAACAACAGCTACGGCTCGAACGTACAAGCGGGCGTGACCACGGCACTGCTTGCCGACTCCACCCTCTGCGGCAAAGCGAAAAAGCAGGTGGGCGTGATAGAGGTGGACGAGCGCAGTTCGCTTTTGGTATACCGCTACGTTACTCCCGATTTTCTCATCTGCAACAACGTTATGCGCGACTCGCTCAAGCGAAACGCGCACACCGAGTTCATCTCCTATATAATCAATCGCGCGTTGCCGCCCTCCACGCACGTCGTGCTGAATGCGGACGACCTTATCTGTGCGCGTTTGGCTCCGCAAAACGGTACGAGAACGTATTTTTCGCTCACAGCGGACAAGCCCTGCGGACCCGCTCCCGAGAGTTTCGGTGACATCGTATACTGTCCCGAGTGCGGAACGCGCCTGGAAGCCGAATATATAAGGTACGACCACATAGGCAAATTGTTTTGCCCGAAATGCGGTCTTTCCAATCCCGCGCCCGATTTTGCCGTGACCGATATCGACAGGGACGGCGGCACGTTTACCGTTACTTGCACCGACAGCGGCGAGCGCGAAACGTTTCGCCTTATCAACGACAACGTAACGAACGTATACAACTTTTGCGGAGCCATCGCCGTGCTTTCGCGCTTCGGCTTGTCCCTCGGCGAGATAAAAGCCTCTTTCGACAAACAAAAGATAGTAAAATCTCGCTTCGATTCTTTCCGCGCGGGCAAGCTGAACGTAACGATGCAACTTGCCAAAGGGCAAAATCCGATAGCTTGCGCACGCGCATTCAGCTACGTGGCATCACGCCCCGGGAACGAAAAAAGCGTGCTTATTATGGTGGATGACAAGGGTGACAATACCAACGATTCCGAAAGCGTATGCTGGATATACGACTGCGACTACTCGCCGCTCGCGCACCCCTCGATAGCCGAGATTTGCTTTGCTGGGAAACGATGCCGCGACCAAAAGATGCGAGCCGTGCTTGCCGGCGTTGACCCGAATAAAATAAAGATCGTCGACGACGTTATACGCGGGGCGGAACTTATCGACACCGACAAATATTCCGACGTATACATCCTTTACGACCCGTATATACTCGCCGAGACCGAAACGGTAAAAAAAGCCGTGTGCGCTCGCGGATAACGCACGGCGCGGCGACTTTTACGTAAAAGTATCCTTACAAATACGAAAGGAGTTCTCGCACGCAAGCAACGTAACGTGCGAAGACCGTGCAAAAAATGACGATAGAAATACTTTTCGGCGAAATTTGCAATTTCTACGGCGACCCGCAAAATGCGGAATATCTGCGTCGCTGTATGCCCGACGCCGATATACGCCGAACCGCAATAACGGACGTGCCCTTTTTCGCCGCACAGCGCCCCGATATGATACTTATTGGATCTATGAGCGAATCCGTTCAGCGCCGCGCGATATCGGAGCTTATGCCGTACAAAGAAAGGATCGAGGAGCTTATCCGCGACGACGTGGTGTTTCTCGCAACGGGCAACGCCTGCGAAATATTTACGAAGCGGATAGATTACGTTACGGAGGGCTTGTCCGTCGACGCTCTCGGCATCTTCGATCTTACCGTTACCACGGATCTGTTCAAAAGATACAACGGCAAAGTCCTCGGAGAGTGCGACGGAATAACCGTTACGGGCTTTCGCTCGCAGTTTTCCGTGATACACGGAAATAACGAGGACGGTTATTTTCTCAAGATGAAACGCGGTATGGGGCTGAATCCCGAAAGCTCGCTTGAAGGTATGCGCAAAAACAACTTTATAGGCACGCAAACGCTCGGCCCGATATTGCCGCTGAACCCCGATCTTACCGAGTATCTCATCCGCCTTGCGGGCGGCAACGCGCCGGCGGCTTTCGGTGACGTCGCACGCGCAGCCAAGGAAAAACGACTGGCGGAATTTAACGACCCGAAGATACCCTTTTGACACTCGCAATAAAACCGAAATCCAAGTATATATGCAAAGGCGAACGTGAAAATGAAACTTATAAAAACCCCCACCAAAGGAATGAACGACTACCTCCCGCGCGAGGTCGCACTGCGCGAATACGTCAAATCCGTAATAACGGATTCGTACTCCCGCGCCGGGTTCTCTATGATCGAGACCCCCGCTGTCGAACACGTCGAAAACCTTACCGGCAAAAACGGCGGCGACAACGAAAAACTTATCTTCAGAATCCTCAAAAGAGGCGAAAAGCTCGACGTATCCGCGGGAGAAGACGCGCTTTGCGACAGCGGTCTGAGATACGACCTTACCGTACCGCTCTCACGCTACTACGCGAACAACTCCGCCAAATTGCCCACGCCTTTCCTTGCTATGCAGATAGGAAACGTTTGGCGCGCCGACCGTCCGCAAAAAGGGCGCTACCGCCAATTCACCCAATGCGACATCGACATTATCGGCGACGGGTCGTCGGGCGCGGAGATCACGCTTATCTCATCCACCGCGGGCGTGCTGCGCCGCCTCGGCTTCGAGAACTTTACGATAAGAATAAACGACCGCAGATTGCTTCGCCTGTGCACCGACGCCTGTGCTCTTCCCTCCGAGGAGTGCGACAAAATATTTATCATACTCGATAAAATGGACAAAATCGGCATAGACGGAGTCAAATCCGAGCTTGTCGAGGCGGGATTCGACCCCGAAGCAGTCGAAAGGTACGCCGCGCTTTACGCCGACGCGGACAACGTTTCCGTTACCGACTTCGCGTCGAGAATAGGCGGCGAGGCTGCCGATATCGCCGACGAGCTCGCCTCCGTTATGCGGTGCGCCGCGGCAGCTACCGTAGGCTCCTGCAATATCAAATTCGACCCCACGCTCGTCAGGGGAATGTCGTATTACACCGGCACGATATTCGAGATAGAGATGGACGGCTACGGATATTCCGTAGGCGGCGGCGGAAGATACGACGATATGCTCGGCAAATTTACGGGTCAACGCGTTCCCGCCTGCGGATTCTCGCTCGGCTTCGAGCGTATCGTTGTCGCGCTCGCGGACAGCGGCTTTACGCCCCCCGCGCCGCAAAGATCCGTCGCGGTGCTCGTTTCGAAAGGCGTCGCACCCGAAGAGCTTATAAGGATCCACGCCGAAGCAGCCGCTATGCGTACCGACGGCGCGCGCGTGCTCGTGACAACCAAGATGAAAAACGTGTATTTTCAAAAAACGCGCCTCGAAGAGGACGGCTACTCGGAATTTATCGAATACTGATCCTACGCCGCGGCTATCGAAACCACGCGAAAAACAATAAGCACGACGTCGCTTTCGGCGACGTCGTGCTTATTGTTTTCGTCTTCTTTCTTGCGCAGTCGGTACCGACGCGCGCTCTCGGCGCGGCAAGAGCGCCGTTTACCCGCGTGCGACGAAAATTCGCGGTTTGCCGCAACGGTAAACGAAAACGATCGTCGCTTCCGAATCAAGACAGGGCGTCGAATTTTTTCTTAACGCTTTTCATATCCTCGAGCATCTGCTCTTTTTTCGGCGGATCGCGCAAAAGCGCGGCGGGATGATAAAGCGCCGTCATCCAAAAATTCCCGCGTCGCAACCACTTCCCGTGGTCGCGGGTTATCCTGACGTCGCTACCTATCAACCTTTGCGCCGCTATCCTACCGAGGCAAACGATAATACTCGGACGAACGAGGCGAACCTGCTCGCGCAGATATTCGATACAGATATCCTCTTCTTCGGGCAGGGGGTCGCGATTGTTCGGCGGTCGGCACTTTAAAACGTTGGCGACGTATATATCGTCCGGCGGTATGTCGACGGCATATAAAAATCTGTCGAGAAGTTTGCCCGCTCGCCCGACGAAAGGCTCACCCGACTCATCCTCCTCGCGCCCCGGCGCTTCGCCGACGAACATCAATTTTGCGTTTTTGTTCCCTTTTCCGACAACGACCTTGTTTCGCGTGCGACACAAAGCGCATTTTTCGCATTGCGCGCAGGCACGCTCAAGCGTGCTCCATCTTTCCTCGGCACTCGCCCGAGCCGTTGTCGCCGCATACTCGTTTTTCGCCATACCGCCGTTTTCGTTCATTGGCTCCTCCGAAAAAAGCCGTCGGTCACACTCTCGAAGAGTATGACCGACAGCGCCTCGTACGATTTTATTTTTTAACGATAAATCTGTCGATCTCAGCCAAAAACGCCGAGGGATCGTCGGTCATAACCGTCATTTCGATATCCGAAAGAAGATTGAGGCAATACATACCCATAAGCGACTTTCCGTCAACGTTGTAATGTCCCGATTTGAGAACCACGTCAAAGGGATATTTACCGGAAATGTTAACGAAATCATAAAGATCGGCAATGGTTACGAAGTGAATCGTGTATACCTTGTTTTCCATAATATTATTTCTCCGTTCCGCCGATTATCGGCTTATTTGAGCATATTTTATCACACGAAAAAATAATTGTCAATACCGCGGGACGAAAAGGGCGCAAAGTGCGCCGACGCGAAAAGCGAAAACTTATTTCTCGCCTACGGGCGATCTTTCTCTTTACATTCGGTGCGAAAACTGATATAATGATCGGTAACTGTGGGAGGTCTTAATGGAGAACGAAAACGTTTTATTGAACGGCGGCGAAAGCATAACGGACGTTTGCGGCAAGATACGCCTTATACGCAACGGGCACGGGCTCGATTGGGGCACGGACGCATACTATCTTGCGGCATATCTGCGCCGTCGCCCCTCGCGTCGCGCCTGCGAGCTCGGTTCCGGCACGGGCGTTATCTCGCTTTTGGCTGCCGCCTGCGAAAAATTTGCGCACGTCACCGCCGTCGAGATCAACCACTATTCCGCCGAACTCGCCGAAAGAAACGTGCGACTGAACGGTCTTCGCGGCAAAGTGACGGTGCTTTGCGCCGACGTACGCGACGTCTCGTGTGCCGACGTCGGCGGCAAATGCGCCGCGGTATTCGCCAATCCGCCGTATATAAACCACGGCGGAGTGCCCGCCGCGGACGACGCGCGCAACGCTGCAAAGCACGAGATTTTCGGCGGTATTGCGGATTTTTGCGCCGCGGGGGCGAGACTGCTCGATCACGGCGGCAGCTTTTACTGCGTTTTTCGTCCCGAACGTCTGCCCGACCTTTTCGAAGCTATGCGAAAAAACAAACTCGAGCCGAAAAGGATGAGGGAGATCGTACCGTACCTCGGGGCACGCCCCTCCGCCGTACTCGTTGAGGCAAAACTCGGCGCCGCCCCGCGCCTTGACGCGGAGCCTCCGCTCGTGTTGCACCCCGCCCGTGCCTCGACAGAACTTTTCCCCGAGGCGAAAACGATAAACGAATATTGCGATTTTTATCTGCCGCAGGTGCGGCACTGAAATATGGGAGCGCGTATGGAAAAAACGAGATTTAAATGCCTTATACTCGACCACGACGACACGACGGTCAACTCGACCCAAGAGATAAACCACCCGTCGTTTTGCGAAACTCTTGCGAAACTGCGCGGCGAAACCTTGAGCTTCGAAGAATATTCCGACCTTTGTTTTGATTTGGGCTTTGACGCGCTCTGCCGCGAAAAATACGGATTTACCGCCGACGAGATGCAACGCGAGTTCGAAATTTGGCAAAAAAGCACCGAAGACCGCATACCGACGGCATACGACGGGATCATAAATATTATTCGCCGTCAGCGCGCCGCGGGCGGAGTGGTATGCGTCGCCTCGCACTCCACGCGCCGCGTGATAGAACGGGATTGGAAGCATAATTTCGCCACTCTCCCCGATGCGATATACGACTGGACCCTCGGAGAGGGGCGGCGCAAGCCCGCTCCGTGGCCCGTTATCGATGCGTGCGCAAGATTTCACCTTGAGCCGACGGACGTTCTCGTAGTCGACGATATGGATCGAGGCACACTTATGGCAAACGCCGCCGGCGCACGCTTTGCCGCGGCTCTTTGGGCGCCGTCAACGCCCTCTATACGCAACGCTATGCGCGGCAAAAGCGACCTGTGCTTCGAGTCGCCGCGTGAATTGGAGGATTTTCTTTTTAATGAGCGACCTTAAAAACGATACCAAGCATCTGCTGAGTTACGTGCGACGCGCCGTGGACGACTACGGTATGATCGAGGACGGAGACGTTATCGCGGTCGGCGTCTCGGGCGGCAAGGATTCGCTCGCGTTGCTTGCCGCACTCGCCTTGATGCGCAGGTTCCACCCGAAGCGATATTCTCTTCGCGCAATAAGCGTCGATATGGGGCTGCCCGATATGGACTTTGCCCCCGTAGCGGAGCTTTGCGCCTCTTACGACGTTCCTTATATAACGGTAAAAACGGAGATATCCAAGATAATATTCGATTACCGCAAAGAGAGCAACCCTTGCTCGCTGTGCGCGAAGATGCGTCGCGGTGCGCTTCACTCCGCCGCCGCGGAAAACGGTTGCAACAAAGTGGCTTTGGGGCACCATTTCGACGACGTTATAGAAACTTTTATGCTCAACCTTTTTCACGAGGGGCGCCTCGGAACATTCAGCCCCGTTACCTATCTTTCGCGCACGGGAATAACGGTCATCCGCCCGATGATATATATTCCCGAAAAGGACGTGCGCCGCTACGCCGCCTCCGCCGCTTTGCCGGTGGTCGCATCGACCTGCCCCGCCGACGGAAATACCGAGCGCGAAAATATGAAGCGTTTTATAGCGGATCTCGACAGAATGCATCGCGGCTTGCGCTATCGCATATTCGGCGCGATACAGCGAGGCGAGATCGACGGCTTTCGCGAATTTTCGCGAATGAGCGGAATAAAGAATTACGAAAACGACGGATAAATCCCCCATCGGAGGAAAAAAAGTAAAACTATGATAAATACAATGACCGAAAAAATCGTTAATTTGACCGATTTTACCGCAAAAAACGATACGCTCACGTTCGTCTGCGCGATGTCATACCTACGCGAGCATCCACACACTACGCTTGTCGTTCCGCCGAAAACGTACCGTATCACGGGCGAGCTTGCGATAAACGCCATGCATTCCGTAATTACGGGAGAGTGGGGGAGAAATCCTCAGAGGATAATGTTCAATCCGAATTATCGGTACGACAGATGTCTCTCGTTTGACGGGCACTTGGGAACACGCGTTATTGCGGACGGCGCAACGCTTATGGTCGAAGGCTTTATGGAGCCGGTGTCCATCGTAAATTGTACGGACGTGGAGCTTCGCGGGCTTACGATAGATCACCTGCGCAAACCTTACAGCAGGGGGCGCGTAACCGAGCTCGAACCCGTAAATACGAACGGACGTCGCTTGTGCGTCATCGAATTTGACAAAGACTGCCCGATATGCGAAAAAACGCCGATGACTCTTCGCTATTTCTTTTACGATCCGACAATCGAAAGTAACGTTTACGTCGATCTGTACGATTATACGTTTGTGGACTCCCGCCATATAAAGGCAACCGTCGGGGATTCGGAGTCGCTTCATAACGGAGTTTTGTTTTATACCGTTCATACGTACCACTCTCGTCCCGCCGTACTTATCGAAAACGCAAAAAACATAAAACTCACGAACGTGACGATAAACAGCCAGCCCGGAATGGGGATAGTGGGAAATCGGAGCGAGAACGTTATAATAAAGGGGCTTTCGGTCATTCCGTCAAAGGGGCATCATATGTCGACGAACACCGACGCGACGCACTTCACGTCGATGAAGGGGCTGCTAAGGTTTGAGGACTGCCGTTTTGACGGGAACGGCGATGATTTTACAAACGTTCACGGATATTATCAGGCGATAATCGAAAAAGAAAATGAAAGCACTTGCGTGATACGGGAAAAAACTCCGGACGGAACTCACGCCGGGACTCTTGATTATCCCGACGTCGGCGATACGCTGGAATTGACCGATCGCAATACGCTGCAAACGGCGCAGAGCTATACGGTACTCGAATGCACACCGATGCCGAACGATTGGTGCTGCAAAGTAACGCTCGACAAGCCGTTGCCGAAAGATACGGACGGGTTCGTTCTCTCCGACGTTACGCGTATGCCGCGAGTGGAGATAGTAAGATGCACGGCAACGCGTCATTTTGCAAGAAGCGTTCTTTTGAAGAATCGAAGCGCGCTTGTCGAGGGCTGCGTATTCCGTGACGTTATGGGTCCCGCGATCGTCGCGGCAGCCGAAGCAAAGTGGTACGAGGCAAGTTGCCCCGCAAACATCGTCATTCGCGGCAACAAAATCTACAATTGCGCCTCAAGGGGAGGCGAGGCGTGCGGCGTCGTCGTCAAAGCAGACGCCGACAAAGCCGAGGGATGCAGTATATACAACGTTACGATAGAGGATAACTATATCGAATGCCCGAACGGAAAACCGGGAATTTACGTGCGTAATACAAGCGGACTTATCCTGCGGCACAACACCGTCGTCACGTCGGGAGACAAGGCAGCCGTTATCGAAAACTGCACTTCCGTCGATTCCGACTTTCGGGATACGCCTGCGGAATCGTGACGGCTTTCGACAAATCCGCCAAACCACGCAAGCGCTCAGTACCGCAAACAGGCTTAAATCCAAACTCAAGCCGCAAAATAAAAACGCCGTCTTTATGCCGAACCGGCGTTTGGGCGGCGCTCGCTTTGCGAGATCGTATTATTTTAAACGAGGATCTTACGATCCTCGTTTTTGTCGTGCTCGATCTCGCATAAATTCGGAGATCCTTATTCCGGGAAAACTCGCAAGATCGTGTATCGTATGGCAAAAGGACGACTCCTTTAAGTATTCTGCTCAACCCGTGTTTTTTATATTATCAAAAAGCGTGCGCCGCCGAGAGAATCGCTCAAGTCCTCGGCAACGTCCGCGCGCAGACCGTTGTCACACGCGACCTTTTGCGTTTCCGCTCCGTACCTCTTGCAGACATCCCAAAGCGTTTCGCCCGCCGAGGGATAGCACACGGTGATACCCGCGCCGACCGTGCGTATTTTGCGCTCGGCGCCGACTCCGAGTTCCGTCGCCGTGTTTACCGCCGTTTTTTCAAACGCGCGCAAAGCCACGCAGACCTCGCAGTCCACGGAAACTTTGTTCCCGTCGCGACGGCACGAAAACCCGCCCGCCGTAACGTCGCACAAAACTTCCGTATTTTTAGGATCACCGTCGAATCGCACCGCGTATTTAAAGGGGATCTCCGCCTCGTGCGACACAAGTTCCCCGTCGTCGTCGGAAAGGACGACGGCGCCGACGCTGCCCGTGACCTTAAGTTCGCTGCCGATCACCGACGCCTCGCAATTTTTGCACCCCGACGACAAAACGCATATCACGCGAGAATCGCCCTCGCCCTCGCCGAGCACGTACGACGTACCCACGCTGATATTCCCGTCGCGACAAAGCACCGGCACGCCTATATCCGCCGCAACGCGTTCCGTGCTTGACAGTTTGTTTTTCAGATATGCGTCTTTAACGTAGCGAAATTCCCGCGCGCCGTATAACTCCGCTATAACCTCGAACTCGACCTCAATCGTCACCCCGGCGTCTTCAGCCGACGCCGAAACCGATTTTATATTTACGTGCGAGCACCCGCCGGCTGATTTCGCGTCCTCTGCCGGCGGCTCGTCGAGCTCCACCTCGCCGGAAAAGGGCAACGAACGCTCTACGGCAAACGGACGCTCACCCTCTCTGCAAAGTATAAGGCACGCGTATATCGTTCCGTCGCACTTAACGGACGAGCGCGTAGCCTCAGAAGTAAGCGAGGCTGCGTTTGCAAAGCAGGAAACGACTCGCAGTTCGCCATCGCCCGGGACGTCGTCCGCCGACACGCTCTCGCGTATCTGCATTTTTTCGCTCTTCCCCGTCGACACCGCGGGCGAGAGTGCACGAGCGTACAAAACGCAAAGATCGTCCTTTGCCGTTTCGCCGCGCACCGCAAGCTCCGAGTGCCACTCGCCGTAAACTCTCGCCGACACGATAACGCGCGTCTTAAAGGTAACTCGCCGCGGAGCGGTGACCCTAACGGACGTGTTTTCGCATCTCGCCGTCGCGGTAAAGATCGCGTTTTCGCCACGGAGCGTTTTTCCGCTCTCAGCCGACGTTTCGTATTCGCCCGAGAGTTCCGCGCACCAAACGCCCTCGCTCTCGCCGTCGCCGCTTATGCCCTCGTACACCATACGATACCTAACGTCGCCCGCGATCTCGATCTTTCCGCCCGAGGAATAATGCTCGGGGCTCGACGGGGTCGCTTCAACGTAGACCACGCGCTTTACGGCGGGCATATAATCGGGCAAAGTCAACTCGTCGCTGAGGTCGCAGTGGATATCGCCGTTGAAAACGGGCGTTAAGATATCAAAACCCATTTGGGTATCGTTTTTATTTTCGTTCATTTTGTCCTCCCCGTAACGTATCGTTCACTCAAATATATTCGCTCGCGGCGGCATTATTCACATATTTGCCTCGGCGTTTCCTCGTATTGCGTCATTTCGGGTAAGACAAACGAATATAACCTTATCGGAGGTGATAAAATGGACTCTTGGGTCTTTATTCCGTACAACAGAGCTTTTGCCGTGCGCTATGCAAGGCGCTGGGCAAACGATCGCAACCCGCTTTTCGCGAATTATTCGGGACTCGGCGGAGATTGCACGAACTTTGTATCTCAGTGCGTTTTTGCGGGCTCGTGCGTTATGAATTACACGCCCGTTTACGGCTGGTACTACGTTTCCGAAACGGATCGCGCCCCCGCGTGGACGTCCGTCGTGTCTTTTTTCGATTTTATCACTCGCAAGCCCGAATTTGCCGAGACAAACGGCGGGATCGGGCCTTTCGGAGAAGAAACGGATCGCGGCGGCGCGACGATCGGCGACGTGATACAGCTTGCCGACGGCAACGGCGAGTTTTATCACTCGCTTTTGATAAGCGCCGCGGAGGGCGACGAACTGTTTGTCGCGGCACATTCCGAGGATCATATAGACCGCCCGCTCTCAAGTTACACGTATGCTTCGCTGCGATTTTTACACGTCACGGGGGTCAGAGCGGCGGCGGAGTACCCTTGCTTCGAGCCGCTTATCGACGGCGAGGCGTTACCTCGTCCGCCTCGCGAGCCGGTTTCGCCCGAAACGTAGGGCGAAACTTATCTTCCCCAAAAAAGAAAACCGTATTTCGATGAACGTACGCTTTTTTGCGCAAAAAAAGTACGATGCCGAGACGATATTTATTTACAAAATCGCAAACGGGTGATATAATGTATATGTATAAATATATCGAATCTCGGAGAACTGACATGAAAATTACGAACGAAACCGTACTTGCGGAGATATCCGCTCTGCTCGATTATGCCGAGCGAAAAGAACTTATAGCGAATTCGGATCGCGTTTGGTGCGCGAATCTTTTGGCAGAGGAGTTCGCAATAACGGACGTATCGGATACGCCGAACGAAAGCGAAGAGGCACTGCACGTTATTCTCGCCAAGCTTTGCGACGCAGCCGAAGAGCGCGGCATAATATCCGCAGGCACGGCGTCGCGCGACAGATTCGACACGCGGCTTATGGGTCACCTGACGGCGCGTCCGTCCGAAATAAACCGCAACTTCTTCGCTCTTTGCGCCGAGTCGCCCAAAAAAGCAACGGATTATTTTTATCGCAACGCCGTCGACTCCAATTACATACGCGCCGACCGTATCGCGCGCGACCGCCGTTGGAGCGTTCCCTCCCCGTACGGGGACATCGATATCTCGATAAACCTCTCAAAACCCGAGAAAGATCCGCGAGACATCGCCGCTGCGAAAAACGCTCCGAAAACAGGCTACCCGAAATGCCTTTTATGCCCGGAAAACGTCGGTTTTGCCGGCAATGCCTCGGGGGCTCCCGCACGCCAAAATCTGCGCCAGATTCCTATGACGCTCGGCGGCGAGCCTTGGCTTATGCAATATTCTCCTTACGTTTATTACAACGAGCACTGCATCGTTCTCTCGCGCGAGCACACGCCTATGAGCATTCGTCGCGGCACCTTTGTGAGAATGCTCGACTTTGTCGATATGCTCCCGCACTACTTTATCGGCTCGAATGCCGACCTCCCCATCGTCGGCGGCTCCATACTATCGCACGACCATATGCAGGGCGGATGCTACGAATTCCCGATGGAGCGCGCACCTATCTCGCGGCAAATCGTATTCGACGCGTTTCCCGACGTTGCCGCAGGTATCGTCTCGTGGCCGATGTCGGTACTGAGACTGCGCTGCGCGAACAAAGCCTCGCTCGTCGAGCTGGCTGACAAGTTGCTTGCCGCTTGGCGCGCCTACTCCGACGAAGACGCCTACGTCCTCGCACAGACGGACGGCGTACCGCACAACACGATAACCCCGATAGCTCGCAGACGCGGCTCCGACTTCGAGCTCGACCTCGTTATGCGCAACAATATCACATCGGACGAGCACCCGCTCGGAGTTTATCACCCCCACGCCGACAAGCACAATATCAAAAAAGAAAATATCGGGCTGATAGAGGTTATGGGGCTTGCGGTGCTTCCCGCACGCCTCGAGGGCGAGATAGCAAGGCTTTGCGAGCTCATCCTCGGGGGAGCCGACGAAAGCAGGATAGCCGCAGACGAAGCCTGCGCAAAGCACGAGTCTTGGCTCTCCGCGTTCCGCGACAAATACGAATTTACGAAAGAAAATGCGGACGAGATCATACGCCTTGAGGTCGGCAAAACCTTTACCCGCGTTCTCGAGGACGCCGGAGTTTACAAAGCAACACCCGAAGGCACGGAAGCGTTCCTGCGCTTTATCCGTTCCGTCGGCGGAAAAGAAACGGTATAACCGCACTTAGACACACGATCAAAGAGTAGTAAAATGCTGAAGATATTACATTTCGCGGATATGCATTTGGATTCGCCTTTCGGCGGTGTCGGCGCGTCTCAAAGCGAAAAACTGCGCGCAAATCTGCGCTCCGTATTTTGCGAGATAACGGAGACGGCGACAAACGAGGGGTGCGACGCGATACTTGTCGCGGGAGACCTTTTCGACTGCGGATACGTCACGCCCGCAACGCTTGCCGTCGTGCGCGACGCTTTCGAGCGCTACGGCAAGCCGGTGGTCATAGCCGCCGGCAACCACGACCCGTACGGACCCGGCAGCGTTTGGACAAGCACCGATTGGAGCGAAAACGTGCATATTTTTCCGGACGACCGCCTGTCTTCGTTCGACCTTGACGACGAGACGGGGATGCCTATCACGGTATGGGGGTGGAGCTTTTTGTCCGACACGCTCGCCTCATCGCCCCTCGGCGATATACGCGTCGACCAAAGCAGGATAAATCTCGTCTGCGCCCACGCCGACCTTTCCTCGCCGATATCAAAATACGCCCCCACCCCCGCCGCGCTGTTTGAGGCAAGCGGCGCGGTATACGCGGCACTCGGTCACGTACACAAGTTGCCGCCGCCCGTAACTTGCGGAAAAACGCTCGTTTCATACAGCGGCTTCCCCGAAGGGCGCAGCTTTGACGAAGAGGGCGACGGCGGAGTCAACGTAGTCGAGATATCCGAGAGTGGGGCAAATATACGTCGCGTCAAGACCTCGCACCACAAATATCAAAGCGAAGATATTGACGTAACGGGCGAGGACGGAGACTCGTCCGTCGCCGCAAAAATCGCGTCCCTTTGCCAAACGAAGTGCTATGAGAGCGATACGTCGCTGAGAGTTTTTATAAAAGGATCCCTGCCCGAAAGCTACGTTCCCTCGCCCGACGCGATATGCCGCGAGGTCGAGCGATTGCTTGACGACGTGTCGCCCAACGCAGTCCCCTACTCTCTCACGGTAACGGACCGCACGATGCCTTTTTTCGAAGCGGACTATCTGAAAAACGACCCTTCCATACGCGGAGAATTTTATCGCACGCTGCTTCCCGCGCTGTCGTCACACGACGAAAACGAAAGAGTACGCGCAGCCGCCGCGCTTCGAGCGGGGCTTACCGCGCTCGACGGCAACACACCGCTTTAACGTTTGGGGGCTGAAAATGATAATAAAAAAAATATATATAAAAGAATTCGGCGGGCTACGTGATTTTGCCGCAGATCTTTCGGAGGGGCTGAACGTTTTCGAGGGCTCGAACGAAAGCGGCAAAAGCACTGTAATGGCGTTTATCAAATTCGTTTTTTACGGTATGCCGCCGAAACGCGGAGACAGCGCCGTCGCCGCACGAGCCCGCGCGCTGAGTTGGGACAACGGCGTTGCCGACGGATATGCCGAAATATCGACAGACGACGGCGAATACAGGATACAGCGCCGCGGCAAAGCGGACGAGCACGACGATTACCACGAGCGTTGCACCGTTACCGACCTTGCAACTGGCGCCGAGGTTTTTCGCGGCGAAAAACCTTGGGAGCGCTTTATCGGGGCGCCCGAAAACGTATTTGAAAGCACCTGCTTTATAAAACAAACTCAACTTTCCGCCTTGAACGAAGACGGCGTCGGCGGAGCGATAAACGACCTCTCTTCGTCGGCATCCGTTTCCGCCAACGCGGCAACCACGCTGAAAAAGCTCAATTCGGCGATAAAAGAGCTGAAGCTGCGCAAGGGCTCGGGCGGAAAGATACCCGAGCTTGAAGCCGAGCGCGACAACCTAAACGCACGCCTTGAAAAAGCCGAGGCAAACTCCGAAGAACGCATACGGCTTGAAGCAACGGTCAAAAAATACGCCGACGTTACGGCTAACCTACGCAAAGAGCTTAATCGCGCCAACGACAGATGCCGCGACTATGAAACCATAAAAAAGCTCAGAAACTTTAAGATCCTGCACGACTGCGAAACAAGGATATCCAAACTGCAGGAAGAAAAGGCGGCTTTGATTGCGGAATACGACAGAGGCGGCGCCGAACCTACGCGAGACTGCGTTGTGCGCCTGAACACTTTGTGCCGCAGACTTGTCGAAGCGGAAAAACGCACGTCCGAAAAACGTGCGGAATATAACGAGATCCGCGCGAAAAACTCGGGCGACGTAGAACTTGCCGCCTATGCCGAGCGCATCGAGTCGCTCGGCGGCGCACAAGCCGTTTGCGACGAATACTCGCGAAAAAGGTCGCGCAGCGCAAGATTGCGAGCCGCGGGGCTGTCTTTGCTCCTTGTCGGCGCGGCAGCCGCACTTGCGTCGCTCTTCGCGTTTTTTACGAAAATATTGCCGCAAGCGGATTTTAAAGCGCTGTCCGCAATGACCGTATGCGGTTTTATCGCCGTAATCGTCGGCATCGTTCTTTTGCCGGCGGCACGCCGCGCCTCCGAGGACGCGCAAAGCTATATCTCTTCAGTCGGTTTTTCGCTCTCGCGCGGCACGTCGCGTAAAGACGTGCGCGCACGTTTTATAGATTTTGCGGCAAAATGCGACGCGGAGCGCCGCTTGCAAAGCTCTCAAAACGCCTGCATCGGCGAATGCGAATCGTCTTTGGCTGCTTTACGCGCCGAAGCGGCGTCCGTCCGCACCGAAGCGCAATATTATCTCGCAACGTTCGGCATAAGATGCAAAGCGGACGAAATTGCCGACACGCTCGCAAGCGAAGCCGACAGAAGCGAGGGATTTGTAGACAGATACGAAGAACTGCTTCGCGACATCGACAGATATTCCCAGAGGCTTGACGAAAAGAAAGATGAGCTTAAAGACGACGACGAAGCCTCTCTGCGTGCGCATCTTACCCCCGGTGCCGAAGAGACTTTCGAAAACGTTCTTCCCGCCAAGCTGACGTATGAGCGCGACGGACTGAAAGTGCAGCTCGACGCGGCGACCCAAAAATATAACGACGCCGACAAAAGATTGGCGGCGATTGAGGCAAATTCCGAGAATCCCGCGCGACTTGCCTCGGAACTCGAGACCGTACTCGACGAACTGAAAAACGCAAACGAAAAGCTCGAAGCCTTTACGATGGCTTATAACGCCGTCGAGCAAGCGCGAGAATCGCTTTGCCGCTCGGTAACCCCTCGCCTGAGGAGCCGCGCGGGGCAACTGCTCGCAGCTTTGACGCGCGGTACTTATTCCGATTTGGGGCTCGGCGAAAAGCTCGCGCTATCGCTCCCCACCCCGAGCGGTACGCACGGCGTGGGCGTTATGAGCGGTGGAACGCGCGACGCTGCCTATCTGGCGCTGCGGCTCGCTCTGACGGAAACGCTGCTGCCCTGCGCGCCCGTTTTTGCCGACGAGATATTGGCTCAATTCGACGAAAAGCGCGCGGCGGCGACTCTCGTCGCGCTTTCAACGCTTGACGCACCGAATTCCGCCGCGAAAAAGCAGATATTGCTCTTCACCTGCCACACGCGCGAAGCGCGCCTGCTTGCCGCCGAGGGGCAACCGTTTAATCTTATACGTATGCGTTGAGTTTACGGTGCAAAATTCTTTCTCGGAGCGCCGACAACCACTCGCACGTTCAAAGCGACTGCCCCCTGCCGCGTTGGCGGCGGGGGGCAGTCGCTTTTCGTCGTCTCACCGCGCATTATTCCTCAAGCTGTTTCCCGAGAAATACCGCGGCGGTTTGCAAGAGTTTGATTTCGGTATCGCCGTCGACGCGGGCGACGCCCGAGCCGTCGGTCAACGAGGCAACGCACCCGAGCACGTCGCCGTTTGCAACTATGGGCACCGCGGCACTGACAAATGCCGAGTCGGCGCCGACCACCGCATACACCTTCTCGCCGTCGCCGCGGCGATACGGGCTTCTGCCCGACGATATATGCTCAAACTCCTCGGAAACACGCCTGTCGACGTATTCTTTTTTCGGCAGTCCCGCCGAGGCTACAACGCTGTCTCTGTCGCAGATTATCACGTTCAATTCGCCGGTCTTATGCAACGTTTCGGCATACTGGGCGGCAAACATGCCGAGTTCGCCTATCGGAGAGTATTTTTTGAATATGACTTCGCCGTCGCCGGCGGTATATATCTCAAGCGGGTCGCCCTCGCGAATCCGCATTGTCCGCCTTATCTCTTTTGGAATGACCACTCTGCCGAGATCGTCTATCCGTCTCACAATTCCCGTCGCTTTCATATATATCAAATCTCCTTTATTCTGCTTTATTGCCATATTATTGTTCTGCAATACCGAGATTTTATACCGAAAACGCGCTTTTTGTTTATCACGGCAAAAAAATCGTATAAATCGCGCAAAAACTTTTCCTCTCTCGGCGGTGCAACGTCGCCACTGCGCTATCGCCGCGGAGATACGCACCCGTTCACAAGGCGCATATGCGATTTTTTGCCGAATTTGCCGAAATCGCGCCGTCGCCGCCCTATATTTGCCGAGCTTGTCGCGCCGCCGCCCCTTACTTCACCGTTTTTCGACCTTCGCATAAACTGATATTAAAAAATATTACGTTCGAACGGTGAAAAATGTTGATTAATATTCTAAGCTGTATATTTCTCCCGTTTTGGGGCACCGCGGCGGGCGCCGCTCTCGTGTTTCTGCTGCCGCGCGGCATAAAGCCGTGCCTGTCGTCGATACTTTCGGGGTTCGCCTCGGGTATTATGGTAGCGGCAAGCATATGGAGCCTTTTGATCCCGTCCATCGACCTCTCCTCGGGGCTCGGCACGCTGTCGTTTTTGCCCGCGGCGACGGGCGTCGCGGGCGGCGTTGCCTTTATTATGCTCGGCGACAAATTCGCCGCAGCGAAAAACCGAAAAGACGACCCGACAAGGACTTTGACCGCGGCGGTGACCCTGCACAATCTTCCCGAGGGAATGGCTGTCGGCGCGGCGCTCGCAGCAGCGCTCGGGAGTGCTGCGGACGCAGGTCTTGCGGAAGTATTTGCCCTCGCTATCGGTATAAGCGTGCAAAACGTCCCCGAGGGGGCTATAATCTCCCTTACGAGCAAAGCGGCGGGAGCGCCGCACCGACGCTCGTTCGCAAGCGGCGTGATTTCGGGCGCGGTCGAGCCTTTGGGCGCTGCGGCGGTCTTCTCGGCTGCGGGCATATTTTTGCCTTTGTTGCCGTTTACGTTAGCTTTTTCCGCGGGAGCTATGCTCTACGCGGTCGTTGCCGAGCTTGTCCCGGAAATGAAAGAGGGCGGCAACGTCGCCGTGGCGGCGTTCACCGCGGGATTTATCCTGATGATGTCGCTCGACGTCGTTTGGGGGTAAAACCGACGCAATGCTTTCGCAAATTCGGATAGCCGTTTAGGAAGCAATATCGATCGAATCCAAACGGTATCGGCGTTCCCACACGCACCTGCGCACGCAAAGCACAGATTGCATCCGCGCGTTCTGCCCGATCCCCTGCCGAGCCGAGGACTAAGCGATCATACGCTCACGCAGCAGCCTTATCGTCCTTGCGGACTTTGCTCGTACGGTGCAAGGCGCTTTGTCTTTGTCGTTTGCTAAAAAGGCTGTGCAACAGCACGTAAAAAAGCGCGACCTCGCGGCAGAGGCTGCGCTTTTTATTTTATAATGATAATGCTTTCGCGGCGAATATACGCGATATTCTTTTTCTCGTCTCTTACCGCGCACTTTGCGCCGTTAGCCGACCTCGGTATACAATCGGTGCGCCGTATGCCGCCGCTTTGTGCCTTAAGCGACATACGGCAGCAAGGCGTACGTGCCGCGCTGCGTGCACACAGCACACGCGCAAGCAACACGTCGCCGCGCGGTTATATATCGGCGTCTTTCATATATTTCCCGGCGTTCTCGGCGATAAAAGTCTTTCTGCCCGACAAATTGTTGCCGAGCAAAGTATCGAATATCTCTTCCGTCGCGGCGGCGTCGCTCGGCTTTATCGCTATCAATCGGCGCGTTGCGGGAGACATAGTCGTCAGCGACATCATCTCGGGCTCGTTTTCGCCGAGTCCCTTGGAGCGTTGCAAAGTATATTTTTTGTCGCCTATCTTTTTGAGTATCTCGATCTTTTCGGATTCGTTATATGCAAAAAACGTTTCGCCACCCGAGGTTATCTCGAACAGCGGCGACTCCGCTATAAAGATCTTTCCTTTTTCTATCAGCGTAGGCAACAATCGGTAAAACATCGTAAGGAGCAAGGTACGTATCTGAAATCCGTCTTCGTCCGCATCGGTACAAATAATGATCTTCGCCCACCGCAAAGCCTCGTAGTCGAACGATGCCATATCGTTTTTTACCCTGACTTTGCCGGGCAACTCAACGCCGCAACCTATAACGCGAAGCAGATCCACGATTATCTCGTTTTCGAATATCTGCTTATAATCGCTTTTCATACAGTTCAGCGTTTTTCCTCTGACGGGAATTATCGCCTGAAACTCACCGTTCCGCGCCAATTTGCAAGACGTAAGCGCCGAATCTCCCTCAACTATATAAAGTTCGCGCACCTCGGGATCTCTGCTGCGACAGTTAACGAACTTTTCTACTCTGTTTGCCGCGTCGATCGTTCCCGTGAGTTTCTTTTTTATGTCGATTCGCGTTTTTTCGGCATTTTCGCGACTGCGCTTGTTTATCAGTATTTGATTGGCGATCTTATCCGCTTCCGTAGGGTGCTCGGTAAAATAAATATCGAGGCTCCTCTTCAGATAATTTGCCATAGATTCTTGTATAAAAGAATTCGTTATGGCTTTTTTTGTCTGATTCTCATACGACGCGATCGTCGAATGGCTGCTTATAACGATCACAAGGCTGTCCGCAATATCGGGGAAAGTTATTTTCGTTTCCGTTTTATTGTATTTGCCTATTTTTTTCAGGTGCTTGTCCACGGCGTAGACGAAAGCGGTCTTTACCGCTTTGTCGGGCGAGCCGCCGTGCTCGAGCCAGCTTGAATTGTGATAGTATTCCTGAAGTCCCGCCGCCTGCGTAAAGCAGAACGAATAGTCCGCCTCAAGCGGATAATCCTCTTTGTCGTCCCTGTCACGACCGCGATCGGTCGAATGCCAAAAAACGGGCTCCGTTATCGATCTGTCCCCAGTCAGTTCGCGAACGTATGCGCAAAGTCCGTCTTCGCCGGGATAATAATACTCTTTTTCGGTAAAAGAGCCGTCAGCCGTCTCCTGCATAAGCACGAACTTAACGCCGAAGTTTATCGCCGCCTGACGGTGCATTATATCCTCGAAATGCTCCGGCGGTATGTTTATATCCGTAAAGACCTCAAGATCCGGCAGCCAACGAATGATCGTACCCGTTCTCCGCTCCGACGGGGCAAGGTCGCGAGTTTCGAGCTCACCGACGGGCTCGCCCTTTTTAAAGCTTATAAAACTGACTTTTTTTCCGTCGAACGAATCAACGTTCATATAGGACGACGCGTACTGCGTGGCGCAAGCTCCGACGCCGTTCGTTCCGAGCGAACATTTATAAGCGGCGTCCGCGGCGTTGTTGTCCATTTTACCTCCGGCAAAAAGCTCGCAAAAAACGAGCTCCCAATTGTAACGCCCTTCCTTTTCGTTGTATCCGAGAGGCACACCGCGTCCGAAATCCTCGACCTCTATCGAATGGTCGGCAAAAACGGTTACGCGTATCTCTTTACCGTGCCCCGCATTCGCCTCGTCTATCGAGTTCGCAAGTATCTCGAAGAAGCCCTGCTTGCACCCCTCAAGCGAATCGGAGCCGAATATGATGCTCGGGCGCTTGCGCACCCTGTCCGCACCTTTGAGCATAACGATGGCTTGATCGTCGTACTGATTTTCCCCTTTAGAGGTCTTGCCACTTTTCGTTGCGTTTTTTTTCGCGACGGAATCGGGTTTCGCGACGCCGCCCGTCGAGAGGAGCTCGTCGTTCGCCACGTTGCGCTTTCCGCCTCTCGCGCGCTCCGTCAAGCCTTGCTCTTTTGTTGCAGATTTTGCCATTTTATCGTTTTCCTTTATCAATTATGCTTTGATCCGCATATTTACACGATTTTATTATAGCCTATTTTTTTCGTTTTTGCAACACCTATTTTTACGTGTTGTTTTATATGCGTTAAACGTTTTTGCAAGAAATGCCTTTGAGTTAGACGCATATTTGATTTTTTATTAGATTTACATTTTGCATCATCTGTGTTTTTCGGCTTTTTAGGACGCAAATACAGCCGCCGCACGTTTTTGCCTAAAAACGTGCGAGAAGTGCAATGCGCAAAATTCAAATCTCAAAGCGATGCTTATATACCGCGTATATGCCGCATATATGCCGAAACCCACATAAACTTTCCGAGCGAACGCAAAAGTTACGCCTACCGTCGCAAAACTTTCGCGCAAAGAGCAACGGGCGCACGAAACGCCCAAAAAACGTAACGACCCCAAAAACGTGACGACCTCAAAGCCGTGACGACCAAAAAGCCGTAACGATCTAAAAGCCGTAAACAACCCAAAAACCGTTACGACCGAAAAAACGTGACAATCCAAAAAACTCGTGACGCGCGCCCCAACGTCGCGAACCTCCAAACGTCGCGTACGAGCGCAAAACGTTTCGCACCGCGCAAAGAGCCGAGACCTATACGCCCCGACACGGAAAATATTCGTCCCGATTGACAAAATATTGTCGATATCCGAATTTTTGCAGATAAATTACATATAAAAATGTTGAAGTACAACGGATTTTATGCTATTATATATTGTGTATGCAGTGTCGTGATTCAACGGCAACGACTCTCGTCGAAACGTCCGTTTCGTCTGAGTGCGAAAGGTTTTGCGGCAACGTGCCCAAAGCCGAAGTTCGGTATATATGACCGCGGCGAGTTTTTCTCGCCTTTGGCGAAAGGTATCGCCGCGCTTACGGCAAAAGCTCGCAAAGCAACGCAAGCTTGCCCCGAATCACGTCAAAAATATCCGTCGCAGCGCGACGAAATAAAGAATGGAGACAACAAACAATGAAATTGACCGTTTGCATCGGCAGTTCCTGCCATATAAAAGGCTCGCGTCAAGTAGTGGAGAAATTTCAAAAGCTGATAGCTCAGCACTCGCTCGAGGATAAGGTCGAGCTCGGCGGCACTTTTTGCCTCGGTAACTGCCAAAAAGGCGTTTGCGTAAATCTTGACGGAGAGTTCCACTCCGTTTCCCCCGACACCGCCGAAGAATTTTTCGATCGCGAGATCGTCGCAAAACTCGCAAACGCATAACAGGCGAGACGAAAACGAAACGCAAATAGAGCTGAAATGGTCATAGTGCAAATTTGCATAGGCAGTTCCTGCCACCTCAGAGGCGCTCCCGAGATAGTGGATCTTCTGCAAAAAGCCGTCAAAGACAATTCTCTCGAGGATCACATAGCTTTGACCGGCAGTTTTTGCACGGGCAACTGCAACCGCACCGGCGTTACGGTCTGTGTTAACGACGACGTTCATACGTCTGTTACCCCCGCATCCTTTGAAACTTTTTGGCGCGACGTCGTACTTCCCGCCGTCGAAAAAGATAAAGAATAAAAGGACGATTCGAAATGGCAAACTGTTTAACACTAAAAAAATCGAACTGCAAAAACTGCCACAAATGTATTCGCCACTGTCCCGTTAAAGCCATACGCTTTTCGGCAAACCAGGCGCATATCATAGGCAACGAATGTATTCTTTGCGGTCAGTGCTTTGTTGTTTGCCCGCAAAACGCAAAAGAGATCACGAGCGAACTCGAAAAAGTCAAGGTAATGCTGCAAAGCGGCGACCCGATATACGTCAGTCTCGCTCCGTCGTTCATTGCGAATTATCCCGGCGTCGGCATAGAACGGATGCGCGACGCCTTAAAAAAGCTCGGATTTTCCGAGGTCGAGGAAACGGCACTCGGCGCAACGATAGTCAAGCGCGAGTACGAACGCCTTTTAAAGGATGAAAAGCGCGACGTGCTCATAAGCTCCTGTTGCCACACCGTTAACCTGCTGATACAAAAATATTATCCCGCGACGTTGCCGTACCTTGCCGACGTTCTCTCGCCGATGCAGGCGCACTGCACGGATATAAAGCGGCGCGTACCGACGGCAAAAACCGTTTTTATCGGGCCTTGCGTCGCCAAAAAAGACGAAGCGGAGCATTACGACGGCATAGTCGACGCGGTTTTGACCTTTGACGAGCTGACCGGGTGGCTGAATACGGAAAAGATATCGCTCGCGCCCGAAACCGACGTTACGGAAAACAGCCGCGCGCGATCTTTCCCGACGACGGGCGGAATTCTCTCCGCTATGGACAAACCCGAGGGATATACTTACCTTGCCGTCGACGGAGTCGAAAACTGTATGGCGGCACTTAAAGACGTCGAGGGCGGAAAGATCCACCGTTGCTTTATCGAGATGTCCGCTTGCGTCGGCAGTTGCGTCGGCGGACCCGCTATGGACCGCACGCATCGTTCGCCCGTCAAAGATTACGCGGCTGTCGCAAAATACACCGGCAAAAAAGACTTTGAAGTCGAGCAACCGTCGTTTCTCGATCTGAAAAAGCATTTCGCCGTTATAGAAAAGCGTTTGCAGCCGCCGTCCGAGACCGAGATCGCCGAAGTGCTGCGGCAAATGGGGAAAATGCGCCCCGCGGACGAGCTTAACTGCGGTTCTTGCGGATATAACACGTGTCGCGAAAAAGCGATCGCCGTTCTCCAAGGCAAAGCCGAGATATCGATGTGTTTGCCGTATCTCAAAGACAAAGCGGAGAGCTTTTCCGACGCGATAATAAACAACACGCCCAACGGGCTTATCGTATTAAACGAAAAGCTCGAAGTGCAACAAATAAACGCCTCCGCACGCAAGATAATGAACATACGCGCCGCCTCCGACGTCCTCGGGGATCAAGTGGTGCGGATACTCGACCCGCAAATATTCGTTCAAGTCCGCGAAACGCACCGAAGCGTGCGCGACAAGCGAGTATTTCTCGCCGAGTACAAAAAATACGTGGAGCAATCCGTCGTTTACGATTCGGATTATCACCTTATAATCTGCATTATGCGCGACGTTACCGACGAAGAGCGGGAGCGCAGCAAAAAAGAAAATATCAGCCGCCATACCGCCGAAATCGCGGACAAGGTGGTCGACAAACAAATGCGAATCGTGCAGGAGATCGCCTCGTTGCTCGGCGAAACAGCCGCCGAAACGAAGATCGCGCTCACAAAGTTAAAGGAATCCCTGAACAATGATGAATGAACTTTGCGTTGACGTCGGATACAAGAGCATCAACCACGACGGCGAGCAACTTTGCGGCGATCACGTCGACGTTGTCGAGCAAGGCGAAGATTCGTCCGTTATCGTTCTTGCCGACGGGCTCGGAAGCGGTGTAAAGGCGAGCATACTCTCCACTCTTACGTCGAAGATCATCTCGACTATGATGGCGGAGGGGCTTACCATCGAGGATTGCGTCTCGACCATAGCCGCGACTTTGCCGATATGCTCGGTCCGTGGGGTGGCGTACTCGACTTTTACCATAATTCACGTCGTGCACAACCGCGAAGCGGAGCTTATACAGTACGACAATCCGAGCATCATAATGTTGCGCGGCGGCAAAAATTACGAATACCCCAAAGAAGAGATGAACGTCGAGGGGAAAAAAATATTCAAATCCGTAATTCGCCTCGAAAACAACGATCTGTTTATCGCAATGAGCGACGGTTGCCCGCACGCCGGTCTCGGTACGACGTACAATTTCGGCTGGAAACGGGAGGACATCATCTCTTTTATGGAGATGTTCTCCGATGCCGGATACACGGCTAAAACGCTCTCCACGATCTTGGTCGACGAATGTAATAGGCTTTACGGCGGCAGACCCGGCGACGACGCAACGGCGTGCGTCGTTCGCGTTCGCAATCGCGAACCGATGAATCTGCTTTTCGGTCCCCCCGCCAATCGCGACGACGCCGACAGGATGATGTCGCTCTTCTTCTCAAAAGAGGGAAAACACATCGTTTGCGGCGGAACGACCTCGTCCATAGTCGCGAAATATCTCGGCAAGCCGCTCCGCACAAGCATAAACTTCGAGGTATCCGACATCCCGCCCACAGCGGAGATAGAGGGCGTCGACCTCGTTACCGAGGGAGTTATCACCGTCAACCGCGTTCTCGAATATGCCAAGGATTACCTTGCCGACAACACGGCATACGAGCACTGGAGCTGCAAACGCGACGGTGCCTCGCTCATCTGCCGCCTGCTTTTCGAGGAAGCCACGGACATCAATTTCTACGTCGGAAGAGCCATCAACCCGGCTCACCAAAACCCCGATCTGCCGATCAACTTCAACATCAAAATGAACTTGGTCAAAGAGCTTTCCGAATGTCTCAAGCAAATGGGAAAACGTATAAAAGTCAGTTATTTTTAAGATATTTATAAAAAGGATAGATAAAAATGCGTAAATTCGACACAAAGGTACAACATCTCAAATACAAGGTCCTGCGCGAGGTCGCACGCGAAGCGTGGGCTGACAGACTTGCCGAAAAGGTGCTTGACATCCCGAAAACCATCGTCCCCGGAAAGACGTCCACTATGCGATGCTGCGTATACAAAGAGCGTGCGATACTCGCGGAGCGCGTTAAGCTCGCGATGGGCGGCGACCCCGAAGATCCGAACGTTATCCAAGTAATCGACATTGCCTGCGACGAATGTCCCGCGGCGGGTTACGAGGTTACCGACTCGTGTCGCGGGTGCCTTGCACACCGTTGCGAGGACGTGTGCAAGCGCGGCGCTATAACTTTTGACGAAAATCACGTTGCGAAGATCGACAAAACGAAATGCGTCGAGTGCGGCGCCTGCGCAAAGGTATGCCCGTTCTTCGCGATCGTCAACCGCAAGCGCCCCTGCCAAAACGCCTGCAAAGTCAAAGCCGTATCCATCAACGAGGATAACGCGGCAAGCATCGACCACGGCAAATGCATCTCTTGCGGAGCTTGCGTTTATCAATGTCCTTTCGGAGCCATTACGGACAAATCCTACATTCTCAAGGTTATAGACCTCATCAAAAAGAGCGAAAACAACGAAAAATACAAGGTGTATGCCGTAGTCGCCCCCTCCATATCCAGCCAGTTCACGTATGCGAAACTCGGTCAGGTAATATCGGGGATCAAAGAGCTCGGTTTCCACACCGTAGTCGAGGCGGCGCTCGGCGCCGACATCGTCGCTATGGCGGAATCTCGCGAGCTGACGGAAAAGGGCTTCCTCACGAGCTCATGCTGCCCCGCCTTCGTTGATTATATCGAAAAGAACTTCCCCGCTCTCACTCCTTACGTTTCACACAACCTTTCGCCTATGGGTGCGATCGCGAAATACATAAAGACCGTTGACGCAAACGCCAAGGTCGTATTTATCGGTCCTTGCACGGCGAAAAAAGCGGAAGCGCAAAAAGAGACCGTCAAGCCGTGGGTCGACGCGGTAATGACGTTTGAAGAACTGCAAGCGCTGATAGACAGCCGTGACATCGACGTTACCTCGCTTGAAGAGGACGTGCTTGACAACGCCTCCTATTTCGGAAGAATTTTCGCAAGAAGCGGCGGATTGTCCGACGCTGTCGCACAGGGGCTGCGCGAGCAAGGGCTCGACGCGGACTTCGTCCTCAAGCCCGAGATCTGCGACGGTATCGAGGCTTGCCGAACCGCTCTGCTTAAAAAGAGCAAAAACGTTCTCGCCGCAAACTTTATCGAGGGTATGGCGTGCGTTGGCGGATGTATCGGCGGCGCGGGTTGCCTGACCCACGGCGAAAAGAACAAAGCCGAAGTCGACAAATACGGCAAAGAGGCATACGAAAAAACCATAACGGAAGCTATCTCCGTTATCAAATAAGCAATAACGCGAAAAGCGAAAAATCTCCCGCAAGGCTAAGCCTTGCGGGAGATTTTTTATTGACGATCATATAACGAAGAAATCGGGCAAACCGTTAATATACGAGGGGACAGCCTCGCCATTTATCAGCGGCAGGATATATGCGCAACATTCGTCGCTTATTCCGTTGCCGCACTCGTTGATAAACTCGTTAGGAACGTTTTTTATACGGTTGGCAATGGCGGAAACGTCCGAGTGAGCGATATCAAACGCATATTCGCCCTTGTCGTCACGCCTGACGATCGTTATCATCTCGCGCGTTACTCCGCCGACGGCAAAAGTTACCGCGGCACGACCGACGGCTACGGACTCCTTTATATCCTGAGCGGACGCAATATGCGCCGCGCAACGCTGGGAGATATTCAGTTCTACCGAGCGCACTTTGCAGCCTATCTCGTTTTTCAGCGCCGCCTCAAGGGCTTTGCCGGTACCCGAAAGTTGACTGTGCCCGAAAGCGTCTTTCGCTCCGGCGGCGACGTAGGTGCCGTCGGCATACCTTATGCCCTCGGATACCGCAACCACAACGTTTGGGTGACGCGCGAGAGCCGCTTTGACGTCCGCAAAGAACCTTTGCATATCAAAATCGCGCTCCGGCAGATAAACGAGATCGGGCGCTATCCCGTTCACGGCTTTGCCAACTCCCGCGGCGGCGGTAAGCCACCCGGCATCGCGCCCCATAACCTCGACCACGGTAACGGCGGGCACCGTATATACAGCGCAGTCCCTTATTATCTCCTGCACCGTCAACGCAACGTACTTTGCCGCCGAGCCGTAACCGGGCGTATGGTCCGTAACGACAAGATCGTTATCTATGGTCTTCGGCAGTCCGATAACCGCAAGGTCGTAGCCGTGATCTTTCGTATACTCCGAAAGTTTTGCAACGGTATCCATAGAATCGTTGCCACCTATGTAAAAGAAATATCTTATATCGTAATCGCGAAGCGTTGCCATAATCTTCGCATATACCGCTTCGGCGTCGGGCGAGTGCGGATCGGGCAACTTTTTGCGGCACGACCCGAGGGCAGCCGCCGGCGTATGCTCGAGTCGCGTTATATCGTTCTCGTCCTCGAATATAACGCCGAGATCCACGATATCCTCGCGCAAAAGCCCCTCTATCCCGTTGCGCATACCGAAGATATGCTCTATCGCGCCCCCGTGAGATTCGGTATCGAGCACGCCGCGTATAACCCCGGCAAGCGTTGCGTTTATGGCTGCCGTAGGTCCGCCGGATTGCCCCACGATCGCGTTTCCGATGAGTTTGTTCACCTGATATTTTCCTCGGCTCTTGCCGCGGCAAGAGCACCCTTTCGACGTTTTATGTTTTTATAAGACAATTTTTGCCCGTATCGGCAAAAGTGATGGCGTTCGCTGCGCCGCACGTATACATTTTATATTATATATCATTCAAGCGACGATGTCAAGTCGAGTGCCCTCCACAGTTTTGCCCTGCCACGTTTGCCGCAAGGGGATATCACCCCCGTTTTTTCGCAAACCGTCAACAGCTTATAGAGCTGCTTCGTCGGGCGCATTTTTATGCTTTTCGCAAACTCCGAGGCGGTAAACTCGTTGCCGAGTCCGCGCGGCAACAGCGCGGCATAGTCCGCACGCGAAGAAAGCGATATATCTTCGATCATTTTTACGGGAAAAAGTTCTATTCTGTGCGAGCCGCGCTTGCCGCCGTTGCCGTAACCGTCGAGAAGCCTGTATTCCTCCGTTTCGGCTAAAACAAGTCGCACCGTCACCCTTTCGCTTAGCAAAAACTCGGAAATATAAACGAGATCCCCGAGTGCCTCCGCGGGCGAAACAGTATGCGGAGAAAGGCGACGCGAGACTTCGGCGCCGCTTTCTTTATCTATCCAAACGATACGCTTTTTTGCGCAAACCGGGTGAACGACGCACACTTTGTGCGAAGTTTCACCGAGATAATATTTTATTTTTTCGCGCAAGGGGAAAAGCGATCCGGTCTGTACCTCGTATATAACGCCGTTATGCAAAACGTCGGCAACGTATTTTTCGCCTATCGGGACTTCAAACGCCGCCTCGTCGTCGCAAATATATTTTTTCAGCAAAAAATGAAATCTTTTTTCGTTGCAACTGCCGATACCGCAATCTCGCCGCGGCTCGTACAACGCCCGACAAAGCGCGTCGAACCGTGCGGCAGAACCGTTTTCCGCACAGCCGACGTCAAACGTGCATTTTACAGATTCCATCATAACGATTCTCCTTGCGCCGAATATCGAAATTCAAAAAAATTGGAACAATGATTGAAATTTGCTACACATCATTTCACAAACGCGGGGCAAATTATTTGTGCGGCACGACTCCGCAAATAAAATTTCGGTTGGTAAAAATGCAAAGTAACAAAAGATCATATAGATTAAAAGCGATCGCGCTGACGTTTGTCCTGTGCCTCGTCCTCACTGCGGCGGGCGGCGGTGGCAGTGCGAGATACGTTGCCGTCTCAGGCGGCGAAACGCGCCTGCTGATACCGGGCGGTATGCCTTTCGGAGTGAAATTCGACACCGAAGGCGTTCTCGTCGTCGGATTCAGCAGCGGCACCGACACTCCCGCATATGCCGCGGGAATAAGAACGAACGACGTTATCGTCGAAATAAACGGGAAAAAGATCGTCAACGCCGATACGCTCGCCAAAGAAGTAAACGAATCGCAGGGCTCTCCGGTCACGTTGACGGTCAAACGCGACGGCGAAGAATTCTTTTTGCGCGTAACGCCTTTCTGCGACAAAAACGGCAAATGGCGCACCGGCATACTCGTTCGCGACAGCGGCGCGGGCATCGGCACGGTTACCTTTATTTTGCCTCGGACGCTTGCCTTCGGCGGTCTCGGGCACGGCATTTGCGACGCGGATACGGGTAAGGTGATCCCCCTTTCGCGCGGCACGGCAATGAACGTGAAGATCCTCGGCGTTACGAAAGGGAAAGTAGGCACCCCGGGCGAAGTGCGCGGCTCATTTGACGGAAAAAGATCGGGGAGCGTTATCAGCAACACGGAGAGCGGCGTATTCGGCATATTTTCCGCGTTGCCGCAAACCCCGTACAGCGCAATGGAAACCGCGCGAAAAAGCGACGTGACCGCGGGTAAAGCTACCGTCCTTTGCACGCTCGACGACGGCAAAATAAACGAATATTCCGTCGAAATTTTCGACGTGGACCGCAGTGCAGTCGCGGGCAAATGCTTTTGCGTAAGGGTAACGGACAAAGCCTTGCTTGAAAAAACGGGCGGAATAATCCAAGGGATGTCGGGCTCGCCCATAATACAAAACGGCAAGCTTGTCGGCGCGGTGACCCACGTGCTCATCAACGACCCAACCACGGGGTACGGAATATTTATCGAAAATATGCTGGAAAATCTTCCCGACACACTGAAATAACGGCAAGAAACAATTGCTTTTCTGCTTTTCGAAAATCCGCGTGCCGCGAGACCGGATATGCCGTCACCGGCGAAATACCGCCGCTTGCTCCAAAAAAGTCGGCAAAAATTGCCGACTTTTTGCTTTATTATTCGCGAAAGGTTATCTTGCCGGTTTTCGCGTCCATTCCGTCGACTATCGCAACGGATTCCAGCCTGTATCCGCGGCTTCGGATATTTTTACCGCCGTCCTGGAAGCCCTTTTCAACGGCGATGCCGATCCCGACCACCTCGGCGCCCGCCGATTCCGTTATCGATATAAGTCCGTCAAGTGCGCACCCGTTGGCAAGAAAATCGTCAACGATAAGGACTTTGTCCCCCGGTGCGAGATATTTTTTGGAGACCATAACGGTGTTTTTGCATTTGTGCGTAAAGGACTCGACCTCGGCGCAGTATACGTCGCCGTCAATATTGAGAGTTTTGGATTTTTTGGCGAAAACGACGGGAGCATTGTCGAAAAAGCGCGCAATCGAGCAAGCTATCGCAATCCCCGACGCCTCTATCGTCAACACCTTGTTTATCTCGACGTCGGCAAAACGGCGCTTAAGTTCCTCGCCTATCTTATCGAGCAGAACCACGTCCATTTGATGATTGAGAAAATTATCGACCTTGAGAACGTTGCCCTCTCTGACGATACCGTCCTTAACTATTCTATCTTCAAGAAAATTCATTTTTGCCTCACAACAAGAAACGTTAAAAAGATTATACAACAATCGCAAAGCAATGTCAACATTTATCGCAAAAGGTCGAAAAATCAAAGAGCCATACCGATATCCGAGGCAAAACGCATAACGTCGGCTTCGTAAGGCACCGAAAGCAATCCGCCGCCGCGCGAGGCGGAAAGCGAAACGGCGATATTCGCATATTTGCCCGCGCGGGTCACGTTACCGTGCGAGCGCAAATATTCAAGCAAAAACGCCGCGGAAAACACGGGCGCAGGCTCGCCCCTATGCGGTCCGCCGCCAGCGTAATACGACGGGATACAAAAATAATATTTGCCGTCGTACACGTAACATCCTCGCTCGCCCAAACGCATAACGTACAGCTTGGCGCTCACCTTTTTCGCCAAAGCGACGGACGCGCGCAAGCACGCCTCGGGGTCGCTCGGCGCGATACCCGTCAGTGCCTCGACAAGTGAACCCGAGGCGCAAAATATCTCAAGGGGCGGCAAAGACGAAAACGGGAGTCCGACGTTTTCCGCCGAAGCGTCGAGGACAGCCGATATTCTGCGTGCCGCGGCGTACTCGAGCACCGTGACGACCGTGCTCGCAGGCAGATCCGCCGAAACGAGCATCGCGTCGGGGCGGCAAAGCATCGCCCCTTCGACGTCGAGCGGCGTAAGTTCCTCGGCGGCAGCGCGATATTTCAAAACGCGGTTCCTGCCCGAAATATCCATATCCGCCGTCAACGCGGTCGGAGACGTTTTCGACGTAACGAAAAAGCGCAGATCCACCCCGTCCCTTTGCAAAACGGAACGCAAAACGCCTCCGAACATATCTCCGCCGACCGCCGAAAGGATCACGGCTTCGCCGCCCAAACGCGCGACGGCAAGCGCCGACGACGCGCCCGTGCCCGACGGAACAAAACGATATCCTTTGGCATTTTCATCGTATATCGTCTCGTCCGCAACGGGAAATCGGCTGATATCCATTTTCAGTTTCATTTCCGACGAGCCGACCGCCAAGATACGTCGTTTCATTTTTCGCCTCCGCTGTTTTTTTATATTTTAACGCATTTTTCGAAATAAATCAATATTTCGGGCTGCCTTTTGAGATTAAAAGAGCAAATATGCGGCAAAAATATAAAATAATCATCCGCGCAGGGGGACAGTATGCGAAAATTATCCGAATCTTATACCGAAAACGTTATTTTTTTCGACAAGGCTTTTAACGTCGAGCGCAATTTCGACATCCTTAAAAAAACGCTTTGCGTCGGGAGCGACGAATTGACTTTTTATTATATAGACGGTTATACGAAAGACTCCGTTTTGCAAAAGCTTATGCTTTCGTTCGTCTCGGCAACGGATATAGGCAAGCCGGGGCAATCCGGCGAGGAAGTTGCGCGTGATTTCGTTTGCAAAAAAGTCGCGCATATCGAGTCCGACGTAACCGCGGACGCCGACGCGGTGATATATGCGGTTATGTCCGGCGCCGCGGCGGTAACGGGCTCGCGTTTCGGCGCAAGCGCCGTCGTTATCGACACGCGCACCTATCCCGCAAGGAACACGGAAGAGCCGCAAAACGATCGCATAATGCGCGGAGCGAAAGACGGATTTGTGGAAACGCTGATATTCAACACCGCGCTTATCCGCCGCAGGATAAGAGATACGCGCCTGACTATGGAACACTATACCGTCGGCAGCGAATCCAAAACCGACGTCGTACTGTGCTATATAAGCGGCAAAGCCTGTGCAAAATACGTAAAGTCGCTCGGGGAAAAACTGTCTGGGCTTAACGTCGAAAATCTCACGATGGGGCACCAATCCCTCGCCGAATCGCTGATACCGTCGGGCTGGTACAATCCTTTCCCGAAGATCAGATACACCGAACGCCCAGACGTCGCCGCGGCGCAGCTTTACGAGGGGAGCGTGCTGATTCTTGTCGACACCTCGCCCGAAGTAATGGTATTGCCGACCTCGATATTCGATTTTATGCAGGAGACCAACGACTTTTACTTTCCGCCCCTAACGGGAACTTATCTGCGCTTGGCAAGATACGTCATATTCGCGCTGACTCTCTTTCTCACGCCGATCTGGTACCTTTTTGTCAAAGATCCCGCCATAGCGCCGCAGTGGCTGTCCTTTGCGCTCCCCACCGACAACGGGAGCGTGCCTATACTCGCGCAGTTGCTGACGGTGGAATTTATCGTTGACGGTCTGAAAATGGCGTCGATGAACACCCCCGACGTTTTATCGAATTCGCTTTCCGTAGTCGGAGGCTTGATCCTCGGGGATTTTGCCGTAAGTATCGGTTGGTTAGCTCCGGAGGTGATACTCCTTATGGCTTTCGTCACAATAGCGAATTTTTCGCAAAGGTCGTACGAGCTCGGCTACGCCTTTAAATTTTTGCGCATAGGTATTCTCGTGCTGACAGCCGTCTTCGGCACTGCGGGATTTGCCGTCGGTCTTTGCGCGACCCTTATTTTGCTTTGCGCCAACAAAACGCTTAACGGCACGCACTCGTACCTTTCTCCTTTGATCCCGTTCAGCGCCAAAGGACTATTTTCCGTTGTCTTTCGTTTAAAAAAGTCCCGCAAAAAATAAACCGCAAAAGCGAACGAAAAAAAGCAAAAAGAGCGCTCCGAGAAGCGCTCAAAGTTTTTTTACGGACGTTAATTTAAGGGTCTTGCCGTCGGACGTGAATTTGATCTCGAAGCCGGCAAAAGGAAAGCCGTACTCTCTTTGCGGGTCGTTGTGATAAGCCGGGCGCGGGTCCTCGGCAAGAACGGCGAGGAGCGCGGCGCGTTTTTCGGGCGGCAAAAGCGCGAGCAGGTCGTCGCCCGCTTCCACGCGCAGGCGTTGCCCCGCCGTCGCGGCGGCAAACCCGGCGGCGGCTTCCGGGCGGCAATCGGATAACGGCAGATACGGTTTGATATCGTATATCGGCGTGCCGTCCATAAGATCCGCGCCGCTCACGCGCAAAACCGTGCCGTGCCCCGAAACGTGCTCCGCACCCTCCAAAGCAACGCACGAGAGCCCGAGCGGATTCGGGCGATTGGGCGACCGCGTTGCGAAAACACCGAGGCGCACGTTTCCGCCCAATCGAGGCGGGCGCACGGTCATATTGCCGTTATACGGGGCGGACGCCGAAAAGCCCCAAATAAGCCAAATATGCGAAAAGCCCTCAAGCCCGCGCAAAGCGTCGTCGTTTCGATACCGATTCTCGAAAACTATATACGAGATAAGCCCGTTTACCACTCCGCTTTGGCGCGGAATTCCGAATTTCGAAGGAAAATCCGACCGTATGCGGGCAATCGGTTTTATCTTGATTTCATCCATAGTGCACGTCTCCCCGAGGTGATAGCACACGCGCCTCGCTTTTACCGAAAAAGATCATTCGCCACGACTCTCGAGCATAGCGAAAACGATCTTTTCGAATCGCTCGCAAGAGGCAATATCGAGCGCTTCGTCGGGCGAATGGATATTTTTGATATTCGGTCCGATCGATATAATATCCAGTTTCGGAAGTTTCGAGCTGATTATACCGCACTCGAGACCTGCGTGAATAACGCGCACGCGAGGTCTGTAACCGAGCACCTTTTCACCCGCCGCAAGATACCGCTCCCGCAAAGGCGAAACGTTTCCGCATTGCCAGCCGGGATAACGACTGCGGTGACGCGTGATGCCTCCCGCAAGGGTCGCAAGCAGATCGAGCTCTTTGCCGGACAGGTCAAGCTGAGCCTCAACGGACGAACGCGAAGAAAACGTTAATACAAGACGCCCGTCTTCGACCGCGGCAACGCCGAGATTGCGCGAAAACTCGACTTGCCCCTCAACGTTTGCGCACATCTTTATCACGCCGTTTTGAACGTTTGCAAGCAGCGCGACTATCTCGCGGCTCCGCTTCGCGCTCATCGCCGTGTCTGCCGAACACCTCTTGACGGAAACGGAAAATCCGCCGTCTTCGCTTGCGAGCTCCGCCGCGGCTTTTTTTGCCTCGGCCTCAATCGTTTGCGCCGCATTTGCGTCGCGCGGTATAATAACGGCATTTGCCTCGCGCGGAATCGCGTTATCCTTGCTGCCGCCCGAAAGGGAAACGAGACGAAGTTCGCCCGCAAGAGCCAAAAGACGCGCAAGCATCTTTATCGCGTTCGCACGCCCGTCGTTGATATTCTCGCCCGAATGTCCGCCCGCAAGTCCTCGCACGGATACCTCAAGCGCTCCATCGCCGCCGACCGGATAATATTCGAACGGCAAAAAGAGATCCGTACGCATACCGCCCGCGCACCCGACTATAACCGTCCCCTCCTCTTCGCTGTCCATATTTATCATCAAGTCCGCGGTGACGAGCGAATAATCAAACGACGAGGCACCGTTAAGTCCGGTTTCTTCGGATGTCGTAAAAAGAAATTCGAGCGTGGGGTGCGAAGGGCAAACGCCGTCCAGCAACGCAAGCATCGTTGCCACGGCTATACCGTCGTCACCGCCGAGCGTGGTACCGCGTGCGCGCAGATAATTTCCGTCGACGTAAATATCAAGCCCGTCACGCTCGAAATCGTGCGCAACGTCGGCGTTTTTTTCGCACACCATATCGGTATGCCCTTGCAGCAATACGGCACTCTCTCCCTCTCTGCCGGGGGTCGCCGCCATCCTGACGAAAACGTTGTTCTCGTCGTCGCGCAAGCAAAAATATCCGCGAGAACGTGCAAAATCTTCGATATACTCGGCAATACGCGCCTCGTTGCCGGAGCCGTGCGGTATCTTGCATATCTCCTCGAAATAATAAAGTGTTTTTTCGGGGTTCAACCCCTCGGTAACTCTTTTCATTTTTTCCTTTCTCGACGCGCATAGCGCCGTTACGACTTTTTTCGATATAAAAAGGGGCGGCTGTCAAAGCTGCCCCGAAGAGATATCAATAATTTTTTCTGCGCGTACGCGACAGATTGAGCGTGCCCTCGGTCAGCATATTTATATGCTCGAGCGACCTCCCCGTGCCTATGGCAACGCATTGAACGGGATTCTTCGCCACTCTCGTTCGGATACCCGTCATATCGGCTATAAGCCTGTCGAATCCGTAAAGCAACGAGCCGCCGCCCGTCATAATTATACCGTTGTTTATTATATCCGCCACAAGCTCGGGCGGCGTGCGCTCTATCACCTGACAGATCGCGTCGATTATCGCGGATATCGGAGAAAGGAGAGCCTCGAGCATTTCGGTCGAACTCAAAGTAACGAATTTCGGCAACCCCTCCGCAAGGCATCTGCCCTTAACGTCTATCGTTTTTATCGGCTCGTGCCTGTACACGGCGCCGATGCTCTTTTTTATATTTTCCGCCGTACGCTCGCCTATCAGTATGTTATATTTGTTGCGAACGTATCGTATAATCGCCTCGTCGAATTTGTCGCCCGCGACCTTTATGGATTCGGAGACGACGACGCCGTCAAGCGATATAACCGCGATATCGGTGGTTCCGCCGCCGATATCCACTATCATATTACCGCTTGGCGCAGATATGTCCACACCCGCGCCTATCGCGGCGGCAACCGGCTCCTCGATAAGAAATGCGGCGCGTGCGCCTGCGTTTTTCGCCGCGTCGACAACGGCGCGTTCCTCCACTTCGGTCACACCCGAGGGAATACATATCACCACCCTCGGCTGGATAAGCATCGGTCCGCACGCCGCACGCAGAAAATATTGCAGCATTTTAAGCGTTACGTCGTACTGGCTTATAACTCCGTCGCGCAAAGGGCGAACGGCGACGATATTTTCGGGTGTGCGCCCGAGCATTTGCTGTGCGCCGCGCCCTACTTTGATGATCTCGCCGGAATCCGCGTCCAAAGCAACGACAGAGGGCTCGGCAAGCACGATGCCTTTGCCCTTTACGTAGACAAGGCTCGTTGCGGTGCCGAGATCTATTCCGATATCGCGCCTGAACGAAAAATCAAACATTTTTTCCCCGATCCGCCAAAAATTCAAAACGTCCGCATAACGGCTCGTTGCGTTTCGCACGCAGCATCGCACTTCACAGGCGTATTTTGCATAAAGCAGATCACTTAATTATATCATAAAAAACGCAAATATCAATAGATAAAGCCGAATTTGGATATTTTTTTGATCATCTTTTCGCGCAATCGCCGAAAGCCAAACGGCGCACGGCAATTGCGGCAAGGCGAGCGCGACGCAAGTTTGCGGGGCTTGATTTTTTGCCGTTTGCGAGGTATAATAGCAGAAGATCGGTTGCGCAAGCAACGGTTTCTCGCCGCAATCGTCGTTGCCGCGCAAAAAAGGTCGAAAACAGCGAAAAACGCAAAACAAGGAGTGCCGTATGCGCAAAATAATGAGATATATCTCGGTTATAAACCGTTGCGAAGAGATATTTCGCGCCTCCAAACTAAAGGATTCGCCGCTTTGCGAAAACCACCCCGAATACGTGACGACGATTTGTCGCCGACCGGGAATATCGCAAGAGGCGCTGGCAAAAATCCTGAACGTAAACAAAAGCAATATAACGCGGAACCTCGCGTATCTCGAAAAATGCGGCTACGTTACGCGCTCTCGCTCCGACAGTGACCGCAGGACGTCGCAGGTATATCCCACGGATCTCGCTTACGCCGCCCTGCCGCTTTTGACCGAGATACGCGACGAATGGTACGAATACGTAACAAGCGGTTTTTCCGACGAAGAACGCGAGATGTTCGCCTCTATGCTGTCGCTTGCAGCCGCACGCGCAGCCGAATTCGCGCATTTGCCACCCGAGGCATACGGCGACGCCGACCTCGCGCGACAAAGTGCGACAAAAAACGAAAAAAGTTATCGAGATACCGAAAACGAGAAAGACGAAAACGTATGAAACGCATTTTATCTTATATGAAACCGTATCGTCGCTCGATGACGTTCTCACTGACGATAAAGGTGGCGGCAACGCTGCTCGAGCTTGCACTGCCGTATATGCTCGGCTACGTTATCGACGATATAATAACGCCCCTGGGGCAAAACGAGGCGCATCTTCGCGACGGCGTTACCGCGATTATTGTCGCCTCTGCCGCTATGATAGTATGCGCCGTGCTTGCTATGTGCGGCAATATCTACGCCAACAGACTTGCGGCAAAAAGAGCAAAAGACGTAGCCGAGGCGCTTCGCTCGGACCTTTTTCGCCGCACGCTCGACCTATCCGCGTCGCAAAGCGACGATTTTACCGTCGCGAGTCTCGAAAGTCGTCTGACAAGCGACACGTATAATATCCACAACTTTATAAACACTATGCAACGAATGGGAATTCGCGCGCCGATATTCCTTTTCGGCGGGATAGCCGTAACGGCAACGCTCGACCTCGGGTTGACTCTCGTCACGCTCGCAGTGCTTCCTTTTATTTTCGTAACGGTAACTTACATCAACAAAAAAGGTCTTCCGCTTTTCAAAAAATCGCAAGCGTCGCTTGACGATGCCGTGCGAGTTGCCAGAGAAGATTTCGGCGGGATACGGGTGATAAAAGCGCTGTCGAAAGAAAAGCACGAATCCGAAAGATTCGACAGGGCAAATCGCGCGCTTGCCGAAAACGAGACCGTGACCAACTCCGTGATGAGCTCAACGCAACCGGCGATGAGCCTGTTTATGAACGTAGGACTTACCGCGGTCGTTCTCGTAGGCGCATTCCGCGTAGATTCTGGGCTTTGCGAGCCCGGCAAAATAGTATCTTTCATCCAGTATTTCACGCTCATCTCAACGGCTATGATGTCGATAACCCGAGTCATCGTTATATATTCAAAAGCAGCCGCCTCCTCGGCGCGTATCGACGAGGTGCTATCTGCCGCCGAAGACCTTCCCGTGGAGCGCAATATCCCGAAAAAAAGAGAAAAAGGGATAGTTTTCGACAACGTTTCGTTTTCCTACGGCGGCGCAAACGTGCTGAGGAACGTGTCTTTTTCCGTAAACACGGGCGAAAAAATCGGCGTTATCGGCGCCACCGGCAGCGGAAAAACGACCCTGCTCTCGCTTTTGATGCGATTTTACGATCCGAGCGAGGGAAGCGTGCGAATTGACGGGTGCGATCTGCGATCCGTAAATGCAAGCGAACTGCACGCAAAATTCGGCGCGGCAATGCAAAACGACTTTATTTTTGCGGGAACGATCGCCGAAAACGTCGATTTCGGCAGGGGGCTCTCGCGCAAGGAGATAGAAAACGCGGCGCGGATATCGCAAGCCGACGAATATATAAGTAAATTCGAGGACGGTTACGAGCACCGCATAGCCGCTATGGGAGCGGATCTGTCCGGAGGGCAAAAGCAACGGTTGCTTGTTGCGCGCGCCGTCGCGGCGCACCCCGAGATACTTTTGCTTGACGACTCAAGCTCTGCCCTCGACTACGCTACCGACGCGGCAATGCGCCGCGCTCTCGCCGCCGAGTTGCCCGAAGCGACTGTCATAACTGTCGCTCAAAGAGTATCTTCGATAAGATCGTGCGATCGCATAATAGTTCTCGACCGCGGAGAGATCGTCGGCAACGGTACGCACGCGGAACTTATGAAAAACTGTGCGATCTACCGCGAAACGGCGATTGTGCAGAACGGAGGTGACACCGTTGGCAACTGATACGAACGAAATCCTCTCGGCGACATTCGCTCCGAGATCAACGACGAAAAAGAAAAGAGCCGCGTTTCTTCGACTCACACGATATTTGCGTCGGCACAAAGCGACGCTGTTTGCATCGCTCGCCCTCACTCTCGCGGCAAACGTTTCAGCGCTTATCGGGCCGAAACTCTCGGGAATGGCGCTTAACGAGATAAGCGCGTGGGCGGGGAACGTCGATATCCCAAAAGTTCTCGTTTACGTTGCGATAATGGCGGCGGCATATACCGCCTCCGCTCTTCTTTCGCTGTTATCGGCGCGTATCCTCGTCCGCCTCGGGCAAAAAACCGCATATTCGTTAAGGCGCGACGTATTCGACCACCTGCTGAGTTTGCCGATCAAGTATTACGACGACACTGCCGTAGGAAACGTGATAAGCCGCCTTTCTTACGACGTCGACACCGTCAGCACCTCGCTCTCCCACGATCTTATACAGGTCTGCGGCGGTATTTGCACGGCTTTGGGCTCGCTCGTATTTATGATATCGAGTGCACCGGCGCTCCTCTCCGTTTTCGTGCTGACCTTACCGCTGTCGATCATCCTGACGGCACGCAGGGCGACGAAGGTGCGCCCGATGTTTCGCACCCGATCGGCAAAACTCGGGATGCTAAACGGCTATACCGAGGAGATGCTGACGGGGCATAAAACGATCAAACTTTACGGGCGCGAGCGATTTATAGCGGAACGTTACGACGAAAAAAACAAAGAAGCCGCCGACGCGTATTACGAAGCGGACCGCCGCGCGATACTTATAGGTCCCGGGGTCAACTGCATAAACAATCTTTCGACGTCGCTGATAATAATGTTCGGCGGTATACTTTACGCGTTCTCGCTGACGGGCGGCATACTTCCCTCGTCCGCGCTTTTTATGGAACTCGGCGACCTGACGGCGTTTGTGCAATATTCCAGAAAATTTTCGGGGCCGATCAACGAGTTTGCCAACGTACTTGCCGATTTTCAGTCTGCGCTGTCTGCGGCGGATCGTATTTTTAAGATACTTGACGAAGAAGCCGAGCACGACGACAAGGCAAGCGTCGCTTTGTCCGACGACGTACGCGGCAACGTTGAATTCGACAAGGTACGGTTTGACTACGGAAACGGCGTTAAGATACTGGACGGCGTTTCCGTCAAGATCGAAAAAGGCAGCACGGTCGCGCTCGTGGGTCCCACGGGAGCCGGCAAAACCACCTTTATAAATCTGCTTATGCGTTTTTACGACGTCGAAAGCGGGGAGATACGTCTTGACGAAAATGACATAAGGCAGATAAAACGCTCGTCGCTACGATCGAAATACGCCCTTGTCTTGCAGGAAACGCATCTTTTCGGCGGCACTGTCGCCGAAAACGTTGCCTACGGCAAAGAGGGGGCGCAGCGCGACGAGATCGTCGCCGCCGCCGAAAGAGCGGGTATAGACGACTTTATCCGCACGTTGCCGCAAGGATACGACACCCCGATCGAAAACGCGGGCAACGCTCTCTCAAAGGGGCAAAAGCAAATGATCGCCATAGCTCGCGCGATGCTTTCGGACGCACCTATGCTGATCCTCGACGAAGCCACGTCGAACGTCGACTCGCGCACGGAACTGAAGATACAAAAAGCAATGCGCGACCTAACTCGAGATCGCACCTGCTTTATCGTAGCACATCGTCTTTCCACCGTGCGAAACGCGGACGTGATCCTCGTCATAGGCAACGGCGGCATCGTCGAACGCGGCACGCACGACGAACTTTTAGCCCTCGGCGGAGTATACGCCGAGCTTTACCGCGCACAATACGAATAAAATATATGCCCCCGCAACGGCAAGCCGCTGTGGGGGCATATATTTTATCACAAAAGATTATTTTCTATATCCGATATGACCGCGGCAATGGCTCCGTCCGCCGCCGCTACGGTATGTCTTACCGCCGCCGCTTTGGCTGAAGGACTTGCGTTTTCTACCGCATAAGAGATATCGGCGCCTTTAAGCATAGTAAGGTCGTTTTCGTAATCGCCGACGCAAACGAGCCTTTCACATCCGACAAGCTCCTTTAAAAACCTTGTCGCGGTCCCTTTGTCCGCGCCCTTGGCGACAACTTCGATACCCGTTTCCCAGCTTCGCGAGGTATTATATTTCTCCCCGGAAGCACGGTCTGCCGCGCTCAGCAGATCGTCTCCGCGCCCCTCCTCGGCAAAGAACACCATCTTCGCCAAATTTTCGGGCAAACGCTCGGCAACGTCGGGAGTCGGTTCATCTCCGTTGCGCCAAACTTCTATTTGAACGCCGTCAGGAGTGAAAAACAAAACTTTTTGCAGCATCCCCTCGCCGCCTCGAAACAGTTCCGTCGCGATACGAAGCGCCTCGGGCTTTGAGATACCGGTAAATTTTATCGTTTCGGGTGCCTCGTCGCGGCGACCGTCGTAAGATACGACAGCGGAACCGTTAAGCGTAACGAGCGGAGCGTTCGGTATGACCTCGGGTGCAAGCTCATACAAATTTATCGCACTTCTGCCGCTGGCATAAGTGAAAAGCCCGCCCTCGCTTTGAAAATATCTTATCGCCTCTACATTGTTTTTCGGAATTTGCCAGTTCCAACAAAGCGTGCCGTCAAAATCCGAGCATATAAGCCATCCGCTGAATTTTCCCATAACCGAATCCACGCAGGGTCGCACGTCGAGCGCAGCCCCTACCGCTCCTTTAGCATTTTACTGCTTTGTCGATCCGTGAAAAAGCAGCACTAGTTATAATGTTACCACATAAGGCACAAAAAGTCAAGTGCATTCGACTGTAAAAAAGCAGTT
>CAZOFD010000002.1:0-10149 GCA_964579135.1 uncultured Ruminococcus sp. | reverse complement strand
TAAAAAAGCAGTTTGCCGCCGCAAGAGGGAAACGGTCAATCCACACTTTTATCTATATCGAATCTCGTTATCTTGCGCGACGTGTTCTTTACGAATTCTTCGCTGCGTATCTTCACAAGTCCGACCTTTTTATACGGCGCCATACGGGCGTTGACGGCGCGCACGTTATCGTTGAAATACCGTTCCACGTCACTCACACCGTCCGCTTCGAGTTGCTCGCGATCGGGGAATATCTCGGCGACTATAATCTCTCTGTCGCGATTCTTCCGACTTTCCCCGGCATATACCACGACCTCTCGCACGCCTCTTATACGCGTTATCTCCGTCTCTATCTCTTCGGGATAAACGTTTTTGCCGTTTGAAAAAATTATGAGATTCTTTTTTCTGCCGGTTATATATATCCACCCGTCCTCATCGAGCTTTCCGTAGTCGCCGGTGCGAAAATACCCCTCGCTGTCAAAAGCAGCCGCCGTCGCCTCGGGGTCGTCGTAATATCCGAGCATAACGTTCGGTCCTTTAACGCAGATCTCGCCCTCGCCGTTTGCGTCGGGCTCGTCGATCTTAACAAGTTCGCCGATGATTGGGGTGCCCACGCTGCCGTTCTTTTGCCACTCGTTTCTGTTTGCCGAGATAAGCGGAGCGCACTCCGTGATGCCGTAGCCGTTGAGCAAGGTGATGCCGATCGCATCGAAAAAGTCGATTATATCCTGATTGAGCGCCGCGCCGCCGCATATAACGAGCTCGAGTTCGCCGCCGAAAGTCGCGTTGACGGACGCAAACAGCTTTTTTCTCAGGTCGATGCCGACCCGACGCAGCGCCGCGCTGATCTTTATCGCTTTTTTAAGTTTTTTATCGGAGCCGTTCTTTTCCGCCGTAGACCATATCTTGCGATAAAGCGTTTCGACAAAAAGCGGCACGAGAATAAGATGTTGCGGCTTTTGCTCTTTCAGCTCGCGCAAAAGATACTTGACGCCCGAGGTCAGATAGACCTCGACTCCTTGAGCGTAATGCCCCGTCAAGTTTATCGACGAGCCGAACGTGTGGTGCGGAGGCAAAAGGCATATCGTTTTCGGCGTGATGGTGAAGTTATACATTCCCTGCGTCATATCCGCGGCAATATTCGTTTGCGAGAGCATTACGCCCTTGCCCTTTCCCGTGGTGCCCGAAGTAAAAACTATGCTTGCCAAGCGGTCGGGATCGATCTCGCGCCGATAATAAGAATCGTCGCCGTCGGCAAATCTTTTTGTGCCCGCCTCTATCATCTCGCGCATATCGAGATCTCCGCGCGCTTTGTTTTCCGCACTGCGCTCTCCGTTCATACAAACGTAGATCTCCGCCCCGCTGTTTTCGCGGATATAATCGAGCTTGCCCTCGATCTCGGAGCCGTAAAATATCGCGACGACCCCCGCGCGTTTTGCCGTCGCCGCGAGTTCCGCGGCGGGCATATCCTTATCGAGCGGCACCGTAACGGCTCCGATCGCCATAAGCGAATAATACGTGTGCACCCAGCCGAGACTCGTCGCGCCTATTATCGCGCACTTTTTGTCGCACAAGCCGAGGGCAATCTCTTCGGTGCCGTAGCTGCGTATCGCATCGCGCGAAGCGCGGTACGTTATCTTTTGCACGTCGACATCGTTCGGCTCGCATTTATACGAGTATGCCGTTTTATCCCCGAATTTCTCGGCAGACTGTTCTATCATTTGCCTGAAATCGGTAAAAGCGGTCGTTTCGTAAAGCGGGTAATCTTTTTTTCTGTTCATAGGCGTTTCCTCCGTTAGTATCTCGTATGGTGCCGCGTTTTCGCTTTTCGCAGTACGCCGAGCCCCTCTTCGCAACATTGACAACGGCAAAAATACAAAGCGAAAATATCGGCAATATCGGCGCAACTCGCTTAGCGCAAGGTATCGCACGTCAACGTCAACAAAGCGCAAAGCGACAGACATTGCAAAGCGATAAACCGCTCAAAGCAACAAACAGTACAAAGCAACAAGCCGTGCAAAGCGACAGACTGCGTAGAGAGGCAAATCCGATGTCGCCCGCCGCGCAGTATTTTTACGAAGTACGGAATGCTGCGTTCGGCGCGTGTATCCTGTGCCGCTCGGCGCGTATATTCGGTGCAAAACTTTGCGGCGTTGCCCGCAGAGCCGAATTTCGACTCTCGGCGCAGACGAAGTTGCCCGAGGCGCACCGCTTGCGCTCACGTCTCGGCGGCAGTGTCCGCAACGCAACGTTAACGTTTTAAATATATATCATTTTCCCCGAAAAATCAATCTCCGAATCGCGCCGTGCACTCTAAAGGAAAAAACGCCCACTCTACCCGCGGTTTTTTGATTCTACTCGCGGTAGATATCGCAAAAAAGCAAAAAAACAAGGGGTTGACGAGCGTCAATCCCCCTTGTTTTTTGTTTTACACTCAGCGAGCGTTTCTTCTCTTCTCAAAGCAAGCGCTGCAGTATATCGGTCTGTCCTTGGAAGGCTCGAACGTCAGTTTAGCCTCTCCGCCGCAGTCGTCGCAAGTAGCGTAATAATACTGCTTAGCATTTGCGCCGCCGTTCTTTTTTGCGTCACGGCACGCTTTGCATCTCTTGGGCTTGTTGGTGTAGCCTTTCTCCGCATAGAAAGCCTGCTCGCCTGCGGTGAACACAAACTCGTTCTGGCACTCTACGCAAACAAGGGTCTCGTCCTTGTATTCGGGAGCAGCTTCTGTTTCGGTGGTCTCAACCATCATTTCTTCTTCGTACATAATCTACCTCTGTAAAATATGGATATTGTCGCCCTTGACGGATTCGGACCGTCACCTTTGAAGAAAAACTACAACGCTCTTTTTAAGCTAAACGGGCATATTTATAATAACCGCATTGCGCGATAATTATCCTGAAATTTTTTGTTTTGCTTTATTCGTGTTTTTCGCCGTCGACGTCGCACTGCGGGAACGACCGAGATATATCCGCGAACCGAAGCGCAAAAGCGAAGCTCAAACGGCAAGCAACAAAACCGAAGCGGCACACAGACAACCATATCATTGCCGCCGGACGATCCGAACGGCAAAAAATCACGGCACACGAGCAACGCGAACGCGTGAACGCTTACGTATCGCACCGAACAAACGAAAAAACGTACGAACTATTTCGACAACAGCGTACGCAACTTGCGCCTGATCCTGCAAAGCGCGTTGTCCACGGATTTTTCGCTTTTCCCGACCTTGACGGCTATCTCGGCGTTACCGAGCCCCGAATAATGCAACCACCAAACGCTGTTTTCGTATTTCGAAAGATTATTTTCGATAACGGCGCAAAGCTCGCGCACACGCTCCCTCTCGGCAGCTTCATACGACGGGTCGCCGTCGCGAACGTCGCTCCTTTCGGAGATATCGTCAAGAGAAAGTATCTCGGGAGTTTCGCGACGCCACGTTCGCCGCAAGGCACTTATCAAAGCTTTGTTTACGCAGATCTTAGCATACAATCCGAAGCTGACTTCCTCGCAGGGGCGATACTTCTCGCAAGCCCTATGAAAAGCCACGAGCTCTTCCGACCGCAGCTCTTCGAGATCCTGTTCGGAAAGCTCCGCGCGATACTGCGCGATGGCGGCGTCCAACAAAGGACGGTAGTCCGCAACCATTTTTTCGAAAGCCGCTTCGCTTCCGTCGCGCACCGACGCAAGCGTTTGTGCGACGTCGCCGTTCTCCGCCGCTTTCGTGCGAGACGGCAAATTGACGTTTTGCCCCTCCGAACTCACTTAAAACCTCGGTTTGTCCGATTTTTGCATTTTGCCTTATAACATAAAGTTATTATACCACGTTTTTGGCGAAAGTCAATATAATATTTTAACGAATATGAATTTATTTCAAAAAAATTTCATTATTTTATCACATTTGTCGAATTATGCGGCAGCGCAATCGCCGCACCGAGGACGCGGGCTTGCCGCCCGTCTCGGCACCGAAAGAATAAACTTCGCCCTTTTAACCGAAAATATAATTCACGTTACCCGCAAGCAAAGCGTTGTATCCGCGAAATATAACGTCGGGGCGATTCAAAAAATTCTCTTTCATTCTTCTCGCGCGACTTTCGCAGTCGACGGTAAGCGTTGCCTCGAATATCTTAACGTTTTTTTCAAGCATAGCGCAGTAAACCTCGTACCTTCCGGATCTGTCGTCCTTTTTGCGCACTTCGCACTCGGTCGTTATGCCGCGCTTTTGAAAATCAAGGTAGCGAAAAGCCGCCGAAAGAGCTTCGTCAAGCACGGGAGAAAGCACCTGCGAGCTGAGCTCGCGCGCCACGAGCCTCCCCTTTTCGCTGACTATATAATATTTTTTTCCGTCCGTCTCGATCTCGGTGATAAGCCCGCTGTCGAGCATCTCGTTAAAGCACTCCGCGAAATCGAGATACATCACGTAATCCGTTTGCATAACGATATCGTTGATGGTGCAGTGCTCAAGCGGATAATTGATGTTTTCCATAAGATACAGAACGAATATTTTGACCGTTCTTTTACCGCCTATGGGTGAGGACATTTTTATATACCCTGCCCCGACACGCGGGGACCTTTCGTTTCGATTTATATTCGAATTATATTCGTATACGAGCGTATTCGGGAAAATGTGTATAGGCTCGGCGGCGAACAGTTCGAACAAATTATTTGACTGCGATTCGATTTTTGCCGCCTCGCTGCCGACGCGGCAACGATTTTTCGCCTCACGTAACGAAAAAAACGAAAAAATCGAAAGCTCTACCAAAAAATTTTATCATAAATCTTCGTTTTCTTCAATACTTTTGTTTGCATTTTCAAACTTTTTATGATATTATGTTTTGTATATTTTATATTCGGACAAAGATCGGCACGTTTCGCGCCCTGCCGTCGAAGTATGGCGAGCGCGGTCGCGACTCGCCTATGCGATATCGGGACGGCACTCGCAGATCACCGCTTTTTGCCGCGCCGCGCGGCGGATTGGAGAAAACAAATGAAACACATCGCATTGCTCGGATTCGGGACCGTCGGAAGCGGCGTTGCCGAAGTCCTTACCGCCAACGAAAAAATAATTTCAGAGCGTATCGGCGACAAAATAAACGTAAAATACATTCTCGATCTGCGCGATTTTCCGGGCAGTCCTTTTGCCGACAGGATCGTCCACGATGTTTCCGTTATAATAAACGACCCCGAGATCGAAACGGTCGCCGAAATGATGGGCGGTATACACCCCGCATACGATTTTTCGCGTTTGGCGCTCGAAGCCGGAAAAAACGTCGTTACCTCCAACAAAGCCGTCGTTGCCGAGTGCGGACTCGAGCTTTCGCGCTTGGCGCGAAAAAACGGCGTGAAATACCTCTTTGAGGCAAGCGTCGGCGGCGGTATCCCGATAATTCATCCGCTGTGCACGGATCTCGCCGCAAACGAGATAACGGGGATAAGCGGAATCCTTAACGGAACCACAAACTTTATCCTCACAGAAATGGCGGAAAAAGGCATCGATTTCGACGAGGCGCTTGCCGCCGCGCAAAGCAACGGCTATGCGGAAGCCGACCCGACCGCCGACATCGAGGGGTGGGACGCCGCGCGAAAGATAGTTATCCTCGCGGCTTTGGCGTACGGACGCATAATACCGGTGTCCGCGGTCAAGACCCGCGGAATCCGCCGAGTTACTCGCGCCGAATCCTCGCTTGCCGCAAGTTTCGGCTGCAAAATAAAGCTGATCGCCTCAGCCTCGCTTGACGCACTCGGTAATATTCGCGCCTCGGTCGCGCCGAGATTCGTCAAATCCTCCTGCCCGTTATCCTGTATCGAGGGCGTTTTCAACGGTGTCTCCGTCAGCGGAAATATGCTCGGCGACGTGCTCTTTTACGGTCGGGGGGCAGGAAAGCTCCCGACGGCGAGCGCCGTAGTTTCCGACGTCATCGAGATAATAACCCATCCCGCCGATCTTCCCGCAAGGCTTGTTTGGTCCGAGCCGAAAAAAGAAGAACTTTGCGCGACCGAGACCGAAAGCGGCAGATACGTATGTATCTTCGCCTCGCGCGAAGATGCGGAAAAACACGGCACACCGACGGCGGGCGACGGAATATGGGGCGTCGAGACCTCGCACGTCCCCGCAGGCGACGTACTGTCCGTTTACGAGATATTCGGATGACGCCTCGACAAATACACGTTCTTCATATACTTTCCGACAGCACGATCGGCGGAGCGGGCAGGCAGGTGCTGTATCTGTTGCGCTCCGCCGACCGTGCCGTTTTTCGTTTTTCCGTTATCCTGCCGCGGGGATCTATGCTTTGCGAAAGATTTAAGCCGCTCGCAAACGTTTACGAGGTCGACGGCATCTCGGACAGGAGCCTGTCGCCCTTTGCCACCCGCGCCCTCGCTCGCCTTATAAGAAAAATATCTCCCGACATCGTGCACACACACTCGTGCGCCTCGGGGCGGCACGCGGCTTGCCTTGTCGGCGTACCGATACGCGTTATGACAAAGCACTGCTCCGATATGCCACCGCGCATTATGACGCTCCCCCCGATCAAAGCCCTCGTCGGTGCCGCGCTCGGCAAGACGGTATCCGCGTTTATAGCAACGGATGAGAGCGCCGCCGTCGCCCTTGCGGCGGTCGGAGTCGACCGCCGACGGATAAGCGTTATCGTAAACGGAGCGGAGCCTTTGCGCACCGTCGACGAAACCGAAAAAAGCGCCCTGCGCGAAAAACTCGGCATAGCAAAAAACGATTTCGTCGTCGGCATATTCGCAAGACTCGAGGAGCCGAAAGCGCACGAAACGCTCCTCCTTGCCGCACGCACCGTCCTAAGCGAATGCCCGGACGCGTTTTTTTTGATAGTGGGAGACGGCAGTCGCCGCTTTGAGCTCGAGGATATGGCAAAAGCGCTGAGAATAGAAGATCGCGTCGGATTTTGCGGATTTTGCGAGGATATCGCGCCGTATATGGCGCTGTGCAAAGTAAACGCGAACGTCTCTCACGGCACCGAGACCTCGCCCCTCGCGATTTCAGAGGGGATGAGTATGGGATGCGTTCCCGTCGTCTCGCAAATCGGCGGCAATGCCGCTATGGTGAAAGACTGCGGCATCGTTTGCCCCTGCGACGATCCGCAGGCGTTTGCCGAAGCCTTTTTGTTTTTAAAAAACAACCCGACGTCGCTCGAGACTATGGTGCAAAGATCGCGCGAACGTTTTGAGCAAAAACTTACAAGCACAAGAATGACGCGCGAAACCGAAGAGCTGTATTTGCGCCTCGCCGAAAAAGAGAAACGCAACGAAAATCGACGAAAAGCATCAAAGCGCAAGAAGAAATAAAAAACGTTTCGTCGCGCTAAGCGAAGACGTGATATTTCGCCGCCAAAGCTCACCTCGAACTTCACCTTGAACTTCTGCGACAAGCTTCGGCACAAACGCCGGTCGCAGACTGTGCTCGCGCCGCTTTGAACACGCGGCGAGCCGTTTTGCCGACTCACGCCTCGCCGCCGAGAAGCAATTGCGCCACGGGTGCCGGCTTTGCTGTGGAAAACCCTGTTGCAAACCGTCAAAAGCTGTGGGAAACGCAGCGTTATCCCACTCGCACGTCGCGAAAAACGCTAAAGACCGCCGCCGTCCTACCTCGGACGGCGGCGTTTTGCGCTTGTGGAAAACTTCGGCGCGACAAACTCAAAATATTCCCGTGTCTCGTCCCGTATCTCTTTTCGCGCCGCCAATAACACCGCTACGTTTATAAGCGTCATCAAGCCGAGCGCAACGTCGGAGAGCGTCCATATCTTTGTCGGCGAAGCTATGGCGCCGATAAACGAGCAGAGCGAAAACACGACCGTGAAAAGAGCACGCGCAAGTGGCGAGTGCGACAAGCAAGCAACGCATTCTAGACCGTAAAACGCCTGACAAACGATAGTTGCCGCGCCGAAGAGCAACACGCAAGCGCACATAGCATATCGCGCCCAGTTACCGAGCAAGGCGGAATACGCCTCGACGGTGACCTGCGCCGCGTCCGCCGTACCGTCGCAGAGAGCCTCTCCTCCGCCGAGGAGTACGACCGCGGCGGTAAGCATACAGAGGAATACGGTGTCTATAACGACCTCCGCGATCCCGAGAAAGCCTTGCTCCGCCGCCGAACGCGACGCGATCTTAGAGTGTACCATAGGAGACGTTCCCGCCCCCGCCTCGTTGCTCAAAAGCCCTCGCATCGTGCCGTATCTCACCGCTCGAGATGCAAAAAAGCCGAGCACCCCCGCGCCGACCGACCCGAAATCGAAAGCGGAACGAACTACGTGCAGCGCCACGCCCGGCAACGCCGACAGGTCGCTCGCTATCGCGGCGAACGATATTATACAAAACAATACGCTCATGAACGGCACGAGAAAAGACGTTACCCCTATTATCCGCTTATATCCGCCCAAGGCAACGACAAACGAAACGAGCGCAAGCACGACTCCGACGGCACGCCTATCAACCCCGAGCGTACCGTCAAGCACGCCCGCAACGGCGTTTGCCTGAATTATACACCCCGTGCCGAGAGAATTGACAATGCACAAAACGCAAAAAACGCAAGCCGCAAACGCGCCCAAGCATCGCAGTCCCCTTGCGGCAAGTACGTTTTTTATATACACCGCGGTCCCCGCGCCATCCGTGCCGCACGCCTTTGCGTGCCTGACAGCCAAAACCGTTTCGGCATATTTGAGCGTTGCCGCGATCAAAGCGGAAAACCACATCCAAAAGACAGCGCCGGCTCCCCCGCACGTTATCGCCGCCGAAACGCCGACGATATTCCCCACCCCGAGCGTACCCGCAAGCGAGGTCGCAAGGGCGCGCCGCGGACTTATTTCTCCCGGTGCCTTTTCCGACGAAAAAAGCGGTTTTAATACCGCGAAAGGTCTGCGAAGCCAAAACCATTTTAAATAGAATGAAAAAAACAACCCCGACGCCAGCAAAAATATCGGGACCGCCTCGCCCGTAAGGCTTTCCGCCGTAAATCGCACCTCCGCCCCCGTTCGACGCGGCAACTCTCCGCGTCCGAGATCAAACTTCGTATATATCATATTTCGGGATCGAATTAGCAATTACATTTTGAGTTTACAAAAAAATTGTGAATTAAATGTTAATTCGTGCCAAAACCCCTTGACAATTTAAAGTGAAAGGATAAAATAATAGCATAAGATTAGCACTCAAACAAAAAGAGTGCCAATGTTCGGCAATTTACTTCATAAATATACAAGGAGGATCAAAAAATGACTATCAAGCCGCTTTCCGACAGAGTTGTTATCAAACTCGTCGAAGCAGAAGAAAAAACGAAGAGCGGGATCATACTGACCGCCAATGCACAGGAAAAGCCCCAGATCGCGGAGGTTATCGCCGTCGGCGAAGGAAAAGTTAACGACGACGGTAAGCTCGTTCCCGTATCGCTCAAAGTAGGCGACCGCGTTATCGCGGCAAAATACGCCGGTACCGAGGTCAAACTCGACGGCGTAGAGTATACGATCATAAGCGAGAAAGACGTTCTCGCGGTAATAGAGTAATCCAAGGAGGAAAAAGCTATGGCAAAAGATATTTATTACGGAACAGACGGCAGAAACGCGCTTTTGCGCGGCGTTGACAAACTTGCCGACACCGTTAAGATCACACTCGGACCGAAAGGCAGAAACGTTGTTCTTGACAAAAAATACGGCGCTCCGCTTATAACCAACGACGGTGTTACAATCGCAAAAGAGATCGAACTCGAAGATCCCGCGGAAAATATGGGTGCGCAACTCGTTAAAGAGGTTGCGACCAAGACCAACGACGCAGCCGGCGACGGAACGACGACGGCAACCCTCCTTGTGCAGGCGATGATTCACGAAGGTATGAAGAACGTCACCGCCGGCGCCAACCCTATGGTACTTCGCAAAGGCATCAAAAAAGCCGTCGACTGCGCAGTTGAATGCCTCGCAGCCAACTCCAAGCCCGTAAGCGGCACCGAAGACATCGCTCGCGTCGGCACCATCTCCGCAGGCGACGAAGTTATCGGTACCCTTATCGCCGACGCAATGGAAAAGGTCACCTCCGACGGCGTTATAACCGTTGAGGAATCCAAGACCGCCGAGACCTACTCCGAGGTCGTCGAAGGAATGCAGTTCGACCGCGGATATATCTCCCCCTATATGGCAACCGATATGGAGAAAATGGAAGCCGTTCTCG
>CAZOFD010000001.1:93026-98482 GCA_964579135.1 uncultured Ruminococcus sp. | reverse complement strand
TTTTTCGCGTCGGTATAATCGGCGAGACATTGACAGGAAAACCGTCGCCCGCTTCGTTTTTTGCGGCGAAGCTGCGGCTTATAAGAAGTGCGTGAAAGAGATATATCAAGCATCCCGAAAATCGAGTCTTTAGGGATGCTTTTCTTTTGCGAGTTCGCGCCCGTGACAGCGGCGTTGGCGAAAAATCTGCTTTGTATTTCGACTCGATACGTAAAAATCGTTCGAGGTATGACTCGGAGAAAAATTAAACTGAAAAAAGCACGCTTGCGCGTGCTTTTTTCTGGCTGGGAAGGCCGGATTCGAACCGACGAGTGCCAGAGTCAAAGTCTGGTGCCTTACCGCTTGGCGACATCCCAAAATAACATTTACCCGATAATTATAGCATATCTGACGATGTTTGTCAACAGATTTTTTGCTTTGTATATTAAAATGTCTCTTGATTCTCGGTTTTGCGGCGGAAACCGAAGCGGCAAACGGCAAAAAGCGAAAGTGCGCTCTCGGTCGCACGCAAGCCGCCTCGCTCCCCTGAAGTTAAAATACGGCAAAATACGAAATTCGAAAAAAGCAGGCGTCGGGTCTGCTGCCCGACGCCTGTATAATTCAGCTCAAACTGTAATTAAGGTCGATAGCGCCCGAGTCCTTGAGATAATCGGGAAGTACGGCGATAAAGCTTTTTCCGCTGTTGACCTGTATGGGATTTCCGCCCGCGGTTGTAAAGGTAAAGGCGGAGCTGTCATCTGCTCTTTCCCATTTTATGGGGGTGTACACTCCGTCGGTCAGATAGTATCCGTCGCCGGAGCCTACGGCTGCAACGTTAAGCCTGCCTGCGTCGTCGCCCTCTATGAGAGATTGCTCGGTAAACAGGACGAAAACGTTTTTAAAATTCAACTGTTCGCCCGTTTCGGCATCAAGGTGCGCGGTGTTTCCGAATTGATAGCGGTAATACGTCCCCGTTTCTTTGCTGTATATCATTTGCACCTGCTGATATTTCGAATATTTCATAACGAGGTGCGTGGCGGGGGACGTGCCGATATAGACCTTTTCTTTGAAGCTCATTATCGGGCTCATATCTTTAGCGGTGGAGTAGTTGTGTTTGTAATATTGTGCGCTCGCGTATATGCCGCGGTTTGTTATCATCAGCGAATCCGTATAACTTCCGGCTGCGACGCGGGCGGGATCCCGATAAAAGCACGAGTTACCGTCAAATGCGTCGTGCACGGCGTTTATGTACTCAAGACCGTATTTTTTGATGATCGAGTAACCCGTAGGGCTGTACCCGGCTCCGACCATAAGCGCGCCGAAAGCTTGCGAAAAGCTGACGATATAGTCGCGCGTCGACCGCACCGGTCCGATGACGAGCGGAGTCTCCGTAGGCTCGGCATAGTCGTTTGTTATCATAATAAGGCGCGATATGCCGCCCTCGACCATACATTCGATAAGAACGTCGGCGTGCGATATGCCGCTTTGCGGTGCGGCGGCTTGCGTGTTGCCGAGAACGATCGCAACGGGGCGAACTTTCGACATATCGTAGTCGCATTTAAGCCCCGTGAGCGGGTCGACGTATTTACCGATCTCCGGCGAGATCGACCCGTCGCCGCCTGCTGTCGTGCCGCTCGGTGTGGTGTTCGAGGGCAGAGAGCCGCTCGGCTCAAGCGTTGCGGAGGGGGGAGTCGTTATTTTTCCTCCGCCCGGCGTATCGCTCGTATCGTCGCCTAAACCGAACGAGGCGCACCCGGAAGAGAGGAGCGAAGCTGCAACGAGAGCGAATATAAGAGTTCGGCGAAGCGTGCGCTTTTTGAAGATCTTTTGGGATTTCATCTCGGTTTAAGCCCTTGCTTATTGGCGATTGGCTCTTTCAAGCCAGATCATACCCATAGTCAGCGCGTCGTGCAGCCCCTCTTTTTCGCCTTGCTTTACTATCTTCGACGGATCCTGCGATTCGACTATCTGTATAAATATTTTTCCCGGCAGGTCCTTGCCGTTTTCTTTTTTATATGACATTATCTCAAGGATGAGGAAGCATTTTTCGCTTTTATCGCCGTAGCAGATGGTATTGCCCTCGCGAACGAGAGGTTGCTCCATATATCTGAGGTATTTGCCCTTGACCGGCGCGAACTCTTCTTTCTTTGACATTTGATTACCTTCCTTTCCGAAATTAGGGCGATTTTGAAAATGCCCACAGTTAACATCTTATTTTATCATATTATCCCGCGTAAGTCAATCGTTTATTTCCAAAAAGGCGGATGGAAAAGCGGGGGGCGAAAATCAAGATGCGCGGGGGAAAACGTTTGCGGACAATCCGACGAGACCGGCGGGAAAATCCCTGTGGAGTGTATTGACGAAACGTCCGCTTGGCACAAAGCATTCTGCGGAGATAATATCCGAGTCGACGATTTCGAGGTATAATATAGCATCATAAAAACACGGGAGGGCAGCTATGACAACGGAAATTTTATTAAACGAATGGCTTGAAACCTATCAAAAGGAGCGTATAAAGGCACGAACGTACAGCCGATACAAGGGTCTGATTTCAATGCATATTTTCCCCGAACTGGGCGCAAAAAACATTTCAGAGGTCGGGAGACGCGATATACAAGAATTTTTAAATAAACAGAAAAAGGGCGGTAATGTACGGAACGGAGAAAAATTGTCCGCCGCAAGTGCCAATATGCTGCTGTCTGTTCTCAATCTCGCCTTTGAATACGCATGCGATATGGACTATATTGAAGAAAATCCCTGTTTGCGAGTGCGAAGAACAAAAGCGGAAACGAAAAAAGCAGATTCGTTTACGGTGGGAGAACAACGCGCTATAGAGAGCGAGATCGTCGAATCGGACGATAAACGCTTACACGGTATTATCCTCTGCCTGTACACGGGGCTGAGGATCGGTGAGTTGCTCGGTTTAACTTGGAATGACGTCGATTTTGTCAAAGGCGTAATAATTATAACAAAAACGGTTTATAGAGAAAAAGACGAAAACGGTGTTTGGAAATTATGTGTAGGCACTCCGAAGACGAAAGCATCGGAGCGGGTGATTCCTTTGCCCGAATATATTACAAATATGCTGCGTCAAGATTATTTGACCGCACGGACGCCGTATATCGTGGAAAATAAAAAAGGCGAACGAATGTCGATCCGTTCGTACCAATATCTGTTTGAAAAGCTTACAGAGCACGCGGGAGTACGTAAATTGAATTTTCACGCTTTGCGCCATACGTTCGCTACTCGCGCAATTGAATGCGGAATGGACGTAAAAACCGTCGCAGATATTATGGGGCATAAAAACGCATCGGTCACGCTAAATCGATATGCGCATTGTATGCTCGACCACAAAATTGAAATGATGAAAAAATTACCGCGAATAATTTGAGCAAAATAGCGTCGATTGATTTATTCGACGTATTGATAATATTTATTTTAAAACTATTTCAATAATTTGTCAACACAATATTTGTAAATTTATGCTTTTTTTGAGTCAAAACGTTATTTTTAGCTATAAATATTGCATCGAATAAATCATTCGGTGTTTATTTGAGGAGGGCGAATCGTTGTGGCTATTGTTAAAGTAATACAATATAACGGCAGTCCTGATGTGTTTGCTTGGAAATATCCGAGTCAGGAACTCAGTACGGGGACGCAGTTGATTGTAAATGAATCGCAAGAAGCAGTTTTAGTTAAGGGCGGTCAAGTTTGTGACGTATTTCAAGCCGGAAGACATACGCTGACCACAAATAATATTCCGATCCTCAGCAAATTGGTAAATATACCTTTCGGGCGACGTTCTCCGTTTGCCGCAGAAGTTTGGTATATAAACAAGGTGTTTTCTTTGAATGGTAAGTGGGGCACGTCTACTCCCGTTCAACTCCAAGATCCCAAATACAAAGTGTTTGTACCGCTAAGAGCTTTCGGTCAATTCGGACTCCGAATCGAAGAATCGAAGAAGTTCCTGATCAAATTGGTCGGAACAATGCCGATTATTGACAAGGCAGCTATTTCCGACTTCTTCAGGGGCGTTTATCTGACAAAGATCAAAGACGCTATTTCATCGTATTTGGTACGTAAAAATATCGGCATTTTGGAAATGAACGCATATCTTGAAGAAATATCCGTATTTCTTCAAGAAAGACTATCCCCTGTATTTGCCGAATACGGAATCAAACTCGTTTCTTTCTTCGTTAACGATATAAACGTTCCCGAGGGTGATGAGGGAGTTATCCGACTGAAAAAAGCACTTGCCAAGAAAGCGGAAATGGACATTGTCGGTTACAGTTATCAGCAAGAGCGTTCATTCGACACTTTGGAAGGTGTGGCTAACAATTCCGGTTCAATGTCGGGCGGATTAATGGGCGCCGGCATCGGTCTTGGCGTGGGTGTCGGAATGGGCGGTACCGTCGCAGAGCAATTCGGCAGTATATCCAAGACCCTTAACGCAAACGATACCAAGGAATGCCCCGATTGTAAAGGCAGAATCGGCGCAAACGAGCAATTTTGTCGTTTTTGCGGATGTGATACGTCTGTTTTCGCAAGGGGAAAAGCCGCAAAGTCGGATATTAAATGTTCAAACTGTGGGACAATTGTGGCGGGAAGCGTGAAATTCTGCCCCGAGTGCGGCAGATCGATTATCAAAAAATGTTCGAACTGCGGCAGAGAAATGGAAAGTTCGACCAAGTTCTGCCCCGAATGCGGAACTCCCGCCAATTAACGAGGGAGGTCGAGTTTATGAAAAATACGAAACTTACGACGTTGATCTGCGGACTTATAGCTATGGCGGCAACGGTAATATTCTGTTTGCTTGCGTTTGACAATATTTTTGCCGTTCCGATGTATTGGGTCTCACTGACGTTTTTGCTTGTTTCGGAAGTGATCGGAACGCTGAAAGCAATATTTGCAAACAAAAACGTTATTACGCGAGCAAGTATTTTTACAAGCGTTGCCCATTTTGCGGCGGTATCGGTTATATCGATTGTGTTCGTCAATTTCTTTCCGCTCTCGCTTAAAACGTATATTCTTTTAAATATCTTGCTGCTGTGTGCGATAGCAGAGGCGGATTTGCTCGTCTTATATTTTGGGAACAACGTTTCCGAAAGCAACAAAACTTCGGCAAACAGACGGGCAACTATGGACGCTTGCTATGCCAAAGCTCGGGGGCTTGCGGTTTTATACGGGCAAAGCGAGTGGAAAAAAGATTTGATCGAGATCGCCGATCTTATCAGGTTTTCGGATAACAGCGAACTTACGGACGATGAGTGTGCCGTTATGAAAAAACTCGGGGAGCTTGAAACTCAACTGAGGGGGAACGGCGAAAACGTTTCCGCTTTGATTTCCGAAATAAAAAATACGATTGATTTACGCACCGTAAAAACTGAAAATATAAAGAGAGGCGGATGTTGACCGACATCCTAAGGTTACGTAAAATGCGCAAAAGTAAAACAGAGAAAATTTATTCTTGGCCCGTA
>CAZOFD010000001.1:0-92926 GCA_964579135.1 uncultured Ruminococcus sp. | reverse complement strand
TTGGCCCGTAGGCTTGGTCTTGATCATCAAGCGCAGTACTTTGAATAAGACCGACGTGATAAACAACTCCGCCGGAAAACGGCTATATATCATCGGAATGGTTTTGGTTGTATTGGGCGGCTTTGGTTTTATAGGCGGCGCCGCTCAAAGTGCTTCGGGTGCAGATATTGACGGCTCGCTTGTCGCAATGAGTTTGATCTTTTTGGTAGTCGGTCCTATCTTGCTGACTAAGGCAAATAAAATAAAAGCGGAAAGCGAAAGTATAAAAAAATACCTTGCCGTTATTATAAACGGCGGAGAAAGAAATCTTGATGCCGTTGCTTCCGCAACCGCTAAGCCGTACGATACCGTTAAAAAAGACGTTCAGAAGATGATTAACGACGACGTCTTGAAGAATGCCTATATTGATGAAAAAACAAAAAATATCGTACTTGCCGGCGACCGTTTCGCTAATATGAATGCGGGGAACCTCACGGACGGCGTTGCGTTTGCCACGAAAGAAACGAGAGTTGTTGAGTGCCCCGGTTGCGGAGCTAATAACACCGTTTCCGGCGATCTCGGCAAGTGCGAGTATTGCGGCAACCCCCTGAAATAAGATTAAGAAAAAGATACCTTGTGCATCGTTGATCCGCACAAGGTATCTTTTTATATGTAATTCGGTTATCGGTTGAAGATATGAGATAAATGAGCCACAATCGTTTTTGATAAAGATGGAAAGTGCGAAAATTTTACAGTTTCGTGCAAACGTCCATAAGATAATCGCCGAATTCGGAGCAGGTGGCACCGTCGGAGTGACCTGTGATCTTTACTTTTGCGTCGGGAGCTGTGCATACGTCGAGCGCGCGCTTAAGTTTGTCCGCTTCGGCGGTGTAACCGATGTGGTTCAAAAGCATTCCCGCGGCGCGCAGCATACTTGCGGGATTTGCGCGGTCGCCGTCGCCGCGCTCTATCATACGGGGGGCAGAGCCGTGTATTGCCTCGAACATAGCGTAATGAGCGCCGATATTCGCGCTTCCCGCCGTGCCTACGCCGCCTTGGATCTGCGCAGCCTCGTCGGTGATGATGTCGCCGTAAAGATTGGGCAGGAGAAACACTTCGAAACGTGCGCGGTCGCGCTCGTCAACGAGTTTTGCAGTCATTATATCGATATACCAATCTTCGACTGTGAGGGAGGGGTATTCGGCGTCTGCGATCTCGTGGGCTATGCGCGAGAATTTGCCGTCCGTCTTTTTCATAATATTCGCTTTTGTAACGCAGGCGACGCGAGTTTTGCCGTTTTTAACGGCAAAGTCGTATGCCGCGCGGCATATACGAGCGGTGCCCGCGTCCGTGGTGACCTTAAAGTCGCAGCAAAGCTCGCCGGGGATCTCCACTCCGCGACTGCCGAGAACGTATTCGCCCTCGGTGTTTTCTCTGAAAAACGTCCAATCTATCCCTGCGTCGGGGATGGCAACGGGGCGAACGTTGGCGAAAAGATCGAGTTCGCGACGCATTGCGACGTTTGCGCTCTCAAGGTCTTTGGCTCCCGTGCCGCCTTTGGGGGTGGTAGTCGGACCTTTGAGGATAACGTTGCACTCTTTGAGTGCGGCGAGAACGTCGTCGGGTATCGCCTTGTCGCATGCTATCCTGTTCTCAAGGGTAAGACCGTCGACGTCGCGCAGCTCTATCTTGCCGACAGCGATCGCGTCTTTGAGCAAAAATTCAAGCACGCGGCGAGCCTCGGCGGTTATTATCGGACCGATTCCGTCGCCGCCGCAACAACCGATAACTATCTTTTCGAGCTTTGAAAAATCCGTGGCGGGTGCGGCGTGATTCATTTTGTCGGCGCGTGCCGATTGCTCGCGCAGGATCTTTTCGAAATTTTTAACGGCTTCGGATATGTAATTTTCGTGCAGCGAGTTTTCCATTATCGTACCTCTTTCTTTCCGGTTGCGGCAAGCAAACCGCCTGCCTCGAGTATTTCGGCTTGTCTCGGGGACAGGTCGCAGATAAGCGTTGCCTCGCGTCCCGAGGTCTTGTTTTTGAGGGAAATCTTTCCGCTTCTCATTCCGCTCGTTATTCCTTTTATGCAAAGTTCGTCGCCGAGCGAGACGTTGTCGTAATCGGATTCGTTTTCGAATACGAGCGGCAGTATGCCGGCGTTGACGAGATTGTCGCGGTGGATCCTCGCAAAGGATTTTGCGATAACGGCGCGTACTCCGAGGTAGAGCGGAACGAGCGCCGCATGCTCGCGCGACGAGCCTTGACCGTAATTTGTGCCGCCGATTATAATGCTTTGCCCCATATTCTTTGCGCGGGAGGGGAATTCGGGGTCGCATACGTTAAAGCAGAATTCGCTCATCTTAGGTATATTGGAGCGATACGGCAGCACCGCGGCTCCCGCGGGCATAATGTGGTCTGTGGTTATATTATCGCCGGTTTTGAGCGATACTTTGGCGCAGACGTCGTCCGTAACGGGGTGTGTCTGCGGATATCCTTTGATGTTTGGCCCGCGAAGCACTTCCGCTTTTTCGGCTTCTTGCTCCGAGAGGGGGGGGATAACTCCGCTGTCGTCGATTCTGAATTTTTGGGGCAACTTTATCTCGGGGTATGCGCCGAGGGTGCGCGGGTCGGTTATCATTCCCGTGATGGCGGAGACCGCCGCCACTTCCGGAGAAACGAGATATACTTTTGCGTCGCGCGTGCCGCTTCTGCCCTCGAAGTTGCGGTTGAACGTGCGCAGGGATACGCCCTCGGATTCGGGCGAAAAGCCCATACCGATGCAAGGACCGCAAGCACATTCGAGCAGGCGCGCGCCGGAGGCAATGATATCCGTAAGCGCGCCGCAATCGGCAAGCATTGCGAGCACTTGCTTTGAACCGGGCGAGACGGACATCCCGACAGAGGGAGATACCGTCTTGCCGCGCAATACTGCTGCGACGGCAAGCATATCGGCGAGCGAGGAGTTGGTGCAGGAGCCGACGCAAACTTGGCTGACGGGCATTCCGACCAGTTCGCTGATCTTTTTTACGTTGTCGGGGCTGTGCGGGCAAGCCGCCATAGGCTCGAGCGACGAGAGGTCTATGTCTATAACGCGGTCGTATACGGCGTCGTCGTCCGCAAACACGGGCGTAAAGTCGTCGCCCCTGCCTTGGGCTGTCAAAAATGCCTCGGTGATCTCGTCGGCGGGAAAAACGGAGGTCGTCGCGCCGAGCTCCGCGCCCATATTGGTTATCGTCGCGCGTTGCGGTACGGAGAGCGTTTTTACGCCCTCGCCGCCCCATTCGATTATGCAGCCGACCCCGCCTTTGACGGAAAGTATGCGAAGTATCTCGAGGCTGACGTCTTTGGCGCTTACCCAAGGGTTAAGTTTGCCCGTCAGGTTAACGCGTATCATCTTGGGCATTACCATAGAATACGCTCCGCCGCCCATAGCGACTGCTACGTCAAGACCGCCCGCGCCGAAAGCAAGCATACCGATGCCGCCGGCGGTGGGGGTGTGGCTGTCGGAGCCGATAAGGGTCTTGCCGGGGACGCCGAAGCGCTCGAGATTGACTTGGTGGCAGATACCGTTGCCGGGGCGCGAATAGTGAATGCCGTATTTCGCCGCCGCGGTGCGGATAAAGCGGTGGTCGTCGGCGTTCATAAATCCGGATTGCAACGTGTTGTGATCTATATATGCAACGGAAAGCTCGGTACGCACGCGCGGTATGCCTATCGCTTCGAATTCGATGTACGCCATAGTGCCAGTGGCGTCTTGCGTTAAAGTGCGGTCGATGTGCAGGGATATCTCGCTGCCCGGAGTCATATCTCCGCTGACGAGGTGGGAGGCAATTATCTTTTGTGCTATCGTTTTTCCCATCAGTTGTGTTCCTTTTTGTATTTTATTATCTGTTTTTCGAGTTCGCGGGAAGATATGGCTGTCTGCCTGCCGGCGGTGTATTGTGCGTCGACCCATTTTTTGATGTGCACGACGAGGTCGTCGTGTTTGCTGACGGCGTCGTCGCCCTTCAGGCGGTAGTGGACGTTTATCCAGTATGCGATGCCCGCAAGGCCCGAGGTCGAGGTGACCGTTACGCCGGCGGGACGGTTGAGTATCTTGTCGGTATTGAATATGTTGTAGATCTCCTCGTCCTTGAGCATACCGTCTGCGTGGATACCGGCGCGCGTCGTGTTAAAGTCTTCTCCGACAAAGGGAGTCATCGGCGGGATCTCGTAACCCATTTCGTTTTTAAAATAGTCCGCTATTTCGGTGATGACGGTCGGATCCATACCGTCGAGCGTTCCCTTTAACGACGCGTACTCGAATACCATAGCCTCGAGCGGAACGTTGCCGGTGCGTTCGCCTATGCCGAGCAGAGACGTGTTGACGGAGCAAGCGCCGAAGAGCCATGCGCAAGTCGCGTTTGCCACTCCCTTGTAAAAGTCGTTGTGACCGTGCCACTCGAGCATTTCGCTCGGAACGTCGGAGTAGTGCTGCAAGCCGTATATTATACCGGGCACGCTTCGCGGCAGAGCCACTTCGCTGTACGGAACGCCGTAACCCATAGTGTCGCAGGCGCGTATCCTTACGGGTATGCCCGCTTCGCGAGCGAGCTCTTGGATGGCGTTAACGAAAGGTACTACAAAACCGTAGAAATCCGCACGCGTTATGTCCTCGAAGTGGCAACGCGGCAGGATGCCCATTTCAAGCGCCGCGGATATGGTTCTGAGGTAATGGTCGAACGCCTGCTTTCTCGTCATACCGAGTTTTTTGAATATGTGGTAGTCGGAGCAGGAGACAAGGATGCCCGTCTCTTTTATTCCGAGATCCTTAACGAGTTTAAAGTCCTCAAGGCTCGCCCTGATCCACGTCGTTATCTCGGGGAACTCAAGTCCGAGCTCGCGGCAGTCGTTCAGCGCTTTTCTGTCGTTTTCGCTGTAAACGAAAAATTCCGTGGCGCGAATTATGCCTTTCGGTCCGCCGAGGCGGCTCAGCATTTTATAAAGATCTACTATCTGTTTCGGCGTATAGGGCGCGCGAGACTGCATACCGTCGCGAAAAGAGGTGTCCGTTATCCAGATCTGTTCCGGCATACCGAGGGGGACGCGCCTGTGGTTGAACGCGAGCATAGGCACGTCGTCGTAAGTGTATATCTCGCGGTAAAGATTCGGCTCCGCTACGTCCTGCAACGTATATTTGTACGATTTTTGTTCCAACAAATTGGACCTGGATGAGATCTCTATCATTTTACGATTCTCCTTGCTTTGAGTTTGCTTTTGGCGCCGAGATATGCGCTACGGCGACAGACGGCAGAGTATAATACGAATATTATACATCATAATTCCGGTTTTTGCAAGAGCAAAAAGAGATTTTTTCATAAAACGCCCAAAAAACTAAAGCCCACGGCTTAAAATGCAGGAAAATGTACGCAATTATTCACCAAAATAACAAAAAACGATTATATATTCGCGTTTTTGATATAATTTGACGTGCGTCTCAGCATAGGCAAACACTTTTTTGATTTACGTATGCCCGCGCACCACTCGGTGCACGGGCGTGTCGCTCGGCGTTTTGAAATTCGATATCGAAAAATCCACCCGCGGCACACCGTCAGCGCACCTTGTTCGCGGCAGGGTGGCAAAAGGGGCACCGCCCGTTTTTACGGCGCTTTCGACAACTCGTCGACGGTAAAGCGGTATTCGGCACCCGAATGGAGCGAGTAAACGCATATCACGTCGGGGGCGTGAGTGAAAATTTCGCCGAGTGCCGCCGCATAATACGAGAGTTGCCTCCCGTGCCGTTCGAGCAGCGTTTGCTTTGCGGCGTCGGGGTCGCGAAGTTCGCGAGGCGTCAGGCGGTCGGTTTTGTAATCGCATAACACGAGGTTGCCGTTTTTGTCCGTAAAGAACAGGTCGATAACGCCTTGTACGAGCAGTTTCTCGTCTGCGAGCAGCTTTTTCGTTTTTTCGTCCGACGTGAAGTCGCGTGCCGGGAGAAAAACGTTAAATCTTTGTTCGCGCCAAACGTTGCGCGCTTCTTTGACCGATTTGAATATCTCGCTTTTCGCGAATGCGGCGATCTCGTCTTTTCTTATAAGTTTCGCACTTGCCTCGGATATAAACCTTTTTTCGCACAAACGGGCGACCTCGTCGTTTACGCTCGCCTCGGTTCCGTCGAGGTGCGAAAAGTCGCAAAATTGCAAAAACAAATGCGTTGCGGTGCCGCGCTCGGCAGCGCCGTCTCCTTTTCCGCCCATAAATTTCGGTACGCGACGCTCTTGCGACGCGACCTTTTTCAGCAGATCGTCGAGATCCGTCTCCTCGGGGTCGAGGATCTCGGGGTAAAGTCGGGAGACAGAAAGCTTGGCAGGTATGCGAGTCGAGCTCAAGGGATATTCGAAAGCAAAACGCGCGGAGAGCTCGTTTGCCGTATCGGCGCGTATTGAGCCCTCGGGCGTCGGCTCCTCTCGCGTTTCGACGTCGCTCGTCTCTTCTTGTTGCGAGGCGCAGTGCGCCGCTTCGATCTCATAGCAGTCGCAGTCGGGCGAGGCGCTCAGCGCGGTGAGGATTCGATCGAGGGTCGACGAGCAGGCGTCGAGTGCGGCAACGTCACCGAGGGATGCACGGCGGTTTGCGGCGTCGAGCTTTTTCGCGGCAAAGTCGCCGCTGCCCTCCGCGGTTACGTAAAGTCGGTCGCGCGCGCGCGTGAGCGCAACGTAAAGCACCCGTATCTCCTCTTCGAGTGAGAGCGATACGACTTTTTTTGCCGCGGCGAGACGCATCGGGGTCTCTATCTTGCCGAATCCGCTTTTGTCGGTCAGTCGCAAAGTCAGACCGAGATCGTCCTGCGGGGTAAATATCAAAGGCGAGTTACCGTCGCTTGTGTTCGTGCGGCTTGCCGTGCCTGCGAGGAATACGACCGGGAATTCGAGCCCTTTGGATTTGTGCACCGTCATTATCCGCACCGTATTTTCGTCGCCCGCGTTCTCGAAAGCTATCTTTTCGCCGCTTTCGATGATGCCGCCGATATATTCGGTAAAATCGTGCAGGGTGCGAAATGCGGAGGCTTCGAACTTTCTTGCGTATTCGTAGAATTGTTGCAGGTTTCGCCGCCTTTCGTTCGGGGTTTGACGTGCGGAGTCCGCGCCTGAGCCGGCGTACGTTAGCGCGTTTGTTTGCCGCCAAAGGTCGCGAACGAAAATATGCACGGGCAGCGCTTGTGCCGCTTCGCGCCAGTCGTCGATCGTTTTCGTTGCCTCACGGCATTTTTCGGCAAGTTGCGCGTCGGCGTTCTCGTCGCTGCCGTATTCGAGCAGGGAGCCGAAAAGCGACGTGTCGGTTCTTGTGCGGCGTATCTCGACAAGGTCGGATAGTGAAAAACGGAATATGGGCGAGCGCAGAGCACCCGCCAAAGGAACGTCGCGCTCGGGGTTGTCTATCGCGCACAGCAGAGAGAACATCATAAGTACTTCGGGGTTTTCGAAAAGCGCTTCTCCCGCGCCGTTTGCGTGGGGGATGCCCTCGCGCACGAGCACGTCGGCTATCGCCTCGGCTTTGGAGTGTGAGCGAACGAGGATCGCCATATCGCCGTATTTAAAAGGGGTGCCGTCGGCGTTCTTTTCGTATTTAACGAGCCGCTTGATCTCGTTTGCTATATAGATCGCTTCCGAGTATGCCGCGTTTTCTTCGTCGTTTTTTTCAACGAGCGCGATCTTAACGCGTTCGTTGCCGTACGGCTCGGGGCGCGAGAGGACGAGATCGTCCTCTTTGCGGTATCCTATGCCGTTGCCGCTTTTTTCGGCGGCGGAAAAAAGATAAGAACAAACGGCGTTCGTGAAGTTTACGACGCAAGGGGCACATCTGAAGTTCTCGGACATATATATCGAACACGGGCAGTCGCCGCTCGGCACCTCGGCTACGGGGGGGGATTCCTTTCGATATTCGGTAAAGATCGAGGGCTCCGCACCGCGAAAACCGTATATGCTTTGTTTAACGTCTCCGACCAAAAACAGGTTATGCCCGTTCGATATCGTGCGAAATACGGTGTCCTGTATTCCGTCGGTGTCCTGATATTCGTCGACGAATATATGGCTGTATTTTTTTCTCTCTTCAAGGGCGAGGTCTGTCGGGTTGCCGTTTTCGTCCGTTAAAAGCTTCAGTGCGAAACGCGACAGGTCTGCGAAATCGCATATGCCGCGCAGTGCTTTTTCGTCGCTCAACGCTTTTCGGTATTCGCTTATTACCGAATGTATTTTTTCGCATATATCGCTTGAGCGCAGCATTGCAGCCGAAATATTTTCGTCGTCAAGCAAAAATTCGCGTTTCGACCAATCGCTTATAGCTTTGTTGAGCGCGTTGCGCTCCTCAAGTGCGGCTCGCGAGGCGTCTGTTGCTTTGCCAGATACTCTTCCCGCGCTTATCGGCGAAAAGCGACGTACGGTCTCCCGCACCGCGGAGTAGCTGCCGTTTTCCGTAATGCGCAAAAACTCCTTTAAAAATTCACGGGAGTTTTCGAGCGAATCGGAATACGCGGCACATTCGGGGTTGTTTGCGACGATTTCGAGCGCGGAATCGGCACGTGCGGCGAGAGTTTGCGCCTCAAGGCGCATTTCGCGGCGAAATGCGTTGCCCCAAACGGTGTCGAAAAACGGCGATTCGGCGCCGTGCTTGTATTTTTGGGCGCAACGAAGCAGGTAATCGCCGCCGTCAGTGAGCCGCTCCGTATCCTCGTAAATATCTATGAACACGTCTGCGAGTGCGCCGCTTGAGCGCACGCCGGTCAGCTGCTCGCAAAGATCCGGGAAATCGGGGTCGGCGGAGTATCTTTCTTCGATAACGGCGTTCATAACGGATCTGCGCAATATCTTCGCTTCGCCCTCGTCGGCGGGGCGGAACGACGCGGGCAGACCCAAACGCTCGAAATTGCCGCGTGCGAGATCGAGATAATACGAGTCTATCGTGCATATTTTTGCACTGCCGAGCGCGGCGAGCTGACGTGCGAGATGCTCGTTTTGCATATCGACGGCGAGCGCGGAGGAGATCGCGGCGGATATGCGTGTGCGCAACTCGCCCGCGGCGGCTCGTGTAAAGGTAACGATAAGCATATCGCAAACGTCGGCGGGGGAGGTCTCGTCGGTCAGCAGGCGGATAATGCGCTGCGTAAGGGTGGCTGTTTTCCCCGAGCCTGCGGCGGCGGAGACCAAAACGCTCCTGCCGCGCAGATCGATGGCGCTTTGTTGCGCTTTTGTCGGTTTTTTCATATTTCGATATTCGCTTTGTTCGGGCGATCGTTCCTTTCCGCCCTTGCCGAGGCGGCAAGGGCGAACTTAAGTGTTAACCAATGCGAAACAAGCCGCGCTTTTCGCTTACGCGCCTTTGCCCCTCGCGCCTACGCGGCATATGCAGAAAAACGGGCAAAATTCGCACGTTCGCGCGTCTCGCGGACGCGCTTCGGCGTGACCGGCGGCGATATCGTCCGCGACGGCGCAAACCGTATCGCATACTTGACTAAAGAGGCGGTCGAAGCCTTCGCGACTTACCGATGGCACCGTCGCCTTTTTGCCGCTCGCCATGAGGTGGCGCGTGTTTCCCTCGGCGCTTGCCGCGCCGAGCACCGTTTCGTCGTCGAGCCAAAGACCGCTGCGCCTAAGTTCCAGTCGCGCGCGCTCCCGGACGGTCGGGTCGTCCAAAGCGGCAAGTTCGACGGTGGGCGGCGTAGCCGTGTAATAACTTATACCGGCGGGCAACGGCTCGCCTCCGAGTTTGTTTTTGACGGCGTCGTTCGGCGACGTAAGCGAATACAGGTAGAGCAGCAGCTGCAGGTCTTTGCCGTCGCCGATGTTTTTTAGGTTAAAGGTTTTGTTGCCGGTTTTATAGTCCACCGTGCGGATATACGCTTTGCCCTCGCTGCGAAAAACGTCGACTCGGTCGACGACTCCGGTGATCGATACGCGATTGCCGCCGGCGGTATCGAGCACGGGAGAGGGCACGCCGCCGCGACCTATCTTAAGCTCGAAAAATTCTGGGCGGAAAGCACTGTCTTCGAATTCCGCGACAAGGTCGGTCAGCACGAGCGAAGCGAGCCTGCGGCAACGCTCGGTCAGGTGCGCGATGCGCATTTTTCGGTCGCCGATATCTTGCGGCAGGTGCTCTTTGACGTATTTTTCGGCGCAGGAGGCGATGAGCTCTTCGCGCTCGACGGCGCCCGGCAGCTCTCCGCCTCGCACGGCGAATATTTCAAACAAAGCGTTTTCGAGAACCGAATGGATAAACGTGCCTATGCTGTCGAACGAAAATTCGACCTTTTTCCCATCGTCGAGCGACAGCAAATATTTGCAGGCATACATAAATCGGCAGTTTGCGAAGTCTTCGGTGCGCGATTGACTGAGCACAAGGTCTTTCCCGACGGCGGACAAGGCGACGGCGGGTGATATCGCGTCGTTTGCGGCGCAAACGGGCGGCTCTGCGGCAGAGCCTATACGGAAAGACTCGCCTTTGAGTTGGGAGAGGGCTTCGTCGACGGCGCCGCCTATCGCACTGCCGTAAAGCAACGGCGCGTATTCGGCGGCGGCTCGCGGTGTGCGTATGCGGCGCAAGATATCGCCAGAGGCGTCCGTTACCGATACGGAGAGTAGCGCCCTTATACGCTCAAAGGCGGCGGAGGGCGGCGTCGGACCGTGCGAACTGATCATAACGCCGCATCTTGCGCTTGCAACGGCGCGACGAAAATAAAAAAGTTCGTCCGAAGCGCGTTCGGCGCGACTTTTGCCCGCATCCGACAGAAATTCCGCCAGAAGTGCTCTTTCGTTTTCCGAAAGCAGCCCCGAGTCGGTCACCGCAGCGGGGAATTCGCCGTCTACGCAGCCGAGGATGACGACGTATTTTACGTTGTCGGCTCGCATCATATTTGCCTCGAGTACGTTTACTTCGTCAACGGACGTCGGAATGGTGCCTATGTCCGTTGAGCCCAAAAGCATACGCAATGCGCAGGCAAAAGTCGAGAGATCGGGCTTCGGGGCGCCGTCGAACGCTTCGCACAATTCGTCGAGAGCGTCAAGCGTTGCGGCATAGAGGCGCGAGGTCTCGTTTGCGTAACGAAGTCTGCCCGCACCGAGATGCTTTGCCGCGATATTTCGTAGCGAGTCGTCAAGTCCGACACGCTCAAGGTATTCCGCCGTGGCGCGGCACATTCCCGCGGCGCTGTCTGCGGCTTTGAGGGCGGAAAAATAATCTTCGAGTGCGCCCGTGATCTTTGTGCGCACGCGATTGGCGGCGGCAAGCACGGTCTCGCCGCGGCGACTGATCTTGTCGGTATATCCGTCGGGATTCATATTCCACGGCTCGTTAACGGTGAAACGATTGCCCGATATTTGCCACTTCGCGACGTAATATTCGAACATATCCGCGTCGCGCGGATCTACGCCGCAAAGCCCGGTCTTTAGGTGCGCGATAACGTCCTCGCGCCGCCAACCGTAAAGGGCGATGCGAAGCGCGGAGATTATAAGTCTTGCGGGAGCCGTGCTCGCAAGCGACGTTCTTTGCGCGAAATAATACGGCACTCCCATCTCCTCGAGAGCCGGCTCGATGATTCCGCGGTACGTATCGGCGCGCCGTACTATCAGAGCGACGTCGCGGCAACGGCAACCGTTTTCGAGCAGTTCGCGTATCCGCGCCGCGGCGTATTCGACCTCGTCGTAGATATCGTCGCTGCGCCACAGCTCGATGCTGCCGTCGTTTTGCGGTCGCACCCCGTCGCGCGTCGTCCAAAGGTCTTTTGCGGTATATTGCAAAGTCGCGCTGTCGGCGCGGCTGCGTTCTTCAAGGCATACGCTTTGCACGGGGGCTCCCGTTGCAGCGGCGGCTGCGCGCAATTTGTCGGAGCACGCCCGTATGGACAGCGTGTCCGTGCCGCGATGTGTCGGCGAGGGCAGCGGAATCGTTACGGTAACGTTTTTCGCTTTTGCCATAGCCGCCCGTATGATTCTGTGCTCGGGAGACGTAAAACTCGTAAAAGCGTCGATATAAACGTTTACTTCCGCAAAATAGTCCTCTTTTTCGAGGATGTCGGCGGCTTTTTGCATCGACGTTACTTCGGTGGAGTATTTCGGCTCCAAGAGACCGCAATATATCGAGTAGACAAGCGAGAGGTCGCGCACTTTGTCGGCGAGTTTGCCCGCGGGCAGGCGGCGCAGGGCGTTGTCAAGATCTTGCGCGGACGTGCCGCCGAGAGCGAATTCGTCGATCGCGGCAAGCATCTTCTCCGTAAGCGGCACGTCGTCCGCGGCGCGGAGCGAATATTCGCGCAAAAAAGGCGACGCTTCGCGAAGCGCACGCCATACGATGATCTTGCGCACGCCCTCCGAAGCGCGTTCGTATGCGCCGCCGCCGTATCTTCTGAAGACCGCGTCGCAAAGCCTTGAGAAATTCAGCACGTCTGCCGAGAGGCGCGCGCGCGCGGGCAGACGCGACAAAAGATCGCGCTCCGCGCATACGGTCGCTTGCTCCGGGACTATCAATAGCACTTTTTCGCCTTTTTCCGCGTCGAGAACCATCCGATCCGTGATATATTTGCTTTTTCCGCAACCGAGGTCGCCGTATACGAATCTGATCATATTTTTTGCCTTTTCTTCGGTTTTGATTGCCGATCGCACTTTGCATTTTTCGGGTGCGCGCGGCGTGGGTGCGACTGCTGTGCGAAAACGGCACGCGAGGGGCGAACGTCAAAGGTATATTTCGGTCCTGTCGGGGGCGTTTTTCAGCACGTGAGATTGCAGATGAAAATACATATGGTGCTTGACGGTCAGTACGCCGTCGATCTTTTTTTGCGTTCGCTTCGACGTCATCGTCGGCAATACCACGAGCACCGCCTGCCCGGCGGCGGCAAGGTCGCGCGCCGTTGCGTACACGCACGACAGCGAGGGGGCGGTGTGCGATACGAATATAACGGTGAGAGGTCGACCGGAAAATACTTTTTCGGCTTTCTCCGTGATCTTTCGCCTTGTGACAAACGTCAAAACGAATGCGGTTACGGCAAAAACGATAAGGGCGGGGATCACGACGATGAGAACACCGGACAAAATTATGAGCAAAGCTCCCGCCTGCACGATCGCGAATACGGCACTTACCGTTTTAACGATGGTGGAGACAAGACGAAAGCGGCGAAAATAAGCGAAAAAGCGCGACACTATGCCGAACAGAGAGTTTTCGCGTACGGCGGAGACGACGTACGAGGGGTAATTCGATTTTTTAAATCTGTGCACGGAGGCGGAGGATTCCGCGGCGCGTTTTTTCGATTCGTCGGCGCTTTTGGCGCGCAGGTTGTTCAGTTGTTGCTCGCGCTGCAAGATCTCGTTTTTGAGGCGGCGTTCTTCTTTTTTGTAAAAACTTTCTTTTTGTTTGCTGAAACTAATCATTTTTTAGTATTTTTACGTTTCGCAGGATCGTCGCCGCCCCGCGCCACGAGTATGCTCTTTTGGCAAAGTCCGCCTTGTCCGCGATCGTTTCTTCGGTCGGGACGGATATCGGCTGTTGATTGAAAAATTCCGAGTCCGTATATATCGTGCCGTCTTTTTTTGCTTTTACCGTGTGGGGGCATACTTCTTGGCAAACGTCGCAACCCCAAGCGGTGCCGTAACGGCGCATAAGCTCTTTTTCATTTTCCCCGAGTTCGCCCTTTTTTTGCGTTATCGCCGAGAGACATTCTTTAAACCCGCAAAGTCGGCTCGGGCAGGCGGTGCGACAACGTCCGCAACGCTCGCAGTATTCCGCCACGCGCGGCTCGGCGTCGGTTTCGATATCGGTAAACAGTTCGGTGATAAAAACGTACGACGAATATTTTTTCGTTATCAGGAGCCCGTTCATTCCGATAACGCCGAGCCCGGCTCGAGCCGCCGCCTCCACCTCGGCGATCGGCGAGTGGTCCGAAAAGCACGCGACGTGCGCGTTTGGGTGGTGCGCGGCGGCGAAGCGTGCGGCTTTTTGCCCTATCTCGGCGGCGAGCGCGTGGTAATCGCGACCGACGGCATATGCGGACACGGTGCGCTTTTCGTCACACGCTTTTGTGTAATAGGGGATGATGCCTATCGCGACGGCGGTCGGAACGAATCCGAGGCGCTCGAGCAGATACGGCTTTGTTATTCTGCACGAAGAAAGCGGCAGCTCGGCGGCTTCGGCAACACCCGCGGCGATAAGGATATCGGCGCTTTTCGCCCCTTTAAGGCTTCCGTCTGTGCGTGCGTCTGGCAGCGTAACGTTTGTCTCTGTCATATTTCGGCTCATTTGCGCGTTCTCCGCTTCAAATTGGTTTGATTATTACTGTTTTTCGACGCGCGAAAACGCGCTTTATCCATTCTATTATATCATATAATTCCGCAAAATCAACAAAATATTGCGCATATCGCGCGTGTGCGTGAAAGACGGTGTGGGTGCACTTTGCGGGTTAATTCAAGGAAATTTAATTTCGTCTTCATATAGCTTTCACATACCGAGCTTATAATAAAAGCAAATAATCAAATGGGATGGCGGCGCTTTGGCGCAAGACGTCCCGCGGAGGGCTTTATGGCTGAGTTCGATCCGAACAAACAAAACGAAAATATCGACGAGGCGGGCGAAAATGCGACCGCAGATGGCAGTGCCGCTCTATGCGACGCCGAGGGGGAAAACTGCTGCGGCGAAAACAACGAAAACGATAAAGCGAACGGTGAGAGCGCGAATGCGGCGAGCGGATATATGTACGTTTCCGCCGGCGGCGACCGAGGGTATAACTGCAGCGCGTACACCATGACACCAACGAAGACGAAACCGAAAAAGAAAAATCGCAAGGCGACGGTAATTGCGATAGTTGCGTCACTTGCCGTTTTGTGCATAGTTCTCTCCGGTCTTGCGGGGTTCGGCGGGGCGTATTTCGCGTCGAAATTGCTCGATACGGACGGCTCTTCGCTGTTTAAGGGGAACGACCTCAATCTTGTCGTTTCGCGCGGCAACTCCGCCGGCGGAACCGTCAACGTGACTCAAACGGACCGCGGCGAACTTATGACGAAGTCGCAGACCGCAGCAAAGGTGCGTGATTCGGTCGTCGAGATAACCGTAAGCGTGGCTAACTCGTATTACGTCAGCACGGGCTCCGGCAGCGGGGTTATCATTTCCGCAGACGGATATATAGTAACGAATCACCACGTTGTCGAGGACGCGAGCACTATAAACGTTCGCTTGACGGACGGCAGAGAATACGTCGCGAGCCTTGTGGGCAGCGACGAACAGTCGGATATCGCGCTTTTGAAGATCGCGCCGCAAGAGGACGAGACGTTCAGCGCGGCTGTTATCGGCAACAGCTCCGAACTTGCGGTGGGTGACGACGTTATCGTTATCGGCAACCCGCTCGGCGAGCTCGGCGGATCGGTAACGTACGGTATAATAAGCGCGCTCGGTCGCGAGATCACCGTCGACGGAAACTGGTCTATGACTCTTCTTCAGACCGACGCCGCGGTAAACCCCGGAAACTCGGGCGGCGGGATGTTTAGTCTCTACGGCGAGCTCGTGGGTGTCGTAAACGCAAAATATTCCGCGGAGGACGTCGAGGGGCTCGGATTTGCCATCCCCGTTAACGATGCGATAGCGGTCGTAAAGGAACTGAAAGAAAACGGGTACGTTACCGGCAGACCCGCGATGGGCGTTTCGCTTATAACGCTCGAGAGCAGCTATCAGGTATATTATTACTTCGGTACGATGGGCTCCGCCGGCGTGTACGTGGCTGACCCCGGTCAAAACGACGGGCTTAAAAAGGGCGACCGTTTGCTGACGATAGACTCGACCGAGATTACCTCTTTCTCGGATATAACGGGGATAATATCGCGTCACGCCATAGGAGACGTGATAGACGTTACCGTGGTCAGAGGCGGCAAGACCGTCGATACCAAGGTAACGCTGAGTGAAAAAGTGCCCGAGACTTGATACGCGGCGCGCAAATACGCAAAAAGGAGACGAATAACGGTGTATAATATCTTGGTTGTCGACGACGAGGCGCGAATTCGCTCCGTTATAAAAAAATACGCGGAGTTCGAGGGGCACAGCGTGACCGAAGCCGCCGACGGAATGGAAGCGGTCAGCCTTTGCCGTACGGAGAAGTTTGACATCATCATAATGGATATTATGATGCCGGAGCTCGACGGATTTTCCGCAAGTCGCGAGATCAGAAAAACTTGTCAGACCCCGATAATAATGCTTTCCGCGCGGGGAGAGGAATACGACAAGATAAACGGCTTCAGCATAGGGGTCGACGATTACGTGGTAAAACCTTTCTCTCCGAAAGAACTGATGCTCCGTATAGACGCCATAATGAAGCGTGCGAGCGGCAAGGTCACCGCCGACGCGCCGAAAAACGAGATCGTCGAGCTTGACGGCGGCGCTTTTCGCGCGGATATAACGGCGCGGATAGTATATATCGACGGCGAGCGCGTGGATATGTCGCCCAAAGAGTACGAATTGCTGTTTTATATGCTTGCAAACCGCAACGTGGCTCTTTCGCGCGAAAAGCTTATCTGCGACGTTTGGGGATACGATTTTTACGGTGATGCCAGAACGCTCGATACGCACATAAAACTTTTGCGCAAGTCGCTCGGGCGGTATTCGTCGTATATAGTTACGCTTCGCGGTATCGGTTACCGCTTTGAGGGAAAATGATATTCCCGAAAATCGGAGGTCGGCGCCTGTTTTTGCCGCCCTCCGATTTTTTCGACTTTGATTTTCGGAACTTTCGGAGGGGGACTGTGTCGATATGAGCAAAAAAGAGCGTTCGTGGCGCGGAGTCGGTATGCGCGGCAGACTCGTTATATGTTTCGGGACTTTCAGCCTTTTTATCATTTTGATGATATGGCTTTTTCAGGTCAGGCTCTTTGAGTTTTTTTACGAAAAGACCAAACTTAAAGAGATAGACAAAGCCGCGGAGACCATATCGCGCGTTTTGGACGACGAGGATCTGCTTGCCGAGGTCGCTTTCGGCTTTTCCGACGAATACGGCATATGCGTTCGGATATTCGAGGTGTATTCGCCGTCCGCCGGCAGAGAGGCGGTGTCTTTCGATCGTTCGCCGACCTGTATGATCCACAAACTCGATTACAGCGGTCTTTACACTTATTATTCGAACGCGGTGTCGGAGGGGGGCGAGTGGTCGAGTAGGAGCCTCGGCGGCGCGGTGCGTTCGGATGCGTCGCCCTCGAAAGCAGGCGACGGCAACGTGACGTACATCCTTGTGCGCGCCGTATCCGACGGTGAGGGGCGAAATTGGGCGATATTTCTCAATACGGAATTTGCTCCGAAACAGTCTACGGTTACAAGTATAGGCACGCAATTCGTTTGGCTTGCCGCCGTGCTCGTGGTGAGCGGTATGCTTCTCGGTTACGTGTTTTCTTCGCAAATAGCGCGCCCGCTGAAGCGTATGACCGCCGCGGCGAAAGAACTTGCGGCGGGCAACTACAACGCGGATTTCGAACCGAACGGGTATAGGGAAACAAGGGATCTCGCAAAGGCGCTGAACGTCGCCGCGCAAGAGATCGGCAAAACGGACGCTTTGAAAAGAGAACTTATGGCAAACGTTTCCCACGACTTGCGCACTCCGCTTACGATGATAACGGGATATGCGGAGATGATGCGGGACATCCCCGGGGAGAATACGCCCGAAAACGTGCAGATCATAGTCGACGAGGCGAATAGGCTGACGGCTCTCGTTAACGATATGCTCGATCTTTCGAAAACGGAGGCGGTCACGGAGCGGCTCGAACGTACGAGGTTCGATTTGACGGACGCGGTGCGCGATATCGCCGGCAGATACTCCAAGATGCTCGAATCTTCGGGCGTTTGCGTAGAGTTCGAATATTCGGAGAACGTTTCGGTATATGCCGATCGCGGCAAGATACTTCAAGTCGTTTCCAATCTTGTCAACAACGCGGTGAACTATTGCGGCGAGGACAAAACCGTTACGGTAGTTCAAACGTCGGACGAAAACGGCAAGGTGCGTATTTCCGTTTCCGATACGGGCGATGGGATCCCGCCCGACAAACTCCCGTATATATGGGATAGGTATTATAAGGTCGACAAAGTGCACCGCAGGGCGTTTGTCGGCAGCGGCCTCGGACTTTCGATAGTAAAGAACATATTGCAGTTGCACGGTGCTTCTTACGGGGTGGAAAGTTGTGTGGGCAAGGGCTCTACTTTCTGGTTTGAGCTCGACTCCGTTGAATAAAAAACGATATCTTCATACGGGCAAATGTCTTTTGATCTTGACGTTTGCCCGCTTTTTTTAGGGTATTTCGGCAGAAAAGCGACCTTTCGGCAAAAACGGGGTTGAAATTTGTTTACTTTTATTATATAATATAAAGTTGTAGATATAAACGGGCGCAACGCCCCGAACTGCGGCAAAATGCAAATCGGCAAAAAAGCACAAACAAATCGGCGAAAAGGAGGGAAAGGCGTGGCGGACGCGAATATTTGGCAAAACGAAACGGCGAGTCGCGAGATCGGCTTGAGCGAAGAACAAACGCCGAAGAACGATGCGGAAATCGAAGCGCGGCGTGCCGATCTTTTCATCGAATCGCTCGACGCGTTGCGTGCAGACGACGTTTCGCCCGAGCTTGCACGGCGTTTGCGCGCGAAAAAGAAGAAAAAAAGGCGCGGCGCCGTCACAAGCGCGGTAATCGTGCTGCTGTGCCTTGCGATATTGTCTTTTTCCGTTTTCGAGGTGGTAAGCATCGTGGCGGATTACAATCGCGCGAGGGTGCTTTACGACGAATATGCCGACGGGTTTGAAAGGGCGTTGCTTGCGCCGCTCCCCGTCGAGCCGACGTTGCGCCAATCTCCGATGTCGCCCGACTCGGCGCTTATGAAGTATTCCGAGGTTCTTGTAAACGGGGCGCAGGTCTACGACCCTCCGTCAAACGGCGTTACCTATATACCCACGTTGCGATTTCAGCGCGTGCTCGCTTATCTTGAGACTTTGCGCCAAAAAAACGGCGAAACGTTCGGCTTTATCAGCATAGAGCGCAAAGGCAATCCTTCGGTGGATATAAAGTATCCGATCGTCCAAACGACGGATAACGACTTTTATTTAAACCACGGTTTCGACGGGCAAAAGCTGAACTCCGGCACGATATTCGTCGATTACAGAAACGCGCCGACCGTTACCGCAAACCGAAATCTCGTGATATACGGGCACAATATGTGGAACACTTCTTCGATGTTTCACGAGCTTGACGCGTTCTTTAACGAGGCGGCTTTCAACGATACGCAGATAGAGATATTCGCTTTTGACGGGATATATATTTTCGAGGTCTTTGCCGTGTACAAAGCGGTAAACACGGAGCGATATTTCAGAACGGAGTTCTTTTCGGACGAGGATTTCGTCGATTTTTGCAACTATTACAAAAATATGTCCGTTTTTCAAAAAGACGGCATAACGTTCGATAAGGACGACGTTGTGCTTACGCTTTCGACCTGCGATACCGACGGAACGAACGATCTTTACCGATACGTTGTGCAGGCAAAACTCGTTTCGGTGGAAAATTGATATGACGGTAACGGACGCTTTGCGTTGCCCGCTTTGCGGTGCCGCGCTTGAGAAAAAAGAAAAAAGTCTTTTTTGCCTCGGCGAGAAAAAAAGGCATTGTTTTGACCTTGCCTCGTCGGGCTATGCGGATCTTTCCGCGAAGCCGGGCGGCGGAGGCGACCCCAAAGCCGCGGTTGCCGACAGAACGGCTTTTTTGAACGGCGGATATTACGCTCCGATAGCGGATACTTTGGCGGAGCTTTGCGGCAAATATGTCCCCGACGACGACGTTATCCTCGATCTCGGTTGCGGCGAGGGATATTATTCCGAAAGGCTCGCCGCATCGAGGCGCGGCGGTCTTATCGGCGCCGACGTATCGAAATATGCGGTCGACAGGGCGGCAAAGCGCTGTCGGGCACGCGGCGGAGACAACGCTTTTTATACCGTTGCTTCGGTGTACAAGTTGCCGGTAGCCGATGCTTGCGCGGGCGGTGCGATTTGCGTTTTCTCCCCGATAGCGGAGGCGGAGATATTGCGCGTGTTAAAGCCCGGCGGCGTGCTTATCGTTGCCTGCGCCGCGCCGAATCATCTGCTCGGTCTCAAAAAAGCCGTATACGACAGCGTTTATCTTAACGACGAGCGCGCCGATCTCCCGATGAATATGTGTTTTGCCGAAAAAAGGCGCACGGCTTACGATATGCGGATAGATAACGGCGACGATATAAAGAGACTTTTCGGTATGACGCCGTATAAATTCCGTACCTCCGCCGAGGCTTACGAGCGGCTTTGCAGTCTCGACTCTCTTTTGACCGAGGTAGAGGTCGATTTTCTCGTTTACGAAAAGGGGCGCGAGTCTTAAATGTTGCAAAAAAGCCTTACGTCGCGCCGCGCACGATAAAAAGTTTTTGTAAAGGTAAAAACGATAAAATGAAGATATCGGTATTGATACCTATGTATAACGAAGCCGCCGTTATAGCCGACACGGCAAAGACGCTTTGCGATTATATGGAACACGCGTTCCCCGCCGGCGATAACGGTCGCGAATACGAAATAATATTTATAGACGACGGGAGCTGCGACGACTCGCGCGAGATATTGCGTGAGCTTAATCTCGGCGGTGTTCGCGTTTGCGGATACGACCAAAATCGCGGCAAGGGTTGCGCGGTGCGCACCGGTGCGCTTGTCGCCGAGGGCGATACGGTCGTGTTTACCGACGCCGATCTCGCTTACGGCACCGACGTTATCGCCGGGCTTGCCGAACAACTTGCGCTCGATCCGAAAAAAAGCGTGATAATAGGTTCGCGCAATATTTCGAGCGAGGGATACGAGGGGTATACCTTTTTTCGCAAGCTCGCGTCGAAGATATATATCAAGGTGATATGCACGTGGGGCGGCTTTAAGGTGAGCGATTCGCAGTGCGGATGCAAGGCTTTTCGCCGCGAGGCGGCGAAAAAGATTTTTTCGCTTTGCGAGGTCGACGGTTTCGCGTTTGATTTCGAGGTCATACTGTTGGCGTCGCGTCTCGGCTACGAGATCGGCGAGATGCCGGTCAAGGTCATAAACCACGGCGATTCGAAGGTGCGGGTGCTACGCGACGCGTTTCGTATGCTGCGCGACCTTGCGAGGATAAAAAAGAACGTTAAAAACAAAGAGATAAAGCAGTCGTCTCGCCCGGGCGAGGACGAAAACGCTGATTAAGACAGGCTTGGGGAAAAGCCGGAAAGAGGACTGTTTATGAATCACACCCGAATATGCCTGAGGGCGGCGGCATTCGCTTTGGCAGCGCTGATGCTTGCCAAAGCGGACGTGACGCCTGCCGCGGCAACGGATCCCGTTGCTTTTGAGGAGACCTCGCGGGCGGATAAGGGCGATGCCGACGACGTCGGAAACGGGGCGACGAACGTCGAGACGGAAGAATATGCGGAGCAGACGTCTGTCCGCCCCGGCGTTTATCGCATAAAAAACGCATATAGCGGCAAGTATCTTGACGTGTACCGCGAATCTTCCAAATCCGCGGGCAAAACGTATTGCGCAACTTTTGCCGAAAAGGACGAGGGACAGATCTTTCTTGTCGACGCGGCGGAAAACGGCACTTATACGCTTGTGCCGCAAAACGACGGCGGAGATTACGCGCTGACTTGGCATGGCGACGACAAAAAGGACAGCGTCGTTTTGACAAAGGTGTCCGCCGCGGAAAAAAGCAACGAGACACTTTTCGATATAATGCCTTGCGGCGACGGTTTTTCGATAGCGCTGCCTTTTGAGAACGGCAGAAGCGAGGTCGTCGCGGAGCTTACGACCGTGTCCGTGTTCGGAGACGTGCAAGTCGGCATAGCGCCGTACGATTCGTCGAATACGTCTCAGATCTGGTATTTCGAAAAGGTAGAGACCGAAAAGATCGGCGTTGCGTATAATTCGACAAGCGTTCGCCTCTATTCCTCGGGCGAATTCTTTGCCAAAAAGTATCCGTACGATCTTATAGACGACGTCGTATGGTCGTCGGATGACAATCGGGTGCTTATGGTAGGCACCGACGGCAGATATTGTGCGCTTGAGTGCGGTACGGTCACGGTTACTGCCACCGCCGACGGGGTAAGCGCCTCGTTTACGGTCGAGGTATCGGACAACGAAGCTTTTTCGTGGTTCAGTCAAAACAACGTTTATACCAGCGATTGGAGCGCTTCGGAGCTCGAGGGGCTGAAGTTCGGCTCAACGCTGTTTGCGGTAGACGACCCGAACGGCAACAAATACAGTTGGATAGACGTGGGGTGCGCACTTTGCTCCGTCTCGATGGTGCTCAGAAATATGGGGGCGACGCTGACGACGGGGTACGATCTGCGAACGGGGCAGACCGACAACCTTGCAGCCGACCCGTATACCGTCGCGCTTGCGAACAGCGGCAACTACGGAGTTGAATCGGTAAAAGAAAAGATGTACGGCAACCCCGTAAATATGAATTGGCGCGTAACGGCTGCCCGTTTTAACGTGGACGGCGACGACGTCTCCTATCGCAGAGTATACGGCGTCGGTAAGGCGACGATAAAAAAGTTGCTCGATCAATATCCGCAGGGGATAATCGCCGAGCTTTCCCTCGGCAACAACACGCATTACATAGTCATAACGAAATGCCTGAATCCGGAAGAAAAGAATTCTTCGAAATTGCGGTTTGCCGTGAGCGACCCGGCGGCTTACAAAGCCGAGGACGGCGACAACGTGGCGTTCGAGGATTCGACCGCGTATAAGATGGGTTACAGATATTCTTCGATCCGCTCCATTATTACGTACGAGCGCGTATCCGAATGATACGCGGTGCAAAAACGAAAGGTCCGACGCGTGAGCGTCGGATCTTTCGTTTTCGGTTTAAAAATCGTAGTTGGCGTTGACGCTGCTGATCTTGAGCGACTTTATTATATCCTCGTCGATCTTGATCTTGTCGGCGTATTCCTCGAGCAAACCGTTTATATATTCAAGGAAAAACGGCGTGCGCAGGTACTGCTCGTAGGTGACGTAATTTTGTTGGCGCGAATCCCAAAAGGTGAAAAAGTCGGTGTTTGCGTCGTCCTCGTATGCCTTTTCCTCAAGCGGCAAACGCTTTATTATGTGCAAGCCGTTCTCGGTCTCGACCATAGCGACGCTGCCGATCTCCATATCGCTCAGTTCCTCGTATATCTTGCCGAGAGATTCGTCGTATCCCGAGGCGGATACGGTGCTCATATATATCCCTCCGGTATAGCCGTCGTCGGCTTTGTTTTCGTCGTATTTTTTTACCAAGTCGTCAAAATCGGCGCCTGCGACAGCTTTTTCAAAGGCTTCGGCGGCTTTTTCGCGCGCTTTTTTGTTTTCTTCTTCCGTCATATCGCGATATGCGGTGTAGCCGTCGTCGTCTTTTTCGTAATTTCCGTCGCTGTCGAGCTTCGGCGTTTCGTTGATAAATATGCAGATCTGCTCCATACGCAGAAAATTGTCGTTATAATATTCGTCCTTTTGTTTTTGCGTTATGCGCTTTTCGCCGCTGTCGGAGAAGAGATAGTTCTTTAGATATTCCGCTTTTTCTTCAAGCAGATAGAGCTCTCGCAATATCTTTTTGTTAACGCCGTATTGCGCGAGCTGGGTGTTGAATTCGGAGCTGCTCCCGTCGGCTAAGTTCTCTATCATATCGCTTATCGTTTTGTCTACCGCCGCGACCGTTTCTTCGGGCAGGGAGAGCCCTTTTTCGTCAAAAAGATATGCAACGCAAAGGTACGTTTTCGCGGATTCGATCACGTTTGCGGTAAAGATTTCGTCGTACGTTCTGCCGTCCTCGGCGGTATCCGCCCAAAAGTCGGCAAAGGTGGAATATTCGTTAAGTATAGCCGAACGGTAATAGTAGAGAAACTCGGCTTTGTATCTTGTCAGCCAAAACTCTATCATATTTTCCGTTATTTCCGTTTTGCCGAGTTTAAGTGCCGGCTCGCCGAGAGAGGCGCAGGCGGCGAGTGTCGGCAGAAGCAACGCTATCGCGAGCAGCAGCACGAGATATTTTTTGCAAAAGGTTTTCATAAATTTATCCGTTCCTTGTTTTTCGATTGTATAAAAACGACAATTATATTATACTACTTGTTTTTCGCTTTGTCTACTTGTTTTGCGAGGATACGTGCGCGTATTTTTTGAACAGTTCCGACGTTTGTTCTATCGCGTCCTCGCCGCGGCGCAGACGCAGGGTAAGATACGGCTCGTTTGCGAGAACGACGCGCAATTTGCCCTTTGCCTCGCTCGCGAGTTCGCTCCATACGTCGACGTCGAGCTCTTTCGGATGTATGCGGATCTCGTCTTTGTCCTGCGTTACGGCGGTTATGCCGCACGCTGTCGCGCGTGCACGAAGCAGGGAAACGTCCAGCAGGTAAAGCGCGGGAGCGGGAGGCTCGCCGTAGCGGTCGCATAGCTCGTCGTATAGTTCGTTTACGTCGTTCTCGTCGCGCACGTGAGATATCTTTTTGTAAAGCGCCATACGCTGCGCGGAGGAGGCGACGTACGTGTCCGGCAAAAAGGCGTCCGTGTCGAGCGTAACGGTACATTCTTCTTTTTCCTCGGGCGTTTCTCCGCGCTCCTCGAGGATAGCTTCGTTCAGCAATTTGATATAAAGATCGTATCCTACCTCGTCGAGATGACCGTGTTGTTCCGTGCCGAGCACGTTGCCGGCACCGCGTATCTCAAGGTCGCGCAGTGCGATCTGGAAGCCCGCGCCGAATTCCGCATACTCTCTGATGGCTTCGAGCCTTTTTTGGGATATTTCGGACAATGCCCTGCCGCGCGGGAACGTGAAATACGCATATGCTCGGCGTGAGGAGCGCCCGACTCGTCCGCGAAGCTGATGTAGCTGCGAAAGCCCCATTTTGTGCGCGTTTTCGACGATGAGCGTGTTGGCATTAGGAACGTCGACGCCCGTCTCGATTATCGTGGTGGATACGAGCACGTCGATCTCGCCGTCCGTCATCTCCTGCCAGATTTCCTCAAGGCGGGCTTTGTCCGTTTTTCCGTGCGCGGTAACGACACGCGCTTCCGGAATGGCGGCGGAGATCTTGGCGGCAACGTGATCTATCGTTTCCACGACGTTGTAAAGATAAAAAACCTGACCGCCGCGGCGCAATTCGCGCTTGATGGCATCGATTATTATTACGTCGTCGTGCTCTAAAACGTAGGTTTGTACTGGCAAACGATCCGTCGGCGCTTCGTCGAGCAGGGATATGTCGCGTATGCCAGACATAGCCATATTCAGCGTGCGCGGTATGGGCGTTGCGCTGAGCGAAAGTACGTCCACGTTGCCGATTTTTTGCTTTATCTTTTCTTTTTGCGCAACGCCGAAGCGTTGCTCCTCGTCGATGACGAGCAGACCGAGGGACTTGAATTTTATGTCCGACGACAGCATACGGTGCGTACCGATTATCAGGTCCACGTCGCCTTTTTCAAGATCCGAAATTATCTTTTTTTGTTCTTTCGGGGTGCGAAAACGAGATAGCATCTCGACGTTTACGGGAAAGGCGCGCATACGGGCGACAGCTGTTTGATAATGTTGCAGCGCAAGTATCGTCGTCGGAACGAGCAGCGCCGCCTGCTTCCCGTCGAGGATTGCCTTGTATATGGCGCGAAAAGCCACTTCCGTTTTTCCGTATCCCACGTCTCCGCAAAGGAGACGATCCATAGGAGTCGATTTTTGCATATCTTCTTTTATGTCGGTTATGGCGTCGAGTTGCGCCGCGGTTTCGTCGTATTCGAAAGCCGCCTCGAAATCGCGCTGAAAAGCGTCGTCCGCGGGGAAGGCGTGCCCCGGGCGGCGCAACCGCTCCGCGTAAAGCGCGATAAGCTCCTTGGCGACGTCTTTGAGAGCCGCTTTCGTACGCGCTTTTGTGCGTCCCCACTCTGTGCCGCCGAATTTCGAGAGTTTCAGCGTGCCGTCGTCGGAGTGCGCGCCGATGTACTTCGAGACCTTGTCGAGCTGCTCTACGGGCAAAAACAGTTTGTCGCTGCCGGCATAGCGTATCGTTATGTAGTCTCGCGTTACACCGCCGACCGTCATCGTGCTTATGCCCTCGAATATGCCGATACCGTGATTTTCGTGAACGACGTAATCTCCCTCGGAAAGATCGGCGTATGAGAGCAGGCGAACGGTGTTTGAGCTTTGCGAGCGGCGTTTGTTTCGTTCGCGCCGCTCGCGAGTGATCGCGCTTTTGTGTGCGAGCGAGACGACGGCTATCCTCGGGGAGAGCATTTCGAAAGGAGCGCAAACCGCGTCGGAAATCACGTGTACCTCTCCGCCCCGCATATTCGACAGATCGACGTTTGCCGCTTCGCCGCAAAATTGCGCGGGTATCCCCCATTCGTTGAGCAACCCCGTGTAGTTTTTTGCCTGAGTTTCGCTTGTTGCCATAAGCAACGTGCGGTATTTTGACTTTGAAAATTGCGTAAGCTCGTCGCGCAAAAGTTCGTCGTTCTCACTGCAGGAAAGCGAGTGCTTTGTTCTAAAGCCGAAAAGTCCGCCGAGGGACAGCGAAGAAGTTCCTTGCATAAGCGAATCCAAAAGCACCGTTGTGTGCGTTGCGCGAAAAACGTCGAGGCGAGATGCCGCTTCGCCGTAGTCGGCATATTTGCCGCCGACCGTACCGGAGGCGACCATATCTTCCGTTTCGCGTTGCATATGCCATTCGTGAGCTTTTGCCCTTTCGGCAACGGCGGCGTTGCCGCGAACGATGCAGATCGACATAGGGGAGAAATAATCGAGCAAACAGGTCTTTCTCTTATATACCGCCGAAATATATTTGTCTATAAATTTCAGTTCGCCGCCGTTTTCCGCGGCGGCGCGTGCGGCATCGAGCTCGCCCTCGAGTTGTTCCTCGATCTTTGGGTCTTTCGTCTTTTTCTTCAGCTCGGATATTGCCGAGGCGATCTTGCGTAGCACCTCGCGCGAGGGTAAAAGCTCACGGGCGGGCGGTATAACGACTTTGTCGACGTTTGATATTACGCGCTGTGTGGATACGTCGTACAGTCCCATTCGGTCGATCTCGTCTCCGAAAAATTCGATCCTTACGGCTTGCAGTATTTCGTTTTCGTTTTTTGTGGTCTCGCCGGGGGTCGGCACGGAAAAGCAAACGTCCAAAATTCCGCCTCGCACGGCAAATTGCCCGGCGCCCTCGGCAAGCGATGCGCGGCAATACCCCGCGGCGGCGAGTTTGCTTGCGATATTTGCGATTTCGACTTTATCCGATGCGGACACGGAGAGCACGGAGTCGCGCAGATCCTCCGGCGGGATGGTGTACGAAAGGGCGGCGTCGGGGGTGCAGATCACAGCCTCCGTTTCGCCGCCGATGATACCCATAAGCGTTGCTATGCGGCGATGCTCGAATTCGTGCGACGCCGCAACGTTGTAAAAATTAAGGTCGCGCGCCGGGTAGACAGCGGCGCGGATGCCGAAAGATGCGAGCACGGAGTTCATACGTGCGCAGTCCTTTTCTTCGGCGCAGATTATCAGCGCAGGGCAAGCCGACGGCATATCTTCGACCAATGCCGTGCACAAAATATCCGTTGCGCCCTCGCAAAGTCCGCTTACCATTATCGGTTTCGGCTTGGAATTGCGAGTTTGTTTGATCGCCGAAAGCAACTGCGCGTATTCGCCGTCAAATCGCACCGCGTCCGTCAGCGACCGACGCATATCGTTGGTATTTTCTTTCATAATAATAAGGTATCCCGCGTGCGGGATCTCCGTTTCTTTGAATTGCGTCCGTTTGGTTTTGCGTTGCGCCAAAACGGCGGCGTGCCGATAGCCTGTGCGACTTTTACGCCCCTCTTTTGCCGTTGCAGAGCTGCATAGCTGCGGCAAAGTCGCCTTTTAGAACGTACGGCAGTCCGCAGGATACGGCGCCGAATGCGGAGGATAGAAGTTTGATATCTTCGTCGCCGAATTTCGACAGCACCCAGTCCATAAGCGGATAGTCGGGGTGCGGCTTTTGCCCGACACCTATCCGTATGCGCGGATATTGTGCGCTGCCGAGCTTTGCTTCGATATTTTTCAGACCGTTGTGACCGCCGCTGCTTCCGCTGTCGCGTATCCTTATTCTTCCGACGTCGAGGTATATATCGTCCACGATGACTATGACGTGTTGCGGCGCGATCTTATAAAACGCCGCCGCTTCCGCGATCGCCTCGCCCGAAAGATTCATAAACGTTTGCGGTTTCATAAGCAGCACGCCGCGACCGTCGATTATCGCTCGCGTCGTGAGTGCGTGAAATCGCGCCCTGTCGCACTTTACCCCGAGCTTTTCGCATATGGCGTCGATACACATAAAGCCTGCGTTGTGGCGCGTCTTTTCGTATTCTTTGCCGGGGTTTCCGAGCCCTGCGACGATAAATTCCACGGGCGACGTTTCCGTCGCGGAGGGCGAAGATCTTATCTTTTCAAAAAGATCGAAAATATTGCTCATTTTTACTTCGTTGTCCTTTTTTGCGGTTTCGTATTTGTCGTTTTGCGCAGCGCGTATAACGGCGAATCGCAAATTAAAGTTTGTAAATTTTCGTTTGCTTCCCGTCGAAGTCAAGCCACCGCGCTTCGTCCTCGGTAAGAGTCATATAGCCGTTTGCCGAGCCCTCTTTGGGCAGCGATACGGAGCCGGGGTTGAGGTACAGCACACCGCCTACGGTCTCGCAACGCGGAACGTGGGTGTGCCCGTGCAAGAGCACGTCGCCGCTGCGAAGCGGCAGCTTTTCGTTTGCGTTAAAAAGGTGACCGTGCGTGGCGTATATCGTTCGCTTGCCGAGCGAAATAAGCGTGTAACTTGCCATAACGGGGAAGTCAAGTACCATAGCGTCCACTTCGGCTTCGCAATTGCCGCGTACGCAGAGGGGCGGCACGGTCAAAGAATTCAGCATAGTTATGACTTGCTTTGGCGAGTAGTCGCGCGGCAGATCGTTGCGCGGACCGTGATACAAAAGATCGCCCAAAAGAACGAGGCGATCCGCCCCCGAGGAGAGAAAGGCGTCGAGCATTTTTTCGCACCAAAAAGCCGAGCCGTGAATATCCGAAGCAACAAATAGTTTCATTTCGTTAGATACCTGCCTTTTACCGCGCCGTTTTTGCCGTATGCGACAGTTTGTCGCGCCTTTTGCGTCGGCGCTTGGCGCAATGATAATATTATAATATAAATGCGTTTTTATGTCAATAAAATAAGAAAAAACAAAAAACACTATTGACAATTGACAAGGCGTGTTGTATAATACCAAACGATATATTGTTTTCGAACAAGCGAGGGGAGGGAAAAAGAATGGCAGAAGTTAAACTCAGAGAGGGCGAATCGCTCGACAGCGCACTGCGTCGCTTTAAGAGACAGATCGCACGCTCCGGCGTCCTTACCGAGCTTCGTAAAAGAGAACATTACGAAAAGCCCAGCGTAAAGAGAAAGAAAAAATCCGAAGCAGCCAGAAAGCGTAAGTACAAGTAATTCGCTTTGCGGCGTTTCGTCCGATTGTAAAAGCGGGAGAGCCTTGCCGGCTCTCCCGCTTTTTCTCTTATACGTTCGTTTCGAGGGGAAGATTTAAGAACGCACGCGAGTTGTTGTACAGCACGTCCGCTCTTTCTTCGTCCGTAAGTTCGAGGCGCGCGAAGTATTCGAGCTCCTGCGCGGCGGTCTTTACGGGGTAGTCGGTGCCGAACATCACCCGATTCGTCCCGAGCAGGTGGATGAGCTCGGAGGCGTGTGCGGCAGACGTTGCCCAAAGTGTGCTCGACGTGTCGAACCACACGTTTTTTGCCCCTGCCAAAAGAGCTGCGTCCTCCCAAGCGGAATATCCGCCGAGGTGTGCCGCGCCGACCTTTAAGTCGGGGTAGCGTTCGATGACACGTGCGAGTTTGCGAGCTTCGGAAAATCTGTACTGCGGTCTTGCGTCGCCCATATGGAAGTAGACGGGCAAGTGCTTTTTTTCGCACAGTTCGTACAGGGGAAAAAGTCTTTTGTCGTCGATATCGACGCCTTGAATGTCGGGGTGCAGTTTTATCCCCTCGAGCCCGACGTCCAAGGCGTGGCAAACGACCTCGTCGGCGTCGGGGCAGTCTTGGTGAAAACCTCCGAAAGCGTGTGCGTCAAACCCTTGCTTGCGTGCCGCGGCGACGGCTTCGGCGACGGAATCGTTTACGCGAAGCACTTGCTTCGGATTGGTGGCGACGGCGAGGGCGAGAAAACCGCAAACGCCGCAGTCTTTCGACGTTTGCGCGAGTTCCGCAAAAGTGCCCGCGCCTTCTACGTGAAATTCGTAAAAATCTCCGAGATTCTTTACCGCAGCGGCGGAAATGCGCTCGGGATATACGTGGGTATGGATATCGAATATTTTTTGATCTTTCATCTTGATTTTGAACTTTTTAGGTTGTATAATTAAAAAAACGAAAGGTGATTTTTGCTTTGGCAAAAACGGGCGAACAAATGGATTGTCTTTTTTGTAAAATAATATCGGGTGAGATACCGTCGAACAAAGTTTACGAGGACGACGCGGTATACGCTTTCAGAGATATAGCGCCCCAGGCACCGGTGCATATCCTCGTTGTGCCGAAAGAGCATATCGAGTCTGCCGACGGTATATGCTCGGAGAATTCGAAATACGTTGCGGCTGTGTTCGAGGCGATACCGCGTATTGCCGCGTCGGAGGGGCTTGTCGGCGGGTACCGCGTTATAACCAACTGCGGCGAGGACGCTTGTCAATCCGTTAAGCATCTGCATTTTCACGTTCTCGGCGGTTGCCGAATGCCAGAAAAAATGGCGTAAAGTCGCCGCAAATTCATATCTTCTCGTGGCAGTCCCATTCGGACTGCCACGAGTTTTTTCGGTCGGTTATTCTTTTACGAATTCGGAATATATTGCGCGAAGCGTCGTTTCAAAGTCGTTTTCGTCAACGCCGAGGATGATGTTCAACTCGCTCGAGCCCTGATCTATCATTTTTACGTTGATTCCCGCGCCGGATACGGCGGAAAATACCCTCGCCGCCGTTCCTTTGGCTTTTACCATACCGCGACCGACGACCGCGACAAGCGCCAGACCGTCCTCAACGGTGAGGCTGTCGGGGCGAACGGCGCGATTGATCGACGAGACCAGTTTTTCGCGGCACGGCTCTATATCGGCGGTGGAGACGACGATGCTCATCGTGTCGATACCCGATGGCAAATGCTCGAACGATACGCCGTAATCCTCAAGGACTTCGAGCACACGACGGGCGAAACCGATCTCGGCGTTCATCATATCGTGCTCGATCGTGATGACGGAAAATCCGCGCTTACCCGCGACGCCGGAAATAACGTGCCGTCTGTCGTAATCCGAGGCGGAAGCGACGATCATAGTGCCGTTGTCGTTCGGACGATTCGTGTTTCTTATATTGATCGGTATGCCGGCGTAGCGAACGGGGAATATCGAATCTTCGTGCAAGACGGAGGCGCCCATATAGGAAAGCTCGCGTAGTTCGCCGTAGGTAACGGTGTCCATTGTCAGAGGCGAGGGCACTATGCGCGGGTCCGCCATCAAAAAGCCGGAAACGTCGGTCCAGTTTTCGTAAAGATCGGCTTCGGCGGCGCGCGCCACTATCGAACCGGTAACGTCGGAGCCGCCGCGCGAAAACGTCTTTACGGTGCCGTTCGGCATAAGCCCGTAAAAACCGGGGATAACGGCGTATTCGTGCTTCGCGAGTTCGGCGGCGAGCGTTTCGTCGGTTCGCTCCGAGTCGAACGAGCCGTCTTCTTTGAACAGGATAACGTTTTCCGCGTCGATAAAATCGTACCCCAAATATTTCGAAAGGATAAGTCCGTTCAGATATTCTCCGCGGCTTGCGGCAAAGTCGCGCCCGGAGTGGCAAAGGATAGCGCGGCGAATGTATTCGAGCTCGCCCGAAATGTCGAAATCGAGACCGAGGTCGGCGATGATACCGTTGAATCGTGCCGTTATCTTGCCGTAATGCTCGTCGAATTCGCGCTCGCTCGCTTTGTCGCGCACAAGGCGATAACATTCGTAAAGCATATCCGTGACCTTTTCGTCGCTCGGAAAGCGTTTGCCGGGGGCGGAGGGCACGACGTATCTTCTTTCGCGGTCGGACGTGACTATTTCTTTTACCATACGAAAATGTTCAGCATCCGCCAACGACGAGCCGCCGAATTTTACGACTTTTATACCCATATTAATTCTCCTGACGTAATGGATCTGATGATCATATATTATAATCGTTTTTTTCGGAATGTCAACCGAAATATGCATCAAAAACGAATAAAACGGCGGTTTATGCAAAAATCGACGTTTTATTCACGGTTTTTTCGTTATCGTTTCAGTATATTCACAAATTTTTCTATGCGTTCGAGCGCGTGGGATATGTGCTTTACCGAGTATGCGTAGGATATGCGCACGAATCCCTCGCCGTCCTCGCCGAAAGCGGAGCCGGGGACGACCGCGCATTTGTGCTCGTAAAGCAACCGCTCGGCAAACTCGTCGCTTGAAAGACCGAAGGGCTTTACGCTCGGGAAAAGGTAAAAAGCGCCTTCGGGCTCGAAACATTCGATCCCGAGAGACCGCAGACCGCTTAACAGATACGCGCGGCGGCGGTCGTATTCGTCGCGCATGGCGTCGATGTCCTCGTCGCCGTTTTTAAGCGCTTCGGTAGCGGCGAATTGCGAGGCTGTCGAGGCGCACATTATGGCAAACTGGTGGATCTTCAGCATTTGGCGCGTCAAGGGGGCGGGAGCGCATACGTAGCCGAGTCGCCAGCCCGTCATAGCGTAAGCCTTGGAAAATCCGCTTGCGATGATCGTCCTTTCGCGCATACCGTCGATCGAGGCTATCGATTTGTGCTTTTTTCCGTACGTAAGCTCCGCATAGATCTCGTCGGAAAGCACTATGATATTTGTTCCGCGCAGTACGTCGGCTATCTCGGCAAGCTCTTCTTCGGTCAGAATGGCGCCGGTGGGGTTGTTCGGAAAAGGAAGGACGAGCATCTTCGTCTTCGGCGTTATGGCACGCCGCAATTCGTCTGCGGTCAGTTTAAAATTGTTTTCGAGCTTTGTCGGAACGTGTACGACGTGCGCACCGAGCATTTTCGCTATCGGCTCGTAGCAAACGAAACAAGGAGTGGGTAATATCACCTCGTCTTGCGGTGTCAGAACGGCGCGCATAGCAACGTCGATCGCTTCGCTGCCGCCGACGGTCGCGAAAATCTCTTCGTTCGGGTCGTAAGACAGACCGAAGCGCCGAAGCATATAGTTCGAGATCTCCCGGCGCAGTTCCGGGGTGCCTGCGTTCGACGTGTAATACGTTTTGCCGCGCTCTATACTGTCGATTGCAGCCTCTCTGATATGCCACGGGGTCACGAAATCCGGCTGCCCCACGGTAAGCGCGACAACGTCGTCGGTGGCGCTTATCAGATCGAAAAATTTTCTTATCCCCGACGGCTTAAGCTCTTTGACCGTTGGGGAAATAACGGAATCGTAATCTATCATAGCGGCATTATTCCTCTTTCGTCGACCTCTTCCGCGCCGTATATCACGCCTTTGTCTTTGTATTTGCGCAGGACGAAATGCGTGGCGGTCGCGGTAACGGATTCTATGCCCGAAAGTTTGCGGGCAACAAAGTGTGCTATCTCTTTCATCGTTTTTCCCTCTATGATCAGGGCAAGATCGAATCCGCCCGACGACATAAGAAAGAGCGATTTTACCTCGGGATAATTTGCGATCTTTTCCGCTATGCGGTCGAATCCGCAATCCCGTTGCGGCATAACTTTGACCTCTATTATGGCAGTAACGTCCTCGCCGCCGACCTTTTCCCAATCTATAAGCGTTTTGTATCCGAGGATTACGCCGTCCGCTTCGTATTTGCGGATCGCCTCGCCGACCTCGGCGGGGTCTTTGTCGAGCATTGCGGCAAGTTGTTCCGTTGTAAGGGCGGCGTCGTCTTCAAGCAGCTTTAAGATTTTATCCATGGCAAATTTCCTTTTCCTGCCGACGGTATCGAAAAGCACACGCGTCGACAAACAATATTTCAATATATATTATCATATAAATAAGCGATTGTCAACCGCCTCGATCTGTCGGGACGGTGCGATGCGGCTCGCTCGGTTGTGATTGACAGGCGGCTTTTTTGTGATATAATGATAAAAAACGAGCTTAAAGCGTTGCTCGGTGCGAGGGGGGGATAGCGAATGGCGGAAAAACGCGAAAATATCGGCGCGGCGATTGACGTCGGCACTACGACGATCGTGTGCGAGTGCGTGGATCTCGGGACGGGCGAAAACGTGGCATCGGCGGCTGTCGCAAATCCGCAAGCTCGTTTCGGAGCGGACGTTATGTCACGTATTGCCGCGTCGCAAGAGCATCTTGCGGAGCTGACGGCGTGTTTGCGTTCCGCCGTTAACGAGCTTTGCGAGACGACCTGCGGCGTATCTCCGCAACGAGTCGTTATTGCCGCGAATACGGTTATGCTGCATTTTTTGTGCGGCGTATCTCCGCTTTCCCTCGGCACGTATCCTTATGCGTCCGTTTTGCCGAATAAATCGGAGTTCGGCGGGGACGAGATCGGTATAAACGCGAACAGCGTCTTTTTGCTGCCGCCGATATCCTCGTTTGTCGGCGGGGACGTCACCGCCGGGGTGGTATCGCTCGGTATGCAACGCAAAGACAGCGCGCTTATGCTCGATCTCGGAACGAACGGCGAGGCGGTTTCCGTTTCGGGTGGGCGTATGACGGCGGCAAGTGCGGCGGCGGGTCCCGCCTTTGAGGGCGGTGGGGTGGAATGCGGTATGCGATATGCCCCGGGCGCGATATATCGCGTCGAGCAGGTTGGCGCGCGCCTTGTGCCTCGCGTCGTCGGCGGCGAAAGACCGCGCGGGATATGCGGCAGCGGACTTGTCGGTGCCTTTGCCGCATTGCGGCGCATCGGGGCACTTGACGATAACGGCGCTTTTGTCGGCGAGGCGGCACAGGTACGCTTGCGCGACGGAAGATTTTATCTGACGGAGAACGTGTACGTTTCGCAGGCGGACGTTCGGGCGTTTCAGCTTGCGAAATCCGCGGTGCGTTGCGCATTGGAAGCCGTCGGGGATGACGTGCGAGACGTATATATTTGCGGAAGTTTCGGCGACGGTATCGATGCCGCAGATCTCGAATATCTCGGAGTATTACCGAGCCTTGCGGATAAAAACGTAGTTGTTTGCGGCAATACGTCGCTTGCCGGTGCGCGCGACGTGCTGTGTGCGGGGGAAGAGCGGAGAGGAGATCTTTTCGGTTTTATAAGGGACGTGCACACGGTACTTTTAACGGAAAGCTGCGGATTCGAAACCGATTTTATCAAATATTTAAAATTTTAAAAAAAGGTGTTGACAAATCGTTTATCCCGTGATATAATCAATGCAGACCAAAAAGGTATGGTTTACCGAAGCGGAGGTACGATGCGGATAACTCAAGAGGCGGATTACGCCGTCAGAATATGCATATCGCTTGACGCGGCGGGTAAGAAGACCGGTGGGCCGCGCCTTGCGGAGATCGCGTCGGTCCCGCAAAAATTTACCGTAAAGATACTGCGCAAACTTACTAAGGCGGGGATATTGCGGTCTTATAAGGGGGCGGACGGCGGCTACGTGCTTGCACGCGACGCTTCGAGTATTACCGCGCTCGACGTTATCGAGGCTATCGACGGAAAGACGCTTATAACGAGATGTTTGGATCCGAATTGCGATTGCACGCGAAATCCGCAAAAATCCGAGTGCAAGATGCACGCCGCTTTTTGCGTGATAAATCAAAAGATACGCCGAGACCTTTCCGTCGTTACGGTCGCAATGCTGTCGGATCCCGCGTTTACCGTATCCGACGTTGCGGAAAAAATTCGTAAAAATTAAAATTTAAAAATAAAGGAGAATTTTGTTATGAAAAAATGGAGATGCACCGTTTGCGGAGAAATAGTCGAGTCCGACGTTCGCCCCGATATTTGCCCGCGTTGCAAGCAACCCGGAGAAAAGTTCGTTGAGGTCGTCGATGACGGCGCGGCTCTCGATTGGGCTGCCGAGCACGTTATCGGCGTTGCAAAGGGAGCGCCCGCGGAGATTATCGAGGGACTTCGCGCTAACTTCGAGGGTGAGTGCTCCGAGGTCGGAATGTACCTTGCTATGTCGCGCGCTGCGGCAAGAGAGGGATATCCCGAGATCGCACTTTATTGGAAAGAGGCTGCTCTTGAGGAAGCAGAGCACGCGGCAAAATTCGCCGAACTTCTCGGCGAGTGCGTTTCCGCTTCCACCGAGGCGAACCTTAAGGCGCGCGTCGCAGCCGAAAACGGTGCTACCGCAGGCAAGTTCGAGCTTGCAAAACTCGCGAAAGAGCACTCGCTTGACGCGATCCACGATACCGTACACGAAATGGCAAGGGACGAAGCACGCCACGGCAAAGCGTTCGAGGGGCTTCTTAACAGATATTTCGGCAAATAATGCCGTAATTTAGGGGGGCAGACAAGGTCTGCCCCCCGATTTTTGTTTTAAAGCTTGCCTTCGCATACTTGCCGAGGAGGTAAAGCGCGGCGTTAAACGCCGTATTTGATCTTGACGCGCTCGAGCTTTTCGCCGAACGGTTTTGACAGCAGCGCGAGAAACAAAAGATTCGACACCGCGTACAAAATCGTGTGAGGTAGCGCGGTTATCGTTGCGGCAAGGTACAGCGACGCGCTGAACGTGCCGTTGTACCAAGTTACGGTCCATACGTCCGTTATCAGCGAAAAGGCTACCCCCGAGACGACTCCGTAAAACGTACGCATAACGCGGCTGCGCCCGAGCGGCGAGGACAATACCCCGGCAAAAAAGCCTATTACGCCCCAAGCAAGCATTTGGAACGGCGTCCAAGGACCCAAACCGAAATAAAAATCCGATATCAGCGCCGAAAAAGCTCCTACCGCAAATCCGGATTCCGCCCCCAAATGTATCCCCGCGATGGTGGCGATAGCCGTTACCGGCTTAAAGAACGGTATCAGCCTGCCGAACGAGGCGAGAGCTGTCAATATCGCCACGATAACGGTGCGCCGTGTGCCGAATTCCGCCTTTTCGACGCCGGCGACGAAAAGAGGAACGGTAAGCGCGGCTACTGCGCACGAGGTGAAAAGCGCTACCCTTTCGCCCGTCGCCTTTGCGCTTGCCAGAACGAGCGTGGGGATGGCGAATAACGGTACGATTATTTTTATCGCGCGGCGAATTTTGGCGTTTTTTATCGTTTTCATTTTGTTGCCGCCTCCGCTATCTCAAGGCTTTTTAGGCACGCGGCGGCAAGGTCTTCGGTGGTCGCCACCCCCTCGAAATATCCGCGCGCCATACGGGCAGCCGCAGTGGTATAAAAACTGCCGTAAGAGAAGAAATCGCGTGGCGTTGCCGTGCCGAGCGCCTTGCCGCGGAAAAGTATGGCGCAACGGTCAGCCGTGCTCGCGGCGAACTCGACGTCGTGAGTGACTGCCAAGATCGTTGTTCCGTGTGCTCTGAGATCTTTTATTATCTGCCTCAGTTCGTCCTTTCTGCGTGGATCGAGCCCTTTCGTCGGCTCGTCCATAAGGAGCAGGCGCGGTTTGCGCGACAGCACCTTTGCCAATGCGAGGAGTTGTTGCTCGCCGCCCGACAGATCGTACGGGTGCTTTTCGAAGAGGGGCGAGAGATCGATCGGAGAATCGGCGGCGCTTTCGTACGCGTCTTCGAGCTCCTCGCGCACACTTGCACGCAAAAAAAGCGTTTGAACGTCTTGCGGAAGAAGCGATACACACCCCGAATACAGTTCTCCGCCGCGGTAGTCGGATATCTTTTTGCCGAAAACGCGAACGTTGCCGCCGTACGGCTTGCGCAATCCGCACGCGCAGGAGAGCAGTGTGGATTTGCCCGAGCCGTTGCCTCCGAGCAGGCAAAATATCTCGTTTTCGTATATCGAAAGCTCGAGCGCGGAGAGTACGTCGTCGGATTTTCTGTCGTATTTAAAGTATACGTCGTTAAATTCGAGCGCGGCTTCGGCGATATCGCGCTTTCTCTTTTTTGGCGCGACCGTATCGTTTGTGCTCGCGCCTTTGTTTTTTTTCGTTTCGTATTCGGTCTGCGGGGCGAAGCGTGCCGCGAATCGTTTGCCGTCGCGCACATCTACGGGGCACGCGCCCGTGCCGCCGACCATATGATAGAGCCGCGTTGCCGCCGGCATAAACGGCAATATATCGCCGCCCACCGCGGCAATCGTTTGCGGATCGCCGTCGGCGACGATGGCGCCGTTTGCCATAAAGATTATTCTGTCGCAAGCGGCGACGGCGTCTTCCGTTCTGTGCTCCGCGATAACGACGGTCAGGGAAAGTTCGCGATTCAGCTTTTTCAGCATCGATATAAAGTCGCTTGCCGCGATGGGGTCGAGCATCGAGGTCGGCTCGTCGAGGAGTATGAGATCGGGCTCCGTGACCGTTACCGCGGCGAGATTCAAAAGTTGCTTTTGCCCGCCCGAGAGTGTTGCGACGTCGCGCTCAAACCAATCTTCTATGCCGAAAAACGCGGATATCTCCGCGATCTTGCGAGCGATGACGTCGCTCGGGGTGCCGAGATTTTCAAGCCCGAAAGCAAGCTCCGAATACACTCTGTCGGTAACTATTTGCTCATCGGGGCGCTGCGCGACGAAGCCTATGCGTTCGGATCCGACGTCGAGCGGCGCGTTTTGAAAAACGATATTTCCGCTTTTTGTGCCCGTCGGCGCGATCTCGGGTTTCAAGCAACGAAGCAAAGTCGATTTGCCGCTTCCAGTTGCTCCGCAAAGGACTACGAATTCGCCCGAGTTTACGGCAAACGACGCGGAGCGAACGGCGGTACGCTCTGATAAGGGATATTGAAAAGTCAGATCTTCGACCTTAAGTATTTCCATTTGAGCCTTTCTCCGGATTCCGATATCACGGGAAACAGTGCAAGCAGCGCGTATGCCGTATACGCGACGGCGCCGAGCGGGGTGAGCGGCGATATTGCGATGCTCGGATAACAAGCGAAAGCCAAGTCGCCGCGAAGTGCCGCCGCTACGTAAAGTGACGTGCACGCAGCGGTAAAAGCAAGTGTTGCCGCGTCACTTGCGGAAAAACCGAACAAAGAAAAATACGTGCGGCGGTGCTTGCCGTATCCGCGAGACGCCATAGAGTCGGCGGTCGTTATCCCGTTTTCGAGCGACCACGTGACAAGTACGGAAAAAATACGCGCTTTACCTTTGATCGTTGCCGCCACGTTACCGTCCTCGTAAAGCCCGAGCGCGGTCTGGCTATCCTCGATTTGTCGCGCCTTTTCGCGCAAAAGCGAGGAGTAGCGCAGAGCCATAGATAAAACGAGCGCGGTCTTCGGCGAGGTTTTGCCGAAAACGTAGAGCAATTTGTCCTGCGTAAGGATATCGGACAGTGCTCTGAAAAAGAGGATAACGGCAGATACTGCGAGTGACGACAGCGCACCGTATATCGCCGCTTCGGCGGTAACGGGCGAATCGTTTATAAAGAAGAGCACGGTCTTGCCGTTGTGCGAAATAAGAGGATTCAGCACGGTCATAACGACAACGAAAAGCAAGCAAAAACGCATAGTCGAGCGAAGTGCGCGGCATTTGCGCATAATGCAGTACAGCGCGGACGCCGCAACGGCGGTCAGCGTCGTTACGGGGTTCTGCGAAAAGGTCGGTATGCATATTGCACATGTAAAGTATACGGCTGCCGTTATGGGGTTGAGGTTGTCGAGAGATCTCATTTTAAGCACGCTCCGATAGGAAAAGCTCCGCTGATTTTCCCGCTTTTAACGAAACACATAAGCGGTACGGCGAGCGCACCCGCTCAGCGCGGCAACGTGAAATATCCGAGCCGAGTTCCTTTGTGTACAGCCATTCGATCACGTCGCCGTCGGCGAGCGTGTACGCCCCCGCGCCGACGGACGGCATCTCGCCGTTCACTCGGTAAGTCCAGCCCGAGAGGGGACCGAAGTCGAATTCGTATAGAAACGCTATGCCGTTGACGTAGGCAAGCGCACCGTCGCCCGAGACGTCGAGCCTTACGGAACAGCGCCGCGCCGCCTCGGTCAAAACGGACAATACGGTGTCTCCCTCGGAGATATCCACGTAAACGGTGTCGAGAATAATGCCGTTTTGCGGTACGGCGTCGCCGAGCCCTACGACGGTGTCGCACCTTATGCTCAGCGATACCGTGCCGATAACGTCCGTTTTTTGCTCGGTGGAGCCGTAGTAATCTTCAGGCGTGCGTACGTCTGTAAGCAGCACGGCGGCACTTGCGGCGGCGGCAACGAGGATAACGGCGACAAAATTCGAGATCTTGCGCTTTTTGGCGACAAAAAGCCCGAGTGCTACGCCGCACGCGACCAAAACGATCGCGGATACGGCATAAGGCTTGTAAGAGGCGTTGCCGTTGCCGTCACGCTGCGCGGTTTGCTCGCGGTCGTCGCCCGCACCGTCGGTAAGCGCGGCAGAGCCGTTGTCGCCGGTTTTGTCGGCGGTCGTTTGCTCGCCGGTCGTTTGCTCGCCGGTCGCCTCGTTGCCGTTCGTATTATTGCTGCCGAGATTCGAATAAAACGGCGACAAGCCGCGGCAAAAACGTATATACGCCGCCGAGGCGCAAAAGACCTGCATAGTGGCATTGGCGTTGGACGCGCCGCCCTCGGTGTGCGCGAAGTCACCGCTCGGCAGGCGATATTTGTTTATCCCGTCGAAAGGGGTACCGTTCTTTTTAAATCGCGCGTCGTTTTCCGCGTCGATGCCGAGCGAGGCAAGGGCGATGATAACTTGCGCGGTGCTCTCGGGATTCGGCGTGCCGAAAGAGGCAAAATCGCCGCTTGGCAACTGCTTTGACGAGAGAAAATCGACAGCGCGCTCGGAGGCGCTTTTAACGCTTGCGTTGCTTTCGCAATACGGGGCGACGGCTTGTAAAGCCATTGCCGTGACGTCGGGGTCGCCGGCTTGACCGACGACGCTCCACCCGCCGTCCGCAAGTTGCGCGCCGACGATCTCTAAGGCAAGGTCTTGCGCGGTATAGTCTGCCGCTGTATAGCCGTTGTTTATAAGGTGCAGCCCGAATATCAAACTCATAATCCCTTGCTTTCCGACGGAGGAATCTATCGCATTTCGGATATATTCGTTTTCGGAGCCGACGGCGACAAGGCAAAGCGCGAATTTCAGCCTTGAGGAGGCGGAGGATATCGTCGCCGAGTTAAGGTAAGCGACAAGCGCCGATTCGTAGCGCGAAAAGTCGTACGTTCCGCTTTGCGAAAGTGCGATAACGTACCATTCCGAGCCGTTTGCCGGCGCGGCGGCAAGTTTTTCGTCGATAAACGTTTGCACGTTGTTTGTGTCCGCTCCGAGCGAGGCGAGCACCGAGGAATATATCGCCTCGGCTTCGGCTTGTCCGTTTTGCGTCGCTGCCCCCGTTACGGGAAAAAGGCAAAGTAAAAGCAGCGCGACGGCAATAAGAGCCGTCGCGCGTAAAGGTTTAGATCTCATCGTGCTTGCGACGATATACGAACGCAGCCCCGAGCAGCGCGGTCAAGGCAAGCGCCGGTGCCGCCAAAATCCAAAGTTCGGTGTCGCCCGTTTCGGGGGCGGCTGCGGTAACGGAGAGGGTCAGCACGGGGGGGACGAGATTTTTCGAGGTGCTCGTTGCGCTGACGACGTACGTACCCGCTTTGTCTATCTTGAGGTAAACGGAGCCGTTTGCATCCGTTTTGTATTCCGTTGCCGCGCCGTTAACGGTGATGGTCGCGCCCTCGATCGGCATATTGACGAAAGAGGATGACTGTGCGTCGTATCCCAAGCAGTTCAGCGTGAGAAGTATCTTGCCGCCGGCAACGCTGCTTGCGACGCTACTTGAAAAGAAGCAATAAGTATCACTCCACGCGGTGGTGTCGGTGTATACGAAAGCGTTTATAAAGTCGCCGTTCGTTACGGTGTCCGCAAGGCTCATCGCCATAGCGTCGTTAACGTAATATCCGTATGCGCCGCCGTTCTGCACGCCCCAAAGTTTGTCGAGCGAAAGACCGTAGGAGCTTTGCGATGAGGCGTAGCCCGCGCTTGCGCCACCGCTGTAATTTTGCTCGTGTGCGCAATAAAGAGCGTCGTTTACGGTAAGTTTGCCGTCGTTATCGACGTCGGTAACGGTTACTTGCTTTTGCGTAAGAGCGAGGTTGCCGTTTCCGTCGACTATCGTAACGTAAACGAACGCCTCGTTTCCGGCAGCGCAGGGAACGGCGACGCAGGCGATGACGGTCATTGCCGTGAGTGCGGTGAGGATGAGAGAGATGATCTTTTTCATTTTTTCTTTTCCTTATCATTTGCCGATCGGGCAAATATTTTATATTGGGTGAGTTTCCGCCTCAAAAGATAAGGCGATTCGGGCAAGCGCGGCGGTGGCGCCATCGGCTAATCGTCATCGCTTGCGAAAGGCGGAGATTGCTTTAGCTCGCTACCTGAGTTTTGCATATTCGCGATCTTGCGGCGGGTCTTTTCGCGTTTTGCGGCGATGCGTTTTTCTTTCGTTTTTTTTGCACGGCTGTCGTCGCGCAAAGATTTAACGCCAGCCGCCTCGAGTGCGCGCGGCCACGGACCGAGAAAGCTTTTTATAGCCGCGACCTCGCTTTCGCCGAAATCGGAACGGCGCGGATAGCGCGCGTCCCCCGACTTTGCAAGTTGTGCGCTTTTGTTTTGCAAAAGTTCGATACAGGTGCTTTTTGTAAAAGTTTTGTCTGCCATCGTCGCCTCCGAAAAACAAAAATGCGCTTTTTTACGCTGAAAAGCGATAAAAAAGCGCAGCTATCCCATAGGCGGCAAAAGGGTGCAATACCCCTTGGCACAAATAGAAACGGCTGCGCTTTTCATGCCCAAAAACGCTTGCGGTCGCAAGAGAGTGACCACACGAATGACCATCGCCTTGTTCGGTGAGTATTCCGACTTATGAAGAAAACTCCAATTACGGTAATGACGGTTGCGACGGATTTTCACCGAACTTCCCTCTGATTCGCGTAAAGCGAAACCGAACTGCGAAATATTCTGTTTTTACGATCTGATTTAAAATCGTTTCGAATCGTTTGACCTTGATTCAGAACAAGGCAATTATAATCGTTTTTGCTCGCGTTGTCAAGCGAAAAAACGCTTTTTGAGCGAAATATGAGCGAAACCGCAGGATATCCGCGATATTTTCGTGCGGATATCCTGCAGTTTTTACCTTAGGCGTTATATATCGGGTGAGCCGCGCAAAGCTCGGCTACGCTTGCGGCGATAGCGTCTTTTTTCGCGTCGAAATCGTATATCGCGTCTGCTATCAAGTTTGCGACAAGCGAGCAATCGGCTTCGTCGAAACCGCGCGTCGTAACGGCGGGCGAGCCGATACGCAAGCCGGACGTTACCGCGGGCTTGAGCGGATCGTTCGGGATGGCGTTTTTGTTTGCCGTGATGTGCACCTCGTCCAGCTTGACCTCAAGGTCGCGACCCGTCACGGGCGTGCCAACAAGGTTGAGGAGCATAAGGTGGTTGTCGGTGCCGCCCGTCAACAGCGAAACTCCGCGTGCGGTCAACGTTTGCGCCATTGCCGCTGCGTTCTTTATTACCTGTTTTTGATAGAGCTTATATTCGGGGGTCAAAGCCTCGCCGAGAGCGACGGCTTTTGCCGCGATGATATGCATAAGGGGACCGCCCTGCGTGCCGGGGAAAATGGCTTTGTCTATTTTCTTCGCCAGTTCTTCGTCGTTGGTCAGTATCATACCGCCGCGCGGACCGCGAAGCGTTTTGTGCGTTGTCGTGGTAGTAACGTGGGCGTGGGGAATGGGCGAGGGGTGGAGCCCTGCGGCAACAAGCCCCGCGATATGTGCCATATCGACCATAAGATACGCTCCGACCTCGTCTGCGATCTCGCGGAATTTCGCAAAATCGATAACGCGGGGGTATGCGCTGGCACCGGCGATGATCATCTTCGGGCGATTTTCGAGTGCGAGGCGGCGAACGTTGTCGTAGTCTATAAGTCCGCTTGTCGGGTCTACGCCGTACTGAACTATATTAAAGTATTTTCCCGAGATGTTAACGGGAAGTCCGTGAGAGATGTGACCGCCGTGCGCGAGATTCATAGAAAGAACGGTCTCGCCCGGTTTTACGAGCGCAAAGAATGCCGCAAGGTTTGCGTTTGCACCGCAGTGCGGTTGAACGTTGGCGAATTTCGCACCGAAAAGGCGGCACGCACGTTCGCGCGCGACGTTTTCGACCTCGTCGACGAACTCGCAACCGCCGTAGTAGCGGTGAGCGGGGTAACCCTCGGCGTATTTGTTGGTCAAAACGCCGCCGGCAGCCAAAAGCACCGCTTCGGAAACGATGTTTTCGGATGCGATAAGCTCGATATTTCCCCTTTGGCGATTCAACTCGCGTGCGAGCGACGCGCCTACCTCGGGGTCAAATTCGGAAACTCTCTCAAAGAACATAGCTTTTTCCTCATTTCTGTGATAATAAATGATTATATCATCATATTCGAGGCAAGTCAACAAAAAATTTGCGCAAACGGTCTTGAGTTATTCGGTTCGTTCCGCAAGGGCGGCGATCGGCGATTTACGTCGACTGTCTTGCCGAGTCGATCGCGTTTCGTTTTCGAAGAACGGCACTTTTCGGTGCCGCGCGGAAAAAAGTCAAAAATCCGTCAGTCATACGGCGGGCGCAACGGCTAAAATTGTCTCGGAATGGCAGAGGATGAGCGTAATATAAAACTTTATAAAAAGGGGATAAAATGGAACGGATATTGATTAAAGTCGAAAAGTACGGGCTTTCTCCCGAAATCGCGGTGGCAGGTACGAGCGGAAGCTACGGCGTGTGCAAGATCATCTTCGGCTTCGGCGAAGAATGGGACGATCTGCAAAAAAGAATAACTTTTTTCCCCGCCGGCGAAAATTCGTCGCCCGTCGCCGTGCATATGGACGGCAACGAGGCAGTCGTGCCGGCGGAGGTAACCTCGTGCGCGGGAACGGCGGAATACGTTGTCGACGGTATCGCGGACGGGCGGCGACTTATAAGCGTATGCGGCAAGTTGGCGGTGCTTGAGACGAAAACTCCGGGCGGCGGGGAGAGCGGCGGTGCCACGCCGAGCGAAGCGGAGCAAATGCGTCTTGAGATGACGTCGCTTGCGGCGGACGTTGCCGCCCTCGGGGCGACGGACGTATACGAACTTATTGCCGCAAAGACCAAAGAGGGGAGCGCATACGCCGCCAAATTCGTTACCGCCAAGGACGTAAACGGAAACGGCTTTGCGCTTAAAAAGATGATAGTCAAATTCAAAAATTGCGAGGGCGCGATATACGATATATACGCTCGTTGCGGTAAAGGCGGCGTCGGCGGATTTATGACTATGGGCAGGGTAGAGTGCGATACGAACGAGGAGACCGCCTCGGTGCGTCACGTAGGGCGGCTCGGCATCGACGGCTCGGACGGCGAGGTGTTCGAATACGCCTCGGGCGGAAACGTAAACTGCGTGTGCTCGTCGGCAGAGGAGGCGCAAAGCGCGATAACCTCGGTGGATATTATCTCGTCAAACACGGTCACGTTAACGGATTCGTCCATAGAGATATGGGGTATAAGAGCGGAAACGGCGTAAAAATGGGAAGCAGATTCTTTAAAAATTACGAGGCTTACAGGATCACGTCGGATTACGGTGAGGCGCGTTCGCACGGCAGGCACGAGGGAGTAGATCTTGTCGCCGTCGCGAAAAACGGAGGCGCGCTGTCCGATTATATCATTGCGTTCGACGGCGGCGAGGTGACCGAAGCGGGATATAATTCGGTGTCGGGATATTTTTGCAAAATTAAGCACTGCGACGTGTTTTCAACGGTGTATTGTCATATGAAAAGCGGTACTTTGCGCGTTAAAAAGGGGGATATCGTTGCACGCGGCGACGTTCTCGGCTATATGGGCAGCACGGGCAACAGCACGGGCGCTCACTTACATATCGGGCTTTACAAAAACGGCAAGACCACGGATCCCAAACCCTATTTCGACTCGGATCTTACTCGCGGTGACGTCGTTCGCATAGCGACGGAAAAGCAACGTTTGCGCCGCGGCTCGCGTGGCGATGAGGTGAGATTTTTGCAGGCGCTGCTCGCTTTTCGCGGATTCGAGACAGATATCGACGGCGTTTTCGGCGTCAACACGCAAACAAGCGTTAAAAATTTTCAAAGATCGAATGGGTTCTCCGAGGACGGTGTTGTCGGAGAACTCACGTGGGGCGCTTTGCTTAGCTAATCGGGCACTTTTTTCGTGCCCTCATAGCAAAAAGAGCTCCCGCGGATCCTTACGGATCTGCGGGAGCTTATTTTATTTCGCGATTTGTGATGCAAGCGCTTCCGCTGCGAGCGAAAGTGCCGCGTCGATCTTCGAGGCGTCGTTGCCGCCCGCCATAGCACTGTCGGGGCGACCGCCGCCTTTTCCGCCCGTAACGGCGGCTACTGCGGATACGAGTTTGCCCGCGTGGGCGCCCTTTGCGACCGCGCCCTTTCCGCAAGCGGATACGAAGCTCAGCTTTTCGCCGTTTATCGCAAATACCGCGACGGCATTTTCCTGCGCGTTCCTTATGCTGTCCGCAAGTGCTCGCGCGGCGTCGACGCCCATACCGTCGAGTTTTGCACACACGAGTTTGATGGATGCGACGTCGATTGCGTTCGCGAGGAGCGAGTCGGTTTTGGTTGCCGCAAGTTTGGCGTTGAGTTCGTCGATCTCTTTCTTTGCCGAGGCGAGCTCCGCGGTAAGCGACGCGGCTTTGTGCGGAAGTTCGGCGAAGTTTTTGACCTTCATCGCAGAAGCGGCGCCGGAGATGAGCGTTTCTTTTTCGTTTATCAGTTTAAGCACGCCTCTGGCGGTGACCGCCTCTATACGGCGAACCCCGGCGGCTATGCCGGATTCGGAGATTATCTTAAACAGCCCGATCTCCCCGGTGTTGGAGCAATGCGTGCCGCCGCAAAGTTCGGTCGAAAAATCAGCCATTTTGACAACGCGAACCACTTTGCCGTACTTTTCGCCGAACAAAGCCATAGCCCCCATCTTTTTGGCTGTTTCGGGGTCGGTCTCCGTCGTAACTATCTCACGCGCGGCAAGTATATATTCGTTGACGAGAGCCTCGACTTGAGAAATCTCGCTTTTTGTCATCGGCGCGAAGTGGCTGAAGTCGAAGCGGCACACGTCGTCGCTGACGTAAGAGCCGGCTTGCGCCACGTGGTTGCCGAGAACTTTGCGCAGTGCCGCCTGCAAAAGGTGCGCCGCGGAGTGGTTGCGTGCCGTTGCGCGTCGTCGCATATCGGAAATATCCGCGGTCACTTTGTCGCCGACGGAGAAGATACCGCCGACAACGGTGCAAAAATGCAGATAAACGCCGTCTGTCTTTTTGGTGTCGGAGACGTTCATCAGATTTTTGCCGGTATATATGGTGCCGGTGTCGCCGACCTGACCGCCGCCCTCGCCGTAGAAAGGAGTGCGATCGAGGATGATAGTGGCTGCTCCCTCGCTTACGGTGGGCACGGATACGTCGTCGACTATGATGGCGATGATCTTCGCCTCGGAGCGATAGTCGGTATAGCCCGTAAATTCGGTCTTCGGCAGCTCGGATACGATCGTTTTGGAGGCTTCGCTCCAGCCGCCGGCATTGTTTCGTGCGCCGCGCGCGCGGAGCTTTTGCGCTTCCATAAGGCGGGCAAAATCCTCTTCGTCGATGCCTATCTTGCTCTCGGACGTTATCTCGCGCGTCAATTCGATCGGGAAGCCGAAGGTGTCGTACAGTTTAAAGACTTCTTCGCCGGAGATAACGTCGACGTGGTCGTGTATCGCGTTTTCGATAAGGTCGGTGAGGATCGAGAGACCTGCGTCTATCGTGGCGTCGAATCTTTCTTCTTCGATCGAAAGCAGCTTTCTTATATAGTCGGAGCGCTCCGCAAGTTCGGGGTATGCTCCGCAACTTTCGCGTATGGCAACGCCTACGACGTCGACAAGGAACGCGTGATTTATGCCAAGCAGCTTGCCGTGGCGGCAGGCGCGGCGGATTATGCGGCGCAAAACGTAGCCTCTGCCCTCGTTCGACGGCGTTACTCCGTCGCATATCATAAACATCGCGCTTCTCGTATGGTCGGTGATAACGCGGATGGATATATCGTCTTTCGCGTTATCGCCGTATTTTTTGCCGGAGATAGCGCACACCTTGTCTATTATGGCGCGAACGGTGTCGACCTCGAACATATTGTCCACGCCCTGCATAACGCAGGCAAGGCGCTCAAGCCCCATTCCCGTGTCGATGTTCTTTTGCGCGAGTTCGGAGTACGTTCCGTCGCCGTTGTTGTTGAACTGCGAGAAAACGTTGTTCCATATCTCCATATATCTGTCGCAATCGCAACCGGGTTTGCAGTCGGGCTTGCCGCAACCGTATTTTTCGCCGCGGTCAAAATAGATCTCGGAGCAGGGACCGCAAGGCCCCGTGCCGTGCTCCCAAAAGTTGTCCGCTTTGCCGAGCTTGACTATGCGCTCTTCGGGAACGCCGATAACGTCGCGCCATAGCTTAAAGGCCTCCTCGTCCTCCTCGTAAACGGAGGGCCAAAGGAGCTCGGCGGGGATCTCCATTACTTCGGTCAAAAATTCCCATGCCCACGGAATAGCCTCGTTTTTAAAATAATCTCCGAACGAGAAGTTGCCGAGCATTTCGAAAAACGTGCCGTGGCGAGCGGTGTGACCGACGCGCTCAAGGTCGGGGGTGCGTATGCACTTTTGGCAAGTGGTAACGCGATTGCGCGGCGGCTCTTCCTCTCCCGTGAAGTATTTTTTCATAGGTGCCATGCCCGAGTTTATAAGCAGGAGCGAACGGTCGTTGATCGGAATAAGGGGGAAAGACGGCAGACGCAAATGACCTTTGGATTCGAAAAAAGCAAGGTACTTTTCGCGGATGTCGTTAAGAGATGTCCATTTCATAATGTTGCCTTTCGAAAATCGAACGATTTTTAAAATTTTCAAATAATTAAAATAATTATATCATCGTATGAGCCGATTGTCAACCTGTTTGCGGAGAAATAAGATCGAATAAAAGCGCGGAATAAAAAACGGGTGGTGAAAATATAATGCAGTGTACGAGCAATCGCCCCGAGGGGGAAAACGGCGCGGGTAAAGCGAAAGGACGGAATATGCAAAAAACTGACGAAAAACGGGGCGCAGAGCGGCGCGGCGCTGCAACGGCGCGATTTTCTTTGCCGCCGCATATAGGCGCCGCCCTGCCCGAAAGGGTAAGGGGCGCGATATGCCGTTTTGCCGAGGGGCTGCCGCGCGTCGAGGAGATACGTATGCGTGCCGGGCGACGGGTATGCCTGACGCTTTGCGGCGGCGGCAACGCTTTCGTTCCCGCGACCCTCACCTCGGACGAACTCTCCGCCGTTTTTAAAAGGCTTTGCGGAGGGTCGGCGTACGCTTTCGGCGAATCCGTAAATCAGGGGTATATGACCGTCGGGGACGGGATTCGCGTCGGCGTGTGCGGGAGTGCCGTCGTGCGAGAGGGGAAAATATGCGCGGTGTGCGACGTTACGAGCTTGATAGTCAGACTGCCGAGCGCACCGCCGCCGTATTGCGGCGATCGAATATGCGAGATACTTAACTTGTGCGAGTTTTCATCGGGTGTGCTCGTCTATTCGCCGCCGCGCGTCGGAAAGACCACTTTGCTCCGCGGTGTGATACGCCGCCTTGCGACGGGGGCGGCTGCACGACGAGTTGCCGTTGTGGATACAAGGCTTGAGCTCGGCAGAGACCTTTCGGGCGAGGAGATGAACGTCGATATCCTTTCTTCGTACCCGAAAGCTGTCGGGATAGAGATAGCCGCGCGAACGCTCGGCGCCGACGTTATAATTTGCGACGAGATCGGCGCGGGCGAAGCGGAAGCCGTGTGCGGCGCGCAAAATTGCGGCGTGCCGCTTGTGGCGGCGGCGCACGCTTCGAGCCTCGACGGGCTGTTGAGCCGCGACGGATTTGCGCGTTTGCACGCCGCGCATTGCTTTTTCGCATACGTCGGGCTCGGACGAGCGGGCGGGCGATTTACTTACGACGTCGTTTACGATAAGGAGATTTTTTGCCGTGACAAGTAAGATCGTGGGGGCGCTTGCCTTGTTTTTCGCCGTAACCGGCGGGGCGTTACTCGCGCGTTTGCGCGACGGAGAGAGGCTCGTGCGAGTCGACGCTTTGCTCGATTTTTTGCGCTTCGTTCGTTTGCAGCTCGAGCGATATCTCGCCACTTCGGCGGAGATCGTAGGGCGGGCAGACGATAAAATCCTCGAGAATTGCTTGATCGGTTGCCCGATGGATGCGATTGCGAGCGTCAAAGACGTCGACTCTTTTGCCGCTGCCGTGCGTACGTCGCATTATCGCGACGGCTGTGCGGAGATAGACGATTTTGCCTCGCGCTTCGGATCTTCGTTTCGCGACGACGAACTTAAAAACTGCGACGAATGTATCGAAGCGCTTATGCGGATAAGCGAGAGTTTGCGTCGCGAGTTACCGCAGCGGCGCAGGACCGCGGCGGTAATCGGGCTTTGCGCGGCAGGCGGTATTATAATATTTTTGATCTGAAAAGCGCAAAAAACAACTTTCGGGCGGACAGGTTGTGACGAGTGAAAGTTTGGCAGAGGAAAATGGATATAACGGTTCTTTTTAAGGTAGTCGGCGTCGGGATACTTGTCGCCGTAGCAACGCAAATTCTTTCGAAAAGCGGTCGGGACGAGCAATCGACGCTCGTAACGGTGGCGGGGATACTTGCGGTTATGATGCTTCTTGTCGGAGAGATAGCCAAGCTCTTTAACAGCGTGCGTTCGCTGTTTGATTTTTAAGCGGTGGAGACCGTCGCTGTTTTAAAGGCGTGCGGCGCGGCGGTGCTTGCAGCCGTGTGTGCCGTCGCGGTTCGCGAGCTTCACCGCGGCTTCGATATCCCGGTAAGGCTGGCGGCGATGCTGGTGCTCGGGACGTGTGCGCTCGCAGTTTGTCGCCCCGCCGTCGTATATATTTCGGAGCTTATGGAGGCGTCGCCGTTATCCGAGGAGGCGATAAAACTGGTGTTTAAGGCTTTTGCGACGGCGTGGCTGACGCACGCGGGTTCCGCGTTTTGTACGGAGCTCGGAGCGTCTCGGATTGCCGAGGCGCTCGAACTTGTCGGCTGCGCGGAGATAACCGTTTTGTCCTTACCGCTCATATCTCAGGCGATTGACGCCGTGGAACGGCTCGTCGGGGAGGCGGGAGTCGGATGAGGCGTACGCTCAAACGGATGGCTTTGCTGAATATTTTGTTAACGGTCGTCGCTTGCGGTGCGGTGCTCGCCGCTTCGGCTGCGGAGACTCTGCCGCCGGAGTACGGTGCTCTCGGCTCGGCTCTTACGGATGGCAGCGCCGCTCTTATGCCGAACGGGCTTTTTTCGGATGATGCGGACAGCGTTGCCGAGGCGGCGGGAGAGGGGCTGTCGGTAAGGTATTTGGCGAGGAGCGTGATTGCCGCGATAGGCGACCGCTTTGGCTCGGCTGCACGTATATTTGCCGCTCTTTGCGTGTTGATTGCGATATCGGCGCTCGTTTCTGCCGTTTGCCCCGGCGATGCGCCCGCCGCCAAAGCCGCAGCGACCGCGGCAAGATTTGCGCTTGCCGTTTCGTCGCTCGGACTTTTTTACGAGAAGATAAAAGTTTTGCGAGTGTATTTTTCGGAGCTGACAGCCGTAATGAGCGCGTGCTTGCCGGTGATGAGCTGCCTTTACGTCGCGGGCGGCAACGTTAACGTTGCCGCCGTAAACAATGCCACGACGGTCTTTATGCTCGATCTGACGGAAATATTGACGTCGTCGGTTATAACGCCGTGCGTTTGCGTTTGCCTTGCCGCCGCTTTTTCCGATCTGATAGTCGGGCACGAGGGCGCGATGAGCGGTGTGGGCGACGTGTCGAAAAGGATATTAACGTTCGTTCTCGGACTTTCGGGGACTTTGCTTGCCGCTTCGTTAAGTGCGCAAAACGCGCTGTCTTCGGCGAAAGACACGGTGGGGACAAAGACCGTCAAGTATATTTCGGGCAGTGCGATACCCATTGTCGGCGCAACCGTCGGCGATGCTTTGCGCACCGTTGCGCAGGGGGTGCGTTTTTTGCGCTCGGCGGTCGGTGCTTCGGGGATATGCGTGTTGTTGCTTGCCGTTATCCCCGTGCTTGCGGAGCTGTTGCTTTCGCGTTTGGCTTTTTCTTCGGCAGCCGCCGTGGGAGATATGCTCGGTCGTCGCGGTGAGGCACGATTTATTCGCGAGTGCGCGTCTCTATGCGGCTACCTGACGGCTGCGGTGGCACTTTGCGGCGTGCTTTTCGTTCTTGTGCTGACGATATTCGCGCTTTCCGCTGTCGCTGCGGCGTAAAATATGCTATTCGATACGTGTGGTAGAAAAATGAGGATCGGTGAGTTTATAGTCGGAGTAAGCATAACGTCGATTATGTCGGCACTGGCGCAAAGCCTTGTGCCGAACGTGCGGGTTAAAAAATATCTCGGCGGATTGCTGTCGATAGCGCTTGCCGTTTGCGTGCTTTCGCCGCTTACGGACGTTATATCGGGTATTCGCTCGACGCTCGATGCGCCGTTCGGCGGCGACGCTTCTTCCGCGACGGCGGATCTCGGCGCTTTGTACGACAGGCTCGAGGCAGAGAGCGAGCAGCGCGTGGCGCAAGCCTTGCAAAGTTCGATATGCGAGAAGTTCGGGGTCGACGCAAACGGAGTGAGAGCCGTTGTGCGCGTAAACGTCGGTGAGAACGGGGCGGCGGTCGCCGCTGTAAACGTTTATCTCAGCGGCGCGGCGCGAGCCGTGCCGCCGCAAAGTCTGCGCGAATACGTTGCGGAGGCGGCGGGGTGCGAATGTGCGATAATATACGAATGACAGAAAAACGAATCGTTTGACGGAGAGGACGGAAAGATGAACGTAAAATCGTTGTTTGAAAAAGTGCCCGTCAGGGTGATCGCCCTTTTGCTGTTGGCTTTGCTCGGAGTGGTATTGATGCTGCGCGGCAACGCTTCGGACGACGAAGAAAAGTCGACGGATAGCACGCAGGTCGAGCTCGAAGCGTACGGCGCGTATCTCGAGGCTAAGGCTCGCGATCTGTGTATGGGAGTTGCCGGCGTTGCGGACGTTCGCGTTGCGGTAACGTTTTCGGGCGGATTCGAGCAGATATACGCGGCGGACGTTGCCGAAAAAAACGGCGAGCGGGTCGAAGAATACGTGACCGTCGGCAGCGGTACGGCGGCAAGGCTTACCGCCGTGCGTACCGATCCGCCGAAGATAGCGGGGATAGGTATCGTGTGCAGCGGAGCGGAGAGCCTTGCCGTTCGCGCGGAACTTACAGCGCTTATATCGTCGACTTTCGGCGTGCCGACGAACAAAATTTACATTTCTTCGGCGGCATAGCGAATATTCGGCGAGCGCGGCAAATATCATATAACAAAATCAAAACTTTTCGGAGGACGGATATGAAATTTGAAAAGCAGACCGAAGCCGTAAAGGAGTTTTTTAAAAAACTCGGCAAACGTAATCTCGTGATAATATGCGCGGTGTTTTTGGCACTCGTAACGGTAACGGCAAACGTTATTTATTTTTCGGGTAAAAACGATGACGTGGCGGCGTCGGGCGACGGCGGCGAAGAATTGCGCGACGCGGGAGAGACCTATTTTACCGCTACGCAGCTCAGCCGTCAACGTGCGCGCGACGAGGCCATCGAGGTCTTGCAAAACGTTGTGGACGACGTTTCCGCCGACGATTCTTCGCGTGCTGCGGCGCTTGCCGACATCAGCCGCATCGCCAAGGATATGGAGAACGAGGCTAATATCGAAACGCTCGTGATGGCAAAAGGATTCGCAAGATGCGTTGCCGTTATAGGCACGGATAGCGTTAACGTTGTCGTCGACGCGGGGGAAGATGGGCTGAACGCCGGGCAGATAGCGCAAATCAATACCATAGTCTACGAGCAAACGGGACTTCGCCCGGATAAGGTCGTTATAATCGAAAAATGAGTCTCATCTCCCGAGCGCCGCTTTTCGCGCCGCGCCACGTGACGCGTGAGAGGGGAAGTGAGAACGCAAAGGAGTGCGAGGGGAAGGGAGGGGATTATGCCGAAAAAAAGATATTTTTGCGCTTCCAACAGCGCCGACGGATTCGTAAATTATTTCGACGATTTTTCCGCGTTTCCGCGCTCGCGCCGCCGCTACGTGATAAAGGGCGGACCGGGGACGGGGAAGTCGCGCTTTATGGGGGATATTGCGCTTGAAGCCGAAAGCGGTGGCGCACGGGTCGAATATTATTACTGTTCCTCCGACCCGCAATCGCTCGACGGAATATTTTTGTCCTTCGAGGGCGGAAAAACGGTGTCGATGATAGACGGCACCTCGCCCCATTCGGCGGAGGCAACGTGCCCCGGTGCCGTTGACGAACTTATCGATCTCGGTGCTTTTTGGGACAGCGATATGCTTGCGTCAAACGGAGAAAAGATAATTTCTCTTGCTCAAAGTAAAACGCGAGCCGCCGCCGAGGGATATTCGTGTTTGGCTGCGGCGGGGGCGCTTCGCCGCGCCGGCGCCGCGCTGTTGCGCCCCATTACGGATCTCGCGGGGGTTGCGGCTCGCGCCGAAAGGGCGGCAAGGCTTTTTGCCCCGACGCGCGGGATAAGGTCTCCGCTGAACGCGGTGGGAATGCGGGGCAAGGTCGAATTCGATACTTTCGCCGAGCAGGCGATGCAACTTATTTTCGTTGAGGACGGTACGCGGTGCGGCACCGAGCACTTCTTTTTCGATGCGCTTTGCCGCGCACTCGAGGGGCGGGTGCGCTACGCGCCCGACGCCGTCGTGCCGGAGCATATAAGGGCGATAACGGACGGAAACGTCGCTGCCGTCGAGGGCGAACGCGCGTCGCGTGAGCCCGTAATGCGCGTCGATACGGCGGCTTTTATCGATGCGAAAGGTCTTGCAAACCGTTCTTCGCGCTTGCGAGAGATCGAAAAAGCCGCGGATGCTGCCGAAAGATGTGCCGTAACGTCGTTTGCGCAGATGTCGCAGGCGCATTTCGAACTCGAAAAGATATACTCCGCCGCTATGGATTTCAAGCGTAAAGAAAAGTTTACCCGCGAATTTGCCTCACGTCTGCTCGCCTTATGCGCGGAAGATGCCGAGTGATGGTGGCGAGTTTGCCTATGCGACGGATTTTTTGCGGAAAAATCTTGCCGTAAGTTCGGTATTATGGTAAAATAAACGGGCGATATCCTTGCGGATATCGCCCGTCGGTGTTTTTTGATTATCGTTGCGAAGAAACTATCGTTTCGGTATCGCGGCAGATTACGAGTTCCTCGTCGGTGGGGATAACGTATACCGCGACTTTCGAGTCGTCGGAGGAGATCTTGACTATATTGCCCTGACGCAAGGTTTTGTCGTTGACTTCGTCGTTGATCTTTATGCCGAAGTATTCCATATCTTGGCATATGATCTTGCGCAGACGGGGGTTGTTTTCGCCGAGCCCCGCGGTAAATACCACGGCGTCAAGCCCGTTCATAACAGCCGCGTATCCGCCGATGTATTTTTTGATCTGGTGCTTGAGCACGTTAACGGCAAGATCCGCGTTTTTGTAGTTCGGGTCGGAAGGACCGTTTGCTATCGCCGTTTCGAGGTCGCGCGAATCGGAGGAAAAGCCGTTTGTCAATCCGATATATCCGCACTTTTTGTTCATATATGCGGCAACTTCGTCAGGGGTCATATTTTCCTTTTGCATAATATAGGGGACTATCGCGGGGTCGATATCTCCGCAGCGTGTGCCCATAATAACGCCTGCAAGGGGAGTAAAGCCCATCGAGGTATCGAGAACGCGACCGTCTTTAACAGCCGAGATGGACGAACCGTTGCCGATGTGGCAGGTGACTATCTTGGTGCCCTCGGCTTTGCCGCCGAGTATCTTTATCATTTCGCCGGCTACGTAGCGGTGCGAGGTGCCGTGTGCGCCGTAACGGCGAATATGATATTTTTCGTACATATCGTACGAGAGACCGTAGGTGTATGCCTCGGGAGCCATAGTCTGGTGGAAAGCCGTGTCGAAAACGAGCACTTGCGGAACGCCGGGCATAACGGCGAGGCATCCGTCTATACCTTGCAGGTGCGCACCGGTGTGCAGGGGCGCGAAATCATAGCAGAGCTTGAGCTTTTCGAGGACTTCGGACGTAAGGAGCATAGATTCCGAAAAATAAAATCCTCCGTGCACGATACGGTGACCTACGGCTTCTATCTCGGACATATCGGAGATAACGCCGATATCCGTGTCGGTAAGTGCGTCGATAACTATCTTAACGGCTTCCGTGTGCGTGGGAATAGGGAGATCTTTTTTCGTGCGAGTGCCTTTTATAAGGTTTTTGTGGTCGAGCACGCCGACGCTCTCGCCGATCCTTTCGCAAATGCCTTTTGCCCGAACGCTGTAATCCGCGGTGTCGAAAAGCTGATATTTCAGAGAACTCGAGCCCGCGTTGACGACAAGAATTTTCATTTGTATTTTCCTCCGATGTTTTACATACTGTACATCGGTTATTATACAACACAAAAAACTCTTTTGCAATAAAAATCGCAAAAATACGAAAAAATGAGGTGGAGCGATGTTTACGGTCGGTGTCGTTTGCGAATATAATCCTTTTCATTGCGGTCACGAATATATGCTCGGCGAGTTAAGGCGCCGCGGCGCGGAAAGGATAATTTGCCTTATGAGCGGCAACGCCGTTCAGCGAGGCGAACTTGCCGTGTTGCCGCCGTTTTATCGCGCGGCAGCCGCAGTGGATTGCGGGGCGAACGCGGTTTTCGAGTTGCCGTATCCATGGTGTATGGCAAGCGCGGAGTTTTTCGCCTCGGCTGCGGTCGGGATACTTTTGCGCATCGGGGTCGATGCCGTCGCTTGCGGCTCCGAGTCGGCTGACGAAGACGTCGTTTTTGCCGCGGCACGGCGCGGCGCCGCGAGGAGTACTGCTTTGCCGCGAAACGCAAGGGATTATTTCGCCGACGTCGGAGCGGAGCTTGCCCCGAACGATATTCTCGCCGCGGAATATAAAAAGGCGCTGATACGATACGGCAGCGACGTGCCGCTGTGGCTCGTTCGGCGCGAGGGGGCGGGGTATAACGACGTTTCGGTCGCTGCGGGCGCGGCGTACCCCTCGGCTACAGCGGTGCGAAGCGAAATGCTTGCGGGCGGAGAGGCGTGCGGCGTGCCGCTGCCGATGGCGCGCCGCATACGCGAGGCGATATCCGCAGGCGATTGCCCGGTACGCGGCGAGGCGATATCCGCGGCGCTTATCGGATTTTGGCGTTTTGCCGATCCCGCGTCGGCGGGGAAATATGCCGAGTGCGGCGGCGGCGTTGCCGGGAGATTGCACGCAAGCGCGATGAAAGGCGCGACGCTCGACGAGTTTTTTTGCCGTGCCGCCACGAAAAGGTATACGGACGCAAGATTGCGCCGTGCGGCTCTTTTCGGGCTTACGGGCGTTTTGCAAAGCGATCTTGACGCAGCCCCGACTTACGTGAGGCTCATCGCCGCAGACAAGGCAGGGTGCGAATTTGTTGCAGAGAGCCGGCGCGGCGGGGGGATAGATATCGTAACGAAGCCGAGCAGACTCCCCGCTTGTCGCCAAGCGGAGCTCTGTGCAAATATGGATTCGATTTATACTCTTGCTATGCCCGTGCCGCGAGGAGCGGGGAGGTTTCGCGAGGTGTCGCCTTATATCGAAAACGAAAAAAGCGCCGCTGCCGCGGACGCGAGAGAGGCACCGGCAGACCGAGCCGGAGCGCCGGGCGACACATGACAGCCGATAAGCGAAATAACAACGGCTCCGCGGAGATACCTCTCCGCGGAGCCGTTGTTTCGGTTTATTGGCAAAGACCTACGTGAATGTCGTAAAGCCTTTTGATCTCGCTTGCGCGACGTGCGCAGACAGCGCGCATTTCGTCTATCTGCTCGGGGGTGAATTTGTCAAGCTGTCCGTCTTTGAGTTTGTTTTTGTACATCTTATCGAGCGTGAGGGCGAAAGATATCTCGAAATTAACTATCTTGCCGTCGATCTCCGCAACGATGCAGTCGCTCTTTCCGTCAACGAGCAAGTCGACGGCGTAAGCGCCCATCTCCGTTGCCGCGAGCCTGTCGCGAAGCGTCGGTGCTCCGCCGCGCACAACGTGCGCAAGACGGGCGAACTTGGTTTCGATACCGGTCTTTTCTTCGATAAGTTTGCGAAGCACCTCGCCGTAAGGCGTGCCGTCGGGGGCGAAAACTCCCTCGGAAACGATAACGAGCATACTTCTTTTGCTGGAGGCTTTTGCCTTTAATATTCGCTCTATCGCCGCGTCTTCGTCAAACGGAAGCTCGGGGATGGCGATGGCTACGGCGCCGGAGGCGATTCCCGTTTTGAGGGCGATCTCGCCGCAGTCGCGCCCCATTACTTCGACTACGTTGCAACGGGCGTGAGATTGGCAAGTGTCGCGCAGACGGTCTACTGCCTCGACCACGGTGTTCATTGCAGTGTCGAAGCCGACGGTATAGTCGGTTGCGGTAACGTCGTTGTCGATGGAGCCCGTAACGCCGATGGTGGGAACGCCGTGGAGCGAGAGATCCGTCGCGCCGCGAAACGTTCCGTCGCCGCCTATTGCGACGATGGCGTCTATATTATGCCTTTTGCAAGTCGCAATGGCTTTTTGCATGCCGGATTCTTCTTTAAATTCAAGGCAGCGGTCGGTATAGAGGATAGTTCCGCCGAGATACTCGACGTTGGAAACGGCGAGTGCGTCGAGATCGATAACGTTGTCGTTAACGAGGCCGCTGTATCCGCCGATGATGCCCTTGACCGTGAGCCCGTGTTGGATAGCTCGGCGAGTGATCGCGCGGATAGCCGAATTCATTCCCGGAGCGTCGCCGCCCGACGTTAAAACTCCGATAGTTTGAAATTTTGTCATTTTATACTCCATATAAACGAAAAATACTAAATAAAACTCTTTTATATTTTATACCATAATTCTTTTAAAATCAATAGAAAAAGCAAATTTAATTATTCTTTTTCACAAAATGCCGAACGCGCCGATCTCCTCGAGAGCGAGTCCCAAGGCTTGGGTTGCCGAACTGTAGCGTATATAATCGCGGGAGCGCAGGGGAGACATCGAGAGCTTTTTGACTTTTTCGCCTTTATCGCTCGATACGGCAACGAACACCGTGCCGACGGGCTTCTGTGCGGTGCCGCCCGATGGACCGGCGATCCCCGTGGTCGAAAGACCGATCGACGCACCCGTCGCCGCGCGAACGCCGCGCGCCATCTCGACAGCCGTTTGCTCGGATACCGCGCTGAATTCATCGAGGGTCTCGCTCTTTACGCCGAGAAGTCGCATTTTGATCTCGTTTGCATAGCTGACGACGCCGCCGAGAAACACGTCGGAACAGCCGGGGACGTCCGTTATGCGTTTGGCAAGCAGCCCGCCCGTGCACGATTCCGCGACGGCGAGCGTCATTTTTCGTGCTCTGAGCGCGGATATCAGGGCGTTTTCCGCACTTTCGACGTCAATGCCGTAAACGTACGCGCCGACTTCCGTGGCTGTGATCGTTTTTACGGTCTTGTCGCATAGTTCTCCCGCTTCGCTTGCCGTGGCGGCGTAAGCGCTGACGCGAACTCGCACCTCTCCGTCTTTGGCATACGGGGCGACGGTCGGATTTTTCGAGCTTGACATAAGTTCGCGCAATATCTCCTCAACGCGCGATTCGCCCATATTCAGTACGTGCACGTTTTTTGAAACGATGATGCGTCCCGTGCGCTCGTGCAGATAGGGGATAACGTATCTGCGCCAGAGCGGCACAAGTTCGACGGGCGGTCCGGGGAGCAATATCGCGGTTTTTCCGTCCGCTTCGACAGCCATTGCCGGCGCGGTGCCCCATTCGTTTTCGAATACCGTTGCGCCGACGGGTACATATGCCTGCTTTACGTTGTTGTTCGGCATAGGCTTGCCGATATCCGCAAAATAACGGCGGATTCGGGCGAGCGACGTCTCGTCGAGACGCATTTCGAGACCGAGATATTTCGCGACGGTCTCTTTCGTTATATCGTCGCAGGTGGGACCGAGCCCGCCCGTTAGGATAACGGTGTCGCAACGCGAATACGCTTCGTCCAGCGCGGCGATTATCCTTTGCTCGTTGTCTCCGATTGCGGTGTGCCTGTAAACGAACACCCCGTTTTCCGCAAGAGAGCGGGCGATAAACGCCGCGTTAGTATTAACTATATCGCCGAGCAAAAGTTCGGTTCCGACGGATAAAATCTCGGCACTTTCGATCGTTTTTTTCATTTTTTCGTATTTTGCTCCTTTATGGGCTCGGGGGTCTTAACGGATATGTCCATCGTGTTGTGCGGTATTTTTATCTCGGCAAGGTCAAAGCCCTCGCGCAAACTCGAGATAAGGTCGTGCTTGACCGTCCAAAAATCTCCGTTGTTTACCCAAACGCGAACGGTAAGCGTTGCGTACGAGTCGCCTATATCCGTGATCTTCGCGAATACTTTCGGCTCGGGAAGAACGAGCTTGTTCTCCTCGGCGATGCGTTTCGCAAGCTCGGCGGCACCTCTTAGGTCGGCGTCGTGAGGTACGGCGACGGCAACGTCGACTCGGCGCGTTTTTTCGCGCGAATAGTTTGTTATCGCGGTGTTCATAAGCGTGCCGTTCGGGATGGTTATATGTTTGTTGTCGGGGGTGCAAAGCATCGTGTAGAATATGCCGAGCTCGCGCACGGTGCCGCTGCCGCCCTCGGTTTCTATATAGTCGCCGATCTCAAACGGGCGAAATATCAAAAGCATTATGCCGCCCGCAAGATTTGCAAGCGAGCCTTGCAAGGCGAGACCGATGGCAACGCCCGCAGACGCGATCGCCGCCGTTACGGACGCCATAGGTACGCCGAGAATGGCTACGATGCAAACGATAAGCAGCACCCACAGCGCTATGGATATGAACGAGTGCAGAAAACTGCGCACGGTGGGGTCGAGCCTCTCGTACGTTTTGCCTTGCCTGAAGCGGCGTAAAACGAATTTTATAACGGCGGAGCCGAGTGCGAGCACTGCGATAGCCGCGAGCGACTTTATCCCGATATTTTTGAGCGTGGCAACGAGCCAAGCGAGAAATTCTTCCATAAACAGATCAAGTCCTTTCCGTAACGAGTGTCTTTTCGGTCTTTTATTGCGTCGAAAAAGGCGAAATACACCCATAATATTGTACCATATTATTGGAAATATGTCCATAAAAAAATCAAATTTGACTTGAAATAAACGGGTGGGCGTTGTATAATTATCTCAAAGAGCGGCGGTATTATCCGCAATAAAAATTTCCCGGAGGGTCAAATATGATAAGAGTAACTATTTGGAACGAATTCCGACACGAAAAAATGGAAGAAGCCGTCAGATCTATCTATCCGAACGGATTGCACGCGGCAATCGGCGATTATCTTTCGAAAGACGAGGATATAAAGGTAACTTTGGCAGCCCTTGACGATCCTTGCCAAGGCTTGCCCGACGAGCTCCTCGATTCCACCGACGTGCTTATCTGGTGGGGGCATATGGCGCACGAGGAGGTAAGCGACGAGCTCGTACGCAAGATACAAACGAGAGTTTATACCGGCAAAATGGGCTTTATCGCGCTGCACTCCGCACATAAGTCGAAGCCGTTCAGAGCGCTTGTCGGCACCTCCGGAAACCTCAATTGGGGCAGAGAAGTCAAGGAGATAGTTTGGAATATGCTCCCCTCGCACCCGATAGCTCAGGGCATCCCCGAAAAGTTCTATATAGAGAGCGAGGAGATCTATGCCGAGCCTTTCTCCATCTCGCAACCCAACGAGGTGATCTTCGGCGGTTGGTATGAGGACGGATATATCTTCCGTTCCGGAATGACGTTCTTGCGCGACTGCGGCAAGATATTCTACTTCCAGCCCGGTCACGAATATTGCCCCACCTATTATAACCCCTACGTTTTGCGCGTTATAAAGAACGCGGTGCATTGGGCTGCTCCCCTTACGGACGGCTATATGCGCGGCGACCTTTGCCCCCACATTTGCACCGCGCACGAGTACGAGAAGAAAAAGGCAGCCGGCAAGCTTAACGACGGCGAGCTCCTCAACGCTCTTTCGTATTTCGGCATAGACAAATAATTCGCCGTCCGCAACCCGCAACGGCTTCGTTGTCGGGCGCGGTCGCCCGAACGCGCTCTCGCGAAAAAGTATACCGCACGTCGGCGTTTGCCCGGCGTGCGGTATACTTTTTATTTTGCCTTACGAAACGTCCTCGGATGTCTGGGGGGCTTTTTCGATCAGCGAATAATCGGTTATTCGGTCTATTACCTTTTCCTCAAGCAGGTATTGGCGAAAATATCCGGGGTAGTACGAGGCGTCAAACTCCGCCTCGAGGCTTTCGAGAGTCAAAGAATATCCGTAGGAGTTATAATAATCCACGTAATTTTGGAGTGCTTCCCTATACTCTTCGTCGCTCACGGAGAGCTCCTCCTCGCTTGCGATAAAATACAGTATCATATCGGAAAGCGTGCTTTTTTTGCTCTCTTCGGTAACGTCGTCGTAAGTTTTTTCGATCTCGGCAAGGTAATCGTCAAGTTCGACGTCGTCTTCGTATGCCGCTTCGCGGAGTTGCTTTAAGTAAAGGTCGTAGTAGAACTTGTTTTGTTCCTCGACGTATCCCTTTATCTCCACGCGTTTCGTAAGCTCGTCCCATATTTGGTCGTATACTTCGTTAAGAAGGTCGGTACGCGCATCTTCTTCGAGATATTCGCGAACGTATTTTATAAGCTCGTCCTTAGTTTGGCAAGCGTTGTCGGTGTATTTTTGCGCGATCTCGTCGGTTATGTCGAAAGTGCATATGCCCTTGACGGTTATGTCGAAATGCACGGCTTTGCCGGCGAGTTCCGCATAATAATTATCGGGGAAAGTAAGGTCGGCGCCGACCGTATCGCCGACGTTTTTGCCGATCAAAACGTCGGCAAAGCCGGTTATGTAGCCGCTGTTTTCGGTGTCGACGAGTATCAGCGATTTTTCCGACGTACCGCCGCTGAATTCTTCGCCGTTCATAGTGCCGACAAAGGCTATCTCAAGGCGATCGCCGATTTTTACCGTCCCCTCGGAGAGCAGAGAATAGTCTCCCGACTCCGCCATAGCGGAGATTATATCGGCAACGGCGTCGTCGTCGGTGATCTTTTGCGGCAGCTCCTCGACGTAAAGAGGAATGGATTTGTAATTAACGGAAACGTAGTTTCGCATATCGAGCAGCGAAAGATCCGCGGGCTCCGGCATCGGAATATTGAGTGAGGGCTTGGCTGTCGTTGTCGTGCCGTTGTCGCTTGTCGCGTCGGGGGTATCGTCCGCATTGCAGGCGGCGAGCGCCGAGAGCGCGAGCAACAGGCAAGCGAGCAGGGCGGATATCGAGCGAATTGCTTTTTTCATAAGTGGCGGTCTCCTCCGAATTTAATTAACAAAATACCGCATCCTCGTTTTCCGATGATGCGGTATGCAGTCGTGAAGTTTGCTTCACGGTCGTCTTATGCCTCGGTGTCGACGATAACCTTACCGTCATATTTGCCGCATTCGGGGCAAACATGGTGGGGCTTGATCAATGCGCTGCAAGCAGGGCACTTGACGAGAGTGGGAGTTACGAGTTTCCAATTAGCGCGTCTTTTATCTCTGCGAGCTTTGGACGTTTTTCTCTTCGGTACTGCCATGGTATTATTCCTCCTATTTGAGTGGGATGTTTTACTTTTTTAAAAGCGGATCAGACGTCGTCGTTATCGAGCAATTCTTTCAGTTTTGCCCAACGCGGGTCCGTTTCCTTTGGGTGACAAGTGCAATCTTCCCCCGCCTTGAGTTTGCGACCGCAGTGTTGGCACAGCCCCGCGCAATCCTCGGAGCAGAACACGCGTTGCGGACATTCGAGAAATACCGTCTCCGCCAGCGGCTCGTCGAGCGCGAGCATACCGCGGCTGATAACGAGATATTCGTCGGGGTTTTCGTCGATCGTTTGCTCGCTTACCGTGCCTTCGGGGACGAGAGTCCTCTCGAAATCGAGACGCATCTCTCCGTCAACGGGGGCGAGACAACGCGCACATTCTCCGCGGTACGGGACCGAGGCGGAGGCGCAAAGGCGGATATAACCGCCGCTGTCGGAAACGTCACCCACAAGGTGAGCGTCGTCCGCATATTCGAGACCGTTCGGTGCGGAGCCGAGCGGGATTTTGCAATCGATATGCAAAGAATTTATATCGCCGCGCAGAAGCGCAGAAAGATCGATCTGCACGGTAATAACCTCCTTCGATATCGGGGCAAAATAATCGACGATACTTATTATAATACCAAAAATAATTTATGTCAAGCGGTTTTTAAAAAATAACGCACGATATTCGCGCGTTATCCGCTCAAAAAAGTTTTTTGCAAGGCGTTTGCGTGTTTTGCTGGGCGAAGCGGCAATCGCAATGATAAAATTTCCAATCATAAAAAGGCGAACGGCGTGCAGAATATTAGCAGAGAACGCAGGCGAAAAGTCGCCACGGCGAAAATCGCCACGGCGAAAAGTCGCACGGCGGGCTCGATTAATATAGATTGCCGAAGCCCGCTTTGCGAGCGTAGGCGCAAGGAGTATGAAATGGCAAATAACAAACCTCTCGTTCCCGAGGCAAAGAACGCACTCGAGCAGTTCAAGATGCAGGCTGCGCACGACGTCGGCGTAAATCTGAATCAAGGCTATAACGGCGACCTTACTTCCCGTCAGGCGGGATCCGTCGGCGGTCAGATGGTCAAGAAGATGATAGAAAAGTACGAAAACGACGTTAAGGCAGGCAAATAACCGCGGGTCTGTCCGAGTGATTTTAAAGGTGCGGGGCGCAAAAGCGCCCCGCACCGAATTTTTTGCGTTTCTAACGCAAGATTTTTTGCTTTCTTACGTCGTTGCCGCTGAATAAGAGCGGCAGATACTCTCCGAAGATGCGGCTCGTGATACGGTCGCAATAACGTGCGTTAAGTTCTTTTTGATTCAGGTTGGTGCTGATGACGGTCGGGGTGCGGCGGTTTATGCGTGTGTTTATTACGTTGTAAAGACAGCTTACGGTAAATTGATTCGTCAGCTCGGAGCCGAGGTCGTCCACGATTAGCAGATCGCATTCGAAATATCTGTCGCCGCCGAGCCCGCTTTCGATTCCCGAAGCGTTGCCGAAGCGAGCCTTTTCGAAGTCCGCCATCATCCCGATGGTGCCGGTATAAACGACGTCGTACCCGGATTCGATAACGGTTTTCGCAACGGCGGTGGAAAGATGGGTTTTGCCGAGCCCCGTGCCGCCGCAAAGCAAAAGGCTCGGAGACGTCGCGGGGGAAAACGTTGCCGCATAATTTTTCATCTCGCCGTATACGTACGACATATTGCGATAAACGTCGGGTGAGGAACGATAATAATCGAGATCGAAAGTCTCGAAAGTCTGCGTTTGCATAAGTTTTGAGATTCCCGAGGATTCGTAGCCCGCAAGGATCAATTCGCGGCGCATACATGAACAGATCTTGCCGTTGACGTAGCCGCTGTCTCCGCAAACGGGGCAATCGTATTTCGGCGCGGTATGGTCTTTGGGATAACCGTGATTTTCGAGCAGCTCGGCGCGTTTGGCGTTCAGTTCCTCAACGTCCGCGCGAACGCTCTCCACTGTCTCGCCGCTCTTTTTAAGGGCGATTGCCATAAGGCGCGGACCCGTTGCGGCGAGACGAGCGTCTATCTCGCGCAGACCGGGTATCGTTTCCCAAAGGGCGCGTCGTCTTTCGTCAGCCGCCCTCTCGGCGATAAGATGCTTGGTATTGTAACTCTCTCTGATACGTGCGAGGTTGTTGCCGTTGAAAGCCATACGTGATCTTAACCTCCCTGTTTATTTGCGGCAGCCTTTTTTTGCGCTTCCGCCACTGCCGGCGGAATACCCGCCTTGCCGTAGCTCCGCTTAAGCGCCGCGGCGAAAAAATCGTCGGAATCGAAGCTTTTGCCGACGTTGCCGGTAGCCGAGGCGCGCTTTTTCTCTTTTTCCTCGGAAATGAATGCTTTTATCTCGTCGGCAGAGTGCAGATCGCGAGAAAACCAACTTTCGAGTATTGCGTTTGCATATGCCAACGATGGCTCGTGGGTCGAGTCGACGGTGATCTCGTACGCGATCTCGATAACGTCAGCGTCGTAGCCGAACCTCACCGTCCACGCATCCAAAAACTTTTTCTCCCTCGTCGTAAGTGCACGAGAGAGGTCCAGACCGAACATTTTACGTATCTGTGTTTCGACGCGCTTGGCTTCTTCTATCTTTAAAAAATGTTTTTCGAGCTCGTCCGCGTCGGTTATTCCCGCGTCAAACGTTTTAACGGCTACCGTTTCAAGGTAATGCATCGACTTTTTCCCCGCCGTCGCGCAGTGCGAGCACAGCACGAGCACGTATTCCGGCGAGAGAGAAAGGTAATCCATTACGGACAAAAGTCGCGTTATTTCGGTGTTGTTAAGCATCTTGCCGAGTATCCGTCCGCACTCGTCGATCAAAGCCTTTACGTCGGGGTTCGAATCGACGACGCGCGTAAGCTCGCCGATATCATAACTCGGAACGTTGCCGTAGTGCGCTTTTTCGCGTTTTGCTTCGTCGTGCGTCGCAGTCGCTTTTTTTGCCGTCCGATCGGCGTCATCGTCGGTCGAACGTGCGCTTATCTCGGCGTCGTCGACGCAAACGACGCCGGCGTTTGCCCAAAAGGTAAGCGCCTGCGCGAGTGCCAAGGCGTCGCCGTTTGCCGCCGCGGAAAGTTGTTCAGCCGTTGCCCCCGGATCTTGCAAAAGAGCGATAAGTACTTTCGTTTCCGTTTCGGAAGCCGAGGGCAAAAGCTTAACAGCCGAATTCGGAAATACCGTAACGGCTGCCCCGTAATTTATTTTAAATTTTTTTTGCATATCTGTTTTCGGTAAGCGCCGGAGCGCCGTTGCCCTTTCTGAAAAACTTCCGTTTCGAGGCTTGTTTTGAGAGAACGTGCTTCGGCGGCGCGACGAGGATGGTCAAACGCCGCTTTTTGCGCACGGCTTTCGCACGGATCTGCGCTTTTTTCCGTTTTTGACTTTATAGCACAAGGTCATCAGCGAATCGCCGAGGTGCACGTTTTCGAGCGCGATGCAGGGCGGGAGCGAAGGGAGCTCGGTGCTTGTAAAGTTCCATATGCCGCGCACCGCGCCCGCTTCGAGCATACGCGCGGCGTTCGGTGCCTGTTCGCGCGGCAACGTAAGTATCCCGATATCTATTCCGTTTTTTTGGCAATAATCGGGCAGCGTTGCGACGTCAAGAACTGGAATCCCGTTGTAGTCGCGACCGATAAGCGCCCTGTCCGTATCGAACATTGCCGCAAGGCGCACTCCGCGGCGCTTAAGCATCGGCGAGCGAGCCAGCGCGCGCCCGAGGTTGCCCGCCCCGACTATAACGGCGCGGTAGCCTTCGTTTACGCCGAGGATGTTGCAGATCTCGGAGTAGAGGTGCTCGACGTTATAGCCGTAGCCCTGCTGCCCGAAACCGCCGAAGCAGTTGAGATCTTGCCGTATCTGAGATGCGGTAACGTTCATAATACGCGCCAGCTCCGCGGAACTTATGCGCGTTTTTTCGTTTGCCAAAAGTTCGCGCAGATATCTGTAATATCTCGGCAAACGTTTTATGACCGCGGGGGACGGCTTTTTTTGTATTTCGAAATTGTTCATAGAGTAATATCCTCGCTTCGCAGCGCACGGCAAAACGTTAATCGAGTGCCGAAGCGTTGAGATGGGTGTCTGCAAAGTTGCCCGCGCGATATTCGCAAAAGCCCTGCGCGGCAACCATCGCGGCGTTGTCGCCGCAAAGAGATACGGGGGGCACGGTCAGTCGCACGCCGTGCTTTTCGCAGACCTCGGCAACCGCGCGCCGCAGGTGCGAATTGGCTGCGACGCCGCCTGCGAGCACCATATCGCGGCACCCGGTTGCGGCTATGGCATATGGCAGCTTTTTGGCTACCGCCGAGACTATCGCGTGAGTTATCGCGGCGGCGTATGCCGTGCGGTCGGGCTCCTCGCCGCGCTGCTTTTCGGAGTTGATAAGATTCAGCGCCGCCGTTTTGAGCCCGCTGAAAGAAAATGTCGGCTCGTCGCCGTGTATGGCGGGCGAGGGGAGCGAAATGCTTTTCCAATCGTTGCGCATAAAACCCTCGGTCGCGAGTTTGTCCATTTCCGCTCCGGCGGGGTATGGCATTCCGAGCACCCTGCCGAGTTTGTCGAAAGCCTCGCCTGCGGCGTCGTCCCTCGTTCCGCCGATCTCGACGTATTCGGTCGGGTTTTTAACAAAGTAGAACGAGGTGTGCCCGCCCGACACGACGAGAGACAAAAACGGCGCGCGAAGTTGCCAGGACGCGAGATATGCCGCGGCGGTATGCGCGTGAACGTGATTTACGGCAACGAGCGGCAGACCGTTGGCGTAAGCCAACGATTTCGCGAAGTTTACCCCCACGAGTAACGCGCCTATCAGACCCGGGTGCGAGGTAACGGCTATTGCGTCGACGTCGGAAAGAGCGATGCCGGCACTGTCAAGCGCTTCGTAGGTGACGCGGCTGACAGCCTCTATATGGGCTCTGCCGGCGATCTCGGGCACGACGCCGCCGTAGAGGCGGTGCGTCGGTACTTGAGAGGCGACGACGTTGGAGCGGACGAGCATCTTGCCGCCCACGTCCTCTACGGCGGCGGCAGAGGTCTCGTCGCACGATGATTCTATGCCGAGAATGATCATATCGTTAACTTCCTTAAGGTCTTTTGCGCTTCGTCAGCAGCCGATGGTCTTGACCATCAGCGTGGCGTTTTCGGTGGGAAAACGGTAAAAATTTTTGCGAATTCCGGATTCGGTATACCCGAGGCTGCGATAGAGTGCGATCGCGGCGTCGTTGGAGGAGCGAACGTCGAGCCATATCTTGCGGATCCCGTTGACGGCGGCGAAGGCTTCGAGCGCCGAAAGCACGGCTTTGGCACAACCGCGGCGACGGTGATCGGGGTGGGTGGCTATATTCGTAAGTTCCGCTTCGTCAAGCACGTATTCCATTCCGCCGTAAGCTATCGGCTCGCCGCTTGCACCGTCTATGCAAACCACGGCGTGGCAGTGCGGAGACTCGTGCATAAGAGTCAGTGCGGCTTCGCTCCACGGCTCGGAAAACGAGAGCCGCTCGATCTCGGCTACGCGCGGGATATGCGTTGCGGTAAAGGGGAGTATCTCAAAATTCGGTGTGTTTCGATTCATTGTGACGTTCATCCTTTGTGTGTCGGTAAGAGATCAGGTCGCTTCGGATATATACGAAGCGAATATATCCCCGATATAAGCGTATACTCTGTCGGAAGACGAGTAAAGATACGCACCCTCCGAGGAGACTGCGAGCTTCAGCGCAAAATAGAGATTCGGGTATTTTTCGGAGGTGAATTTTATTTCGAGTACAGTATATCCGTCCGTAAGATCGGGCTTTATTCCGTCGGTGTCGCGGTCGTATTCTTCGGTAAAGATATCTATTGCTTTGTTAAGCGCTTCCGTGTCCGTAATCTCGGCGATCATAACGGAGGCGTCGTTGTTTTCGCAAACGAGCGCGCCGGTCGCGCCGAAGCCGTCAAGCCCCGGCAGAGTTTCCCCCGTGGCGCAGTATACGTCGCCGAATTCGTTCGCGAGCCATTCTTCGGGCGAGTAGCCGCCTATCTCGAAGAAGTCGGTTTCCGTATCGTTGTATTTCAGGGTGGCGTACGCCTCCTTGGAGATCGTTTTCGGCTCGTAATAGGTTGGGGTAAGCACGTAACTTTTGTGCGTTTTCGTATTGTATATTTTCGAATTGCGCGCTTCGAGCTTTACCCCGCAGGAAGTGAGAAACGCGGAGACGAAGCAGAGAAGCAAGACAAGGGCGATGGGGGCGAGAAGAATCCTTTTTTTGTTATCGGCGTTCACGTTTGCACTTGCCGCGTCCCGCGGCTTTTTCCTTTCGATCGATGTGTATGCGTTGCTCGGAGTTTTTGCTTTTCACCGAGCGGATGCGTCGCGGGCTTGAGCGGTCAATATCCGAACTTGCCGGAGAGCGAGTCGTCGTCGCTTATCCAATCCGCTACCGAAACGGAGCGGTAGTTATTTGCGTCGTCGCGTATCACAACTCGGGCGATGCCCGCGTTTATCACGAGTTTTTTGCACATCATACACGACGAGGTGCCGCCCATAACCGAGCCGTCGAGGGGAGACGTGCAGCAAAGGTACAGCGTTGCGCCGAGCATTCGGTCTCGCGGCGCGGCGATTATCGCGTTTGCTTCCGCGTGCACCGAGCGGCAAAGTTCGTATCTTTCGCCGCGCGGTATGCCGATGGCTTCGCGGTAACAGTTGCCGATGTCGTTGCAATTCGCACGTCCGCGAGGTGCGCCGTTATAGCCGGTGGATACTATGGTGTCGTCTTTTACTATTATCGCGCCGAATCTGCGGCGCAGGCAGGTGCTGCGCTCCGAAACGGTCTGAGCTATGTCGAGATAATAATTTTCTTTCGATATCCTCGTCGTCATGGTTTTGCGTCTTTCCTGCGGCGCTCTCGCCGCGGGGGAAGGCTCCTTCCTTTCGAATTTTCGGGATTTTGCTCGGTAACGGGGAAGTGCGTATGCGGAGCGGTGCACGGCACGGCGGAAAAATCCGCCTTGTCGCCCTGCGAGCGCTTACAGCTTTTCCGCCGTCTGCTTTATAAATTTTTTGAATTCGTCGGACAATTCGCCGCTTTCCAGCGCTTTTACCACGTTTGCGCAAAGGAATCCGAGCTTTGAGCCGAGGTCGAATCTCTCGCCCTCGAAATTGAGGGCTGTCACCCCGACGCGGCGCGCAAGCACCGCGATTGCGTCGGTCAGCTGTATCTCTCCTCCGGCGCCGGGGGCGGTATTCTCTATGATGTCGAATATGTCGGGCGTAAGAAGAACTCTGCCGAGGATGGAAAGATCCGAAAAGATCTCCTCGTCACAAGACGGCTTTTCTATCATATCGTCGACGAAATATTCGCCGTCGGCGCCCGGTATCGGCGCGGCTTTGAGGGAGCAGTATTTTTTTATCAGTTCGTGCGGGACGTGTTTTACTCCGCACACGGCACGCCCGTATTTGCGGTAACGTTCGATAAGCTGCAAGGTCACCGGCTTTTCCGAAAAGATCACGTCGTCGCCGTACAGCACGGCAAAAGGCTCGTTTCCGACGAAATTTTTGGCGCAGCCGACGGCGTGACCGAGCCCCCGCGTCTCTTTTTGGCGGAGAAAGAAAACGTTTACGCCGTTTACCGCGGCGTCGCGACGCATCTCCCCGACGGCGTCGAAGCGCCCCTTTGCCGTAAGCGCCGCTTCGTATTCGGGCGAATAGTCGAAGTAGTCTTCGATCGCGTTTTTGTTCCTGCCGGTTATGATAAGCACGTCCGTTATCCCCGAGCGAGCCGCTTCTTCGACAAGATACGATATGGCGGGGCGGTCGACGATCGGAAGCATCTCTTTCGGTACCGCGCGCGCGATCGGAAGCATTCTGGTGCCGAGACCCGCGGCGGGAATAACGGCTTTTCTTACGGGCGTGTCGACCGTTTTGCTCATATTAAAAACCAAACTCCCGACGGGGAGTTTCCTTTCGAATACAGATGCATTCATTATATAAGAATATTGACAATAAATCAAGTATTTTTTCGAAAATGGAAACTTTGCGTCCGAAAAACTTTGTCGTATCGATCGCGCGAAATGCGGAAAACTTATCTTATACGGATAACGAAAGAAAAGAGAGGGGAAAAGGTAAAATGCCCGATTTGAAAAAGCAACGCGACAAAGACGGGATATCTTTGCTCGGGGATATCTATAAAAACGTAAAAATGGCGTCGGATTCCGTGATAAGTCTTATAAAACACACGGATGTGGGTGATTTTCGCACGGAACTGACGGCTGAACTCGAGGAATACGAGCGACTGGCTCGGCGAAGCGCGAAAATGCTCGAGGACGCGGGTGAAAGACCGCGCGAGGAGAATGCGATAACCCGCACCGAGGCGAAAATCGGCATTGCGATGAACGTCGCTTCGGATCCCGGCGTTTCGCATATGGCTCAGATGACGATAGAGGGGACGACTATGGGGATAACCGACCTTTTGCGCAAAACAAGCGAGTTTAAAAAGGGCGGAGGCACAAAGGAGATTGCGGATTTTGCCGAAGAGGTCGCAGCGTTTGAGGAGAGCGCGGTAGAAAAAATGAAGAGCTTTTTGTAACGGTAAAAAGCGAGCGGCGCGACGTTGTGGTCGCGCCGCTCGCAGGCGGGATATCGTCTCGCTCGCTTCAGTCGGTGCTTTTGTTTTTGTTTTTTTCTTTTTGCAGATCGGCAAGGCGTTCGTTCAGGGCGCGGATATGCTCGATCTCGGCGTTTATTTCCGCGGTCGTATCTTCGCTCTCGGAGAGCTTGCGATAAGTCAGTTTGCCGAGAGTCTTATAATGCTCGTCGCGCTCGGTCTCGATCGCTTTTTGTTTTAAATAGACAGAGGCGGCGTCGCCGAATCGTTCGATCTTTTCCGACGCGGTTTCAAAAAAAGAAGAGAGTTTTTCCATAATTTAAAGACCTTTGACCTTTTGATTTTTGTCGTAACAACGTTTTGCAAAGTCGGCGCTTGCGCGATTTTGCCGAATGTTCGCGGCTCGGCGCGCGCAGTGCGCGAAGAGACGCATATAGAAACGGTAGGAAAGAGGAAATATGAATATCAGCCGAAAAAATTATAAAAAATACGTCGAAGCTCATGCGCCGCGCTCGCCGCATGGGGCGAATCTTCGTCGCGCTTTTGTCGTCGGCGGCGCCATATGCGCTTTGGGGCAGGCGATGAATATGATTTGGAGCTCGCTCGGTATCGGTGCGGAAGACGGCGCGCTGCTTACGTCCGTCGTATTGGTTTTCGCCTCCGCGATCCTAACGTCTCTCGGGTGTTTTGACGTTGCGGCAAAGTACGCGGGCGGAGGCACGCTCGTGCCGATAACGGGGTTTGCGAATTCGGTGGTGTCCGCCGCGATAGACTCGAAAGACGAGGGCTTCGTTTTGGGGCTCGGGGCGAAGATATTTACCGTTGCGGGTCCCGTGCTGTTATACGGCACGTTGGCGGGCACGGTATACGGGTTCGTTTATTGGCTCTGCCTTGTTTTGTGATAGAAGCCCATACGGCGTTTCGTTCGTCTTTTGAGGATCGAACGCGGCGAGCGCAAAACGGACGAAACTACGAAAAGAGAAAACGATACGACCGTCAATACGACCGAGACGCGAGCGCGGAGTGCCTTTTTTGCGGATCTTTGCGTATCAGTAATATTTTTTGATAACGTGAACGTAGAGCAGTGCGAGCATAATCGCGACCGCAACGACGGATACGGCGATCATCGCGGCGGTAAATGCGGCGGACGAGCCTTTTGCCGCGCCGTTTGACTGTGCGTTTGTCGTTTCGGACGGGACGGGTGCGGGCTCGGGCAGATTGCCGGCAACGAAAACGACGGCGTCGCTGTCGGCGCAAAACGAGATCTTGCCGTCACCGAATGAGTGCTTTGATTGATTGCCGTTCGCGAAAAGCGTGATATCCGAATATTCTTCGCCGGCGATGGGAAAGGAAAACGTAACGTTTTCAAACGTGAGCGAGTTGCCGTACTCATCGAAAAATTCTATGCGAAAAGCGGCGAACGGCGCTCCTGCGCCGGCTGCGTCGGCTATCTCGGCGAAAGAGGAGACGGTAAGCTCCGCAAGGTCGGCAAAATGGTTGCTTGCCTTAAAAGACGTGCCGAAAGGGAAATACTCTCCATCGGGCAACGCGGCGAAAAAACCGTCGCATTCAAGCACCGAAACGAGCTTGCCCATAGTTTCTTCTTCCGTTTTGCCGCACATAAGGCAGGTGTGGCTGCGGTGTCCCTCTTCTTCGCCGGAGGGGGCGCGGTCGGTAACCCAGCCGTTCCAAGCGTGCGGCAACGCGGGCAACACCTGCTCCGACACTACGGTCCCGCACACCGTGCAAACCGTGTAAGCGAATCCGTCGCTCTCGCAGGTCGGCTCGACGTCGCGTATCAGCTCGCTCTCGCGGTGTACGTGATTTTCGGACAGGCGTACTTCGACCTCGATCTCGAAATTATAGCCGAGGCAGGTGACGGTGACCTTTTTTTTGCCGAGAGTTTCGCTGTCGAATTCGCCGAACTTGACGTCGCCGATATCCGCATAGTCCATTTTTTCGGTCTTGCCGCTGTTATATATAAAGTTGAACGTAAGTCCCGCGGGGGAGAAGACCTCGCCCTCGGTGTAGACGGATTTCGTCGGCAAAGAGGCGATCTCCACCTTTGCTATTTCGAGCTTGACGACCTTTATCTTGATCGTTACGGAGAACGATTGACCGTCGGAGGTATAGGTGACGGTCAGCGTTTTTGCCCCCTCGGTGGCGGAATCGAAGCCGGACAGTACAGAGTCTTCCGTTACGTTCTTTTTGTCTCCGTTATCGTATATCGCGTGGATAACGAGCCCCGAGCTGTCGAATGCGTCGCCGGTATAGTAAAGGGCCTTGGCGGGAGCGGACGTGACCTCAAGCTTCGTAACGCGCGGCTCTTTGACCGTTACCGAAAAGGGCATATCGTAGCCGAGATACGTGGCGGTGACGGTCACCTCGCCCGCCGCAGTTGAGGTAAAACCCTTGCACATAGCCGCCGTCAGCTTAACTTTTTCGGAGGAGCCGTCGTCCTTTTTTACCGTGATAATGCCGCCGTCGGGCGAAAATGCGTCTCCGACAAAATATTGTCTTTTAGTCGGGAGCGACGTCATCGTTACGCTTTGCACGCGCGGTTCGCGCACGGATACCGAAAACGTATCCGTAAAGCCGAGGTAAGAGACCGTTATCGTCAATTCTTTTTCGCTCGAGGAGTCGAAGCCCGAACAGTACGACGAGGAGAGTTTGACCTCTTTTTTCGTGCCGTTGTCATATTCCACCGTGATGACACCGCCGTCGGGCGAAAAGTCGTCTCCGACGAAGTAGCGCGTTTTTGCGGGTAACGTCGTAAGTTTGACGGATTTGACGGCTACGGGTTGCGGAATGTCTATCGGCGGCAGTACGTCCTCCGCCGATACGGATACGGCGAAGACAAATATCGCGTATACGAGTAAAAGCGATCTCAGATGTTTTTTAAAAAAAGAAAATATCATATTAAATTACCGTTCTCGATCGTTTTCGATGCGTTTAAAAGCAGACTCCGCGCCGCTTATAAAAGGCGCGCCGCATTGTGCGAAACGTTGTTTCGCTACGCTCGGGAAAGCGCGTATCGGCGTAGTCTGCGGCGCGTTGCGACGTTTGGCGCGTTTTGTCGAAAGTCGCGTATGCGTACATTATATCATATGCTTTTCGTTATTTCAACCGAAAAAGCAAAAAACTTTGGTACCGGGCGGAGTGGCAGCGGCGCGAGCTTTCTCCGGGGGCGAGTTTGCCCCTCGACGGATAAAAATCGTGTTTTTCGCGTCGGGCAAGACGACGGTAAGGCGTGGCGAAGATATGACCAGGTGCGCTTCGGGGCGGATTTATCCGAGCGTATGCCGAGGCAACGCCGCTTTGACGGAATATAAAAGATCCGATCGCAAGCGCGGTGATTTTCGTGCCCGCAAACAAAAAATCTCCGCATATGCGGTGCGGCATATGCGGAGAGAGGGCGATAAAGCGCCGATTTTACCGAAAAAGCGGTCGAGTACGTCGTAAGCGGTATGTTTTTTGCTTTCTGCGAGACGAAATTGCGTGCAGATTGCTTTTCGCAGCTTATTGCTGGCGCGACAACGCGCCGATTATTTTCCGACGCAAAATCTCGAAAAGATCGAGTCTATAACGTCTGCGGAGACCGCACCGTGACCGCGCCCGTCAAGCTCGCAAAGAGCGCGAAGCGCGTCCTCGAGGCAAACGGCGCTCACGTCGAGAGGAAAGTTTTGCGCTACGGCTTCGTACGCGAGGGCGACCGCTTTTTCGCACGCTTTGATCGCTTCGTGCTGGCGTGCGTTGCTTATTACGGCGTCGTGCTCGACGTCGATATCTGCGGAAAGATACGTTTGCGATACCGCTTCGGCAAGTTCGCGTATTCCTTTGCCGCTTTGAGCGGAAATCTCGAACCGCTTTTCAAAAGACGACCAAAGGCGCAACGCGGCGGCGTTCGGCTCGCCCGCGACGTCGGATTTGCTTAAAAGAGCGAACACGATCGCGTGCGAGGCACAAAGGCGCGAGGCGAGAGCGACGTCGCCCTCGTTCGGCTCGCGGGTGCCGTCTATCAAAAAGAAGACAAGCTCGGCTTCGTCGATCTTTTTTTGCGCGCGATCGACACCGATGGCTTCCACGGCGTCCGCAACGTCGTTTCTTATGCCCGCGGTGTCGGACAAGAGCAAGGTTACCCCACCGAACCCGACGGAGGAGGTGAGAACGTCGCGAGTCGTTCCCTCGACGTCGGTAACGATCGCCTCGTCACTCCCGACGAGGCGGTTGTAAAACGTGCTTTTCCCCGCATTGGTTCTGCCGCAGATGACTGTGGGTATACCCTCGGCGACGGCTCTGCCGGCTCTGTACGTCTCTCCGAGGGCGGCGACGTCGTTTTTGAGGTCGAGCAGTCTTGACTCGACCTCACTAGGTTCTATCTCGCCCAGATCTTCCTCGGGAAAGTCAAGCCGTGCGTTAACGTCGGCGAGAAGCTCGGTTATCTCTTCGCGCAGGTCGTCGCATTTGCGAGCCAGCGAGCCGGAGAGACCCGAGCGCGAGAGACGCATTTGCGAGTCGTTACCGGCGTCGAGCAGCATACCGAGCGACTCTGCTTCGGGGAGGGATATCTTGCCGAGAGCAAACGCACGGCGCGTAAATTCGCCGGCTTCCGCCTGCCGTGCCCCTGCCGCAAGGCAGGCGGCGAGCACCGCACGGGTGACGAGTATGCCGCCGTGGCACGAGATCTCCGCCGTATCCTCGCCCGTAAAAGAGGCGGGGGCGGCGAAGAGTGTGGCGATGGCGGTGTCCGTCGCCTCGCCGGTATCGGGGTCTTTGACTTCGCCGAAGATTGCGCGCCGCATCCCGCATTCGCGCAGCGGCACACCGCTTTTCGGCTTGAATACCCGTTCGGCAACGTCGAACGCGTGAGGACCGCTGATCCGTATCAGCGCAACTCCGCCTTTGCCGTGCGGGGTCGAGACCGCGGCGACGGTATCCGTTTCGATTTTAAAATCTTTCATATTTTCACCTCAAAAAGCGGACCGACGCGCTGTTGCGCGGCAGTCCGCCGGGCGGAGCCGCAGGGCTCCGCTTTTTGCGTTAATCTTCGACGTTCTTTTTGCCGCAATCGAGATAAATTACTATCTTGCGGTTGCTTTCGCTGCCGATGGAGTTGGTGGAAACACCCTCGATGTTTTGTATCTCCGAGTGAATGATCCTGCGTTCGTAGGGGTTCATCGGCTCGAGCATAACGCTCTTTTTGTATTTAAGAACGCGTGCCGCTTGCTTGCGAGCCAAAGCGCGCAGGATTTCTTCGCGCTTCGCACGGTAGCCCTCGACGTCGAGCGATATCCTCGTATATTCTCTTTTTTCGCCTTTTTCGCGATGATTTGCGGCAAGAGTCGCGAGATATTGGAGCGCGTCGAGCGTTTCGCCGTGGTGACCGATAAGGATGCCGGCGCCGTCGCCGGTGACGTTTATAACGGTCTCGCCGTTTTCGGAGGACACCGCCTCCGCATTTGCTTTGAGCCCCATATCGGCGATGATCCCGGTTATAAAGTCGAGTGCGCTTTTGCCCGCGGGGGAGAGAGGGCATACGTTTTTCTCGCTTGCGGCAACGTTGTCGCAAGTGCTTTTTTCTTCGACGCTTTCGTACGAAGCGATTATCTCCGCGTCCGCCGCGCCGATGCCGAAAAAGCCTTTTTTCGCCTTGGCGATCTCCTTGATCGTGAGTTTTTCGGCGGGTACGCCGAGGGTCTCTGCGGCTTTTGCTATCGCCTCGTCAAGCGTTTTTGCTTTGATCGAAATTTCTTTTTTCACGATATTATCCTCATACAATCATAAAACGTTAAAGTCGAAAGTGCGGTTTATTTGTTCTTTTTTTCGCCGAAGCGACGTTTATTTTTGTGAACGGGTTTGTCGCTCTCGTCTTTCAGCGGTGCGTCGCCGACGGGAGAGATGCTCTCCTCGCGCTTGTGTTCTCCGTCGGCGCTCGGTTCGTCGGACTCGGCGGCGACGGGCTTCGGGTCGAGCTTTTCTCTGAGTCTTTCCATATCCTCGGCGGTTACGTAGTCCTCGTCGTCAAGGCGGGCGATGGAGTTGGGGTTCGATTGATTGAGTTCGAAGTTTACTTTAGCGGAGCGATTTTTGCCGGTTTTGCCTGCGTATTCTTTCTCTGCGGCGCGGTAATCTTCTTCCGTGAATTTCGGCAGGGGCATCGCGCGAGAGACGATGAACTGCTTGAGAGTGCCGAGCATACTCTTAAAGATCCAGTAAACGCCGATCGTCGCGGGTACGGTGAAAGTGATGAAAACACTCATCAGCGGCATCGAAACGTCCATAACGGCGTTGGAGCAGCCGGCTTGCTTGTCCTGCTTGCCGTTTGCGTCGGTGGGCTGATAACTCATCTTGCGGCTGAGCTTCATACTTGCGAAATAAACTATAAAGGTCAGCGCGGGGATAACGAGCAACCAACTCGGCGATCCGATCGACGGCGTGTCGGCGAGGTTAAGACCGAGAAATTTGAAATTGGGCAGCCCTTTGTCTATCGCGGCGGTAAATTCCTGCGCGAACGCGGCGTTGCCCTCGACCGCGCCGAACGCCCCGAGGTCTACGCTGCCGAGTTTATCCAAAAGCGCAATGGAGCCCTTGGTAGCCGATTCGCCGAGAAAAGTATTCAGCGCGCTTATCGCCTCGGAGCTTACGCCGCAGACGTATTGCAAAGGATTTATAACTACGTTGTAAAGTATCATAATTATGGGCAACTGGATCAAAAGCGGCAGGCAACCGCCCATCATATTGTAGCCCTCTTTTTGATACATCTCCTGTATCTCTTGCGACATTTTTTGTTGTGTCGCCTGATCGTTTCGCCCGGCGTATTTTTTGCGTATGGCAAGTTCTTTGGGGCGAAGCGACGCTTGCTTGATCGTGTTTTTTTGCTGTTTGATTGCAAAGGGCAGCATCAGTGCCTCGACTATAAGCGCAAAAAGGAAAAGCGCAAAGAGGTAACTGCCTGTCAGGCTGTCAAGCCACCCGAGAAAAGTTCCTATCCATTTGTAAATGAAACTCATAGATCATCAATGTCCGACCGAGTCGGAGACCTCCCGTCGTTTGTTGAATATTGCGTATCGTCGTCGTTCGCCCGTTCGTCCCTCTTTTTCCGATTGATCAGACCGTGCTCGGGCACGGGATCGTAGCCGCCGGCGCAAAACGGATTGCACCGCAGGATCCTCAGAGCCGTTAAAACGGTACCGACGAAAAAGCCTCGTTTTTGATATGCCTCGAGGGCATAGGCAGAGCAAGTCGGCGTAAACCGACAGGTCGGATTTCGTTTAAGGGGAGAGACGTACTTGCGATAAAAACGAATCAGCAGGATGCATAAGTGCTTCATCTGTCGGGCGAAGACTGTGCCTCGCACGGGGATAAAAGCCCCAAACGATCTAAAAGCCGCCGCATTTCGCGCCCGACGTCTGTCGACGACGCGGATAAAACGGCGTCTTTTGCCACGATAACGAGCAGGTAGCCGTGCTTTACGCAAAGTTCCGCTTCGGTCAGCCGGTATGCCTCGCGCATAAGGCGCTTGGCGCGGTTGCGCTCCACTGCGCCGCCGACGTGCTTGCCGACGGTCAGCCCGAGCCGATTTACCGATCTGTGGCATGGGTCGGCTCGACGTATGCGGTATGCGGCTTTGTCGCGCAGGGCGTATATCGCGATATACTTTCCGGCGGCGCGCTCGCCCTTCGAATATGCTTTTTTAAAAAGATGATTTTCTTTGATCGCTGTGTTTTTCATTGCTGCAAAGTGGCACTTCCGTGTGATGATTCAGTGCGGATGCACGTGTTTTTCGCTTGCTTGCGGCGCGTGGCACGGCTGCAAGAGCGACCGCTTTCGCGCGCGGCGCGCGGATGACGGATAATGGTAAAAGGGCAGATTGCGAAATAACCGGCGACAGTGTCAGAAGCGTTCTGCGGTCGCCGGTTATTTCAAACAAAATAGGTAAGCAGCCCGATGCGATCTCGATCGATCGGATCGGTACGTGATCAGTAGGAAAGCTGCTTTCTGCCTTTAGCGCGTCTTCTCTTTAAAACGTTTCTGCCGTCCTTGGTCTTCATTCTTTTTCTGAAGCCGTGTTCTTTCTGACGCTGACGCTTTTTGGGCTGATAGGTTCTGAGCATTCTTTTGGCACCTCCCTTGGCTGTGGTTTCGGAAGCGATCGATACTTTGAGCTTGATCGCTGACTCGCCAATACACAATGACATTGTATATTATATCTTATTTCGAAGCGGCTTGTCAAGAGCAGAACGCAAAAAACTCAAAATAATTTGTCGCTTGCCCGCAAATTCGCGCAAGTTTTTTGTGCCGCGCGGGCTTTGGCGCGATCTTGCGGCAATAGAACGGGGACCCCGATTGAGGGGTCCCCGAGGCGGCTGTATGCTGCCGACCGATATTTGGCCTGCCCGACAGGATTCGAACCTGCGACCTTCAGAGTCGGAGTCTGACGCGCTATCCGGCTGTGCTACGGGCAGATGTATTGATTATACATTACGGCGCACCGCAAGTCAAGAACTTTTTTTAATCGGGTAAATAAAACTTATCGGTATTGACAAAAGGTCGCCCGTTTGATAAAATGATAAAATACACGCAAAATCACGGAACGAAAGAGCCGTTCGGCGTTGCCGCCGACGGGGGACGGAAAATGGATATCGAATTTTATATTATGAGTTTACTTTTCGGGGTCGCGCTTGCAATGGACGCGTTCTCGGTTTCGCTCGCAAACGGGCTGAACGAGCCGAGGATGCGAGTGCGCAGAATGTGCGCGATTGCGGGCACATTCGCCTTTTTTCAGGCGTTTATGCCGATGGCGGGGTGGGTCTGCGTTAAGACGGTGCTGAGCTTTTTCGGCGTTTTCGAAAAGGTCGTGCCGTGGATAGCGCTCGTTTTGCTGTGCTTTATCGGCGGCAAGATGATATTCGAGTCGCGCGGCGAAACGAATGAGGCGACGGGCAGTCTCGGCTTCGGCGCACTGCTTTTGCAGGGCGTGGCGACGTCGATAGACGCATTGTCCGTCGGGCTCGATACCGTAAAATACGGTCCTCTCGAGGCACTCGCGTCATCCCTTATCATTTCGGTCGTTACCTTTATAATATGTATGGCGGGGCTTTTTATAGGCAAAAAGGCGGGCACGCGCTTGGCGGGCAAGGCAAGTATCCTCGGCGGAATAATCCTTATCGCCATAGGCGTCGAGATATTTTTGAGCGGCATTTTAAAATAAAAGCCGTATTTTCGAGCAAAAAAATCGAAACTATTCGAAAAGTATATGAGTCGCGCGCGGACGCCGGGTTTGCGCGCGGCTTTTTGCGTTAAGGCTTTTGGCATCCGACGCGCGAGCGCGACTTTTTACCGTCGCTTTTCGTTTTGCAAGCGTTTTCGGCTTTAGACTTGCGTTTTACGAGCTTTTTGCGCGCTTTGGGCGTATCGCCGCGCACGTTTGGGGCAAGATAACCTCGACGAACGGCGGCAAACGGGTCGAACAACAAAAAGATTGACAAAATCCGCAAGGAGTGATATCATATTTATACGAGTAAGTTTTTCGCGCGGCGCATTGCGCGTCGCTTCAAGTGTGCGCGCGGCGCATTTTTCTCGGAACGCGAGCGAAATGCCCTCGGCAGCCGGCAAGACGTGAGTTTGCCGCGTTGCGCCGAGCGAAAAACGCAGTGACTTTTTAGATAAGCGAAAAGAGAGGTGAGAATATGGACGGCGGCGGTCGAAGTAGTGGCAGGGTGCCTCGGTGGCGTATGAGTTTCGGTGTGAGCCGACCGGTCGGATTCTCGCGTTTCACACCGTAATATCGGTATTGCGATACCGAGGAGCCATTGCCGACTTCCTGATATTACAAAGACAACGAGTTGCGCGGGCAACGGCGGGGCGACACCCCGCGGCGGCATTGCCGCCCTGCCTTGGCGCAAGATAAGGAGGCAGAGGTAATGGAAGAGAAAAAAACGATACAAAACGACGGCGCGTCTCTCGCCGTTATGTCGGATTACGGCGCGGAGATCGTCTCCGCGGTGCGCAGCAGCCTTTCGCCCAAGCTGTTGCGCGAAAAGGTGCTTTCGTACCATGAGAACGACGTGGCGTTGGCTCTTGGTTCGCTCTCGCGCGAGGAGAGGGCGCGGCTTTATAACGTGCTCGATTCCGAGTCGCTTGCGAATATACTCGAGTATTCGCCCGATATGCTCGACTACGTGCGGGAACTGAACATCAAAAAGCGCGTCGACGTGCTTTCGCACGCCGAAACGGCGACCGCCGTCGACGTTTTGCGCGAAATGGAGAAGCCCGAGCGCGACTCCGTCATCGACCTTATGGACGACGAGACCCGCTCGGAGATAAAGCTTTTCAATTCGTTTGGCGACGACGAGATAGGCAGCCGTATGTCCGCCAATTACGTCGAGATAAACGACGGCGCGACGATAAAAGAGGCGATGGCGAGCCTTATACGCCAAGCGGCGGAAAACGACAATATCGCGACGATATACGTTGTCGACGAAAAGGGCGCGTATTGCGGAGCGATAGATCTCAAGGATCTTATAATAGCGCGGGAGGGCACGAAGCTCGAGGATATTATGAGCTGCTCCTACCCATACGTTTATGCCCGCAGCGCGGTCGACGAGTGCATATCCGCCCTGCGCGACTATTCCGAGGATTCCGTCCCCGTTCTCGACAACGACAACAAACTTATAGGCGTTATCACCGCGCAGGATCTCGTCGACGTCGTCGAGGACGAACTCAGCGAGGATTACGCGCGCTTCGCCGGACTTTCGTCCGAGGAGGAGCTTTCGGAGCCGATACCGCGCAGCGTTATAAAGCGCTTGCCGTGGCTCGTGGTGCTGCTCGGCTTGGCGCTCGTCGTCTCGTCCGTCGTCGGCGTGTTCGAGGCTGTCGTGCGGCAGCTGCCGATCATTATGTGTTTCCAGTCGATGATACTCGATATGGCGGGCAACGTCGGCACGCAGTCGCTTGCCGTTGCCATTCGCGTTTTGACCGACGAAAAGATATCTTCGCGCAAGGGCAGGGTGCTGATAGCGAAAGAGACCTGCGTCGGCTTTGCCAACGGTCTTATACTCGGCTTGCTTTCGTTCGCCGTCATCGGTCTTTATCTGTGGCTGCCGCTCGGGAACGCGCCGACGTTTGCGTTTGCCGTTTCGGGCTGTCTCGGCGCGGCTATGGCTCTCGCTATGCTTATATCCGCCTTTGCGGGCACGGCGATACCTATGGCTTTTCAAAAGATAGGTATAGACCCTGCCGTGGCTTCGGGGCCCCTTATCACGACGATAAACGACCTCGTTGCCGTTGTGGCGTATTACGGGCTTGCCCGCGTGCTGCTTATCGACGTTATGCACCTTGCCGGGTGACGCGGGCGGTGCTGCGGGACGAAAATGAATTTTTCGCGCGGCGAAATTTCATTTTCCGCTATGCTCGGCGCGCAAAAAAAGTCAAGCGGTGCGAAACGTATCGTTTTTATACACGTTTTGCCGCCGAAAGTGAACGAAAATGCAACCCGCGTCGCTTTATTTTCACATTTTATACATCGTATATGCGAAAAAATCACAAAACCGCTTGACAAATTTGTCGGGGCGTGATAAACTTAACAAAACGCAATATGCAGGATTTCGCATCGGTCGTTGCGTAAGCGAGTGCGAGCCGGTCGCGACAGGGGCGACGGGCGGCGCGACCGCGGCGATTTCCCGCATATCGATATATTAAAAGGAGAATTTGAAATGACCAAGAAGATTATTGCTCTTGCATTGTCGCTCGTTATGGTCGTGGCTTGTGTTGCCGGTCTCACGTCTTGCAACAAAGACGACGAAGACATAACAAAGAACGCGAATAAGGTCGTAATCGGTGACATCACCGAGCTTTCGGGCGACTTCCGTTTCCCGGGGTGGGGCGGCTCCAGCGCAGGCTCTTCCGACCAAGCTATCAACCGCCTTACGGTCGGTTATTCGACTATGGAAAAAGATATGGGCGGCTCTTATTCGTGGAACAAGACCGCGGTCAAGAGTCACACCGAAGCTGAGGACGCCGACGGTAACTACGTTATTACCATCGAACTCAACGAGGGGCTTAAGTTCAGCGACGGCAGCGACGTCAAAGCCGTAAACTACGTTGCGTATATCCTTGCGTACTCGTCCCCTGTCGTTAAGAGTGCTTCACACCCCGCTAAAACCGGTCAGACTTTCGTAGGATACGATGCATTTAGCGCATACGACGGCGAAAAGGACTACGCAGCCGTTAAGGCAGCAGCTAAGGCAGAAGCTCTCGCAGCAGCCAAAAAGAGTGCCGAGGACGCCGGCAAGATCTTTGACGAAGCCGCTTGGAGCACCAAGTGGGAAAATGCTTACGTCGAGCCTTCCAAGGTATTCACCGGCGTTCGCCTGCTCGGAGACTACAAGTTCTCTATGACCGTCGACGCAGCTGCGGGATACTATCCTTACTACTACGCGTTCACCTACGGCGCCGTATCTCCCTACTCTTTGGGTCTGATCCTCGGCGAGGGTGCCGATATTAAAGACGACGGCAACGGTTGCTACATCACCGGCAACTGGTACGACAAGAACAGCGACGGTATCTACGCTAAAAAGGATCACGTTTCCGACGCGAGATACGATACTACCAAGTACCCTTTCTCCGGCGCTTACGTCATCAAAGAATGGAACAATGGCACCAAAGAAGCAACTCTCGAGATCAACACCTACTATCAGGGCAACTACGAGGGTCAAAAGCCTTCCATCAAGACAGTCGTTTATAAGAAAGTCGTTTCCGAAACTCAGCTTGACGAGTTCAAAGCGGGCGGCGTAGACATCATCTCCGGTATTACCGGTGGTTCCGACACCAACGCGGCTCTTGCGGCTATCGACGCAAGCAACGGCAAGTATGCCGAAGTTCACTACCAGAGAGCGGGCTACGGCAAAGTCGAGTTCGAATGCGACTTCTCCCCCACAATGTTCGCTTCCGTACGTAAGGCTGTTGCGTACGTTCTTAACACTTCCGAGTTCGCAAACTCCTTTACCGGCGGTTACGGTACCGTTATCTACGGGCCTTACTCTCCCGACTTCACTATGTGGAAAGCGGTTAAGGACAGCATCAACCTTATAGACTACTCTTTCTCCGTTGAAAACGCAAAGAAAGTCCTCGAGGACGACGGCTGGGTATACAACTCCAAGGGTGAAGCTTACGTTGCCGGACAGACCGGCGTTGACGCAGTCAGATACAAGAAGCTGACCGCAGAGGAGGCTGAGGCTTGCGGCGGCGTAAACAAGACCTACGCATCCGTCGAGAACACCGACGGCGTCGTTTACAAGACCGTTAAGATCGGCGACGATTACTATATGCCTCTCGTTATTAACTGGTTCGGCACCACGCCTAACGATATTACCGAGATGCTCAACGCTCGCCTTGTAAACACCGACAACGTTAATGCTATCGGTATGGTAGTTCGCGCATCCGTCGGCGACTTTAACAAGCTCCTCGGCGAGATCTACCGCGAGCCCTCTTACGGTTACAGCGGAACCCCCACCTACGGTATGTTTAACCTTGCAACCGGATGGAACACCGCAGTTTACGATTACTCGTTCAACTGGTCGCTTGACGAGTCTTACTTCGATTATTCCGCAAATAAGCTGTACGACGAGTACGACGTTGCGTTCCCCTACTACGACGCAGAGGGCAACCACACCAAGATGACCTACGCCGAGGCTGTTACGGCATCCGGCGGCAAGCTCGGTATGGACTATATCTCTATGGCAATGGTATACGACGCAACGACCGAAGCTGAGTATAACGAATGGTGGAAGGCATACGTCGAAAGATGGAATGCGCTCTTGCCCGACATTCCGCTTTACTCCAACTATTACTTCGACCTTTACAACACCAAGATCGAGGGCTTTAAGACGAATCCGTTCTTCCAAGCTTCGGATGCTATCCTCTATTGCACCATTAAAAACGCCGAGTAATTAACGGTTTTTCGCATAAACGAAAACTAACTCGTTATGGGGCAGCCGTAAGGTTGCCCCTTTCGCTTGTATCTTCTGAAAGCGGGCATATCGCGACGGGCGAGCGTATCGCACGGCGGTCGCCGGCGCTTGTCGCGTAAATGGTGCCCGATCTCAGAGGGTACAAGAAAAAACGGGCTGCGAACGCCCTTGTAAAAACAAAGAAAGCGAGTTTTCTATGGGAAAGTATATACTGAAACGGTTGGGATATCTTGTAGTTGTCTTTCTTATCTTGTCTATACTGATGTATCTCGTGTATGCAATGATCCCGTTTGACCGTGCCAGAGCCGAGGCTGAAAACTATAAAAGCGCGTATAAGCAGGACCCCGAGGGGTTCGAGCGAAAGATCGAAGAGCTGCGAGTGGAATTGGGGCTCGATCAAAACGTGTTCGTTCGCTATCTCGGGTGGCTCGGCGTAGTTCCGATAAACGGGCACTACAACGGTATCCTGCAAGGGAATTTCGGCTACAGCTACGAAAATGACCAAAGCGCTATCGAGCTTATAAAAGAGCCGATGCGCAATACCGTGTTTATAAATATCATATCGACGATAATAGCGCTCGGTATAACGATACCGCTCGGTATCTTTTGCGCGAGAAAGCGCGGCTCCAAGCGCGACACGGCTATACAGACAGCCACGATCATCGGATACAGTTTGCCGGTGTTTATTGTGGCGATAGTCTTTATATGGCTGTTTTCGATAGTTTTGCGCCAAGGCATCTTAAAGCTTACGGGCGCCGACCTCAACATCTTCCCCGTATCGGGAATGAAAACGCCCGGCTCCGACTACACGGGTATTAAAAAGTTCTTGGACGAGCTCCATTATATGGCGCTGCCCATAATCGTTATGACCGTGTCTTCGCTCGGCGGTATGACCCGCTACGTGCGCGCCGCTATGACCGAGGCGCTCAATATGGACTGCATACGCACCGCTCGCGCCAAAGGTCTGCGCGAGAAGATCGTCGTATACAGCCACGCTTGGCGTAACGCCCTTATCCCGATAATAACTCTCGTTATCGGTTGGTTCCTCGGTATATTCTCGGGTTCTATTATGATAGAGAACATATTCGGACTCAACGGAATGGGTAAGATCTATATAACGTCGCTTAACACCAAGGATTTCGAGGTTGTATTGCTTATACAGATGTTCTACGTCGTTATAGGACTCCTCGGCAACCTCGTTATCGACATCGCATACGGTATCGCGGACCCGCGCGTTCGCGTTAATAAGTAAAAGTGAGGTGCGCAATGAAAAAAGAAAATAAAAAAGCAAAGCGCACGTCGAGCTTCGCCACTGCGTTAAAGCGTATGTTTCTCGGCGACAGGCACGCCGAGACGACGGTGGCGAACGAAAGATTCGACAGCCCATCCAAATTGGCTGTCAAGCGCTTTTTCAGAAAGCCGCTTGCCGTCGGAGCTTTGATAGTTTTCGTCATAATGCTCCTGTTCGTAACGATCGGCCCGTTGCTCAACCCGATAGATCTGAGCTATACCGAGTCGCTCCACGCGAACGTTGCTCCCACTATGAGCCTTATGAGCATACCTAAAGAACTGAAAACTTCCCCGGTTTCGATCTCCTCCAAGGGGTCGTTTACCCTCGGACTTTCCTCCGACGGAAACGTACACGTTTGGGGATATTATTACACTATCTCGGATATTGAGAAAAAAGACGTTAAAAACGTCCCCGAGGAAGTGCAAAAAGCAAATATCGTTATGGCTGCTGCCGGCACCGACCACTGCGTTGCCATCGGCGACGACGGAAAGGTGTACGCTTGGGGCGAATACGAAAACGCCCAGTACGGGCTTGACGCGCGTATCCTCGGCGAATATCCTCAGCCTACGGAGCTTATAAACGGCAAGATCGACGTCTCGCAGGTCAGCCAACTTGTTTGCGGCTCGCAGATGACAGCCATCCTTATGAAAGACGGCACTCTCTACGCTTGGGGCAACGCTATGGCGAACTGCCTTAACCTCGATTCGATATACCGCGCGATAAGGACCGACGGGCTCGTGCTTAAAAAGATATGCTTTACGAGCACCGACCTTTTCGGTATAGACGAAAACGGCAAGTTTATCGTTGGCAGCAACGGGCAATATAAGTATTACAACGGTCAGCCGACCGAGGAATATATCGGCTCGCGTCGCGTCGTCGATATTGCGGCAACCTGCGACTCGCTCGCTTTGTTGCTCGAGGACGGCGAGATAGTATCCCTCGGCGTTATTACCTCCGCACCCGCGGTTGCCGACGGCGAGACCATAACGGCGATAAGCGCAGGCTCCCGCCACTTCAGCCTTACCACCGATAAGGGCAGAGTATACTCGTGGGGCGGCGACGCACTCGGTCAGACCGACGTGCCCGCAGCACTTACCGAGGAGGGCGCGGTAGACACCGTTATTGCCTCGGGCTTCCAAAACTACGCTTATAAAAACGGCGAGCTCGTCGGAAAATGGGGTCTTAAGGGCTACGTTTTCGGCACGGACAACCTCGGCAGAGACGTGTTCAATCGCGTTTTGAACGGCGGTAAGATGACTATGATGATAGGCGCCGTTGCCGTTATCGTCTCCTCGATAATCGGTATCATAGTAGGCTGCCTTTCCGGTTATTTCGGCGGCTGGGTCGATATGCTTCTTATGCGCGTTACCGAGATATTCTCGGCGATTCCTTTCCTGCCGTTCGCGCTCGTGCTGTCGGCGGTGCTTCAGGGCAGCAGCCTCAGCGAGGATATGCGTATATTTATAATTATGATAATCCTCGGCTTGCTGTCGTGGACGGGTCTTGCGAAGCTCGTTCGCGGTCAGATCCTCTCCGAGAGAGAAAAGGAATTCGTCGTTGCAGCGCAATCGATGGGAATAAAGGAGGGCAGGATAGCCTTTAAGCACATTTTGCCCAACGTTATTTCCGTTATAATCGTGTCGTTGACTCTGGATTTCGCGACCTGTATGCTTACCGAATCGACGCTTTCTTACCTCGGATTCGGAGTTAAGTTGCCGCGACCCACGTGGGGCAATATGCTTGACGGATGCAGGAACTCCATCGTAATTCAAAACTACTGGTGGAGATGGGTGTTCCCGGCGCTCTTCCTTGCCATCACCGTCATATGCATCAATATTATCGGAGATACGCTCCGTGATATCCTCGACCCCAAATCGGAGGTGGAAAAATAATGCCGTTGCTTGAAGTAAAACATCTGCATACGTTTTTTAAAACGCGAAACGGTACGGTAAAAGCCGTAAACGACGTTTCGTACTCGATCGAGCGCGGAAGAACGCTCGGCATCGTCGGTGAATCCGGATCGGGAAAAAGCGTTTCCGCAATGAGTATCCTTCGTCTGCTTGACGCAAACGGATATATAAAAAGCGGCGAGATAAATTTTGACGGACAAGACCTTGTCAACCTGCCGACGCAAGAACTTTATCATATCAGGGGCAATCGTATCTCCGTTATCTTCCAAGAGCCGATGACAAGCCTCAACCCCGTATTTACGGTCAAAAAGCAACTTTCGGAGCCTTTTATCATCCACCAAGGTATGAGCAAAAAAGAGGCTGCGAAAAAATGCATAGAGATGCTGCGCGCGGTGCAGATACCGAATCCCGAGGCTGTCGCAAAGCAGTATCCGCACCAACTTTCGGGCGGAATGCGTCAGCGCGTGATGATCGCTATGGCACTTGCCTGCAAACCGGATATTCTTATCGCGGACGAGCCGACGACCGCGCTTGACGTTACGATCCAAGCGCAGATTCTGAAGCTTATGAACGAACTGCAAAGAGAGAACGGCACGGCTATTATGTTTATAACGCACGATCTCGGCGTTATAAACGAAATGGCTGACGACGTTGTCGTTATGTACTGCGGTCAGGTCGTTGAGCAGGCGCCCGCCAAACTGATATTTACGGATTGCGAAAAAAGCCACCCGTATACCGAGGGGCTTATGTTCTCGATCCCCCGCCTTAACGACGACCGCAAAAAGCTCGACCCGATCCCCGGCGTCGTGCCGCATCCTCTCGATCTGCCCGTCGGTTGTAAGTTTGCACCGAGATGCAAGTATTGCACCGAAAAGTGTATGCGCGAGGAGCCGGATCTCGTTAAAGTTTCCGACGACCAATATATAAGATGTTTCTATCCCGAAAAAGCGGAAAGGAGGAGCGAGGAGCATGGAAAAATTGTTGTCAATAACGAATCTTAAAAAGTATTTTCCCCTGCCCAAAGCGAGCCTTTTCCAAAAAGAGCAACTTTACGTGCGTGCAAACGAGGATATATCCATAGATATATTCGAGGGCGAGACTTTCGGTCTTGTCGGCGAGTCGGGGTGTGGCAAATCCACTCTCGGCAGAGTGCTTTTGCAGATTTACGAACAGACTGCGGGCAGCACCATGTATTACGGCAGAACGCTTGACCAATTGGCACCGAAATACGTTTTCGATACGCTTCGCAAGGCGAATGCTTATATCGAAAAATATCGTGCTGCGGAACAAAAAGCGGCTGCTTTGAGTGCAAAATGCGACGAACTCGGCGACGAAGCGACGTTTTTCCAAGTTCAGGAGAAGAATTTGGCTGTTGCCGAGGCAAAAACGGCGCTTAAGAACGTTGCAAGCGTTCTCGGCGGTTTTGTCGTAAAGGAAACCAAGCGCGGCTCCGAGCTTTTGCTCGAGCGTTACGGATATGCCGTAAAGCGAGCAAAACTCGAATCCGACGTAACGGATATCGATATGAGAACCGATGCGCTTGCAGGCAAGACGAAGGGCGAGCGAAGCAAGGCTAAGGAGCTTGCCGCACTTGCCGCAAAACGCGAAAAACTCGTTGCCGAGTGCGAAAAGTTCGACGAGCTTATCCGTGTTACGGACGAGAAAATATCGGCTTTAAAGAGCGAATTCGCAAACGACGGAGAATTCTGCCGTTACGAGGAGATGCTTGATAATGGTATCGATCTGGCTCGATTGACCAAAGAGGAAATGCGCCACCTGCGCAAAGATCTCCAGATCATCTTCCAAGATCCGTATTCCTCGCTCAACCCGAGAATGACCGTCGGGCAGATCATCGAAGAGGGGCTTATAACTCACAATTTTTACAAGCCCGGCTCTCCCAAGATGAAAGAGCACGTATTCTCCGTTATGCGCGCTTGCGGTCTGCAGGATTATATGTACAATCGCTATCCGCACCAATTTTCGGGCGGTCAACGCCAACGTATTTGTATCGCGCGCGCTTTGGCTGTCAACCCCAAGTTTGTGGTTTGCGACGAATGCGTTTCCGCACTTGACGTTTCGATACAGTCTCAGATAATCAACCTGTTGCAGGATCTGAAGGAGAGAGAAAAACTTACGTATCTCTTTATATCTCATAACCTTTCGGTCGTAAGATATATCTCCAACCGTATCGGCGTAATGTATCTCGGCAATATGGTCGAGGTAGCCGAGACAGATACGCTGTTCTCCGATCCTCGTCATCCGTATACGATCGCTCTTCTCAGCTCGATACCGACAACGGACCCCGACAGCCTTTCCAAGGAGAGAATTATTCTCGAGGGTAACATTCCGAGCCCGATAAAGCCGCCGTCCGGATGTAAGTTCCACACGCGCTGTTATATGGCTTGCGACAAGTGCAAGCGCGTACCGCCGCCGCTTACCGAGGTCGAGCCCGGGCATTTTGTCGCTTGTCACTTCCTTGACAAAAAGCTCGACGATAACGGCAACTATCTGTTTGACGTAAAAAGTTGCCCACAGCGAAAGAGACGCGTGATTTCGTAAGTTTCGTTTGCCCGCCGCACCGTGATTCGTGCTTTGCAGCCGAATTACTCCACTTAAACGTCAAATTATCGCAAAGGAGCACACAATGCTGTTTTTTAAGAAAAAACTTCGCAAGGCTACCGAAGAAGACGAAAAGCGTTTTGCCGAGGCAATGGAGGAAAACAAGGTCGGTGCTTCCGACAAGTTCGCTATGCTCGTCGCTGCTTTTTTGGTAATAGTGTTGCCTTGTTTGTTGGTGCTTTTGGCTATCAGCGCGCTGGCGATGCTGCTGTTCAGCTGACGTTTTAGGGGAACAAAGCAAAGGCAAACTAAAAGCGAATATGAAAAAAGCCGTGCCGAAACGCGATTTTGATTGCGCTTCGGCACGGCTTTTTCGTTGCAGAACGTCCCCTCGGGTTTTACAGCCGAAAACCGTATGCCTGAAAACTTCGCACAAAAAAGACCTTGCGGATCAGATCCGCAAGGTCGATTTTTCTAATGTGATTTTGATATTTGGGTTTGCCCCGAATCAAAATCCGTACTCAAACCGCTATTACTTCAGTGCTGCCTGAGCTGCCGCGAGGCGAGCGATCGGAACACGGAAAGGAGAGCAGGAGACGTAATCAAGACCGAGAGCGTGGCAGAACTCAACGGACGTGGGGTCGCCGCCGTGCTCACCGCAGATACCGACGTGCAGGTGTGCGTTGTTTGCGCGACCGTCGTTGCAAGCCATCTTCATCAGTTTGCCTACGCCGACCTGGTCGAGTTTTGCAAAAGGATCGTTTTCGAAGATCTTTGCATCGTAGTATGCGTCGAGGAACTTGCCTGCGTCGTCACGAGAGAAGCCGTAGGTCATCTGAGTA